>NZ_JCAXES010000015.1:0-80459 GCF_059758695.1 Stenotrophomonas sp. GQ19 | reverse complement strand
CTTCTTGGCCTCGTCGCCGAACACCGTCTTGCAGTCCACGCGGATCTGCTCGCCGTTGCTGCGCCAGTAGAAGGTGCGGCAGTGCCGGTTGCCTTCCTGCTGATTGGTCACGCCCACCGCATAGAACGCCTGCAGCACTTCGGTGCGGCTGACGGTACCGTCGGCGTTCCAGTCCATGTCCTGCTGCTCGATGCCCTGGGTAATGGCGATGTTGGCGTACCAGGCATAGCCCAGCCACGCCAGCACCACCAGGATCAGCACCAGCAGCGCCTTGCGGCGGCGGGTGAACGAGCCGCGCAGGATCATGCGGCCACGCGCCGGATGGTCGCGCCCAGCGAAGACAGCTTCTCTTCGATGTTCTCGTAGCCACGGTCCAGGTGGTAGATGCGGTCGATGGTGGTGTCACCGTCGGCCATCAGACCGGCCAGGATCAGCGACGCCGACGCGCGCAGGTCGGTGGCCATCACCGGCGCACCGCTCAGGTGCTCGGCACCGCGCACGATCGCGGTATGGCCTTCCACCTGGATGTCCGCACCCAGGCGCAGCAGTTCGTTGACGTGCATGAAGCGGTTTTCGAAGATCGTTTCATTGATCACGCCCACGCCGTCGGCCACGCAGTTGAGCGCCATGAACTGCGCCTGCATGTCGGTCGGGAACGCCGGGTACGGCGCGGTGGTCAGGTTGACCGCGCGCGGGCGCTTGCCTTCCATGTCCAGGGTGATGCTGTCTTCGGTGGTCTCGATCTTCGCACCGGCTTCCACCAGCTTGGACAGCACCGCGTCCATGGTGTTGGGACGCGCGCGGTTCACCGTGACCTTGCCGCCGGTCATCGCCGCGGCCACCAGGAAGGTGCCGGTTTCGATGCGGTCGGGCAGCACTTCATGACGCCCGCCGGACAGCTTCTCCACGCCTTCGATCACCAGGCGGGCGGTGCCCAGGCCTTCAATCTTCGCGCCGAGTGCAATCAGGCAGTGCGCCAGGTCGGTCACTTCCGGTTCCATCGCCGCGTTGTCCAGCACGGTGGTGCCTTCGGCAAGCACGGCGGCCATCAGCACGTTCTCGGTGCCGGTGACGCTGACCATGTCGAAGGTGAAGTGCGCGCCCTTCAGGCGCGTGGCGACATGCGCCTTGATGAAGCCGTTCTCGACGGTGATTTCCGCACCCAGCGCCTGCAGGCCCTTGATGTGCTGGTCAACCGGGCGCGAGCCGATGGCGCAGCCGCCGGGCAGCGACACTTCGGCCGCGCCGAAGCGGGCCAGCAGCGGGCCCAGCACCAGGATCGAGGCGCGCATGGTGCGCACCAGCTCGTACGGGGCCACGTGCTGGTTCACCGGGCGCGGGTCGACCACGATCGCGCTGCCGCGCGACAGCGTGCCCTGGTCGATGGTGACCTTGGCCCCCAGTTCGCCCAGCAGCTTCACCGTGGTGACCACGTCGTGCAGGTGCGGCACGTTGGTGATTTCCACCGGCGCGTCGGCCAGCAGGGTGGCGCACAGGATGGGGAGGACGGCGTTCTTGGCGCCGGAAATGTTCACTTCACCGTGCAGCGGCTTGCCGCCGGTCACTACAATCTTGGCCATGGAATCTACTTTGAATGAGGTAGAGCCGACCGTTGGTCGGCTGATCTAATTGGTCGGCTGATCTGATCGGTCCGCGGACTAACCCGCTTCGCCCGGGGTCACCGTCTTCAGCGCCAGCGCGTGGATCGCCCCGCCCATCAGATCGCCCAGGGTGGCATAGACCATGCGGTGGCGCGCCAGCGGCAGCTTGCCGGCAAAGGCGTCGCAGACCACGGTGGCCTCGAAGTGAACGCCATCGTCGCCCTGCACGTCCGCGCGGGCGCCGGGCAGGCCGGTTTCGATCAGATTGCGGATGGTCTCGGCGTCCAACGGGCTTTCCTAATAAAATGAGCGCTCATTCTACTCTTCCGCGTGGCGCCCGCATGGCTGTATCGCCCCTGCTCCCCCATCCGGCCGACCCTGCGGCACTGGTCGCCAGCGGCCGCCGCGTGTTCCAGATCGAGGCCGACGCCCTGGCCGCCGTGGCCGACCGGCTTGGCGATGCGTTCAGCCAGGCCTGCCAGCTGGTCCTGCACGGCAAGGGCCGGGTGGTGGCCACCGGCATGGGCAAGTCCGGCCACGTGGCCCGCAAGATCGCCGCCACCCTGGCCTCCACCGGCACCCCGGCCTTCTATGTACATCCCGGTGAAGCCGGCCACGGCGACCTGGGCATGATCACCGAAGACGACGTGGTGCTGGCCCTGTCCTACTCGGGCGAGTCCGACGAACTGCTGATGCTGCTGCCGGTGCTCAAGCGCCAGGGCAACCGGCTGATCGCCATGACCGGCCGCCCGCAGTCCAGCCTGGCGCAGGCCGCCGACGTCCATCTGGACGTCAGCGTGCCGGCCGAGGCCTGCCCGCTGGCGCTGGCCCCCACCTCCAGCACCACCGCCTCGCTGGCCATGGGCGATGCGCTGGCCGTGGCCCTGCTGGACGCACGCGGCTTCACCGCCGACGACTTCGCCCGCTCGCACCCCGCCGGCAGCCTGGGCCGCCGCCTGCTGCTGCACATCACCGATGTGATGCACAGCGGCGAGGAGCTGCCGCAGGTGGACGCCGATGCCAGCCTCAGCGAGGCCCTGCTGGAAATGAGCCGCAAGCGGCTGGGCATGACCGCCGTGGTGGACGCCGACCAGCGCCTGATCGGCCTGTTCACCGACGGCGACCTGCGCCGTGCGCTGGACACCGAGCTGGACGTGCGCAGCGCGAAGATCGCCGAGGTGATGACCCGCAACCCGCGCACCATCGGCGCCGACCAGTTGGCCGCCGAGGCCGCCCGGCTCATGGAGACCCACAAGATCACCGGCCTGATGGTGGTGGACGGCCAGGGAAAGCTGGTCGGCGCGCTCAACATTCATGACCTGTTGCGGGCGCGGGTGGTTTAAACCACAGTTGCCTTCCTCCATTCAGCCACCACCTGCCCCCTGCCGATGCCCTATTCCCCGCTGCCCGGTTTCCCGTCCCACCTGCATGCCGTTGCCGGCCGCATCCGGCTGGCCTGTTTCGACGTGGACGGCACGCTCACCGATGGTCGGCTTTACTACGACCGTGACGGCAACGAGAGCAAGGCGTATTACGTGCAGGACGGACTTGGCCTGAAACTGCTGCAGCAACACGGCATCCACCCGGTGTTGATCACCGCGCGCAACAGCCTGTCGGCACAGAAGCGCGGCGCGGACCTGGGCATCGACACCCAGATCGCGGTGGGCGACAAGCTGGCCAGCGTACGCGCGCTGTGCGCCACCCACGGCATCGGGCTGGACCAGGTCGCCTTCATGGGCGACGACCTGCCCGACCTCGCCCCGCTGTGCGCGGTAGGCCTGGCAGTGGCACCGGCCAATGCCCATCCCTGGATTGCCGAGCGCGTGCACTGGCAGACCCGCAGCGATGGCGGCCGTGGCGCCGCCCGCGAGCTGTGCGACGTGCTGCTGGCCGCACAGGGCCACGTGGACGCGGTACTGGCGAGGTTCGGCGCATGAACTGGCGCACCGTCCTGGGGGGACTCCTGCTGGTGGCTGCCGTGCTCAGCGGCTGGTCGCTGCTGCGCCACCGCGACAAGCCGGCCGCGCAGGCCACCGACGACGGCAGCAAGGATTACGTGCTGCACGACTTCCAGATCATCGCGCTGGATGAGCAGGGCAAGGAATCCACCACCCTGCGCGCGCCGTTGCTGGAGCGGTCGCGCAACGACGAAACGATGAGCATCACCACCCCGCTGTTCCTGTTGCCCGACCAGGACGGCAACCACTGGGAACTGCGCAGCGACACCGGCTGGGTCAGCGCCAAGGGCGACCAGCTCAAGCTCGCCGGCAACGTCAGTGGCGACAGCCCCAAGGTGGCCAACGTGCCGCCCACCACCTTCCGTACCGACCACCTGGATGTGTTCCCCAAGGAAAACCGGGCCAAGACCGATGCGCTGGTGACCATGACCCGCCCGGGCATGACCCAGTCCGGCGTGGGGTTCGAGCTGGATTCCAAGAACAAGACCTACCATTTCCTGAGCCAGTCCAAGGGCCGCTACACGCCCCAACGCTGAGCCGGTGCACCCGCAGGCGACGTCCTCCTGGACCGGCGCCGCTGCATCGCCCCACCCGCCGGCCAGGCCCGTGCCTGGCCAATGCCCCCTTACCCCGTGGCTTCCGGCCACGCCCCTTCTCCGGCAGGACAGACCCTTTCATGAAGATCCCATTTGCAGCCCTCTGCGCGATCAGTCTTCTGGTGCCCACCTTCACCAGCGCGAAGTCCACCGACCGCAACCAGGACATGACCATCGACGCCGGCGCCCAGTCGGGCACCCTGGTCGGCGATGGCAAGACCACCCTGTCCCAGGGCGTGGTGATCACCCAGGGCACGCTGGACCTGCGCTCGTCCGACGCCGAGATCTACATGAAGGACGGCGAAGCGGTGCGCGCGGTCTTCACCGGCAAGCAGGCCAAGCTCAAGCAGCAGCTCGATGACGGCAGCTGGATGGACGCCAGCGCCGACCGCATCGACTACGACATCAAGGGCGAAGTGCTGGTGATGACCGGCAACTACCACGTCAAGAGCGCGCGCGGCACCAACGCCGGCCAGAAGATGACCTACAACACCCGCACCGGCGAAATGAACAGCGGCGGCGACGGTACCCGCGTGCGCACCGTGATTCCGCCCAAGAACAAGACTGCGGCGCCCGCTGCGGCCACGCCGGCCGCCAAGACCACCGTCCCCACTGCCGGGAGCAAGAAGTAATGCTCGTCGCCAAAGGCCTGCGCAAGCGCTACAAGCAGCGCGAAGTGGTCAAGGACTTCGGTCTGACCCTGGAAGCCGGTGAAGTGGTGGGCCTGCTGGGCCCCAACGGTGCCGGCAAGACCACCTGCTTCTACATGATCGTCGGCCTGGTCGAAACCGACGCCGGCAGCATCGTGCTGGACGGCAAGGACATCACCGGCGACCCGATGTACACCCGGGCCAAGCAGGGCGTGGGTTACCTGCCGCAGGAACCGTCCGTATTCCGCAAGCTGACCGTGGCCGACAACATCCGCCTGGTGCTGGAGCTGCGCGAGGACCTGGACAAGGCCGGCCGCGAGGCCGAGCTGAATTCGCTGCTGGACGAGCTGCAGATCGGCCACGTGGCCGACCAGCTGGGCGCCAGCCTGTCCGGCGGTGAACGCCGGCGCTGCGAAATCGCCCGCGCGCTGGCCGCCCGGCCGCGCCTGATCCTGCTTGATGAACCCTTCGCCGGCGTGGACCCGATCTCGGTCGGCGAGATCCAGCGCATCGTCACCCACCTCAAGCAGCGTGGCATCGGGGTGCTGATCACCGACCACAATGTGCGGGAAACCTTGGGAATCTGCGACCGCGCGTATATCCTCAACGAAGGCAGCGTACTGGCGCAGGGGGCACCAGAGGCGATTCTGGCCAACGCCGATGTCCGTCGCGTCTACCTTGGGGACACCTTCAAGCTCTGACGCCCGGCCGCTGCGGCGCCTTCCCTTCGTTCGGCACAGGCATGAAAGCACGGCTGCAGACATCGCTGGGACAACAACTGGTCATGACGCCGCAGCTGCGTCAGGCGATCAAGCTGTTGCAGATGTCCAGCGCCGAGCTGGAGCTGGAAATCGCCGAAGCGGTGGAAACCAATCCCCTGCTGGACTGGGCCGAGAACGCCGAGCCCGCCCTGGAGGTGGCGCCCAGCGACGACGAGCGCCCACCCACCCCGACCGACACCCACGGCGACGGCGAGCACCAGGCCTCGGCCAGTGAAGACTGGGCCCCGGGGGAAGGCGACTGGAGCAGCGGCAACAGCGGCGGCTCGTTCGACGATGACGACAACGGCAGCGCCGCCGAGCGCGTGGCCGACACCGACAGCCTGGTCGACCACCTGCTCTGGCAGCTGCACCTGTCGCACCTGTCCACGCGTGATCGCAGCATCGGCGCCGCACTCATCGACGCGTTCGAGGACGACGGCTACCTGCGCGAGCCGCTGTCGGCCATTGCCGAGACCCTGCTGCCGGCCATTCATGCCAATGACGCCGAGATCCTCACGGTGCTGCACCAGATCCAGCGCTTCGACCCGATCGGGGTCGGCGCGCGCACGCTGGGCGAATGCCTGCGGCTGCAGCTGGACGTGCTGTGCCCGGACACCCCGGGCCTGGCCTTGGCCCGGCGCATTGCCGATGGCCCGCTGGAGCGGCTGCCGCGCAGCGGCGTGGCCGGGCTGGCGCACGAACTGCGGGAACCGGTGGCCGAGGTGGAGGTGGCCGTGCAGCTGCTGCGCACGCTGGACCCGCGCCCGGGCACCCAGATCGGCGAGCTGGCCCATGACAGCTACGTCGTGCCCGACTGCGTGGTCTGGCGCCAGAACGGGGTCTGGCGTGCGGCGCTGGCCAGCCATGCCGGGCCCAAGGTGGTCATCCACCGCGGCTACGAACAGATGATCCGCCGCTGCGGCGAGGCCGACGCCGGCTACCTGCGCGCGCACCTGCAGGAAGCGCGCTGGCTGCTCAAGGGCCTGGAGGCACGCGGGGAAACCCTGCTGCGGGTAATGCGCAGCCTGCTGCAGCAGCAGGCCGCGTTCCTGGAGTTCGGCGAACAGGCGCTGCGCCCGCTCACCCTGCGCGAGGTGGCGGCCGAACTGGGCCTGCACGAATCGACCATTTCCCGGGCGATCGCGCGCAAGTACGTGCGTACCCCGCGCGGCACCCTGGCACTGCGCAGCTTCTTCGCCTCGGGCATCGACACCGACAGTGGCGGCGAAGCGTCCAGCACTGCCATCCAGGCCATGATCCGGCGCCTGATCGACGACGAGAACCCGCGCAAGCCGCTTTCTGACGCCAAGCTGGCTGACCTGCTCAAGACCTCGGGAATACCGGTAGCGCGGCGCACCGTGGCGAAGTATCGTGAGGCCATGAACATTTCCGCCTCGCACGAACGGGTACGAATCGCCTGACGCACCGCGCCCGGCGGAAAGGTTCATTGGCTCATCCGAACAAAGGAGAAACCCGATGCGCATCGAGACGTTTGGCAAAGACGTAGAAGTCACCCCGGCCCTGCACGAGTACGTGGAAACCAAGCTGCAGCGCCTGGGCAAGCACTTCGACCAGCACTGCGAGGTGCGGGTCACCCTGGAGCTGCGCAAGAACGAACACCACGTCGATGCCAGTGCCAACGTCCCCGGCCAGACCCTGCACGCCGAGGCTGGCGGTCAGACCATGTATGCCGCGATCGATATCCTGGCCGACAAGCTGGACCGCCTTGTGATCAAGCACAAGGAGAAAAAACAGCAGCACGCGCCGCTGCCAGTGGGCGACAATGACGACTGACGTCCTCGTTCTTCCCCTGACATGCCCTTGACTGATCTCCTGGCGGCCGTGCGCACGCAAGTGTTGCCGGCCGCCGATCGCGACAGCGTCCTGCATGCCGCCGCCCGGCTGCTGGCCTGCCGCGAAGCCAATGCCGACCTGATCTACCAGAACTTGTGCCAGCGCGAGCAGCTGGGCAGCACGGCGATCGGCCACGGCATCGCCATTCCACACGGTCGCGCGCCGTTGCTGGAGCGCCCGCGCGGCGCCCTGCTGCGACTGGAACGCCCGGTCGAATTCGGCGGCGACGAACCGGTGGACCTGGTGTTCGCCATTGCCGTCCCGGCCCACTACACCCATCAACACCTGATGCTGCTGTCAGAGCTGGCCGAGTTGTTTTCCGAGCCGGACATCCGCCAGGCGCTGCGCGAAGCGCGCGACGGCGAGGCACTGCGCCAGGTCATCGAATTTCCCCCGCCGGCGAGTGCCGCATGAATACCAGCATCACCGCGCGTGAGCTGTTCGAACAGCAGCGCGACCGCCTGGCCCTGCGCTGGGTGGCCGGGCAGCAGGGCGAGCGCCGCGAACTGGAAGCGGGCAACACCGTCTCGCGGCGGCCGTCGCTGGCCGGCTACCTCAACGCGATCTACCCCAACAAGGTGCAGATCCTGGGCACCGAGGAGCTGTCCTGGCTGGACTCGCTGGACTCGCGCCAGCGCTGGGAAACCATCGAGCGGATCATGCATTCGCACCCGCTGGCGCTGGTGATCACCCGCAACCAGGCCTGCCCGGAAGACCTGCGCGCAGCCGCCGACGAATCGCAGACCCCGCTGTGGATCTCGCCCAAGCGCGGCCACGAACTGCTCAACCACCTGTCCTACCACCTGGCGCGCACACTGGCGCCGCGGGTGATCCTGCATGGCGTGTTCATGGAGATCTACTCCATTGGCGTGCTGATCACCGGCGAAGCCGGCTCGGGCAAGAGCGAACTGGCCCTGGAGCTGCTCAGCCGCGGGCACCGGCTGGTGGCCGACGACGCCCCGGAATTCACCCAGATCGCCCCGGACGTGCTCGACGGCACCTGCCCGGAACTGCTGCAGGACCTGCTGGAAGTGCGCGGCCTGGGCGTGCTCAACGTCCGCGAGATGTTCGGTGACACCGCTGTAAAGAAGAACAAGTACCTTCGGCTGATCGTGCACCTGACCAAGCCCATGACCGAGCCCACCCCGCATGGTTACGAGCGCCTGACCGGCGATTCCGGCACCCGCCACGTGCTGGACCTGGACGTGCCGCTGATCACCCTGCCGGTGATGCCCGGGCGCAACCTGTCGGTGCTGACCGAAGCCGCCACCCGGCTGCACATCCTGCGCACCAAGGGCATCGATCCTGCGGCGATGTTCATCGCCCGCCACAGCAACCTGTTGGAACGCCGAACGCCATGAACACCCCCGCCTCCGCCCCGACCGCCGCCACCCTGATCATCGTCAGTGGCCTGTCTGGTTCCGGCAAGACGGTCGCACTGAAAACCTTCGAAGACCTCGATTACTACTGCTCGGACAACCTGCCGATCAACCTGCTGCCGGACTTCGTGCGCAGCCTGCTGGCCGGCCATGATGCCGATGCACCGCGCCGCCTGGCCGTGGGCATCGACGTGCGCGGGCAGAGCGACCTGAGCCAGCTCTCGCACTGGCGCGAAGATGCGCTGGCGGCCGGCCTGGACGCGCAGCTGCTGTTCTTCGATGCCACCGACGAAACCCTGCTCAAGCGCTACGCCGACACCCGTCGCCGCCACCCGCTCAGCCAGCTGGGCCTGTCGCTGCCCGAAGCGATCGCGCGCGAGCGCGAACTGACCGCCCCGCTGCGGCGCGCCGCCGACGCGGTGATCGACACCACCACCCTCAACGTGCACCAGTTGCGCCGCAAGGTGGTCACCGAGTTCGCGCTGAACCATGGCAGCAAGCTGTCGCTGCTGTTTGAATCGTTCGCCTACAAGCGCGGCGTGCCGGCCGAAGCCGACTTCGTGTTCGACGCCCGGGTGCTGCCCAACCCGCATTGGGACCCCGAACTGCGCCCGATGTCCGGGCGCGAGCGCCCCGTGCGCGAGTACCTGGACGCCCAGCCCGACGTGCAGCGCTATGCCGGCCAGCTGATCGACTTCCTGGATACCTGGCTGCCGCGGCTGGGCAACGACACCCGCAGCTATGTCACCGTGGCCTTCGGCTGCACCGGCGGCAAGCACCGCTCGGTGTACCTGGCCGAACGCATGGCCCGCCACGCCCGTGAGCAGGGCTGGCCGGAAGTGGCCACCTTCCACCGGGAACTGGATTGACGGCGTGCCGGGGCACCCGATTTGGAACACAGAAATGTCGTTGGATTGGGGGCCGTGCGCGCGGAAGCGCTTTTTTTGCGGCCCTCGGTGCCATTTGAAATGTCACCCGACCAACGGTCGGGTGCTACCCGGGGTAACCCGCATGCGGGCTACCCCTACCCCCAATTCATGTTGACCTGTTAACGTTCGGGGATGACCTGTGGCATTCTCCTCGTAACACACCCCGGCGTCGGCACGTCCCTGTTGGATGTGGCGACCCGGCTGCTGCGGCACCTGCCGCTGAAGACCGAAGCTTTCGAAGTACCGTTCGACGCAGACCTGGACGTCCTGCTCCCACTCGCCTCGGCCGCCTTGCGCCGGGTGGACAGTGGCCAGGGCGTGCTGATCCTGACCGACCTGTACGGCGCCAGCCCCAGCAATCTGGCCGGGCAACTGGCTCGTCTGGGCACCCCGGCTCGCCGGGTTTCGGCGCTTAGCCTGCCGATGTTGTTGCGGGTGATGAATTATCCGGAACAGGGACTGGATCAACTGCCTGCCACTGCCGCGGCAGGCACTCGCAATGGAGCGATTGTCGACGATGCTTGAACGTGAACTCACCGTATCCAACCGCCTGGGCCTGCACGCCCGCGCCACTGCAAAGCTGGTGCAGGAGCTGGCCCCTTTCCGCTGCAACGTGACCATGGCCGCCAAGGGCCGTGAGATCAACGCCAAGAGCATCATGGGCGTCATGCTGCTGGCCGCCGGCCAGGGCACCCCGGTCACCGTGCGCATCGACGGCGAAGACGAAGCCGCCGCGATGGACGCGGTGGTGGGCCTGTTCGAGCGGCGCTTCGACGAGGACAACTGACCATGCCGGGGCAGCCGTCGCGACCGGGATCGACCGCCGCCAGCCGGACGGCGTCCGGCGCGCTGCTGTTGACCGGGCACGGTGCCTCGCGTGGCAATGCGCTCGGCCGCGCCCGGGTGCGACTGCCGCACGCGCTGGAAGTGGCCGAGCAGCGCATCCCCCCGGCCAAGGTGGAGGCCGAACTGCAGCGCCTGCACCAGGCCGTGGACGCGGCGCGTGCGGAAATGCACGACCTGCGCCAGCGCCTGCAGGGTGCCCTGAACAAGGAAGTCGGCGAATTTCTCGACCTGCACGCACTGCTGCTGGACGACCCGGAGCTGCTGTTCGGGCTGGATGAGCTGATCCGCAGCGGCCCCTACAGCGCCGGGTATGCGCTGCGGGTGCAGCGCGACCGCCTGGCCAAGGTCTTCGACGGCATGGACGATGCCTACCTGAAGAGCCGCATGGACGACCTGGACCATGTGATCGGCCGCATCCATGCCTTCCTGCAGAAGCGCCCGCCGGACGTCAAAGGCATGGCCGGCGAAATACTGGTCTGCGACAACATCGCCCCGTCCGAGCTGGCCCAGCTGCAGGCGCATGGCGTGGTCGGCATCGTCACCGCCGGCGGCAGTGCGCTGTCGCACAGCGCGATCCTGGCCCGCAGCCTGCACCTGCCGCTGATCGTCAACGTCCCCAACGTGCTGCAGAAGGTCGCCGACGGCGACGTGCTGATCATGGATGGCAGCGACGGCACGGTCACCATCAACCCGCAGGCCCCGGACCTGCGCGACTACCGCGTGCGCCTGCGCGAGCACGCGCGCGAACAGCGCGAACTCGGCCGCCTGCGCACCAAGCCGACCCGCACCCGCGACAACGTCGACATCGCGCTGCTGGCCAACGCCGAATCCAGCGAAGACGTCACCCAGGCCCATGCGCTGGGTGCACACGGGCTGGGCCTGTACCGCACCGAATTCCTGTTCCTGCAGCGCAACGAGCTGCCCGATGAGCAGGAACAGTTTGAAACCTACCGCGATGCCGCCCTCGGCATGAGCGGGCGGCCGGTGACCATCCGTACCCTGGACCTGGGCGCGGACAAGGCCGACCGCACCGGGCTGACCCTGAGCAACGAGGAAAACCCGGCGCTGGGCCTGCGTGGCGTACGCCTGTCGCTGGCCCGGCCCAAAGTGGCCGACACCCAGTTGCGCGCGATCCTGCGTGCCTCGGCCTACGGCAAGCTGCGCATCCTGATTCCGATGGTCAGCACCCGCGAGGAAATCCTTGCGGTCCGCCGGCGCCTGGCCAAGCAGGCCGAGCTGCTGCGCGCCGAAGGCCATGAGGTGGCCGAGCACATTCCCTTCGGCGCGATGATCGAAGTGCCCGCCGCGGCGATCGCACTGGAGAGCTTCATCGACCTGGTCGACTTCCTGTCGATCGGCACCAACGACCTGGTGCAGTACCTGCTGGCGGCTGACCGCAACAACGAAGCGGTGACCGAGCTGTACTCGCCGTTGCATCCGGCGGTGGTGCGCCTGCTGGCGCATATCCTGCGCACCGGCCAGGCCTACGACATCCCGGTGGCGGTGTGCGGCGAGATCGCCGGCGACCCGCGCATGACCCCGCTGCTGCTGGCCCTGGGCCTCACCGAGTTCAGCCTGCACCCGGGCACGCTGCTGGAAGTGCGCCGCGCGATCCGCGACAGCGACCTGTCCGTGCTGCAGGCGATGGCGCCGAAGCTGATGCAGGCGCGCGACCGCCGCGGCATTGAACGCTGGATCGAAAAAGCCCGGTAGTGCCGGCCGCTGGCCGGCTCCGCATGAACCTTCGGATCGGCATGCGTGGTTGCCGGCCAGCGGCCGGCACTACCGTCGTTGAATGCGCGCGCCCCACGCGCATCGCCGTCGGCGGCCTACCCGATTGACACACAAGCACGCGATAATGACGCGCTGACCACCCCGCATGCCGCATCCTGTCCGGATCGCGGCCTTTTCTTTTCCCGCAGGAGCTGCCCATGGCCGAAGCCGTACGCCACGACAAGACGGCACGCCAGCTGCGGCTGTTGTCCGATGCACTGGACAGCGGGCGACTGGGTCCGGTGCGCCGGCTGGTCAACACGTTGGCGCCGGCCGAGATCGGCAACCTGCTGGAATCGCTGCCGCCGGGCAAGCGCGAAGTGGTGTGGGGCCTGGTCGACCCGGAAGACGATGGCGAGGTGCTGGTCCACGTCGGCGAAGAAGTGCGCGAAAGCCTGCTGGCCGACATGGACCCCGACGAAATCATCGCCGCGGTCGAAGACCTGGACATCGATGACCTGGCCGACCTGGTCGAAGACCTGCCCGACACGGTCATCGACGAAGTGCTCAAGTCGATGGACCGCGAGAACCGCGAGCGGCTCGAGCAGGTGCTGTCCTACCCCGAGGACAGCGCCGGCCGCCTGATGAACCCGGACGTGGTGACCGTGCGCGCCGACGTCAATGTGGACGTGGTGCTGCGCTACCTGCGCCTGCGCGGCGAACTGCCCGACCACACCGATCACCTGTTCGTGGTCAGCCGTCGCCACCAGTACCTGGGCCGGCTGTCGCTGGCCGCGCTGGTCACCCACGAAGACAACACCCCGATCAACCGGCTGATCGACGACGAGCAGCCGGCCATCGACGTCGGCGAGGGCGCCGAGGAAGTGGCCCGGCAGTTCTCCGATCATGACTGGGTGTCCGCGCCGGTGGTGGACGACAACAACATCCTGCTCGGCCGCATCACCATCGATGACGTGGTCGACATCATCCGTTCGCAGGCCGAGCACCAGGCGTTGGGCGCCGCCGGTCTGGACGAAGAGGAAGACCTGTTCTCGCCGATCAAGCGCGCCGTGCGCGGCCGCGTGGTCTGGCTGGGCATCAACCTGTGCACCGCGTTCCTGGCCGCCAGCGTGATCGGACAGTTCGAGCTGACCCTGCAGAAGGTGGTGGCGCTGGCGGTGCTGATGCCGATCGTGGCCGGCGTCGGCGGCAATGCCGCCGTGCAGGTGCTGACCCTCATGGTGCGCGGCATCGCGCTGGGCCAGGTGGGTCCGAGCAATGCACGCATCCTGCTGTGGAAGGAATCGCGCGTGGCGCTGATCAACGGCACGCTGATCGGCACGGTGGTGGGCATCATCGCCTTCCTGTGGTTCCACAGTTTCCTGCTGTCGCTGGTGATCACCCTGGCGTTGATCATCAACTTCTGCGCCGCGGCGCTGGCCGGCGTGCTGCTGCCGCTGATGCTCAAGCGCATGAACGTCGATCCGGCCGTGGCCGGCACCGTGGTGGTGACCGCGGTCACCGACGTGATGGGCTTCTTCAGCTTCCTTGGGCTGGCCACCCTGATCCTGCTGCACTGACCCTGGACCCCGCATGGCCGTGACCCTCGACAACTACTTCGTCCCCGGCTGGCGCGACGCGACGTATACCTGTGCCGCCTGCGAATGGCAGGGCAGCGCGCGCCAGATGCCGATGGAGCTGCACGAAGACGAAGCGCAGTTCGACTGCCCGCAGTGCGAAAACCCGATCCTGCTGGTGGTCCACCCCACCCTGGCCCAGGTACAGGCGGCCGCCGCCGACGGGCATCCCGAGGCGATCGAGCAGATGGAGATCCTGGCCGCCGCGCCGCGCCCGGACTGATGCACTGCACGATGCCCCGGCGCGCCAGGGCGCCTAGACTGAAAACGCTTTCAGTCGAGGATGGGCAATGGCACGACGCACCGGGTGGCTGCTGTGGGCAATGGCGATGGTGACGCTGGCCGGGTGTGCGCCCACCCGCGAGGACGTGGGCCGGTTTGAAGCCCGCGCGGTGAAGGTTGACGGACGTACCGCGTATTACCAGGTCTTCGTGCCTCGCAGCGCACGGGCACAGGCCGATCGCCTGCCGGTTGTATTGTTCCTGCACGGTTCGGGCGAACGCGGCAACGACAACCAGGCCCAGACCGAGGCCGGGCTGGGGCCCTACCTGCGCGGCCATGCCGACACCTTCCCCGCGCTGGTGGTGCTGCCCCAGGTGCCGGGCGACGGCGAGTGGTCCGGCGACAACAACCGCGTCGCGCTGGCCGCGCTGGATGCCACCGTGGCCGAGTTCAACGCCGACCCGCAGCGCCAGTACCTCACCGGCATGTCGATGGGCGGCTACGGCAGCTGGAACATCGCGCTGGACAGCCCGCAGCGCTTCGCCGCGATCGTGCCGGTGTGCGGCGCGGTACTGGCCCCGCGCGCGGTGCGCCCGACCCTGTTCGTGGAAGATGTGGCGCATGAGGCCGACCCGTACGCGGCCATCGCCCAGCGCCTGAAACACACCCCAATCTGGATGTTCCATGGCGCACGCGACGACGTGGTGCCGCCGGAAGACGACCGCCGGCTGAAGGCGGCCTTCGAGCAGGCCGGGGCCAAGGACGTGCGCTACACCGAGTACCCGGATGGCAACCACAATGCATGGGATGCCACGTATGCCGATGACGCGATGTGGGCGTGGGTGTGGGCGCAGAAGCGGTAAACGTAACGCCGCATACCGGGTTCCTGGATCCCGCAACCCGGTAGTGCCGGCCGCTGGCCGGCTCCTCACAATCCAACCGGGTAGTGCCGGCCGCTGGCCGGCTCCTCGCAATCCAACCGGGTAGTGCCGGCCGCTGGCCGGCTCCTCGCAATCCAACCGGGTAGGGCCGGCCGCTGGCCGGCTCCTCGCAATCCAACCGGGTAGTGCCGGCCGCTGGCCGGCTCCTCGATACCGCTGGATTCATGCAGAGCCGGCCAGCGGCCGGCACTACCCGTTTGCGGCCGGCGGCCTGCATTGCCGCGGTGTTGCACCACGGGCGCGTGCGCGCTTGCCTGACACCCTTGCGCTGGGCGATGAATCACGATGCCCCATGAGCTCTTCCCGACTGCGCATCGGCCGTTGTTCGCTTCCCGGGCAGGCGTACACCCTGACGATGGTGTGCCACAACCGGCACCGCTGGTTTGATGATCCCGGCATGGCCGCCATCGCCATGCATCACCTGCGCGACATCGACCAACGTGGTTACGCCCGGTCACTGGTCTGGGTCGTGATGCCCGATCACGTGCATTGGCTGGTGGAACTCGGGACCCAGCCGCTGGCAGGTATCGCGCGCCGTTTCAAATCATCGAGTGCCCTGGCCATCAACCGAGCACTCGGTCGCGGTGGCGCGCTGTGGCAGGCTGGCTATCACAATCACGCCGTACGGTCGGACGATTCGCTGCATCGCCATGCCATGTACATCCTGGGCAATCCGGTCCGGGCAGGCCTGACTGAGCAGATCGAGGACTACCCGTACGCCTGGAGCCTATGGACCGGGTAGTGCCGGCCGCTGGCCGGCTCTTCGTCTGGACCCACCGGTAGTGCCGTCCGCTGGCCGGCTCCTCGTCTGGACCCACCGGCAATGCCGGCCGCTGGCCGGCTCTTCGCATGGACCCACCGGCAATGCCGGCCGCTGGCCGGCTCTTCGTATGGACCCACCGGTAGTGCCGGCCGCTGGCCGGCTCTTCGCATGGACCCACCGGTAGTGCCGGCCGCTGGCCGGCTCTTCGCATGGACCCACCGGTAGTGCCGGCCGCTGGCCGGCTCCTCATACCGCTGGATTCATGCAGAGCCGGCCAGCGGCCGGCACTACCCCTGCGCGGGTGGTTGGCTGGGGAGCCGGCCAGCGGCCGGCACTACCCATGCGCGGGTGGTTGACTGGGAGCCGGCCAGCGGCCGGCACTACCGTGGTGCGGGAGGTTGGAGGGGCGGCGGCGGGCACGGTCGTATCCGGATGCTCCGCACGCGGCACATTCCGCGCCTCACCCCAGCAACGTTTCCAACACGGCCATGCGGACGGCGACGCCGTTCGCGACCTGGCGCAGTACCCACGACTGCGGGCCGTCGGCCACTTCGTCGGTGACTTCCACGCCGCGGTTGATCGGGCCCGGGTGCAGCACGGCGGCATCGGTGCCGGCGCGCTTGAGGCGCGCGGCATCCAGCCCGTACTGCGTGTGGTACTGCTCGATCGACGGCACCAGGCCCTCTTCCATGCGCTCGCGCTGCAGGCGCAGCATCATCAGCGCATCCACGCCTTCCAGCATGGCGTCGAAATCCTGGCCGACGATGCAGCCCTTCAGGGTGTCATCGTCCGGCAGCAGCGACTGCGGGCCGCACACACGGATCTCGCCCACGCCCAGCGTACGCAGCGCGTGCAGGTCGGTGCGGGCCACGCGCGAGTGCTTCACGTCGCCGACGATCACCACCTTCATCTTGGAAAAATCGCTGCCCTTGGCCTGGCGCAGGGTCAGCATGTCCAGCAGGCCCTGGGTCGGGTGCGAGCTGCGGCCGTCACCGGCATTGACCAGCGCGGTGCCCTCGCCTGCGGCCGCCGCCAGGGCCGCCACGGCGCCGTCGTCGGGGTGGCGCACCACGAAGCCGCGCACGCCCATCGCTTCCAGGTTCTTCAGCGTGTCGCAGGCGGTTTCGCCCTTGCGCGTGGACGAGGTGGACGCGTCGAAATTCAGCACGTCCGCGCCCAGCCGCTGCGCGGCCAGCTGGAACGAGCTGCGCGTGCGCGTGGAGGGTTCGAAGAACAGCGTGCATACCGCCGCGCCGCCCAGCACGTGGCGCTTGTTGCCCACCCGGCCCACTGCCGCATCGCGGATCTGGCCGGCACGGTCGAGCAGCTGCAACAGGGTTTGACGGGGCAGACCTTCCAGGGTCAGCAGGTGGCGCAGGCGTCCATCGGAATCAAGTTGCGAAGCGGTCATGGGCGGGAGTCTGTGAGTCAGGAAACGGGGGTGGCATCGTCCGGGCAGGACAACCAGCGCTCGATGATGACCGCGGCGGCCACGGCATCGAGGGTGGCGGCATCGCGGCGACGCTTGCGGCCTTCGGCACGTTCGACGGCAAACCGGCGGGCCGCTTCGACCGAGCTGGAGCGCTCGTCGACCAGCACCACCGGCAGCTTGAAACGCTCCCGCAGCTGGCGGGCAAAGCCCTGCGCACGCTTGCGGTTGGGCTGGTCCTGGCCGTCCAGGGTGAGCGGGTCGCCCACCACCAGGCCGTCAGGCCGCCATTCTTTGATCAGGCGCTCCACCGCGGCCCAGTCCGGGCCGTTGCCGTGCACATCCACCACCGCGATCGCGCGTGCATGGGTGCCGAACGAACTGCCGATGGCCACGCCGATGCGGCGCGAGCCGACGTCGAAGCCCAGCACGGTGCCATCGCGTCGGATGGTGCCGGGGGCGCCTGCAGCGGGCGGCGGCGGGGTGGACTCAGACATGGCCGCTGTAATCGGTCAGCAGGAACAGGTCGACGCCAATGCGCGAGGCGGCGCCCTGCCAGCGCTGTTCGAACGGCGTGCTGAACAGCAGTTCGGTATCGGCCGGCACGGTCAGCCAGCTGTTTTCACCCAGCTCGCTTTCCAGCTGGCCTTCGCTCCAGCCGGCGCAGCCGAGGGTGACCAGCGCGTTGCGTGGACCTTCGCCGCGGGCCATCGCCTCGAGGATGTCGCGCGAGGTGGTCAGGTACACGCCCTCGCCGACGGCCAGGCTGGAATCCCAGCTGCGCGCATCGTCATGGATGACAAAGCCGCGCTCGGGATGCACCGGGCCGCCGTTGAGCACGATCTGGCCACGCAGGTCGGGGCTGTCGGTGGTGATTTCCATCTGCGCCAGCACGTCGCCCAGGGTGTACTCGGACGGCTGGTTGACCAGCACGCCCATGGCACCGTTGTCGTCGTGCTGACAGATCAGCGCCACGCTGCGCGCGAAGGTGGGATCGGTCAGCGACGGCAGCGCGACCAGCAGGTGATGGGCGAGGGAGGTGGAGAGCTCGGACATGGGCCCATTCTACCCGCTGGGCCCGGGACACGGGCGTGAGCGCTGCTAGGATGCAGGCCTTCCAGGAAGGATCGCACCGCATGACCGCCAGCCCTGCACTCCCCACTGCGTCGCGCAGCGCCATCGTGCTGATCGCGTTGCTGCAGGGGCTGATGCTGTACGCCGCACAGGAAGCCGCCGACAGTTGGCCCTTCCATGCTCTCGGCAACCGCGTGTGCTGGTATGCCTGGGTGCTGAGCGTGCCCACCGCCGTCGCCCTGACGCTGGTGCAGCTGCGTGATCGCCGCTTGTGGCTGCATGCCGGGCTGGCCTCGGTGCTGGTGCTGGCCCTGGCCAGCGGCATCGGCTGGACGCTCGGTGGCGGCGCCAAGGGGCTGGAGCAGAGCGGCGTGCTGTGGCCGTTCTCGGTCAGCATGGCCATCGCGGTGTTTGTCAGCCTGCCGTGGTGGCAGTTCCGCCTGCAGCACGGCCACTGGCGCGCGTCCTACGCCGCCCTGTTCGAACACGCCTGGCAGAACGGCTTGACGCTGGCACTGGCGGTGGCTTTCACCGGCCTGACCTGGCTGCTGCTGTGGCTGTGGGCAGCGCTGTTCCAGCTGGTGGATATCGGCTTCTTCCGCACCCTGTTCCGCGACGATGCCTTCATCGCGCTGGCCACCGGCACGCTGTTCGGCTTTGGCGTGCTGATCGGGCGAACCCAGCACCGCGCCATCCAGACGGTGCGTTCGGTGCTGTTCGCGGTGGGCCGTGGGCTGTTGCCGCTGTTGGCCTTCATTGCGCTGCTGTTCGTGCTCAGCCTGCCATTCACCGGGCTCGAGCCGCTGTGGCGCACCCGCTCGGCGGCCAGCCTGCTGATCACCCTGTCACTGCTGCTGGTGGTGTTCGTCAACGCGGTCTACCAGCACGACAGCGAGCAGCCGCCCTACCCGGCCTGGCTGCGCCGCTTGATCGAGGCCGCCCTGCTGGCGCTACCGGTGTACGCGGCCGTGGCGCTGTACGCGATGGGGCTGCGCATCGCCCAGTACGGGTGGACCCCGGAACGTTTCTGGGGCGCGCTGGTGGCCGTGCTGGTGTGCGGCTACGCGCTTGGCTATGCGCTGGCGGTGCTGCGCCCGGGCGCGCACTGGCTGCAGCGGCTTGAACCGGTGAACCGCTGGATGTGCTGGGCGGTGCTGGGCAGCGCGGTGCTGGCCAACTCGCCGCTGCTCGACCCGCTGCGGATCAGTGCCGGCAGCCAGCTGGCGCGCGTGCAGGCCGGTGCACCGGCGATCGACGCCGAGCAGGCCACTACCCTGCGCTTCGCCTACGGCCGCCACGGCGTGGACGCGCTCAAGACGCTGCAGCGCGACCCGCGTTTCAGCCAGGATGCACGCGCCGCCGGCGTGATCGCCTCCGCGCTGGCCCGCGACACGCGGTGGGGCCGGGACAACCAACTGGGTGACATCGACGATGGCATTGCCGACCTGCCCGCGCTGCAGCGCCAGCTGACCCTCGCCAAGGGCCTGCCCACGCCGGACCCGGACTGGTGGCAGGCCGTGCTGGCGCGCACGCTGGCCCCCAGCGACTGCCTGGACGTGGGCCAGGACTGCGTGGTGCTGCGCCGCGACCTGGACAGCGACGGCGTGGACGAGGTGCTGCTGTGCAACCTGTCGCCGCATCGTCGCCCCTACTGCCGGGTGCATGCCCGTGACGCAGGCCGGTGGCACGACGTCGGCACGGTGTCCTTCCCGGAGGGCGACGGCACCGGCGGGGTCGCCCGTGGCAACACCGCGTTGCGCGACGGCCAGCTGCACCTGCAGGCACCGCGCTGGCCCCGCCTGTCCATCGACGGCGGGCCGGCCCAGACCATCGACGAAACCGCCTACAAGGAATCACGCCCATGAGCGGCTACTGCCTCATCGCCCCCGGCCACCCGGTCCACGGCCATTACCACGACCACGAATACGGCTTCCCGCAGCGCGACGAGCGCGAGCTGTTCGAACGGCTGCTGCTGGAAATCAACCAGGCCGGCCTGAGCTGGGAAACCATCCTGAAGAAGCGCGAGGGCTTCCGCGCGGCCTATTCCGGCTTCGACGTGGATACCGTGGCCGCTTACGGCGAGCGCGACATCGAGCGCCTGCTCAACGATGCCGGCATCATCCGCAACCGGCTCAAGGTGCACGCAGCGGTGCACAACGCGCAGGTGATCCAGCAGCTGCGCGCCAGCCACGGCAGTTTCGCGGCGTGGCTGGACGCACACCATCCGCAGGACAAGGCGGCGTGGGTGAAGCTGTTCAAGAAGACGTTCCGTTTCACCGGCGGCGAGATCACCGGCGAGTTCCTGATGAGCCTGGGCTACCTGCCCGGCGCGCACAGCCCGGACTGCCCGGTATACGCGCGCCTGCAACGCCTGCGTGCCGGCCAACGCTCGGCACCTACCGGGTGATGCAGGGGATTTACACCCCCATGTAACGGCCCGGACGGTGGTTGAACATCAGTACCAGGCTGAGCACCACCGCACCGATCGCCGAGTACATCACCTGCGACGGGGACAGCACGAAGAACGCCACGCACATCAGCAGGGTATCGAAGGACATCTGCACCTTGCCGGCGCTCCAGCCGCGGGTGCGCTGCAGGTACACCGCCAGGATGCCGATGCCGCCCAGGCTGGCGCGGTGGCGGATGTAGAACAGGATACCGAGGCCGGCCAGCGCGCCGCCCACCAGGGCCGAATACAGCGGGGCGATATGGGCGAAATCGGCCCAGCGCGGCAGCAGGTCGGTGAGCGCGCCGCACGCGGTGACCGCCGCGAACGTCTTCAGGGTGAACTCCCAGCCCATCCGCCGCACGGCCACCCAGTAGAACGGCAGGTTGACCAGCACGAACACCAGGCCGAAGTTCCAGTCGAACGCGTAGTGCGCCAGGAAGGCCAGCCCGGCCATGCCGCCGATCATCAGCCCGCCCTTGGCGAAGATGGCCAGGCCCAGCGAGGCCACCAGCGTGGCCAGGATCATGCCCTGCACGTCCTCGGCCACCGAATGGCGCAGCGCTTTTTCATCGGCGACGGTGCCGGCACTGTCCGGCGGCGGGGTCAGCGGGCCAGCGGTGACCAGGTGGCCGTCAGCGTCGTCGCACGGCGCGGGGCCATGGGAATCAAGGGACATGGGGGTGGGGGCTGTGCGTGGGGAGCGGTATTAGACACGATCAGCGTGACAGTTGCAGGTGAAATGATTCAGAGAGCCATCCAGCTGCTGCCCGGGCCTGCGGCGCTCGGCGGCTCCAGGGTGAAAACCGCCTGGCCCAGGCGCTGGCGCACCACGAACACGCCCTGCTCCCACGCCGAGCGCTTGAACCAGTCGCGCTGGTCCAGCGCGGCCGGGCTGCGCATCGGGTGGCAGGCGATGAGCGCCCCGCCACGGTCCAGCACGCGTGCCTGCCAACGCTCGCCGAACCCGGCCCCCAGGCCGCGGTAGACCCGGACCCAACCGGCCCGGCCGGGCAGCGCCCGCCCCAGCCGTGCCACCTCGTCCTCGCGCTGGAAGCCCTGCGCGCGCACCGCCGCGGCAGCCGCCCGCCACGGGCCGGGATCGGCCCCCACGCGGTCGACCAGCGCCAGCCCGTGCTGTTCGATCAACGCCAGTACCGCGCGCTCGCGGGTTGCGGGGTCGCTGCCGGCGTAGGCAGCGAAATCGAACGGGTCCACGCACACCACGCTGGCCCCTGGGAAGCGCTGGTAGCGTGGTTCATCGCCGGGCGGACCGCATTGCAGGGTCAGCAGGCTGGCGCCATCGAGTACGTAGTCGCGCGGCAACGCCGCCATGAAGAGCGCGGCGACATGGTAGGCGTCCGCGCGAAACGGAACGCCGTCGAGCACGCGCCCGGCGCGGGTGACGTCGGGGCTGGATTCCACGCGTAGTTCGGTGAAGCGGGGCATCGCGGCGTGACTCCTGTCGGCGGCAAGGCCGCACAGCATGCCACTGTCGCGCGGGCCGCTGCGCTCAACCGACCCGTGCAGCGGCCAGGTGATGGGCCACCAGCGCGTTGGCGTGGCCATGGCCCAGGCCGTGCTCGGTCTTCAGGAAGGCCACCAGCTCCATGTGCTTGAGCCCGCCTTGGGCCACCAGCAGCGCCAGCCAGTGGCCGACCGGCTGGCCGTAGGTCTTTTCGATGGACGGGAAGTACGACGCCGGGCCTTTCAGGGTGGGGGTATCGCTCATGGCGGATGCCTCGCAGGAGTGGCGCGCCGCCGGAATGGCGGGGCTCGTTGTGTATGACGTGGCGGGGGGCGCGAAATCGACACGGGCTTTCATGCCCGCTGAACACCCCGCTGCCGCAGCATGCCAGGGCACCTCCGCACCCTCCCCTCGTCCTTTGCAGGAGTCCGCGTCATGCCCTACCTGACCACCGCCGACAACACCCGGATCTTCTACAAGGACTGGGGCCAGGGCCAGCCCATCGTGTTCCACCACGGCTGGCCGCTCACTGCCGATGACTGGGACACCCAGCTGCAGTTCTTCCTGCTGCAGGGCTACCGGGTCATCGCGCACGACCGCCGTGGCCATGGCCGGTCCTCGCAGACCAGCGGCGGCCACGAGATGGACACCTACGTGGCGGACGTCAACGCGCTGGCCGACCACCTGGACCTGCGCGATGCGGTGCACGTGGGGCATTCCACCGGTGGCGGCGAAGTGGCGCACTACGTGGCCCAGGCGAAACCTGGCCGGGTGGCCAAGGCGGTGTTGATCGGCGCGGTGCCGCCGATCATGGTGCAGAGCGAGCGCAACCCGGGCGGAACGCCGAAAGCGGTGTTCGACGGCTTCCGCCAGCAGCTGGCTGCAGGCCGCGCCAACTTCTACCGCGAGGTGCCCATTCCGTTTTACGGGTTCAACCGCGACGGTGCGCCGGTCCAGCAGGGGGTGGTCGACAACTGGTGGCGCCAGGGGATGATGGGGGCGATCAACGCGCACTACGACTGCATCAAGGCGTTTTCGGAAACCGACTTCACCGAGGATCTGAAGAAGATCGATGTGCCGGTGCTGGTGATGCATGGCGATGACGACCAGATCGTGCCGATCGCCGATTCGGCGGAGCTTGCGATCAAACTGCTCAGGCATGGCACGTTGAAGGTCTACCCGGGGTATCCGCATGGCATGTGCACCACGCATGCCGAGGTGATCAACCGGGATCTTCTGGCGTTTATCCGGGGATGAGGGGCGTACCGACCAACGGTCGGTACCCACCCCGGGATGGCGGGGTGATCGGCGTGCCGATCACGGGGCCGGTAGCGCACGACCGTTGGTCGTGCGTGCGCCTTGCAGGTATCAGCGCGCGACCAGCTTCTGTCGCGCGGCGTTGTAGCGGTCGCCGACGATGGCGATGCTGTCCAGCGCCACGCCGATCTGCTGCAGATCGTCGGCGCTGAGCTGCAGCGCGACGGCGCCGAGGTTTTCCTGCAGGCGGTGCAGTTTGGTGGTGCCCGGAATCGGCACGATCCACGGCTTGCGCGCCAGCAGCCAGGCCAGCGCGACCTGTGCAGGCGTTGCGCCCTTGCCGGCGGCAATCGCACGGATCCGATCCACCAGCACCTGGTTGGCCTGGCGCGCGTCGGCGGCGAAGCGCGGCACGCTGTTGCGGAAGTCGTCGGCGGCGAACGCGGTGTCGGCGTTGATCGCGCCGGTCAGGAAGCCCTTGCCGAGCGGACTGAACGGCACAAAGCCGATGCCCAGTTCCTCCAGTACCGGCAGCACGCTCTGCTCCGGTTCGCGCCACCACAGCGAGTACTCGCTCTGCAGGGCGGCCACCGGCTGCACCGCGTGCGCGCGGCGGATGGTATCGGCACCGGCCTCGGACAGCCCGAAGTGCTTCACCTTGCCTTCGGCGATCAGGTCCTTGACCGTGCCGGCCACGTCTTCGATCGGCACGTTCGGGTCCACCCGGTGCTGGTAGAACAGGTCGATGCGGTCGGTCTGCAGCCGCTGCAGGCTGGCTTCGGCCACCGCACGGATGCGTTCGGGGCGGCTGTCCAGCCCGGCATCGGCGTGGCCGTCCTTGAACCCGAATTTGGTGGCGATCACCACCTGGTCGCGATACGGCGCCAAGGCCTGGCCGAGCAGTTCCTCGTTGCGGAACGGACCGTACACCTCGGCGGTATCGAAGAAGGTCACGCCCTGTGCCACGGCCGCGTGCAGCAGGGCGGTGGCGGTACCGGTGTCGGTGGCCGGGCCGTAGCCGAAGCTCAGGCCCATGCACCCCAGGCCCAGCGCGGAAACGCGCAGGCCGCTGTTGCCCAGTTCTCGTGTCTGCATGGTGGTGCTCCTGCCGTCGGGAACGGCATCGGTGGGGGATGCCCATCTTGAACCGCCCGACGGCAGGAAATGAACCGGCGTGATCGCTGGTGGTAATGAAACAGGCTCATCAATCCAGCGCTATGCCCGTGCCTGCCTCAGCGCTCCGTATCCGGCAGTGACAGCCCGAACAGCACCAGCAGCAGGAACCCCGCCCCGAACAGCAGCAACAGGATGTGCCACACCCCGAAGCGGTCCATGCGCTGCATGTCCACGCCTTCCTCGCGGTGGTACCGCCGCAGCAGGCTGTTGATCGGCAGAATGGGCACGAAGGTCAACAACGACACCAGCCCCATGCCGCCCGGCAGGCGTCCGCCCAGGTTGAGCAGGAAGTACACGGCCGCTAGCAGGCCCGGCGCGAAGGCCAGTTCGCGGCGGCGGCTGACGGCGATGTCACGCAGGTCGCTGAAGCACAGGAATGACCACAGCGGGGCGAACAGGGCCCGTGCCCAGGGCCACTGGGTGCCGCCGGTCTCGCGCTTGATCGCCCGCCAGTTCTGCCAGAACCAGTACAACGGGTACAGCCCGAGCGTCACCAGCGACAGCGAGGCCAGTTTCAGCGTGGGCGGTGAGTAGTACGCGGCAGCGACCACATCGCGCGTGGCGATGCGGGGTGCCGGGGAAAACGGTGGTGCTGCGACCGGCAGAGTTGCCGGCGCACGGTAAGGATCGTCCACTTCCATATGCGGATCACCTGCAATGCATCTACCGGCGAGGTGCCGGCGCCCCCTGTATCCCGGGAACCCGGGACGGCGCGACTATCGCAGAGCGCCGGGGGTTTTTCCAGATCCCCCCGCGGCCCTGAGAACGGGGGCGGGCGGGGGCAAGGGCGCGCGTCGTGCGCGCCCGGTGCGGTCAGCGGACCTCGGAGATCTCCACCCCGTCCAACCCCTGCGACAGCGTGCGCGCATCGCCGCCCTGCGACAGCTTGATGCGCAGGCGCACTTCGTTCTGCGAATCGGCGTAGCGCAGTGCGTCTTCGTAGCTGATCTCACCGGCCTGGTACAGCTCGAACAGGCTCTGGTCGAAGGTGCGCATACCCAGCTGCACCGACTCCTTCATCACTTCCTTGAGCTTGTGGATCTCGCCATCGCGGATGTAGTCCTGCACCAGCGGCGTGCCCAGCATGATCTCCATCGCCACCTTGCGCGACTTGCCATCCGGCGAGGGAATCAGCTGCTGCGCCACCACGCCCTTGAGGTTCAGCGACAGGTCCATCAGCAACTGGTTGCGCCGGTCTTCGGGGAAGAAGTTGATGATGCGGTCCATCGCCTGGTTGGCGTTGTTGGCGTGCAGCGTGCACAGCACCAGGTGACCGGTTTCGGCGAAGGCGATGGCGTGGTCCATGCCCTCGCGGGTACGCACCTCGCCGATCATGATCACGTCCGGTGCCTGGCGCAGGGTGTTCTTCAGCGCCGCTTCCCAGCTGTCGGTATCGATGCCCACTTCGCGCTGGGTGATGATGCAGCCCTCGTGCTTGTGCACGAATTCGATCGGGTCTTCGATGGTGATGATGTGCCCGGTCGAGTTGTGGTTGCGGTAGCCGATCATCGCCGCCAGCGAGGTCGACTTACCGGTACCGGTAGCGCCCACGAACAGGATGATGCCGCGCTTGGTCATCGCCAGCGTCTTGATGATCGGCGGCAGGCTCAGCTCTTCCACGGTGGGAATGCGCGTCTCGATGCGACGCAGCACCATGCCCACCTGGTTGCGCTGGTAGAAGCAGCTCACGCGGAACCGGCCCACGCCGGACAGGCCGATGGCGAAGTTGCACTCGTGGGTCTTTTCGAACTCTTCGCGCTGCGCCGGCGTCATCACGTTGAGCACCAGGTCGCGGCTCTGCTGTGGCGTGAGCGGGGTCTGGGTGATCGGCGAGATCTTGCCGTTGACCTTGATCGCCGGCGGCATGCCCGCGGTGATGAACAGGTCCGACGCCTTCTGGTGCGCCATCAGCTTGAGGAACGAGGTGAAGTCGATGGTCGTGGTGGTGGGGTTCATTGCGGTGTGCTCCGAAGATTGCCGGGAGCCGGCCAGCGGCCGGCGATGCAGGACGCCGGGCAGCGCCCGGCTCTACCATCATTCGAAGATCCGCTTGTCCTTGGCGTACTCGCGCGCCTGGTTGCGGGTGATCAGGCTGCGCTTGACCAGGTCCTGCAGGTGCTGGTCCAGGGTCATCATGCCCATCTGCTGGCCGGTCTGGATGGCCGAGTACATCTGCGCCACCTTGTCCTCGCGGATCAGGTTGCGGATGGCCGGGGTGCCCACCATGATTTCCCATGCAGCGGTACGCCCGCCACCGACCTTCTTCAACAGGGCCTGGGAGATCACCGCACGCAGCGACTCGGACAGCATCGAGCGCACCATCGGCTTCTCGCCGGCGGGGAACACGTCGATGATGCGGTCGATGGTCTTGGCCGCCGAACTGGTATGCAGCGTGCCGAACACCAGGTGGCCGGTTTCCGCGGCGGTCAGCGCCAGGCGGATGGTTTCCAGGTCGCGCAATTCGCCGACCAGGATGATGTCCGGGTCTTCACGCAGGGCCGAGCGCAGCGCTTCGTTGAAGCCGTGCGTATCACGGTGCACTTCGCGCTGGTTGATCAGGCACTTCTGCGAGGTGTGCACGAATTCGATCGGATCCTCGACGGTGAGGATGTGGCCGTATTCGTTCTTGTTGATGTGGTCGATCATCGCCGCCAGCGTGGTCGACTTGCCCGAACCGGTCGGGCCGGTGACCAGGATCAGGCCCTGCGGCTGGTCGATCAGCTCGCGGAAGATCGGCGGCACGGCCAGGTCTTCCAGCGTCAACACTTCCGAAGGAATGGTACGGAACACCGCACCGGCGCCACGGTTCTGGTTGAACGCATTGACGCGGAAGCGCGCCAGCGACGGAATCTCGAACGAAAAGTCGACCTCGAGGAATTCCTCGTAATCGCGGCGCTGCTTGTCCGACATGATGTCGTACACAAGCGCATGCACCTGCTTGTGGTCCAAGGCCGGAATGTTGATGCGACGGACATCGCCGTCCACGCGGATCATCGGCGGCAAGCCGGCCGACAGATGAAGATCCGACGCTTTGTTCTTTACGGAAAACGCCAACAGTTCGGCGATATCCATGCGCTGCTACTCCCCATGACTGCTGCGACTGGAAGGTTCTTTCCCCGGGCGGCAGTATAGCGTTCCTGATCTACCGGAAAACGCCCGTGTCCGCGCTGCCCCTGTCCACGATATTGCTGAACCTGCACAACGCGGCTGCCGCCGCCGGGCGGCCAGACCCGGTGCTGTTGGCGGTCTCCAAGACCCAGCCGGCCGAGGCGGTGGCGGCACTGGCCGCCCAGGGCCAACGTGCGTTCGGCGAAAACTACGTGCAGGAGGCCGTGGCCAAGATCGACGCACTGGCGGCGCTGGGACTGGAATGGCACCTGATCGGCCACCTGCAGTCCAACAAGGCCGAGCTGGCCGCACAGCACTTCGACTGGGTGCAGAGCGTGGACCGGCCCAAGCTGGTGGCGGCATTGGCCGCGCACCGGCCGGCGGCACTGGCCCCGTTGAACGTGCTCATCCAGGTCAACATCGACGACGAGGACAGCAAGCATGGCTGCGCCCCTGACGACGTGCCTGCGCTGGCCGCTGCCATCGAGGCCGCGCCACGCCTGCAGCTGCGCGGGCTGATGGCCATTCCCGCCCCGTGGCCCCAGGCCGAGCGCCGCCAGCAGGCGTTCGCGCGCATGCGCGCCCTGTTGGACACACTGGCCGCGATGCATCCGCAGGTGGACACACTGTCGATGGGCATGAGCAGCGACTACGCCGAGGCCATCGCCCAGGGCGCCACCCTGGTGCGGATCGGCACCGCCCTGTTCGGCGCGCGCCCGCGCCCGGCCTGACTCCCTTTCATACGCACTACCCGGAGATTGCATGAGCGCCATCACACTTACCTTCATCGGCGGCGGCAACATGGCCCGCAGCCTGATCGCCGGGCTGGTCCGCCAGGGCGTTGCGCCCGCGCATATCCACGTGGCCGAGCCGGTCACCGCGCTGCGCGAACAGCTGACCGCCGACTTCGGCGTGAAGACCTACGCCAGCGCCACCGAAGCGGCCGCCCAGGGCGAGGTGTGGGTGCTGGCGGTGAAACCGCAGGTGCTGCGCGATGTATGCGCGTCGCTCGTGCCGCTGGCCGCTGCCAGGCAGCCGCTGGTGGTGTCCATCGCCGCCGGCATCACCAGCGCGCAGCTGGAACGCTGGCTGGGCGGCAGCGCGGCGGTGGTGCGGGCGATGCCCAACACCCCTGCCCTGCTCGGCGCGGGGGTGACCGGGCTGTATGCCACCGCCACGGTGAGCGATGCCCAGCGGACCCAGGCCGATACCGTGCTGGCCAGCGCCGGGCGCACCGTGTGGATCGACGACGAAGCCCGCATGGATGCGGTGACCGCGGTGTCCGGCAGTGGCCCGGCGTATGTATTCCTGCTGGCCGAAGCGATGGAAGCCGCCGCGGTGGCCCAGGGCCTGCCGGCCGCGGCGGCACGCACGCTGGTGGTGCAGACCCTGCTGGGCGCCAGCCGCATGCTCGACGAATCCGGCGACGCCCCGGCCGAACTGCGCCGCCGGGTGACCTCGCCCAACGGCACCACCCAGGCGGCGATCGAATCCTTCCAGGCCGACGGTTTCGAGACCATCGTCGCGCGCGCGATCGACGCAGCGACCCGGCGCGGCCAGGCGCTGTCGGCCGCGAACGACTGAGACACCGACGGCCGACTGATCACGATGCCCCGCCCCTCTCCGGGACGGTAGAGCCACCCCATGGGTGGCTGACGGAAACCCCGGTCGCACGGTAGAGCCACCCCACGGGTGGCTGAAGAAAACCCCGATCGCAAGGTAGAGCCACCCCATGGGTGGCTGAAGAAAACCCCGATCGCAAGGTAGAGCCACCCCATGGGTGGCTGACGGAAACCGTGATCGCACGACAGCCACCCATGGGGTGGCTCTACCGGTCCAGCTCGACAGCCACCCCGTGGGTGGCTCTACCGGGTCATCCGGTCCAGCAGGAAATCCACGAAGCTGGACAACTTCGGCCGCGGGCGGCGATCCGGCAGGTACACCAGGTGCAGCGGGCGCGGTTCGGGCAGGTAGTCGGCCAGCACCGGTTGCAGGTGTCCGCTGGCGATGTCGTCGGCCAGCAGCACCGCCGGCTGCAGGATCAGCCCGGCCCCGGCCAAGGAGGCACGGCGCAGGCCATCACCGTCGTTGCACAGCAGCCGCGAATGCTCCGACCAGTCCTGCTCGGGATGCCCGCGCAGGCGCCAGCCATGGCCCCCGCGCCAGGCCACGTGGGTCAGGCAGTCGTGATCGCGCAGCTCGCCGGGATGCTGCGGAATGCCCTTGCGTTGCAGGTAGGCCGGCGCGGCGCAGATCTGCATCGCGTACGGCGGCAGCGGCCGCGCCACCCATTCGGCCGAGCCGATCCGCCCCATCCGCACCACCGCGTCGAACTGCTCCTCGATCAGGTCCACCCGGCGGTTGCTCAGGTCCAGCTCCACCGTTACCTGCGGGTAGGCGGCCAGGTACTGCGCCACCAGCGGGGCCAGCACGCAGCTGCCCCAGGTGACCGGCGCGCTGATCCGCAGCAGCCCTTGGGGCTGGGCCTGCAGGCCGGCCACGCTGGCGTTCGCCTGCTGCACCTGTTCCAGCACACTGCGGCAGCCAGCCAGGTAGTTGCGCCCGGCATCGGTGAGGCTCTGCCGGCGCGTGTTCCGCTGCAGCAGGCGCACGCCCAGGTGCGTTTCCAGCTGCTGGATGTACTTGCCCACCATCACCGACGACACCGCCATGTGCTCGGCGGCGGCATTGAAGCTGCCGTGTTCGACCACGGCCACGAAGGCCTGCATGCAGCGCAAGGTATCCATTGGTAACCACTGGTTTGCAATCTGCAAAGCATACGCCGGTTACCGAACTGCCGCCGCGGGCGCAGACTGGCTGCACGTCCTTTCTGGAGCCCCCCGCATGAAGATTCTTCTCGTCGGTGCCAGCGGCACCCTTGGCCAGGCCGTCGCCGCGACCCTGGGCACCCATCACCAGCTGATCCGCGCCGGCCGCCACGGCGGTGACGTGCAGGTGGACCTCACCGACGATGCCAGCGTGCAGGCCCTGTTCGCCCAGGTCGGCACGGTGGACGCGGTGGTGGCCACCACCGGCAAGCTGCATTTCGGCCCGCTGGGATCCATGACCCCGGCGCAGTTCAACGTGGGTTTGCAGGACAAGCTGCTGGGCCAGGTACGGCTGGCGCTGGCGGCCCAGCACCACCTCACGGCTGGCGGCTCGATCACCCTCACCAGCGGCATCGTCAGCGCCCAGCCGATCCGCGACGGTGCCAATGCCACGGCGGTGAACGCCGCGCTGGAGGGCTTCGCGCGCGGCGCCGCCTGCGAACTGCTACCGCGCGGGCTGCGCATCAACGTGGTCAGCCCGAACGTGCTGGTCGAATCCCTGGCCGACTACGGCGCCTACTTCCCCGGCTTTGAAGCGGTCACCGCCCAGCGCGCGTCGCTGGCCTACCAGCGCAGCGTGGAAGGCGTGCAGAGCGGGCAGGTGTTCAACGTATGGTGAGGTGTGGCCGTGGGCGGATGAAGCGTATCGACCAACGGTCGATACCTACCGGCGTCAACGACCGAACGTTGATGAAACGGCAACGACCGAACGAAACGGTAGCTACCGACCGTTGGTCGGCAGAACGGTAGTGCCGGCCGCTGGCCGGCTCCCCGCGGTGCCAGCCGGTTGGCGTATCGACCAACGGTAGATACGCCAACCGGTTCGTGGTGACGTCACCCGACCACCAGACACCCCGCACGCCCTGTAAGCCCCCTCACCCCCACCGCTGCGGTCCATCGCCCTGGTCGCCCAGCGCATCGCCCGGGTTGGCCAGCCTGCAGCGCTTCAACGACAGGCAGCCGCAGCCGATGCAGTCGGTCAGCTGGTTGCGCAGCAACAACAACTGCTCGATGCGCTGGTCCAGCTCGCTGCGCCACAACGCCGACATCCGCGCCCACTCGGCCTTGGTCGGCGTCTTGTTCTCCGGCAACGCCGCAAAGGCGGTCGCCACCGCTTCCAGCGGCATGCCCACGCGCTGGGCCACGCGGATCACCGCGAGCCGGCGCAGCACATCGCGCGCGAACCGGCGCTGGTTGCCGGCGGTGCGCAGACTGCGGATCAGCCCCTTGCGTTCATAGAAGTGCAGCGCCGACACCGCCACCCCGCTGCGTTTGGCCACTTCACCCACACTCAGTTCCTGCGCGATCACTGCTTGACCTCAACCATGGTTCAGGTGGCATCCTGCGTGACGCGGGGATGCACTGCAAGCACACCCTGCCCGTCCGCTGCCTGGTATCCCGCATGTCTTCCGATGTAACCGCCGCCGCCGCGGCCCCTGCCGACGTGCCAACGCCGTCGATCCTGTCGCCCCGCTACCGCGCCACCACCATCGGCATGGTCGCGCTGGTCTCGTTGTATGGCTTCGAAGCGCTGGCCGTGGCCGCCGCCATGCCCACGGTGGCCCACGAACTGGACGGCCTGCGCCTGTACGCGCTGGCCTTCGGCGGGACCCTGGCCACCAGCGTGATCGGCATGACCCTGGCGGGGCGCTGGAGCGATCGGCTGGGGCCGGCGCGGCCGCTGTGGCTGGGCCTGGGCTGCTTCATCGCCGGGCTGCTGCTGGCCGGTTTCGCCCACACCATGCCGCAGCTGGTGCTGGGCCGGCTGCTGCAGGGGCTGGGGGCCGGTGCGGTCTCGGTGTCGCTGTATGTGATGGTCGGGCGCACCTTTCCCGAGGCGATGCGGCCGCGGGTTTTTGCCGCGTTCTCGGCCGGCTGGGTGGTGCCGTCGCTGATCGGGCCTGGCATCAGCGGGCTGATCGTGCAGCACCTGGGCTGGCGCTGGGTGTTCCTGATCGTGCCACTACTGGCGGTGCCGGCGGCCCTGCTGCTGCGCCCCGCCCTGCGCGACGTGGGCGCGCCGCCGCCGTCGGCACGCAACGATGACCGCGTCATCCGCTGGGCGATCGGGGCCGCCGCCGGGGCGTTGCTGTTGTACATCGGCGGCCAGCAACAGGGCTGGACCGCGCTGGCGCTGCTGGTACCGGCACTGGCGCTGTTGGCGCTGTGCAGCTGGAAGCTGCTGCCCACCGGCACGCTGCGGTTGCGCCGGGGGCTGCCCAGCGTGATTGCGCTGCGTGGCATCGCTGCGTCGGCCTTCTTCGGCTGCGAAGCCTTCCTGCCGCTGCTGCTGCAGCGCGAACGCGGGCTGAGCCCGCTGCTGGCCGGGGTGGCGCTGAGCCTGGGCGCGCTGGGCTGGTTCAGCGGCTCGTGGCTGCAGGGCCACCAGCAGCGCGGCTGGACGCGCCAGCAGTTGCTGGTCATCGGCGCGCTGCTGATGTGCGTGGGCATCGTGGCCACGTCGCTGGCGATCCAACCGGCCACGCCGTTGTGGTTCGCGTTGGCCGGTTGGACGCTGACCGGCTTTGGCATGGGCCTGATCTACCCGGCGCTGTCGGTGCTGACCCTGTCGCTGTCGCCGCCCGCGCAGCAGGGCGCCAACACCTCGGCGCTGCAGCTGAGCGAAGCGCTGGGCGTGGCCACCACGCTGGCGATCTCCGGTTCGTTGTTCGCGCTGTTCCTGCAGGGCAACGTGATGCTGGGCTACCTGCTCACCTACGCCATCATGCTGGTGCTGGCCGTGGCCAGCGTGGTCGTCGCCCGGCGGATCTGAAAACGGCATGCGCGTAGCGCCGGGCTCTGCCCGGCTGCCTTTTCCCTGATCGTAGCGCCGGGCTCAGCCCGGCTGTCTATCCCCGCGAAGGGCAGCGGGGCAGAGCCCCGCTCTACGAGCGACCGCACATTGCCGGTCGGCCCGGTTCGACGATGAATGCACATTGCCGATCGATCCGTTCACCGGTGGAAGCACATCCACGCCCGCGCCCGTTTCCCGCCGGGCGCGTTTCAGCAGGCCGGTCCCCGCTTCACGGGTGCGTGTCGCCCACTTCCTTCAGGTCTTCGCGCAGGATGCGGCGGATTTCCAGCACGGCCTGCGGGGTTTCCTGCACGCTGTGCCCGGAGATGATCACCTTCTCCGACACCGCCCCGTCCAGGTGCGCGCTCCAGTACGGCACCAGGCCATCGTCGGACTGCTGCAGCGGCACGTCGGGTTTGCGCTGGGCAATGATCGAGTGGTACTTCAGCCCCGGCATGATCGGCAACGCGCCGGCCGCCTTCACGAACGGATCGCTGGCCTTGAGGTTGTCGATGCTGTTGGGAATCTGCAGTTTGGTTGGCTGCGCTGACTGGCTTTCCGACTGCTGCAGGGTCTGGAACACGTCATCGAACTTGCCCAGGATCGTGATCGGCAGGCGCACCAGGCGCCCGATCAGCCGCCCCAGCCGGTTGCCGGCGATGTCGGTGCCCTTGTGCGGGGCGGCGATGAAGATCGCGCGTTCCACATTCGCCTCGGCGTTGAAATGCAGCAGCGGTCCCAGCTTGGCCTGCACCCGTTTCAGGCGCTCGCCCTTGAGGTCGTAGTTGGCCAGCAGGTCGTTCCACAGCACGTCACCGGAGGACGTCACCAGCAGCCGGGCCAGCACGCCGCCCATGCTGTGGCCGATGAACACCATGTCCTTCGACGCCGGGCTGCTGCCGGTCGGGTCGAAGTGCTTGAGCGTGTTGTCGAACGCCGCGTCGATCTCGAACCGGTTCAACGCAATCGGCGCGTTGGTCGGGTAATACACCTGCCACACCTGGAAGTGCCTGCGCAGCTCGGGGTCGCCCATGATCTCGTTGGCCACGTTCACCCACGCCTCCGGGCTGCTGCCCAGGCCGTGCAGCATGAAGATGATGCGGCGGTTGGGGTCCCACGGCTGCATCAGGTACATGTGCGGTTCGCCGATGCCCTCGCTCAGCCCGAACAGCGTGCGCAGCGACTGCGTGGCAAACCCCGACTGCGCCAGCCACATGCCGTAGGCGGCGGTGAAGTTGCCGGCCAGCGGCACCTTCTCGCCGTGCAGGTCCACGCTTTCGGTGGACTCGGGCGAATACACATCGAACAGCACCTGGGTGGTGTCGAGCACCTGCTGCAGGCTGTCGCCCTTGAAGCGCAGCAGCGCGGTGGCGTTGATCGCCGACATCTCGCTGTACTGCGGAATCTCCGCCTTGGTGCCGTCGGCGGCGGCAATCAGCTTGGGCGGGTCCATCACCACCACCAGTTCGGCGCCGAAGCCATCACGCCGGTAGGTGCTGCGCAGGCCGGCAAAGCTCACCGACGAAGCCGACACCATGCGGGTGGGAATGCTGGGCATGCGCAGTTCATCGAAGTCCGACGTCAGCGTCCAGCGCTCGCCCGCCACCGGTGCGTTGTAGTCCTCACCCTCCAGCGCACTCTCGCGGGCGCGTTTGAACACCACCGCCGCAGTCTGCTCTGCGGCGTAGTTGTAGTAGTCGCGCACCTGGGTCTGGCGGTCTTCGAAGGCACGGTCCGACGGCGTGCGCCCGCTGAAGAACAGGTAGGCATAGGCGTAACGCGCCGCTTCCAGCCATGCATCCAGCGCCGCATCGCTCATCGGATGCTTGTCGCGATCCTTCGGCTTGGGGCTCAGCCCCAGCGCGGTTTTCACCCACAGCTCCGACAGCGCCGACAGACGCTGTTCTTCCGGCAGTACCGCGGTGTCTACCAGGGTCTTCTGGCAGGTGACCACGTCCTTGGCGCACAGGTCCTCGTCCAGCCCGACCACGCTCAGGGTTTCCTGCGACGCCGCGCTGAGCTTGCCCGAGGTGAGCACGTCGCCGCGCTTGTTGGCCAGGTAGTCGGTGGGTGCGACCTGCTTCATGGTGACCATGGCGCAGCCGCTGGACAGCAACAGCGACAGCACCACCGCCAGCAGCGGCAGCAGGCGGCGGGAGAACGCGTGGGGCGAGGTCATGGTGCGGTTCCTTGGTGCATGCCCGGCACGCCCTGGCGGATCAACTGCGAGAACGCCGGGTCGTTGCCGGCGGCGCGGGCGCGGTCGGTGATGCGGCCCCGCGCCTTCAGCGTGGCAAAGTCCACGCCGGGGGTGAGCACGCCCAGGTCGCGGGCGTATTCGGCGAAATAGCCCGACACCAGCAGCCGGTAGTCCAGCGGCAGGCCGGGGGCGATCTGCTTGGCCAGCTCGTAGACAATGGTGGTGCAGTTGCTGGTCAGGGTGTTGTAGAACGCCGGGGCCGCGTCCAGCTTGCGCGCCTCGCCCAGGTAGGACACGAACAGGCCCTTGAGCTGCTCACGGGTCATGCCCTGCAGGCGGTACAGGTACACGTCTTCGCCCCGCACGTTGCTGCGCACGCGGATGATGTCGGTCTCTTCGGCCGCCACCAGGGTCATTTCGAATTTGCGGAAGAACCCGCCCAGCGCCGAGAACGACTCGCCGCGCTCCTTGCGGATCTCCAGCGAGAACACCAGTTGGCGACCGTCGGCGAAGCCGAAGGAGATCAGCGTGTGGGCGATCATCGGCCCCATCCAGTACGACATCACCAGGTCGGCCGAGCGCAGCTGGTCCAGGTCATAGCTGCGGCGCACCCAGTGCACGTCGTGGTCGTCCTCGCTGCGCCAGGTGAAGGCGCGTACGTTGTCGAGCACCACGTGGGTGCCGTCAAATTCGACCACCTTCAGCCGTTGCGCCACGTCGTCGGCCCACACCCGGTCCTGGCGCGGGGTAAGCAGCAGCCACCAGACGCCGCACAGCACCAGCGCGCCCACGTACACCGCACCCGGCCAGCGCCCTGCCCGCGCACGCGCCACGCCCACCGCCGTGGTCAGCGCAAAGCCCGCCCACGCCGCGATGGCAACCCAGCGCAGCCAGCCCGGTCCGGGCAGCTGGTAGGCCAACAGGCCGGTCACCCACAGCGCTGCGACCAGCATCAACAGCGCCAGCCCCCATCGTCCTGCCTTCTTCACGCGTCGGTCCATCGTTGGTTCGGGGGCGCTAGTTAGCCACAACCGCGGTGTGGGTTACATGTCCGCGTGTTCAGCTTGGGCCGGCGGCATACTGGCGGCGTCCCCATTGCGCACAGGAGGCGCTTGCGATGCCCGGTATTCATTCCATCGGCGGGGTGCCGATCCAGCGCCACCACCTGGCCCGTTGCCACTGCGGCGCGGTGGTCCTGCGCCTGCACCTGCCCGACGGCGTGCTGTCGCCGCGGCGGTGCGACTGCTCGCTGTGCCGGCGCAAGGGCGCCATCGTCGGGTCGGTGAAGCTGGCCGACCTGGAGGTCATCGAAGGCGAGCACGCGCTGCGGCTGTACCAGTTCAACACGCACGTGGCCAAGCACTGGTTCTGCGGCACCTGCGGCATCTATACCCATCACCAGCGGCGCTCATCGCCGGACGAGTACGGCTACAACCTGGGCTGCCTGGACGGGATCAATCCGTATGCGCTGGGCGAGGTGCCGGTGAGCGACGGGGTCAACCACCCCGCCGACCGGCCGCCGGCTCAGTGACTGCGTCGCCGCGCCGGGGTGCCCACTTTCTGCCAGGGCGCCATGCTCGTGCGGCCAACGCGTGCAGGCCGCTTCAGCAGCAGTCTGCGCTGGGCGGCATCGGGCAACGGAGGGGGCGTAGCGGCTTCGGGAGCCGGGCGTGCGGGCCAGAGTCGGTCAAGCAACCACATGGCGTTTCTCCGTGGGGGACGGGGACGTGTCACGTTACCGGCGCCCCGGCATAGGCCAGGTGAGGCCGGTACGACAGCCATGTGACGGCCGTGCCGGTCACGCCGTCGGCGCGTGTTCGCACAGGTCACCGACTGGACCATGGCGCTGAACATCACCAACCTCACCGACAAGAAATACTTCGCGCCGTGCCGCAACTTCGGTGACTGCTTCACCGGCAACCCGCGCACGGTCACCGGCACGATCAGCTACCGGTTCTGATCGCCGCCGGTGCAGGCGATCGCCCCAGCAGCGCATGCACCAGCAGCGCGCTGCCGGCGGTGAGCACGGCCAGCCCGCGCAGCAGCGCCACCAGCGCCTCGCTGCTGGCCTGCTGCAGCGCCTGCGGCGGCAGGCCCGGCAGCAGTGCGGTGGCCTGCGCCAGCGACCCGGTGGCCAGGTAGGCGCCGGCCCGCGCCAGCGTGGCGGCCGGCAATCCGCTGTCCACCGCCAACCGCTGCGCCACCAGCATCGCCAGCAACGCAGTAACCGCAGCCAGCGCGATGCCCTCGCCGGCCACCCGCACCGTGCCGAAGATCCCCGCGGCCATGCCCGCGCGCTGCACCGGTACCACGCTCACCGACAAACCATCCATCAGCCCCCACGGCAGCGCGGTGCCCGCGCCGATCAGCAGCAGCGCCGGCCACCACTGCGCGGGCGGTGCGTGCAGCACCTGGCGTGACAGCGCATACAACCCCGCCGCACACACCAGCAGCCCCAGCACGCACAACCGCGCCGCGCCCACCTGTCGCGACCAGCCGGCTGCCAGCATCGGCAGCACCAGCATCGGCGCCGACAACGCCAGCATCTGCAGGCCCACCCGGCTCGGCGACTGCCCCTGCACCCCGAGCAGGTGCAACGGCAGGACCACCAACAACACTACATAACCCAGGCAGGTGGCCACCGGCAGCAGCTGCACGCCCAGGAAGCGGCGCTGCGCGAACAGCGACAGATCCAGCAGCGGCGGCCGCGCACGTGCTTCCACCCGTACGAACAGCACCAGCAACAGCAGCGTGGCCAGCGCCGCGCCGATCACCTGTGGCGACCCCACCCCGTGCTCGGCCAGCACCAGCAGCATCACCGTCAGCGCGGCCAGCATCAGGCTGAAGCAGAGCATGCCGGCCACGTCCAGGCGCACCGGCGGGCCGCGGCTCTCGTCCAGGTGGCGCAAGGCCAGCGCCCAGCCGGCCAGCGCCAGCACCCCACCACTGGCAAACACCGCGCGCCAGCCCAGCGTCTGCAGCAGCAGGCCGGCCAGCAGCGGCCCCAGCGCCAGCCCCACCCCGAACATCGTGCCCATCAGCGCGAACACCCGCGTACGCGCATGGCCCTCAAAACGCTGCGCCAACGCCGCACTGCCCGACGCCAACGCGGCGGCGGCCGCCACGCCCTGGACGCCACGCGCCAGGTCCAGCGCGCGCAGGTCCGCGGCCACGCACACCGCCAACGTCGCCAGTGCGAAGCCCGCGCTGCCGCACAGGAACAGCCGGCGGCGACCCAACCGATCCGCCAGCCCCCCGGCGGCCAGCAGCAAGCTGCCGAAGCTGAGCATGAAGGCGTTGGTGACCCATGCCAGCGCGCTCGGCGCGCCCTGGAACCGGCCGGCCAGCGCCGGCACCGCCACCGCACCGGCCGAGAACGACAGCGGCAGCGCGAGCGCCACCAGACACACCGCCAGCACGCCCCAGCGCGGATCGCGGCGCAGGTCATCACGGGACAACAAATACATGGTGGTTCCAGACAACAAGGGGAAATTGACGATACAGCGGCGTCTATCCGGCAAAAACGCCCGCGATGGCATTTGATTACGGACGTTTGTTCCGCAATCATCGCCCCCATGGATTCGCTTACCGCCCTGCTCGCCTTCGTCCGCACCGCCGAAACCGCCAGCTTCGTCGGCGCTGCCCGCAGCCTGGGCCTGTCGCCCTCCACGGTGGGCAAGCGCATTGCGCGTCTGGAGCAGCAGTTGGGCGTGCGCCTGTTCCAGCGCACCACGCGGCGGGTGCACCTCACCGAAGAAGGCGAGCTGCTGCTGCAGCGCTGCCGACGCGCGCTGGAGGAACTGTCCGATGTGCAGGCCGACCTGGCCCAGCGCCAGCAGTCGCCCCGCGGCCTGCTGCGGGTGGGCATGCCCACCATCGGCTACCGTTTCCTGCTGCCGCTGTTGCCGCTGTTCCGGCAACGCTACCCGGACGTGCAGCTGGAGCTGGACTTCAATGACCGCCTGGTCGATGTGGTCAGCGAAGGGCTGGACGTGGTGATCCGCAGCGGTGAACTGGCCGACTCCAGCCTGATGGCGCGCCGCCTGGGACCGTTCCACTTCGTGCTGTGCGCCGCGCCGGCGCACCTGCACGCGCACGGGGAACCGGCCACGCTGGCGCAGCTGGCAACGCATCCAGCGGTGCGCTTCCGCTACCCCACCACGGGCAAGCTGCAGCCGTGGTTGCTGCCCGGGCACGAGGGCGATGCCGGCGCCGCGCTGGCCACGGTGATGACCTGCAACAACATGGAAGCCCTGCTGGCCGCCGCCATGGGTGGGCTGGGCGTGGCGTGGATGCCCGACTTCCTGGCCGCCGACGCGCTGGCCGACGGCCGGCTGCAGGCGCTGCTGCCCGACCAGCCGCGGCAGCCCGGCCAGTTTTCACTGCTGTGGCCGGGCACGCGGCAGCCCAGCGCGCGCCTGCGGGTGTTCATCGACTTCATGGCCGAGCACCTGTTCAACGCGGCGCCGTCGCCGCCTGCGCCGCGCCCGCGGCGCTGACCGCGCCGGCCGCATCCCGTACCATCGCCCGCATCCCTGCCAGCCCTGCGCCAGCCGAATGCAACGATCCACCCTCAAAGCCTGGTTCCTCGTGCACAAGTGGACCAGCCTGGTCTGTACCGTGTTCCTGCTGCTGTTGTGCCTGACCGGCCTGCCGCTGGTGTTCGGCGAAGAGATCGCCCACCTGGCCGAACCGCACGTGGACGCACCGGCCACCGATGCCGCCCCGCGCGATCTGGACGCACAGGTGCTCACCGCGTTGGCGCAGTATCCGGGCAACGTGCCGCTGTTCGTCGGCTGGGACCCGGACGCGCCCACCGTGTACGTCAACACCGGTAAACGCGCCGACACCCCGCCGCCGCAGATGCAGACCGCGCTGCTGCATGCGATCAGCGGCGAGGTGCTGCCCGCCGCGCAGTTCAACGAAGGCGTGATGTACTTCCTGTATCGCCTGCACACCGACCTGTTCCTGGGCCTGCCCGGCATGCTGTTCATGGGCGCGATGGGCCTGCTGTTCGCCGTGGCGATCATCTCGGGCCTGGTGCTGTATGGCCCGTTCATGCGCAAGCAGCCGTTCGGTACCCTGCGCACCGGTCGCAGCCGCCGCTTGGCCTGGCTGGACCTGCACAACGTGCTCGGCATCGTCACTCTGGGCTGGGCGTTGGTAGTGGGCATCACCGGGGCGATCAACACCATCGCCAAGCCGCTCGAACAAGCCTGGCAAGGCGAACAGCTCGGCGAATTCGCCGCGCGCTACGCCGGCCAGCCGCGCCCCACCACGCTGGCCCCGCTGCAGGCCGCGGTGGACACCGCGCGCGCGGCCGAACCGGGCATGCGCCCGGCCTTCGTCAGCTTCCCCGGCACCGGCTACAGCGGCAACCACCACTATGGCGTGTTCATGCAGGGCAACAGCGCACTCACCGAGCGCCTGTACCGCCCGGTGCTGATCGACGCGCAGACCGGCGCGCTCACCGCGCAGCCGCAGCTGCCGCTCTACATGAGCGTGCTGCTGCTCAGCCAGCCGCTGCACTTCGGTGACTACGGCAAGCTGCCGTTGAAAATCCTTTGGGCGCTGCTGGATCTGCTCACGATCGGCGTACTCATCAGCGGCCTGTACCTGTGGTTCAAGCGCGGCAACACCGACGCGCGCGTGAGTGAGATCGAACGCGCCGCACGCACCGGAGCAGCCGAATGAGCCGACCCTCCTCCGCCCCGCGCAGCCCGTTCGTTGCCCCGGCCTGGATCGCCCTGGCCAGCCTGCTCGGGCTGGTGAGCGCCCTGCTCGGCGATGGCATCTTCGATGCGGTGTCGTGGGTGGTCTTTGCCGGGCTGGTGGCGCTGGCCGTGCGCGCGTGGGTCAAACGCACCCGTTAAACTGTCCGGCCTGCACACCGAAAGGCCACCATGACCATCACCTACCGCAGCGTGCTCAACCACTTGGCCGGCGGCGAACTGGTGGAAGCCATCGAATCGGACGTGAAGCGCTGCGCGCTGCGGGCGCGCCTTGCCCCGGACAAGGCCGCCCGCGATCCGGCCGAGATCGGCGCGGAGGTCATTGCCACCCTGATGCTGCGCTGGCAGTGCATCTTGGAGAGTGACGACAGCATCACCACTCCGCTGTACCGCCACACGACCGCACTGGCGCTGGCCACCGCACTGCACCAGCAGGGCTTTCACGCACCTGCGCTGACCGCCCGTGCTCTCACCGCGATCACCGCGCTCAACGACGCCGTGGCCCTGAGCGATCACTTTTACCGCAAGAGTGGCGAGATCCGCGCGCTGCTGCAAAGCGCACCGCTGATGCCCGCACGCCGTCCCCCTCACAAGAAATCGCTCACGCTGTGGCGCGCCGGCGACGTGGCCTCGGTGCAGGTGGACGACCACTTCCACGCCATGTACGTGCTGCAGGTCGCCCACGGCGCACCAATCGTCGAGTTCTACGACTACGTGGACCGTCAGCCGCCCACGATGGACACCCTGCGCGCGCTGCGTGCGCGTGGCACGCCGGCGTCGGACGAAGGCAGCTATCTGGATCGGCACGCCCTGTTCGGGCTGGTCCACCAGCCCGATCCTGCCCACCAGTTCGTGCTGCTCGCCAGCGCGGTGGACGGCCCGGACAACCAGCACCTGCAGCGATGCGACGGCCTGTACGTCGTCAGTGATGTGTTCCGCCTCACCCAGGGTCTGCGCGCCCGGCATCCTGCACAGCGGTGACCGTCGGCACGACCGCGACGTGAGCGCCGCGCAATGTCGGCGCCTGCGCGCCGCTGCGGGCGGCCGTCAGCGCGGTTCCGCCACCGTCGGCGCAATCGCCGGCCACTGCCCGGCAATGTCCTCGATGCTGCCGGCACGCACCGCACGCAAATCGCGCGGATACGCCACGCCGTCGGCCTCGGTGCTGCGCGTGGCGTGGAACTGGCCGTTGCTGGCCCGCAGGATCCAGCCGCCGTCCACGCATGCACGGGACACCAGGAACGCCACGCCCGGGGCCACCGCGTCCGGGTGCAGCTCGTCCGGCTCGCCTTCCACGCCCCACATGCGGGTCTTGGCCACCGGCGACACCGCGTTGACCACGATGCCGTGCGCTGCGCCCTCGGCGGCCAGCACGTTGACGATGCCCACCGCCGCCAGCTTGGCCGCCGCATAGGCCGCCAGCCCCTTCTGCACATACTGCGGGTACAACGCACGGTCGGACGTGGTGAGCACGATGCGACCATGGCGATTGGCCTGCATCGACGGCCACGCGGCCTCCGCCAGCCACAGCGGCGTCTTGGCAGCGAGGGTCATCATGCGGTCGAAGTGCTCGTCATCCAGCGCCTCGATCGGCTGGTATTCCACCCAACCGGCGTTGTGGATGATGAAATCCAGGCGACCGTGGTGCTGCAGGATCGCGGCGACCAAGGCCTGGCAGTGGGCGCGCGTGTCGATGCTGCCGTGTGCCGCATGCACGCCCAGCCCGCCCTCGCGCAGCAGCGCGACCGTGCGGGCAATCCGCTGCGGATCCTGGCCGGTGCCATCCAGCCCTGCCCCCACGTCGTGCATTACCACCTGTGCGCCGCGCTGGGCCAGCAGGCGGCTATAGGCCAGACCCAGCCCGCTGGCCGCGCCGGTCACCAGGCCCACCTGGCCGTCGAAGGAAACGGGATTCGATGTTGTCATCCGCACAGCATCGGGCAGCGACGGGGTGCGCCGCCAATACCTGTTGCGTGCCGTGGCGATACGCTGCAGGTATCGTCAGCGCCCGCGTGTGCCCGGTCCGGGCGGCCTGCGCTGAAGACGGTACGTCGTGTAGGCAATGGCCAGCCATAGCAGCAGGTAGAGCAGCAGCAGGCCGGTGCCCACCGACAGCACGTCGTTGGCCTCGGTCCGGGCCACCAGCCACCAGGTATCCACGCCCGCGGTGCCAAGGCCAATGAGCAATACACCCACGCCCACGAACGTGCCCAGCCACCGCACCCAGGCATGCCGGCGGACCAGCAGCAAGGGCAGCAGCATCACCAGGGTGGCCGCGAGCAGCAGCAGCGTCATGCCAGTGAGCAGGCCGGTGAAATCCGACGCCAGCGCCGGCAGTGGCAGACAGGCCAGAAGGCCCACATACAACCGCGCCAGGCGCCTGCCCAGGCACGGACCCGCGAGGTACGCGCTCACCGTGCTGCCGCCTGTGTCCGCGCGAGCACGCTCACAAGGGAAGCCGGTTGGCCACGAAGTTGACCACATTGCCCATCGCCTCCGGATCCACGTTGCTCAACCCCACCAGTACATAGCCCTGCTCGGGAAGCACATAGAACACCGCGTTTGCGCCGGGCGCCCCGCCTTCGTGCCCATACATACGCTCCCTGCCCTGGCCACGCACCATGAAGCCATAGCCATACCACGCCATGGTGTTCTGCGGCGCGGTGGCTGCGGCCAATGCACGCGGAGCCAGCAGCTTTCCCGTGCGCAGTGCCTCGCCGAACTTCAGCAGGTCGCCCACCGTGCTGTAGCCCCCGCCCGCCGAGGTGCCGCGCCAGGGCAGCGACGCCGTTTCCAGCGTCCATTTTCCATCCACCCGGGTATACGCGTTCGCCCTTGCCGGGACCGGGGTCGACTCCGGCAGTGATCCGGTCGCGGTCATGCCCGCAACCCGGTAGACGTGGGTATCCACATAGTCGTAGTAAGACTGGCCCGACACCGCCTCGATCACCGAGCCCAGCATAATGTAGGCGTAGTTCGAGTACTGGTCCTTGCTGCCCGGCGGGAAGGCCAGCGGCTCGTCGGCGAACACCGCCCAATAGTCCTGCAGGGTGCGCAGCGCAGCGGCATTGCTGCTGGCGTTCTCGCCGAAAATGTCGCCAAGCCCACTGGTGTGGTTCAGCAGCTGGCGCAGCGTGACTGCGTCGGCCACCGCACGGTTCGGGTAGGTGGGCAGGTGTTTGCCCAAGGAATCCTCGAGGGTCAACTTGCCCGCCTGCTCCAGCTGCAGGATCGCCACGGCAGTGAACATCTTGTTCAACGAGGCCAGGCGGAACCGCGTGTCGGGGGAGACGGCCAGCGCACGCTGGCGGTCGGCCAGGCCACCGTGCCACTGCATGCGCACCTCGCCGTTCCTGGCGACCAGGAAGGCACCGGCCACCTCGTCCGACGCCTGCAATGCGTCGAGCCGGGTCGTCGCCTCGGCCAGGAGGGCGGCTTCGGGCACACGCTTGGGCGCGAACCGGGGCGGCGTTTCGGCGCCTTCGAACTGGAGCGTGGTCGCGCCTGATGTTGGGTCGACGGTCGCGGTGACGAGCATCGCGCGGTCATTCACCGTTGGCAGCACCAGTACCTGCGCCGTGTCTGGCTTGCCCGGCCTGGCTTCGAGGATCTGCAGGGCGCCGGTGTCCTTGCGGAAATCCAGATCGGCCTGGCCTTTGGAGCGCATGCCGTACGTCTCGCGCACCGCGCGCAGGGCATCGCCATCGGCGTTGTTGAAGGCGGCCAGCCACGCCGTGAGGGCCTGTTGGGCCGTGTCCTGTTTCGCCACCGGTGGCTTGGCATGGGACGCCAGTGAGACCAGCAGCAGGGCTGCAATTCCGACAATCATCAACCGCCGCATGCATTCCACCTCGTCCGTTTGGAGAATGTCCAACGCGCCGGGGCAGGTGCGTGGCCGGGACACTATCGGATAGATGGCGGCCGGTTTCAACGGCGTCGCGGGGCATGGCAGCACGGCCTCTGCATGCACGTCCCTACCGCCGATTCTGATTCGAACGCGCATGAAGCGGCTGATCGCGACACGTGCTGACAGTGACGGATGGTTATGTAGCCGTGCCGCCAACTCACTTCCCCGTCGCCAAGCGTGCAGTGCGGCACAGCCGCCGCCGACGGAGCGTCACGCTTCGCGCACGCCGTGCAGTTTCCCTACATCGAAGCGCCTTGAGCAGGCGTAACACCGGGATACCGGATGCAGCCACGCATCCAACTTCCAGGAGCAGTACATGAGGCTCACTCCGTTGGCCTTGGCCGTCGCGCTGTTCGCATTGCCTGCCTTTGCGCAGGATGAAGAAGGCTGCCCCACCGATGAAGAAATGGTCGCCAGCATGACGCTGGACGAACTGCGGCAGTACGAGCACAGCCTGCAGAATCCGGAGATGTCCTTCGAGGAGGCGTGCAAGGATGCGACCGACAAGGATGAGGAAGAAGCCACTGGCTCGCGGATGCACTACTGCGTGAAGCGGACAGCGGTGTACAGCTCAGCGAATCCGGAAACGGGAACCACCGAGTCGGCCAACGTCACGTTGTATGACTATGTTTCCGTGCAGCAGAAAGGAACCCGATGGAATCATCGACTTCGCGTCGTGTTCGAGGCTGTCGAAGGAAACGCGATGGCGGGCCTGATCGTCGCGCCGGAGATCTTCTGCGGAAGCTGCACCGAAAAACAGCAGTTTGAGCCCCAGACACTTGCGGGACCCGATACGTACGACTTCGCGGCGTCAATGGGATTGGACACGGATGATGGAAAAGTAGGAGAGGAGACCCAGCTGGTACTGTCACGCTTCAACACGGATCAATCCCTCCTACAGGCGAGTGCACCCCAACTGCGGTGCGACAAGCTATCGAAGAAGAAAACTTCCGGCTGCAGATTTTCAGGCTATCCGGCGGTGTTCGACGTCAGCTTGAGCGACTCGGAAACAGACGAATCGGCAGCACACATCAAGGTCGCCCAAGAGATCCTGCCGGGAATGATTGGACGTTGGAATGAAGATCCCGCATTTCGCGGGAAAGCGCTGACACGGCTCATAAACGACAACGTAAACACAAAAAATCGCGCAGAGTCGAAGAGGCTATGTGCAGCGCGATTCCCAGACCAAGTGGGTACAGGCCTCAACTGCGATGAGTACCCTTTCGCGGCGACGAACCAAGGCGCGTCCTTGGTCCCGGAAACCTCGATGTCAGTCAAGTTCATTTTAGGCGCGGACAACCAAAAGGTGGGCGGTCGGCTTGGGACCTTCTTGTGCAACAACGCCCGGGTTTTGGACGGCGAGGAATTCTGGGTGAAGGTTGTTGACTGAACTGAGGAGGCAGATATGTGGACCAAGCTACTTAACGACATGAATGTAGAAGGCCTGAAGAACATCCAACTCGCAAGAAATGAGCCGATCGAAGACCTCGGCCTGACCTCGTTCATCCAGAAGTTCCCAAACTCACCGCTGGCGCAACTGGCATCACGTGTAGGAAAGGAAGATATCCGTTGGCTTGGGCAGAAGGGGGCCTCGCCGGAACAGATTCGAACTGCAGAGGCTCGTCTTGGTGTCAGATTCCCCGACAGCTATCGCCAGTTCCTCCTTGCTTCCAATGGCTTCCTGATTCCAGGCTCGTTCTGCTGCGTACTGCTACCGGTTGATCTGGTCAGGCGATTCGGCGATGACAACCCTGACATTGTGGAGCTTTGGAATGCGCTGCTGAAAGAGGACCCCAACCTTGCCGACGAGGACGACTTTGCTTGCCGCATCGGCGACACGATCCAGATCTCAGAGGGCCCGCTCGACTACGACCTGTTCGCACTCCTGGACACGGCATCGACCAGCCCGGAGGGCGAGGCATGGACGATCATGCACAACCGTCAGGGCTACAACGAGTACGAGACGTTCGCAAAGCTGGCGGAAGAAATCGGAAAGCCCCGTCAGCACCACGTCGCTTAGCAGACCACTTCCCTTGCCCATCTGCCTTAAGGACAGCATCCACCTGGGTGGACAGCGGTGATCGATACCGATCCACCGCTCTGCCCTCGTGTGAGTGTCCAGTCTCATTCTTCAGCACCTCAACTTGGTGAAATCACCCCGCTACGACTACCCAGATGGACGCCATGGAGGAAGAAGACTGGCACCGCCTCCTCACCGATCTCAATCAAGCATATCTCGCCAGCATCCCGTACATCGTGGCAAACCCACCACCTGAGCTGGGGATGCAGCAGTTTGTCGATAGACACTCGAATAGCCCAATGGCACAGGTGGCGATTGCTGCGACAGCCGGGCACGCGACTTGGTTTGGCATGCCACCGGCAACGCAGGAGCAGATCACGTCAGCCGAACAGCGGTTGGGCGTCACACTGCCCTCAACCTACACCGCATTCCTTCGCGTCTCGAACGGCTTTCTCATGCCAGGCCAATCAACAAGCTCAATCCTGCCTGTGGAACTGATTGCACACCTCGGCGACGACCATGCAGACGTAGCACGGTTCTACCGCGAGACACTGGACAGCTGGCCCGATGAAGTCGACGACTACGTCCAGAATCGCCTTGAGGGCACGATCCAGCTTTCGGGCCCACCCAATCACCGCCCCGAATTCGTCCTTCTTGACCTACAGGAAAAGACACCAAAGGGAGAAATGGAGGTGGTGAAACTCGCTCATGAGGGCGCGGAACATATCGATAGCTTCGAACAGTTCATGGAGCTCCAGCTCTTCTCAGTGAACTACGGCCTTCGCCTGTACCGGGAACCGTAGAGATGAGCACCATGTGGGCCTTGTCTTATCCGCTGCCATGGTGCAAACACCGGCAGCTTGGCACCCCTTGTCCCAACAGGATGGACCAGAATGTGGACTGACCTGCTACACGAACTCAACGAAGTCTCTCTCGTCGAACTCGGACACCTGCGTGGATACCCTTCACTGGAAGTAAGGCTGGGAGCGTTCACCCAGCGGCACCCGGACCACCCGATGGCCGCCTTGGCAAACGCCATCATTGCAGGCGAGGCGCGGTGGCTCGGCATGCCCCCGGCGACGGACCATCAGATCCAAGAGGCCGAGCAGCGCCTCGGCATTGAACTGCCTTCCAGTTACAAAGCGTTCCTAGGCGTGGCCAATGGCTTCTTCATGCCCGGTGCGATCGTAAACACCCTTCTTCCCGTCGAGCTCATCACCCACTTTGGGGAAGACCACTCAGATCAGGCCGCTCTTTGGCGTGAGGTACTCGATGACCAGACTGGCGAGATGGCGGACGATGTATGGAGTCGTCTCGAAGGCACCATCCAACTGTCTGGCCCGCCCCATCATCATCCCGAGTTCATCCTGCTCGATCCACACGTTAAAAGCGCCGAAGGCGAGTCAGAGATCGTGGAGCTCGGTCACGAAATGCCTGAGTACGCCAACAGCTTTCATGAGGTGATGGCGCAGGCCATCACAACAACGCGATATGTAATCACCCTTTATTCGAAGAACAGGTAGCGCGGACAAGGGACGTCGGATCGAAGTTCGACCCGTCGTCTACCGACGCGTTACCCGGCACTACAACCGCACCGGCTCCACCACCACCGCCGTGCCGTAACACAGCACCTCGGTAAGACCGGTCATCACATCGGTAGCGTCATAGCGCATCGCGATGATCGCGTTCGCCCCCAGCATCCGCGCGTGCTTGGCCATGTCGCGGTAGGTCTCTTCCCGGGCCTGTTCGCACAGTTCGGTGTAGATGGTGATGTTGCCACCGAAGATCGTCTGCAACCCACCCAGAAAATTGCCCACGATGGAGCGCGAGCGCACCGTGATGCCGCGTACCACGCCCAAGCTGCGCACAACCCGGAAGCCCGGCAGTTCCATTGCCGTGGTGACCATCGAATCGTCGAGCCGCAGTGCGGGCGGACTCCGAGGTCCGCTGTTGTAAGGATCAGCCATTGTTGTCTCCACTGAGAATATGGGTCAGAGGTACTGGGGTGTGGTCCGGCGTGGCGGGTTCTTCCAGAACAGCCATAGGAGGGCAAGCACGCACAGCCACAACAGCCCGCAGCCCAGGATGATGACCAGTCTGAAGCCGAACTCGTTGTGCCCCACGCTGGGCCAGAATCGCCACGTGTCCACGCAGGCGATGTACACGCCACCGAGCAGCACAGGCACGCCACACAGTATGCCGAGTGCGCGCGCCCAGCCGTGGCGGCGGAAGATGAGCAGCACGGCCAGCACCAGCGTTGCCACAAGCAGCAACGGCAATCCGACGAACACCGTCAGCATGCCCGGGAAGTCAGACGCCATCGCGGGCATGGGTGCCAGCGCAAGCCCCAGCCCCAGCCCCAGCGAACGCGCGGATGTGCCAGCGCCCCGTTGCCCCCCGATGTTCATCCTTGCCCCCAGGCATGTTCGCGTCGCGCCCATTTGAGCATGTCGCACGGCCACGGTGCAGCCCTGCCCTCATCGGATCGGGCGCGTGGTTACCAGTCCGTTGCCGGCCGCCCATTGGTGGATGTCGTCACGGCGGATGGCCGCCGCCATCAGTCCGGGGAAGGCATCGGGCGTGCACGCGAATGACGGCACCCCAAGCGCGGCCAGCTGGCCCGCCAGATGCTGGTCATAGGCAGGTGCCCCTTCGTCGCTGAGCGCAAGGAGCACGATGAACTGCACGCCCGCCTCCACCAGTTCCAGCGCGCGCGCCAACAGCTTCTTCTCCACGCCGCCCTCGTACAGGTCCGAGATGAGCACCAGGATGGCACTGTGTGGCTCACGGATCTGGGCCTGGCAGTAGGTGACCGCGCGGTGGATGTCGGTGCCACCGCCCAGCTGCACACCAAACAGCAGATCCACCGGGTCATCCAGCTTCTCGCTCATGTCCACCACTTCGGTGTCAAACACCACCAGCTTGGTCGACACCGCCGGCAGGGACGCCATCACTGCGCCGAAGATGCTGGAGTAGACCACCGATGCAGCCATTGAACCGCTCTGGTCGATGCACAGCAGCACCTCGCGCTGCGGTTTGCGTGCTTTGCGCCCGTAGCCGATCAGCGTCTCGGGCACCACCGTGCGCAGCGCCGGTTGCCAGTGGCGCAGGTTGGCGCGGATGGTTCGGTTCCAGTCGATCTCCGCATGGCGCGGGCGACGGTTGCGGCGCGCGCGATCCAGCGCCCCGCTCACCGCCGAGCGCATCGGCTCTTCCAGCCGGCGCAGCAGGTCGTTGACCACGCTGCGTACCACCAGACGCGCGGTCTCCTTGGTCTCGGCCGGGATGACCCCGGACAACGCCACCAGGTTGGCCACCATGTGCACGTCAGGCTGGATGTTCTCCAGCATTTCCTTTTCCAGCAGCATCTGGCGCAGCTCGAGCCGCTGCAGCGCGTCACGCTGCATGACCTGCACCACCGACGCCGGGAAGTAGCGGCGGATGTCACCCAGCCAGCGCGCCACGTTCGGGGCCGAACCGCCCCGCCCGCCGCGACGGGCCAGGCCGTTGGGACCGTGTGGCTCGTAAAGCGCGCCCAAGGCGGCATCCACGCCCTGCAGCCGTGCGCTCAGGGCGCCGCAGCTGGCGCTGCTTTCCTGGCCCAGGATCAGGCGCCAGCGCTCGGCACGCGTGGTCGGAACCGCCGGGGCGGCCGGATCGGTGAGCTCGCTCATGCATCCACTCCAAACAGTTCGCGCAGCATCGGCAACGCGCGCTCAGCGCGCGTGATGTTCCAGGTGGATGCGACGACCGCTGCCGGGGCGGCCCCCACGCCGCGCTTCACGCGCTCGCCAAGGTCGCGCCGCTCGGCCGCTTCGAACTCGGCGAACGTGCGCCGTACCAGCGGCAGCACCTGCACCAGGTGCTCATCGGTCAGCCCACAGACCCACGCGTCGATCAGGTGCCATACCGCATCATCGTGCAGCAGCACGGTCGCGTTGCGGTTGAGGAAGCCGTCCAGCCACTGGGCAGCCGGCAACGGCTCGGCACCTGCCGACAACGCCCGCTGCAGCTGCAGGTCCACCTGCGTGCCATCCAGGTAGCCCGCATCGAGCAGCAGTCGCGTACCCGCGCCAGCCACCAGCGCACTGGTGGTGGTCGACAACGCAACACTGGCCAGGCTGCGCCGCCAGGCCTGCTGGCCCGCCTCGTCGCCGCGCAGGGCGATCGCACGGTCGGCCGCCAACAGGGTCTCGCGCGCCTGCTCGGCGCGGCCGTCATCCAGATCACACAGGGCGATCGTCAGGCCGATGCAGGCCCGCTGCAGCATGCCGTCGAAGAGATGGGCCACCTGCTCGCCTTCGGTACGGCGCACGTTGCCATAGCGGTACACGTTGGCCAGGGACGGCAGGGCGTCCAGCAGCGTCAGCGGGTCGGCGTCGGTGGCCGCGCGTGCTTCCAGCTCGCTGGCGATGGCGCTGACCGCCTCGGGCAGGTTGGCCAGCAACACGCGGTCGACCAGCGCCGACAGCACCGAGAGCTGCGTGGCGTGGCGAGCCTCTTCCAGGGCACGTTGGCTGGCGGCAGCGGCCAGGGTCTGGCCGAGCCGGCTGGCATCGATCAGGTCGACCTGGAAGTGCGGTTGCCAGGCCAGCTGCCAGTACTCGTGGAACGTACCGCGTGCCGAATTACCCGCATGGGTCAACTGGCCCCACGGGATGTCCAGCAAGGCAAGGCGGTGCAGCAGATGGCTGCGCTGCAGGTCGGTGTCACCGCGCAGGTCCAGATCGAGGGTGCGGGCGAGCGCTTCGGGTTTGAGCCGCAGGCGCTTCTGCTGCGCTTCCAGGTCGCGCTGCAGCGGCACCACCGGCACGGCCGGCGGCACGCTGCCCAGTGCATCACCGAGCAACAGTCTGTCGCGGATCAGCTGCATGGGCGTGTCGTCGCCATTGCAGATGACGCTGCGGGTGGCATCGTTGATTTCTTCCAGGCCCGGCGCCGGCCGCTCGCGCATCGCCGCAAGCGTATCGGCCAACCGGGCCGCTTCGATCAGGTGTGCGGAAGAACAGTCGAGCCCGCTTTCACGCAGCAGGCCGGCCACGCGCGCGTACCAGCCGATGGCGCGCTGATGGCGCGCGCCGGCATTGCGCCAGAGGTGGTCATACCAGCCCGGCGCATCCACACCGGCGCCGTAGCCACTGCCGGCGCTGAGGTGACGGTAGGTCCACGGCACCCAGGTGGACTGGGTCTTGCGCTTGGGCATGCCCTTGAGGAGACGGTTGTCGGCGGTGACGCTGTGGGCCGCCAACGCGGCCGCGTCCAGTGCGGGCACGTGCCAGGCACCGCAGACCACGGCGATGCGCTGGTACTGCTTGCACGCTGCCCGGAGCCCGGCGCGCATGTGCGCCTCACGAATGGCGTCCTGCGCCGCCCGCGCGGAAGGCCGCGGCGGGGCGTGCGCGCGCACTTCGTGCATGGCCTCGGCGATCGCGGCAAACAGATCCTGACCATCGCCGCGCTCTTCGACCATGTGATTCCACCACGCCTCGCCGTCGCCATAGCCGGCCGCACGCGCCAGCCAGTCCAGCGGGTCGGACGGCAGCGGTGGATCCGCGTCGGTGGCCGGGGCCTCCCCAAGCGGCGCATCGGCCGATACTGCGGGCAGATCGTCTGGGCCGGTGACGGCGGTGGTGTCCTCGTCCGTCGCAGCATCCAGGTCGCCCTCGGCCTCGCCCTCCGCCATCGACGGGACCTGCCCGGCCTTGGCCTGCTGCTGCCACTCCAGCGACAGCGCCGGGGGAACGTCGATGAACTGCACCGGCACGCCCGCGTCACGCGCCCATTGCAGGGCCTGCCATTCCGGCGAGAACAGTGCATAGGGATGGAAGACCGCCAGCTGCGGGTCGTCCACGCTATAGGACAGCAGCGCCACCGGCGGCACCATGGCCGGGTCGCTCACATGCGTGAGCAGCGCTTCGGTACCGGCCGGACCTTCGATCAGCACACAGTCCGGCTGCAGCGCATGCAGGGCGGCCAGCAGGCTGCGTGCGCAGCCCGGGCCGTGGTGGCGGACGCCAAACAGGGAAACGCTCTGGCTCATTGGCGTGGCTTAGGCGTGGTCACGGAAGGCGCGGTACAGATCCTTCCACTCGCTGCGCTCCTTCACCACCGTTTCCAGATACTCGTTCCAGACCACCTGGTCCTGCACGGGGTCCTTGACGATGGCACCGATCATGCCGGCGGCCATGTCGGCCGGGCGCAGCACACCGTCGCCAAAATGGCCGGCCAGGGCCATGCCGTTATTGATCACCGAAATCACCTCGGCCGTGGACAGCGTGGCCGTGGGCGATTTCAGCTTGGCCTTGCCGTCTTCGGTCATGCCGTTGCGCAGCTCGCGGAAAATGCGGACCACCCGTGCCACCTCCTGCAGCGCAGGCGGCTCGGCAGGCAGGTCCAGCGCCACGCCCATTTCGCCCACGCGCTTGGTCACGATCGCAATCTCGTCCTGCTCGCTGGACGGCACCGGCAGGATCACCGTGTTGAAGCGACGCTTGAGCGCGCTGGACAGCTCATTGACGCCCTTGTCGCGGTTGTTGGCCGTGGCAATCACGCTGAACCCACGCGTGGCCTGCACTTCCGAGCCCAACTCCGGAATCGGCAGGGTCTTTTCGGACAACACGGTGATCAGCGCGTCCTGCACGTCGGCCGGAATGCGGGTGAGTTCCTCGATGCGGGCAATCTTGCCCAGGCGCATCGCGTTCATCAGCGGGCTGGGAACCAGGGCGGCCTGGCTGGGCCCATGTGCCAGCAGCTGCGCATAGTTCCAGCCATAGCGGATCTGTTCCTCGCTGGTACCGGCCGTGCCCTGCACCAACAGCGTGGAGTCACCGCTGATGGCCGCGGTCATGTGTTCGGATACCCACGACTTGGCCGTGCCCGGCACGCCAAACAGCAGCAGCGCACGGTCGGTGGCGATGGTAGCCACCGCGATTTCCATCAGGCGACGCTCACCGATGTACTTGGGGCTGACCACGAAGCCGTTGTCGAGCGTGCCACCGATCAGGTAGGTCACCACCGCCCAGGGCGAGAGCTGCCAGTTGGCAGGCCGTTGGCGCTGGTCGAGGCGGCGCAGCTGATCCAGTTCTTCGGCGTATTGGTGTTCGGCGTGTTGGCGCAGGACGGCAGTGCTCATCGTGGCTCCGGGTGAAGGTCAGAAGGAAGAATGCAGGGCGTGGCGCACTTCAACGATGCGCAGCAGGTCATGCGCGCAGGCGCGCATGCTGTCGGTGGCGTCATCGGGCTGTGCGGGCAACAGAACGTGGGACAACACGCTGGGGTGCAGCAGGCTGGCCAGTTCCAGCAGCTGCTGGCGCAGCAGGTAGTCGTGGCGCAGGCGATCACTGGCGAAGCACGCACACATGCCCGGCACCAGGCGCGCGGAATAGTGCGCGGTGAGCGTTTCGCCCGGTGCGCATGAGCCCAGCACATCGCTGAGCATGCCTTCGCCAGCCAAGGCATCCAATGTGTCCGGCCAGTACTTTTCGCGCTGCAGTACCGGCAGCATCGCCAGCAGGCGTGGGGTGTGGGCGTGCAGGCTGCGGTCGTCCAGCATCGCCGCCAGCCACGCCGGCTGCGTGGCGTCGACGCGTTCAAGCCAGCCGCGCTGCAGAGCGGCCTCCCAGTCGGTGCCCCGCGCAAAGGCCAGGAGCTGCACCGGGGTCATCGACGTGTGGCCGGTCCACCAGGCCAGCGGCAGCTGCCGCACTAGCTGGTACAGCCACCACGCGCGTTCGCCCAGGTCGTCGTACTGGGGGCGCTTGGTTTCGATACCGGCGTCGGCCCATTCCGGAGCAGCCGCCGTTGGTGCCTCGCATTCCCAGCTCGTCCTGCGAAGCAGACCACTGCGTTTGACCAGCAGCGGCTGCATCCATCCGGCAATGCGTCGCGCATGCGTCGAGGTCGGCAACTGCGCCAGCAACGGCCCCACCAGCGCGCGCACCTCGCGGCTGCGGTCCTTCAGCAGTGACTCCAGCAGCGGCGCATCTGCCGGTTCCAGCTGCGCGGTCAATGCGGCCACGAAATCGGCACGCTCGCGCGCCGACATCGCCTTCAGATGGCCCTGCAAATGCTCGCGGGCCAGCGCCGGATCGCTCTGGCGGGTGTGTGCAAACCAGGCCAGGCGCGTGTCATGCCGCGCGTCGTCCCACGCCAACACGGCTTCCTGCGCCGGCGTAGCGGCCTCGCTGACGGCATCGGCATGGGCGAACGCCCACGCCGGGTTGCAGGCTGCCAGCCACTGTCCTCGTACGCCGAGCACCGGCAGCAGGCGCATGCGCAGCGGCACGCTGCGTGCGCCGGCGTCCAGCGCCTGCGGCAGAACGGCGTGCGGCAGCGTGCGCTGGTGTGCTGCAAGACGCAGGCAGGCCTCGTGGCGCAGCCGAACATCGTGTCCCTGGGCAACCACGCTGCGCGCGAATACGGCGGCCAACAACGCGGTCCAGGGGTGCGCATCGGGTACGACCTGCGCATCGTCTGCCGCCGGCTCGCGGAGCAGCACGTCGTCCATGGCGCCCACCCGCACAGCCGCCAAGCCACAGGCGGCGATGGCACCGACCCCGCGGCTGTAGGTCAGCGCGGCATCATCGCCCGACCCGATCTGCTCCAGCAGTGTGCCAAGCGCGCCGTCCGCCTGGATCACCTGCGGGCGGTCGATGCCGAGCAGGGCCGGTTTCAACCACGCATCGCTCATGCCGCACTCCTCTGCCAGTACTGCCCGTGCGTGGTCCAGGCTGACAACGGGAGCAGCGCGCGGCCGTCCCATTCCCCCATCACGGATAACGGATGACCGCCGGCGAAGGCCATCAGGGCCCAGCCATCGTCGGTGTCCAGCTGCAATGGCAGGCTGCCTGCGTCGGTATGCAGGAACCACGTGTCGTCGGTCACCTGCACACGCCCCTGCAGACGTATTGGAACCTGCGCCAACCAGGGATTTGTCGCGAAGTATGCCGAGGCCTGGTCGATGCCGACGCTGCTATCGCACAGCGGTACAGCGGGCAGGTCTGCCAGCGTGGTCGCAGCCGGCGCCAGCGCCCGCAGCGGCACGGTGCCCGGGAAGAAATGCAGGGTGGCAGCCAGCACGTGGTTGGCGGGCCACGTGCGTTCCCAGCCGCGCCCGCCATGCGCGAATTCCTGCAACAGGGCCGTACGCCCGCTATCCAGCCCGTGCAGCCACACGCGACGCTCGGTCAGTCGCCCCGGCAGCTCCACGACACACTGGCCCAGCACGTGCCAGCGATCGTGCAGCGTTTCGCCGGTGGCCAACACCTCGTCCTTGTCCAGCGGCCAGCCAACTGCCGCGCGCAGGTCTGCTACCCGCGCCGGGGACAGCGCGCTACGCCGGTGCACGGCCTGGTTCAGCAGCTGCAACAGGCCCAGCCGTTCCCCCATGTCGGACAGGCCGGCCATGCCGACCTGTTCGGACTCCATCGCAAGCTGCAGCTGCCCGGCCAGCGCCGGGGCCTGCGCATCCACCATGCGCGCGGCCATGTTCATCGCATCCTCGCGCTGACTGGCCCCCAGGTTGGCCAGCCCATGGCGGAAGGTGTCGGCGATCCAGCGCTCCAGCTCGGCGCAGCCTTGGGTGATGCGCTTCCAGCGCGTAGCTTCGCGCTTGGCCGCCGCTGCGGCGGCCGCCTCGGGTGCAACCACGGGTGCGGCGGCAGCGCCCTCACCCGCCGGTACATGGCGCGCGGCGCGCTCGCGACGACCGCGCAGCCATTCGTCCACCCAACCGGGCCGGGATTGCGGCAGCGGCGAAAAGCGCGGGTTGCCCTGCGCGTACAACAGCAACAGGGCTAGGCCGTGCTTGCAGGGAAATTTGCGGCTGGGGCAGGAGCAACGGCTGACCAGCGCGGACAGATCCACCTGCGCCTGGTAAGGCTTTGCGCCGCTGCCCTGGCACTCGCCCCACACCGCTTCATCGTCGGCGCCCAGCAGGCCCCATTTGCCATCCGTTGCCAACCCGCCGGCCGCCTTGCTTGAAGACGCATCCGGCGCCAGCGCGAGCACCTGCTCGCGCGTGAGACGCGCATCCATATCCGTTCCCGGGCTTTCCCTGCGTAGGCCGCATCATAAAGGAGCATCGAGCACGCATGGGGTGATCCACGTCGCGTGCGCCGAAAGCCATGCAGGGCACCACGGTTGACCGGCGAGCGCTGTCGCATGCAGCACTGTCGATGACCTGGTTCGATGCCATCGGCGCTCCCCGAACGCGTCGCGTGCGCGCAGGGTTGCGCCCCGTCCTGCACTGCAGCCCTCAACGCCGCTCGGTTCGGACCACTTGATAGACGGCGATGTTGTGCGCAGCCAGAACGCGGACCACTTCCGGGATCAACTGCATCGGCAGGTCCACCTCGTAGCCATAAGGTCGGGGCCGTAGTTCCGCAGGCGCACCGTTGAAGCTCGCATGGGCCTGGCGGCGCTCGAACAGGAAGGCGGTGATCGCATCGCGCGCGATGTCCTGCCACTCGCCCACTTCGAAGTACACCCGGTACAGCGTGTCGCCGTAGTCGGCCGGTGTGCCGACGGCGGGATCGGTGCCACTGGGGTCCATGCCATGTTCCTCGGTAGGTGGGACAGCGGGCGGCGCTGCACCTGCACGATAGCGCGGGCGACGTCGGCTGGCCTGCAGGATCCGAGGCGCGTGCAACGCACAACAAAAAAGCCCCCGTTTCCGGAGGCTTTTTCGACTGAATCGTGGTGGGCGGTGCAGGGTTCGAACCTGCGACCCTTGCCGTGTGAAGGCAATGCTCTACCGCTGAGCTAACCGCCCGATGCTGCTGAGCCGCTCATTATAGGGCGGCAATTTTCGGCGTCAACGGTTTCGCCGAAATTTCTTCACATCGTGTGCGTGGGCTTGTCCGAGGTCAGGATGCCGGCCAGCAACGTCTCGATCTTGTTGCGCACGTTCTCTCCCTCGGCCCCTTCGGCCAGCTGCACGCCGATGCCGGCCGCGCGGTTGCCCTGGGCGCCGGCGGGGGTCACCCAGATGACCTTGCCGGCCACCGGCAGGCGCTCGCTGGAGTCCGGCAGGGTCAGCAGCAGGAACACCTCATCGCCCAGGAAGTAGCGCTTGGGGGTGGGGACGAAGACGCCGCCGTTCTTCACGAACGGCATGTACGCGCTGTACAGCGCGGCCTTGTCCTTGACCGCCAGCGACAGGATGCCCTGGCGGGCGTTGGTGGCACTCATGCTCTATTCCCCTTTGCTTGCCGCTCGTTGACCTTGTTCCAGGCCAACAACAATTCCACCACCGCAAGGTCGGCGCGCACGGTGGTGCGCAGCAGATCGCGGGTACGGTTGGCGGCGTCGAACCACGCCGCCAGCTTGTGCAATCGGTCCGGATCGGTCAAGCCGCCCGTGCTGGCCTGGGCCAGCGCCAGATCGGCGGCGTGACGCAGGCGCAGCGCCGCGTTGTCGTCGGCGGTCCAGCGCTGGGCCAGCTCCACCGCACCGGCGCGCCCGGCCACCAGCGCCTCCAGGTCGGTGGCCACCTGCCGGCGCAGCGCCAGGCCATCCTCGCGCAGCCAGTCGTCGGCCTGCCCGGGGTGGCCGCGCGCGGCGTCCAGGGCCTCTTCGGCGCTGCGCGGGGTGTGGCCCTGGGCGCGCAGCCAGGCCAGTGCTTCCTCACGCGGGGGCAGCTTGAACTCCAGTCGCTGGCAGCGGCTGCGCACGGTCGCCGGCAGGCGCGCCGGGTCGCTGCTGATGAGCCACAGGTAGCGGCCCGGCTGCGGCTCTTCCAGGGTCTTGAGCAGCGCGTTGCAGGCCGCGCGGTTGATCGCATCGGCCGGGTCGACGATCACCACCTGGGCGATGCCGTACTGCGGGGTCAGCGCCAGCTTCTGCGAGATCTCGCGGATCTGCTCGATCACGATCTCGGTGCGCAGCTTGTCGCCGGATTTGTTCGGCACGAACGAGATCAGCTGCAGGTCCGGGTGGGTGCCGGCGGCGATCAGCTGGGCGCTGCGCTGGGCAGCGGCCGGTTCACCGCTGCACAGGATGTGCTGGGCCATGCGCAGCGCCACGGCGCGCTTGCCCAGCCCGGCTGGGCCGCAGATCAGCAGGCCATGGCCCAGGCGCCCGGCGTCCAGCGCGGCCACGGTCTGGTCATAGGCGCGCTGCTGCCACGGGGAAAAGGTCTCACTCATGGGAAGGCTCCGGTGCCAGCCAGGCATCCACCGCCGCCACCACCGATGCGGCAACGCCGACCTGGTCCTGGCTGGCGTCGATCAGGCGGAAACGGGCGGGGTCGGCGCTGACGCGCTGGCGGAATACCGCGCGCACGCGCTGGAAGAAGTCGTCCTGCTCGCTCTCGATGCGGTCCGGCCACAGGTCGCGGCCATTGGCGCGGGCGCGGCCGACGGCCACATCCACGTCGAGCAGCAGGGTCAGCCCGGGCAGCAGGCCCACCGCGCGGCGCTCGAGGTCGGCGATCCACGCCGCGTCCAGGCCGCGGCCGCCGCCCTGGTAGGCGTAGCTGGAATCGGTGAAGCGGTCGCTGACGACGTAGCAGCCGCGGCGCAGCGCCGGCTCGATCACCTGGCGTACGTGCTGGGCCCGCGCGGCGAACACCAGCAGCAGCTCGGCCTCGGCCGACAACGGCTCGGCGGCGATCTCCGCATCAGGGGTGAGCACCAGCGCGCGGATGCGCTCGGCCAACGGCGTGCCGCCGGGCTCGCGGGTCAACAGCACCTCGTGGCCGCGTGCGTGCAGGGCCTCGCGGATGGCATTGATGGCGGTGGTCTTGCCCGCGCCTTCGCCGCCTTCCAGGCTGACAAAGCGCGGGTGGCGCAGCAGCGAGGCGGTCATTGCGGTGCGGCCTGGCTGCGCTGCTGGCGCAGCTGCTGCAGGTAGCGCGCCACGGCGGCGTTGTGGTCGGTGTAGTTGGCCGAGAACACATGCGCGCCGCTGCCATCGCCCACCGCCACGAAGTACAGCGCATCGCCGGCGGCCGGTTGCGCGGCGGCCTGCAGGGCGTCGCGACCCGGCATGGCGATCGGAGTCGGGGTCAGGCCAGCCCGGGTGTAGGTGTTGTAAGGCGTATCGGTGGTGAGGTCGCGCTTGCGGATGTTGCCGTCGTAGCTGCTGCCGATGCCGTAGATCACGGTCGGGTCGGTCTGCAGGCGCATGCCGATCTTCAGCCGGCGCATGAATACGCCGGCGATCTGCGGCCGCTCGCTGGGCAGCGCGGTTTCCTTCTCGATGATCGAGGCCAGGGTCAGCAGTTCGTACGGCGTGTTCAGCGGCAGATCGTCGGCACGGCTGTCCCACGCGGCGGCCAGTTCCTTTTCCATCGCCGCGTGCGCGCGCTTGAGCACGTCCACGTCGCTGTCGCCGCGCTGGTACACGTAGGTTTCGGGCAGGAAGCGGCCTTCGGGGTGTTCGCCGGGGAAGCCGATGGCCTTCATCAGGGCAGCGTCGTCGAGGCTGTCGGTGGTGTGCACCAGCGGGTCGGCGCGCTTGAGCGCGGCCCGGACCTGGCGGATGTTCCAGCCTTCCACGATGGTCACCCGGTGCTGCAGCACGCGGCCCTGGCGCATGCGCAGCAGCAGCTCGCGCGGGGTCAGGCTGGGGTCCAGCGCGTATTCACCCACCTTGAGCTTGCCGGCCGCATCCAGCTGGCGCGCCAGCAGTTGCCACTGGGTGTCGCTGCCTTCGTCCACGCCGGCCGCACGCAGCTTGCCCAGCACCGTGTTCAGGCCGTCGCCGGAGGCGATCACCATGCTGGGCTGGTCCGGGGTCAACGGCGCATCGGCGAAGCCGCGCTGGCTATGCCAGAACCACGCCCCTGCACCAGCCAGCAGCAATGCCCCCAACAGCAGCACCGCCAGCACGGCCAGACATCCCCGTTTCGCACCCGCCATGGTCACCTCGAATGGTTTTCGCCGCCGCGCAGCATACCGCGCGACCGCTGCACACGCCCAAACAGCTCAGTCATGCCGGCCCAGCGCACGCATCAGGCCACGCGCCTTGGCGCGGGTTTCGTCCAGTTCCTTGTCCGGGTCCGAATCGACCACGATGCCGGCACCGGTGCGGAAGGTGGCGCTGGCCGCGGCCACTTCGGCGGTGCGGATCAGGATGTTCAGGTCCAGGTCGCCATCGCGGTTGAGCCAGCCGAACGCGCCGGTGTAGGCGCCACGCGCGGTCTGCTCCAGCTCGGCGATGATCTGCATGCAGCGCACCTTCGGGCAACCGGTGATGGTGCCGCCCGGGAAGGTGGCGGCGATCACCTGGCCGGGGCTCACGCCCGCGCGCAGGCGGCCGCGCACGTTGCTCACGATGTGGTGCACGTGGGCGTAGCTTTCCACCGTCATCAGCTCGTCGACCTCGACGCTGCCGGGCGTGCAGATGCGGCCCAGGTCATTGCGCTCCAGGTCGATCAGCATCACGTGCTCGGCGCGCTCCTTGGGGTGGCCCACCAGCTCCTGGATGCGCGCGGCGTCATCGTCGCCGGCAAAGCGCGGGCGGGTACCGGCGATCGGCCGGGTCTGCACGTCATCGCCATGCACCGACACCAGCCGCTCCGGCGAGGAACTGACCACCGCCCTGCCCTGCGCCATGAACAGCCCGGCGAACGGGGCCGGGTTGGCCACCCGCAGCTGCGCATACAGCGCCTGCGGCGACAGCGTGCTGGCGAACTGCGCGTTCCAGCGCCGCGACAGGTTCACCTGGAACACATCGCCGGCACGCAGGTACTCGATGACCTTGCCCACGCCGTCGGTGAAGCGCGCAGGCGCATCCTCGCCCACCTCGGCCGGCGGCTGCCAGGCCGGCAGCGGCGGCAACGCACGTGCGGCGTCCAGGTCGGCCAGCAGGGTCTGCAGCAGTGCGGCGTGGTCGGTTTCGCACACGGCGTGGTACTGGCCCAGCACGCGGTCGTGGAGCACCGCTGCGGGGCAGCGCAGGGCCAGGGCGGCGGGCAGCCCGTCGGCGCGCGCGGGCAGCTGCAGCACCGTTTCGATCTGTCCGGCCAGTTCGTAATCCAGCATCAGCGCCCAGCCACCACGGAACGGCAGCTGGATCTCCTCGCGTGGCTGGCGCAGCGCCGCCCACTGCGCGTCCAGCACGCCCAGGAAGCTGCCCGGATGGGCAACGCCTTCGGCATCGCGCACGACGCCATCCGCGTGCAGCGCGAGCGCCTGCCCGTTGCCCATAAGCAGCAGATCCCAGCGGCCCTGCGCGGTGCCCGAGGCGGTGGACTCCATCAGCAGCGGATAGCGTGATGGCGCCACGCGCTGCAGCGCGAGCAGGTCGGTGGTGGCGGGCAGCGGATGGGTCAGCAGCATGGCGGGGAACCGGAAGGTGCGGGAGGGCCAGATACACCAAGGCCGCCAAGATGGCGGCCCGGGTGCGGGTGCGGCAGCGCGGCGATCAGACGCGCTTGAACACCAGCGTGCCGTTGGTGCCGCCGAAGCCGAAGCCGTTGGACATCACCACGTCCACCTTGGCCTGGCGTGCTTCATTGGGCACGTAATCCAGGTCGCAGCCTTCGCCCGGCTGGTGCAGGTTGATGGTCGGCGGAATCACGTTGTCGCGCAGGGCCAGCACCGAGAAGATCGCTTCAACACCGCCAGCGGCACCGAGCAGGTGGCCGGTCATCGACTTGGTCGAGCTGACCATCATCTTGTAGGCGTGGTCACCGAAGGCGGCCTTCATCGCCATGGTCTCGCCGAGGTCGCCCAGCGGCGTCGAGGTGCCATGCGCGTTGAGGTAGCCGATCTGCTCCGGGGTCACACCGGCGTCCTTCATGGCCATGACCATGCAGCGCGCGGCGCCTTCGCCGTTCTCGCTCGGCGCGGTCATGTGGTAGGCGTCGGAGCTGGCACCGAAACCGGCCAGTTCGCAGTAGATCTTCGCGCCACGGGCCTTGGCGTGTTCGTACTCTTCCAGGATCAGGATGCCGGCACCGTCGCCGAGCACGAAGCCGTCGCGGTCCTTGTCCCACGGCCGCGAGGCCGCTTCGGGATCATCGTTGCGGGTGCTCATGGCCTTCATCGCGCAGAAGCCGCCCAGGGCGGTCGGCGAGGAACCACGCTCGGCGCCACCGGCCACCATCACGTCCGCATCGCCGTACTGGATCATGCGCATGGCGGTGCCGATGGAATGGTTCGAGGTGGCGCAGGCCGACACCGCCGAGAACGACGGGCCCTTCAGGCCGCTGATGATGCTCAGCTGGCCGGGCAACATGTTGATGATGGTCTTGGGCACGTAGAAGGGCGAGATCTTCTTGCCCTCATGGAAATCGATGGTCTGCTCTTCGATGCCAAGCAGGCCGCCGATGCCGGCGCCGACGATCGCGCCGATGCGCTCGGCATTGGCGTCGGTGATCTCCAGGCCGGAATCGTGCAGGGCCATGAACGCTGCGCCCAAGCCGTAATGGATGAACGGGTCCATCTTCTTGGCATCCTTGCCGCTGACCCGGTACGTGCCGAACAGTGCGTTGTCGGCGGTGATGTCAAATCCCTTGACCTCACCTGCAATTTTGGTGGTGAACCGTTCCAGGTAGCTGTCGGCAACGTTGGTCAGCGCAGCGATGCCCGAACGGCCTTCGCTGATGCCCTTCCAACTGGTGTCCAGATCATTGCCAAGGGGCGAGACCATGCCCATGCCGGTGACGACGACGCGACGCTTCATTGCTGATTCTCCTGGCCCGTGGTTCACGGGTATGACGCGGTGTAACGCTCAAATGCACAGGGCCGCAAGTGCGGCCCCATGGGATTGCCGCGCGCGGCCGGGGCTGGTGCCACCGCCGCGCGCAAGCCGCCTGACATCAAGCCTTGACGTGGGCGTTGATGTAGTCGATTGCAGCCTGGACGGTGCTGATCTTCTCGGCTTCTTCGTCCGGGATTTCGCACTCGAACTCTTCTTCCAGCGCCATCACCAGTTCAACGGTGTCCAGCGAGTCAGCGCCCAGGTCATCGACGAACGATGCGCTGTTGGTGACTTCTTCTTCCTTGACGCCAAGCTGTTCGACGACGATTTTCTTGACGCGTTCTTCGATGGTGCTCATTGGATATCGCTCCAGATGGAGTAGTGGTTCAAAAATGACGCCATCCGATGTCGGATGACCGTGGGATAGTGTAGTGGAAACCGGCGATGCCTTGCATTGCCGCAAAACATCTTTCAGATCAACCACTTGCGGCGCGATCCGTGCGCCACATGCTTACGGCATGTACATGCCGCCGTTCACATGGAGGGTTTCGCCGGTGATGTAGCTGGCCGAGGGACCGGCCAGGAACGCCACCGCGTTGGCGATGTCGGACGGTTCACCCAGGCGTTCCAGGGCGATCGTCTTGACCAGGCCGGTGCGCTGCTCTTCCGGCAGGGCCTTGGTCATGTCGGTGTCGATGAAGCCGGGGGCGACCACATTGACGGTAATGCCGCGCGAGCCGATTTCCTTGGCCAGCGACTTGGAGAAGGCAATGATGCCGGCCTTGGCGGCGGCATAGTTGGCCTGGCCGGCATTGCCGGTCACGCCGATCACCGAGGCGATGTTGATGATGCGCCCCTTGCGGGCTTTCATCATGCCGCGGATGACCGCCTTGGAGGTGCGGAACACGCTGGTCAGGTTGGTGTCGAGGATGGCCTGCCAGTCCTCGTCCTTCATGCGCAGGAGCAGGTTGTCGCGGGTGATGCCGGCGTTGTTGACCAGGATGCTGATGGCGCCAAATTCCTTGGCGATACCGTCCAGCACGGCGTCCAGCGCGGCGGCGTCGGTGACGTTCAGCGCGCGGCCGTGGCCACCCACGGCGGCCAGGCGCTCGCCGATCGCGGCGGCACCGGCGTCGGTGGTGGCGGTGCCGATGACGGTCGCGCCCTGCGCGGCCAATGCGTCGGCAATGGCGGCGCCGATGCCACGGCTGGCGCCGGTCACCAGTGCGATTTCACCCTGAAGGGGCTTGCTCATCTGTAGTTCCTCGAACGGGACCGGTCCACGCGCCAGGCCGGGGCCGGGCGACGCAAAGCCAGTCAAAGGATCAGGCGGCCCAGGTTTCGCGGGCTGCCTCGAAATCGGCGGGCGTGGACAGTGTGCGCGCGTCCAGCGATTTGTCGATGCGCTTGATCAATCCGGTCAGGACCTTGCCCGGGCCGCACTCGGCGACGCGGGTGACGCCACGGGCGGCCAGGGCCTGCACGCAGCCGGTCCACTGGACGGGCAGGTAAAGCTGCTGGACCAGGGCCTGGGCGATGGCTTCAACGCCGTCGTGGATGCGGGCGTCGACGTTCTGCACGACCGGCAGCGCGGGCGCGCGCCAGTCCAGGCCGGCCATGGTTTCGGCCAGGCGGTTGGCGGCTTCGCGCATGAGCGGGGTGTGCGAGGGGACGCTGACGGCGAGCTTGACGGCCTTGCGGACGCCCTTTTCGGCAAGCAGGGCCAGGGCGCGGTCGACGGCGGCAGCGTCGCCACCGATGACGATCTGGCCGGGCGAGTTGTAGTTGGCGGGCACGACGATCTGGCTGCCGGCCGCCTGTTCGCAGACCTCCAGGACCAGGGCGTCTTCGGCGCCGAGGACGGCGGCCATGGCACCCACGCCGGCGGGGGCGGCTTCCTGCATGAGCTGGCCACGCAGGCGCACCAGGTGGGCACCATCGCGCAGGGTCAGGGCGCCCGCGGCAACGAGGGCGGTGTACTCGCCCAGGCTGTGGCCGGCCAGCACGGCGGGCTTGGCCCCACCGACGGCATTCCAGACGCGCCAGACGCCGATGCTGGCGGCCAGCAGGGCGGGCTGGGTAAATTCGGTGCGGTTGAGCATTTCCTCGGGGCCGCCCTGCGACAGCGCCCACAGGTCGACGCCGGCGCCATCGGAGGCCTCGGTGAAGGCCTCGCGGACCTGCGGGTGCAGCTCAGCCAGTTCGGCGAGCATGCCCAGCGACTGCGAGCCCTGGCCGGGGAACACGAATGCGAGATTGGAATCGGTCACGCGGTCATCCGCCTGCAAAAATCGAACGGCGAATGATAAGGGGGAATACCGCCCTCCGTCTGTACTGACGCGTATGTGGCTTGGCCGCTTTGAGCGCAAGCATGGAGCCAGAGCGGTCAGTCACTGTCGGGAAGTGGGCTGGGGTGGGTGAGGTTGCGGGGCACGCTGCAAGTACGTCCTTGTAAGCTCCGCCACCGCATCCATGCGGTGGAGGGCCCCGCAACCTCACCCACCCCAGCCTCTCCAGACATGGCTGGTGCGCAACGTAGATCAAGAGCAGCGCAGCGGCCTGCTTTGGGTTTGAGAGGTGCCGAGCTTCGCTCGGCACTACCCCTCCCCCCCTCTCACGGGCGGGGATGCTCTGCTGAGGCTCAGCAACGCTGAGACGAAGTGACGTTGATTGCCCATGCCCGCCCGGAATCTGTCGGGGGTCGGCGTGGGTGGGTTGGCGGGACCGTTGGGCGCCATGGATGGCGCCCACGAGCCTCCAGGGATGGATTCACGGCGTGTCCCGCCAACCCACCCACGCCGACCCGGCACGCAGCAAGCGAGCAACAACGCTCTGGCTCTTAAGCTCTTAAAAGCTCTGGCTTCAAAAAAAGCCCCACCCGATCAAACCAACAACTGCAGGATGTCGAGGTCGCCGTCGGAGAAGAAGTCGTAGCAGATCACCGCCAGCATCAGCACCCCCAGCGTCGTGGCCCCGTGCACGATCAGGATCGCGTGAGCCAGCGCGCGCGCCGAACGGCCCATCTTCAGACTCGCCCGGGCCAGCCCCTGCAGCCGCCCCGACACCGCGTGCGCATGCGCGATCACCGGCGCTTCCACCCCGTCCATCGCCTGCGCCATCAGCGCCTGCAACTGCTGCGGACGGTCCTCGTAATACTTCGCCACACCGTAGCCGAACATCAGCCAATCGCGTGCCTGCGCCTGCGCCAGGTCCATCACCTCCAGCGGGTCTTCCTCGAAATCGATGAAGCCGACCTTCGCCCCGTCCCATGTCAGGTTGCGCGGCAACGGCTGGCCGAAGTAGGCGCCCTTCGCATGCGCCGCCGCAATGGCCTGCATGGCCGCCGCCACCAGCACATCGCGCCCGCCCGCATCGGCCTGGCGCAGGCAGGTGTTGAACGAACTGCCGTTGTCTTCCAGCACCAGCGCCGCATGGCCACTGCCGATCACGTGCGGCACGTTCACGCCCTGCGCGGCCAGCTCGCCCAGGCGGCGGGCCTCGGTTTCCTTCGCGGCATCGCCACCCCGGTGCGGCGGCGGGCGCAGCGCATCCAGCTGGAAACGGTGTGCAACAAAATTGAGCAGGCCCAAAGCTACCGCGCGGCTTCCTTCGCCGTACTGCTTCAGCCAGGCACGTTGCCCTTCAATGACGATGGGCTCAACCATGACAGGTCTCCTGAAATGCATACGGCCCCAAATGGGGCCGTAATGAAAACGTCACGTTGTCGTAACGAGCACTATCAATAGCGCAGCAGAGCCGAACCCCAGGTGAAGCCGCCACCGAAGGCTTCCAGCAACAGCAGCTGGCCACGCTCGACGCGGCCCGAACGGATCGCCACGTCCAGCGCCATCGGCACCGAGGCGGACGACGTGTTGCCGTGCCTGTCCACCGTCACCACCACCTGCTCCATCGACATGTCCAGGCGCTTGGCCGTGGCTTCGATGATGCGCAGGTTGGCCTGGTGCGGGATCAGCCAGTCCAGATCGGCCTTGGTCAGCGCGTTCGCTTCCAGGGTTTCGTCAACGACCGAGTCCAGCGCCTTCACGGCGTACTTGAACACGTCGTTGCCCTTCATCAGGATCGCGCCGCGGGCGTTCTCGCCCTCGCCGAAACCGGCCGACACGCCCACCGGGTTCCACAGCAGCTCTTTCTTGCTGCCATCCGAATGCAGGTGGGTGCTCAGGATGCCGGTGTCTTCGTCGGCCTTCAGCACGACCGCGCCCGCGCCGTCGCCGAACAGCACGCAGGTGGTGCGCTCGGTCCAGTCGACGATCCGGGTCAGGGTTTCCGCACCGATGACCAGCACATGACGTGCATCACCGGAACGAATGAATTTGTCCGCCACGCTCAACGCGAACACGAAGCCCGAACAGGCGGCGTTGACGTCGAAGGCAGGGCACCCGCTCGCACCGAGCTTGGCCTGGATCAGGCACGCGGTGGAGGGAAAGATCAGATCGGGCGTGGTCGTACCCACCACGATCATGTCCAGCTGCGAAGCGTCGATACCGGCCGCTTCCAGCGCACGCACCGCGGCGTGATAGCCGAGGTCGCTGGTGGTTTCGTTTTCCGCTGCAATGTGCCGCTCACGGATACCCGTTCGCGACTGGATCCACTCATCGGTGGTGTCGACCATTTTCTCCAGATCCTGGTTGGTCAACACTTTTTCGGGCAAATAGCTACCAGTGCCCGCGATCCTCGAGTAGATCCGCTTGCTCATTGCATGTCCTGTAGCACGGCCATCAACACCGACAGCCGGGAAGAATGGAGTAAAGGCCGCTGCCCGACCGGGCAGCGGCCTTCACGGATCAATCTTCTTCGACGGCCGAATTCGACTTGGTCGCAATCACCTTCTTGCCACGGTAGAAACCGTCAGCGGTGATGTGGTGACGCAGATGCACTTCACCGGTGGTCGGATCGGTGGACAGCTGCTTGGCGCTCAGGGCGTCATGCGCACGGCGCATACCGCGGCGGGACGGGGTGACACGGGATTTCTGCACAGCCATGGGATTGCTCCAAACTCGGTTCGTTTTGCTTCGTCGTTTCGTCGCGCAGGACGCCAGCGCCCAGCACAGTCTTCGCTTTCGCCGCAGCCGCCGACGACAATCCGGCTGCTATTGTTTTTTCAGTGCCGCCAACGCCGCGAACGGATTGGCCTTGCTGATTTCTTCTTCGGTCGGTGCCCAGTCGCGGTCCACTGCCTGCCCATCGGGAGACAACGGCACAACGGGCACGGCCAGGACCAGTTCGTCCTCGACCAGTTCCAGCGGTCGCAGCATGCCGTCTTCGGGCACCAGCCACGGTTCGTACCCTTCCGGCAACGAGGATTCTTCCTCTTCGCTGCGGATCAGGCCGAGCCGCTGCACCATCGAGACCGGCAGCAGGAAGCGCTGCAGGCTGCGCTGACAGATCAGCGGCAACGCGGTTTCAATGGTCAGTTCAACATAGGATACCCGCAGGATGTCGTCGTGCGCGAATTCCAGTGCATAGGTGCACTGACCTTCGGTATCGGCAACAAGCCCTTGCAGGCGGGTCAATTCAGCTAGATTCACCTGGCCGTCGAAGCACCTGCGTGCTGCAACCATCCGCCAAGCATCCAGCAATTCGGGCACGTTCGCGGACATAAGCCGCTGAATGTTAAGGACCGTCTGCCCGGCTGTCAAATCCCTCGTGCACCGGCTTGCCCCGCCCGGCCACCGCGGCCAGACTGCCGAGCCCACCAACCGGTATTTTCGCATGCTTCCGCCCGTGCTTGCCTCCACGTCCCGCTACCGCCTGGAACTGCTGCAACGGCTGGGCCTGGCCCCCGACTGCGCACGCCCGGACGTGGATGAGACCCCGCAGCGGGGTGAAGCGCCGCGTGCAGTGGCGGTGCGTCTGGCACGGGCCAAGGCCGCCGAGGTGGCCGCCCGCTACCCCGGGCGCTGGGTGATCGGGTCGGACCAGGTCGCCGAGCTGAACGGTTCCCCGCTGGGCAAACCGGGCACGGTAGCCGCGGCGCAGGCACAGCTGGCGGCGATGTCCGGCCAGGTGGTGGCGTTCCATACGGCGGTCAGCCTGCACTGCGACGACCGGGAGCTGGCAGCCTGCGACCTGACCCGGGTGCACTTCCGCGCCCTGGATGCGGCCACGATCGCCCGCTACGTGGCTGCCGAACAGCCGCTGGACTGCGCTGGCAGCTTCAAATGCGAGGGATTGGGCATCGCCCTGTTCGAGGCCATCGAGAACCGCGACCCCACCGCGCTGATCGGGCTGCCCCTGATCGCCACCAGCCAGCTGCTGCGCCAGGCCGGCTACACCCTGCCCTGATCCCTGCCGCCGCGCACGCTCAGCGCGCGGGCACCTGCAGTGCCTGCTCCTGCCACGGCTCCACGCTGCCGTCGCGCCCGTGCAGGCGCAGGCCCAGCCAATGCCTGCCCGGCGCCAGCGCGCGCGTATCGATACGCGCGGTGAAGCCGACGTTGGGGTGCTGCGGGTCGTTGGAGTTGGTCCAGAAGCTGGTGATGTCATAGGTGCGGCCGTACTCGGCCTCGGCCACCGCCTTGCCATCCAGCAGCACCTCCACCCGCGACAGCCCCACCCCGTCCTTGAAGGCCCAGCCGCGCACTTCCACCACGCCGGTCACGGTTGCGTCCGCCTGCGGCGTGTCGATCCAGGCCATCGCCGGGGTCACGCACGGGCCGGATGCGCGCTCGGCCGGCAGCTTGAACAGCAGGAAGCGCTGGTACCCGTGATCGTTGCTGACCACCCGCGGCGGTGGCAGCGGGCCCACCTGCTCGCACACCGCGTGGTAGCGCTGCAGCAGGTCGCGGTAACGCTGGTCGCTGGGCGACAGCACCAGCAGCATCGGCGCCTTGCGCTGGCCATCGTGCAACAGCCCCCACAGCCCCAGCTGCGCACTGCGACCGTGCTTGTCGTTGAGCGGGTGGCGCAGCACTTCGATGGACGGATCACGCAGCTGGAAGCCCAGCTCGGCGCCTACCTTGAAGTTGCCGGCCAGCACCCGGGTACCTTCGGGCATGCCAGCGAGTTCGTCGCGCACCGCGGCGGCCAGCGGTTCCCAGCCGGCGAAATTGCGCGGGTAGTATTTGTCGCCGGCCAGCTGCTCGCGCAGGCTCGGCGTGGACGCCATCAGGTAGTAGCCGAAGGCCAGTGCCAGGCCGGCACCGGCCAGCCACCAGCCGGTGCGCCGCAGCCAGCGCGGCCAGCCGTTGAGCACCACCGGCACCGCCACCAGCAGCGCCAGATACCCCGGCAGCGGCCAGTGGAAGCTGATGCGCTCCACATCGGTGAAGAAGCCCAGCCCGAAGATCGCCACGGTCGACACCGCGCCCACCAGACCGAAGTAGCGCCACTGCGCACGCGCACCGCCACCGCTGCGGGTGCCGGCCAGCGCCACCTTCCACATCGCCATGCACAGGATCGGGGTGACCAGCATCGGCTGGATCACCAGGAACCACAGACCACTCCATTCGAACGCCCACGGGTGGCGTTCGACCACCTGGAATTTCAGGCCGGCATCCTGGTTGTCGGCGTTCCACGACAGCAGCGGCAACCACGCCAGCACCCCCACCGCCAGCGCCACCCACACGCGCGGATCGCGCAGCATGCGGCGCCCCTGCGGCAACAGCAGCAGGGCGATGAAGCCAACCACGATCACGCCGATGAAACGGTAATGGCTGAGCGCGCCGATCATCAGGCCCAGTGCCAGCTTCATGGCCGACGCAGCGTCGACGTTGCGCAGCAGGCGCGCGCCGGCATCCAGGCACAGCACCGCGGCCAGGGCCATCGGCACGTCCGGCACCGCCAGGATGCCCAGCGTGCCCGACAACGGCATCAGCAAGGTCAGGCTGCCGGCCTGCCAGCCCGCCACTGCACCGAACCAGCGCGTGGCAATGCGCGAGACCAACCACGGCAGCGCTGCGCCGATGGCCAGGAACGGCAGGCGCTGGGCCAGCACGTGCGCGCCGCCCAGTTCCACCCCGAGCCGCGACAGCCAGGCCGTCAGCCCCGGCAGGTCGGAATAGGCCGCGGCCAGGTGCTGGCCTTCCTGCCAGTAGAACGCTTCGTCCACGAACAACGGCAGACGCGCGGCGATCACCAGCTTTACTGCGGTGACCAGCGTCCACAACAGCAGAAAAATTGTGCGTGCGCGTTGTTCGCCCTGCATTGCTCTATAGAATCGAAGGAATCATCGACACGAGACGGACATGGAAAATTCGCCCCAGGTGCCAGCCATGCTAACCGATGTAGTGCGACAGGCCCTCCGCAGCGCCCAGGACCAGGTCAACGGGCTGGTGCTGGGCAAGGCACATGAAGTGCGGCTGGCGTTCGTCGCCCTGCTGTCGGGCGGTCACCTGTTGATTGAAGATCTGCCGGGCCTGGGCAAGACCACGCTGGCCCATGCGATGGCCTCCAGCCTCGGGCTGGGCTTCCAGCGCGTGCAGTTCACCTCGGACCTGCTGCCCGCAGATGTGCTCGGCGTCTCGGTTTACGATGCCGCCAGCCGGCAGTTCCAGTTCCATCCCGGCCCGGTGTTCACCCACGTGCTGCTGGCCGACGAGATCAATCGCGCACCGCCGCGCACGCAGAGCGCGCTGCTCGAAGCGATGGCCGAACAGCAGGTCACCCTGGACGGTGTCACCCACCCGCTGCCCGATCCCTTCTTCGTGATCGCAACGCAGAACCCGGTGGACCTGTCGGGTACGTTCCCGCTGCCCGACTCGCAGCTGGACCGCTTCCTGCTGCGGCTGGCACTGGGCTACCCCAATGCCGAATCCGAACGCGAGCTGCTGCGCGGTACCGACCGCCGCCACCTGATCGCACAGGCGCAGCCACGCCTGGACGAGGCACAGGTGCGCACGCTGCGCGACGCGGCCCGCCAGGTGCATGCCAGCGACGCACTCATCCACTACGTGCAGGCCCTGCTTACCCGCAGCCGCCAGCACGCCGGCGTGCGCGTGGGGCTGTCGCCCCGCGCCGGGCTGGCCCTGCTGCACGCGGCCAAGGCGCATGCGCTGCTGCTCGGTCGCACGCACGTGGTGCCCGAAGACGTGCAGACCCTGTTCGTGGCCGTCGCCGGCCATCGTCTGGTGCCCGAAGCAGAAGCCAGCACCGGCCCGGCACTGGCCCGCGCGATCCTCCAGACCGTCGCGGTGGATTGAGATGCGCCGCGGCTGGGGAGACCGCTGGCAGAAGCTGCAGTTGCTGGCGCGGCCACGGCAGCCCGAAGCGTTGCCGCGCCGGCTGGACCGGCGCCGCATCTACGTGCTGCCCACCCGCTTCGGCATGTTCGTGACCACCCTGCTGGTGGCGATGTTGCTGGGCGCGCTGAACTACAACAACAACCCGGCATTGCTGCTGGCATTGCTGTTGGCCACCGTGGCGATTGCCAGCACCATCAGCGCGCACCTGCAGTTGTCCGGGCTGCAGATCGATGCGGTGTCGGCCGAACCGGTGCATGCCGGCCAGCCGATGCGGTTGCGGATCAGCCTGTCACGGCCCGACGCACGCGCACGACGCGGGCTGGAACTGGCCCTTGATCAGGCGGTGGCCTTCGGCCATCTGCTGGACACCGACCAGATCGAAGTGGACCTGATGCTGCCTACCGTGCGACGCGGCTGGCTCGACCTCACGCGCATCCGCATTTCCACCACCCAGCCGCTCGGCCTGGTGCGCGCCTGGTCGTGGGTGTGGCCCGACGCGCCGCTGCTGGTCTACGCCGCCCCCGAACTCCAGGCGCCCGCGCTGCCGGAAAGTGGCGGCGACCCGCTGCATACCCGCGTGCATGCCAGCGGCGATGAGCTGCATCAACTGCGCCCCTACCGCGCGGGCGACCCGCCGCGCAGCATCGCCTGGAAGCACTCGGCCCGGCGTGACACCCTGCTGGTGCGCGAGTATGAAAAACCGGTGGGCGTGGACGTGCTGCTGGACTGGCGGCAGCTGGCCGCGCTGCCGGTCGAAGCACGCATCGCGCGGCTGGCGCGCTGGGTGGACCTCGCCGAGCGCGATGGCCGCCGCTACACCCTGCAGTTGCCCGGGCAGCCGGTACTGGGGCCTGGCAATGGCAGCGCCCACCACCACCTGTGCCAACGCGCACTGGCGCTGATGCCGCATGGCTGAGCCCACTTCCCCCACCCTGAGCCCCAGCGCGCGGCGCTGGACCCTGGCCAGCGCCGCGCTGGGCCTGGTGCCGCTGCTGCTGCAGTTGCCTGACCTGCTCGCCGCCATCATCGCGCTGGTCGCGCTGGTGACCGCCCTGGCGGCCCGCCAACGCGTGCTGCCTGCCGTGCTGCGCCTGGCCCTGGTGCTGTGCATGCTGGCCGCCATTTACTGGCAGATGGGCGCACGCCCCGGCCGCGATACCGGCTGCGCATTGCTGGCGGCCATGCTGGCACTGAAATCCAGCGAACTGCGCAGCCTGCGCGATGCCCGCAGCCTGCTCGGGTTTGCCCTGTTCGCCCCGTTCGCCGCCTTCCTGCTCGACCAGGGGCCGCTGACCATGGCGCTGGCCGTACTGGCCGCGCTGACCGCCCTGCTCGCCCTGCAGCGGCTGGCCCATGCCGAAGGGCAGGCGCCCAGCCCGCGCCTGGGCGGCCAACTGCGCGGCGTTGGCCGCCTGGTTGCACTGGGTCTGCCATTGGCGTTGGCCGGGTTCTGGCTGTTCCCGCGCCTGAGCGAGCCGCTGTGGGGCATTCCCGACCGCGCGGTGGGCAAGCCGGGCCTGTCCGACCGCATGGAACCGGGGCAGTGGCTGGACCTGATGGCCGACGATGCGCCCGCCCTGCGCGTGACGTTCTTCGGCGCGGTGCCGGCGCCCGAGCAGCGCTACTGGCGCGGCCCGGTGATGAGCCGCTTCGATGGCCGCAGCTGGACCCGGGATCAGGACGCCCGGCAGCGCCCACCCGCCGCGGTCACCTCGGGCACGCTGCGCTGGGATTACCAGATCGACTACGAGCCCACCGACCGCCGCCAGCTGGTGGCATTGGACCTGCCGCTGCAGGCACCGCCCGGCAGCGCGCTGGATGCCGACCACAGCCTGCGCAGCCGCAGCAACCTGAGCACCCTGACCCGCTGGCGCCTGCAGTCCGCCCCGCCCAGCCGTTACCGCGACGCACTGCGGCCGTACGAGCGCCAGCAGGCACTGCAGCTGCCGGACGGCTTCAACCCGCGCACGGCCGCCCTGGCCCGGCAGTGGCGCGCCGAGGCCGGCAGCAACGATGCGGCCATCGTGGCGCGCGCGCTGGACTGGATCCGCGCCCGCTTCGCCTACAGCCTCACCACGCCGCTGCCCGGTCGCGATGGCGTGGACGAGTTCCTGTTCGACCAGCAGGTCGGCTTCTGCCAGCACTTCAGTTCGGCGTTCGTGGTGCTGATGCGCAACGCCGGCATTCCCGCACGCGTGGTGACCGGCTTTGCCGGCGGCGTGCGCAACCCCTACGGCAACTACTGGGTGGTGCGGCGCATGGATGCCCATGCCTGGGCCGAGGTGTGGTTGCCCGAGCGCGGCTGGGTACGCGTGGACCCGACCGCCGCGGTCGCCCCCGAGCGCATCTACGACACCCTGGAAGACCGTCTGCAGGGCGGCGGCGAAGCCACCCTGCAGAGCCGCTGGCTGCAGTTGGGCCAGGCCACCGACTGGCTGCGCCGGGGCTGGAACGACCTGGTGCTGTCCTTCGATGCCGATCGCCAGCAGCGCATGCTGCGCCCGCTGGGCATCGACAAGCTGGAACCGGCACAGCTGATTGCCGTTTTCACGGTCTTCGCGCTGGCCACGCTAGGCTGGATGGCGTGGCTGCTGGGCCGTGGCGAACGCGAGCGCGATCCATTGCTGCGCGCCTGGCACCGGCTGGGGCGGCGCTACGCCCGGCTTGGCCTGGCCCGTGACAGTGCCGAGCCAGCGGACCGCTGGGCCCAGCGCGTCCACCAGCAGCGGCCCGACCCGGCGCTGTTGTCGCTCAGCAGCCGTTTCGTTCTCGCGCGCTACGCTGGCGCGGACGTCGACCTCACTTCATTATTGCGCGACCTGCGCAGGCATCGCCCGTCCTCCGGAGCATCCCCATGAAGATCCAGATTCTGCTTCCCCTCGCTGCTTCGCTGGCGCTGGCCGCCTGCGCCACCGCGCCCAAACCGCTGCAAGGCCAGTTCAGCATGGTCAGCCCGCGCGATGCGGTGCCCACCCAGCAGGTGGGTACCCCGGTGCGCTGGGGTGGCCGCATCATCGAAACCAATCCGGTGCAGGGCCAGACCTGTTTCCAGATGATCTCGCGCCCGCTCAACGGCAGTGGTCGCCCAAGCACCACCTCGGCTGATGCCAGCGACGGCCGCTTCGTCGCCTGCCGCGCCGGCTTCTACGACCCGGCCGTGTTCGAGCCGGGCCGTGATGTGACCTTCATCGGCAAGATCGCCGGTTACGAGAACACCCGCATCGGCGAGTACGACTACCGCCTGCCCAAGCTGGATGCCGATGTCATCTACCTGTGGCCGGAACAGCGCCAGGTGGACGTGGTGCCGGCCTACCCGTACGGGCCGTGGGGTCCGGGCTGGGGCCCGGGCTGGGGCTACCGCGGTTGGGGCTGGTGGTAAGCGGGTAGATACCGACCGCAAAGGTAGCTGCCGACCGTTGGTCGGTACGCCTTGCAAAAAAAGCCGCCCAAGGGCGGCTTTTTTTTGTTCCACCGCGGGCCGATGCAGCGCGGTGTGGCATCGACCATCGCGTGCAGCCACCCATGGGGTGGCTCTACCCCGGGAGGCCGTCGGCGTGGGGTGCCTCAGCCGTTCGGCGTGCCGAAGTGGCCCAGCGGCGCGCCGGCCAGCAGGTGCAGGTGGATGTGGAACACGGTCTGCCCGGCGTCCTCGCGGCAGTTCATGACGATGCGGTAGCCGTTCTGGGCGAAGCCTTCGCGACGGGCGTACTCGGCGGCCGCCAGCGCCAGCTTGCCGATCAGGTGCGCCTGCGCGGGCTGCACGTCGTCCAGGGTCGGGATCGCCTCGTTCTTGGGAATGAAAAGCACGTGCACCGGCGCCTGCGGGGCGATGTCCTTGAAGCCGAGCACGTCGTCGTCCTCATAGACGATGGTGGCCGGGATTTCACGGCGGATGATCTTGCCGAACAGGGTGTCTTGGCTCATGGGGCACCTCTCTGGAACACGGGCTAGGAGAGTAGCGCGGATGCGCTGCCGGTTTCGATGGTGGCCGCGCGGTGAGCGATGTGCGGTCAGCCGACCAACGGTCGGCTCTACGGTGTCGGGGCGGCGCGATTGTTACTCCTGGATTTCGGTGCGCGTGCCGAAGGCGTGCGACAGCGTGCCGCGGTCCACGTATTCCAGTTCGCCGCCCAACGGCAGGCCCTGCGCCAACCGGCTGGGGCGCACCTTGTGTGCGCGTGCCAGCTGCGCCAGGTAATGCGCGGTGGCTTCGCCCTCCACCGTGGCGCTGGTGGCGATGATCAGTTCCTGCACCTCACCCTGTTTCAGGCGGGCCTCCAGCTGGTCCAGGCCGAGTTCGCGCGGGCCCACGCCGTCCAGCGGCGACAACCTCCCCTGCAGCACGAAGTACACGCCGCGGAACCCCGTCGCATGCTCGATCGCCAGCCGGTCGGCGGGCGATTCCACCGCGCACAGCTGCTGCCGCTCACGGCTGCCGTTGGCGCACACCGCGCAGGTCTCGGTCTCGCTGAAATCGCGGCACTGCACGCAATGGCCGATACGTTCGATGGCCTTGGCCAGCACCTCGGCCAGCTTCTGCCCGCCCACGCGCTCGCGCTCGAGCACGTGGTAGGCCATGCGCTGGGCGGTCTTCTGGCCAACGCCCGGCAACACACGGAAGGCCTCGATCAATTGTTCGAGCAGGGGCAGGCTCATGGCGATGGGCTCATCTCAGAAACGAACGCGCGAAGCCCGAAGGCTTCGCGTCGCGGTCACCCCACCGGTACCGGGCACGGGCCCGGCACCTGCGGTGGGTCAGAACGGCAGCTTCATGCCCGGCGGCAGCTGCATGCCGGCCGTGGCCGAGCCCATGCGGTTCTTCGATTCGGCGTCGATCTTGTTGGACGCATCGTTGAAGGCCGCCGCGACCAGGTCTTCGGTCATTTCCGCATCGCCCAGGATCGACGGATCGATACGCACCTTGCGGCACTCCTTGGTGCCGGTCAGGGTCACGCTGACCATGCCACCGCCGGCGCTGCCGGTGACTTCCAGCTTGGCGAGGTCTTCCTGGGCCTTCTGCAGGTTTTCCTGCATCTTCTGGGCCTGCTGCATCAATTGGGCGATGTTGCCGCGCATGTCGTGTTACTCATCAAAAGGACGGATGGAATCGGTCACGACCCGCGCGCCGTGCTGCTGGATAAGCACCTGCACCTGCGGGTCGGCCATGAAAGCGGCTTCGGCCGCCTGTTGCCGCTCGCCACGCTGGCGGTCGGAACGCTGGTGCAGCGTTTCGGCCTCGGCGTCGCCATGTTCGATCACGATCCGCGGGGTCTGCCCCAGCGGGCCGGACAGCGCATCGGTCAGCGCTGCCAGCGAACGGTCCGAACACAAGTACTCAAATCCGGGCGATACCGCCAGTTTCAAGATGCCGTGCTGAAAACTGATGAACGCCGCGTGGGCCGCCAGCTGCCGCGAGGGGCCGTTGAGCTGGCTCTGGGCGACCAGTTCCAGCCAGGCTTCGGGCGAGGCCAGGGCGATTGGCGCGGCAGCCCCTGCCTCGGCGGCCGGCGCCGAGGGCGCAATGGCGATGCCCTGCGGGCGCGCCACGGCAGCCGGGGCCACCACGGGGGCCGGGGCTGGCGCAGCAGGACGCGCCGGCGGCGCCTCCCACGGGGCCACCATGGCCGCGTCGGGGCTGGCCAGTTCGGCGGCCAGCGCCTCGTCACGCTCCTCGGCACCGGCCTGGTGCCACGGCGGCAGGTCGTCTTCGGGCGCCGGCTCTGCCGCCGGCGGCGGGGTCGGCCGGGCGGGTTCCGGCGCGGCGGCCGGGGCAGCCACAGGGGCCGCCACCGCAACTACCGGGGCCACCGGGGTGACGCTGGCTGCGGCCGGTACCACCCGGGCGACCGGCGCGGCGGCCACGGCGGCAGGCGCTGCCGCCATGCCGCTGCCCTGGGCGGGGCTGCCAGCGCCGTTGTTCACCTCGGTGCCGGTGCCCGGATCGCGCGGCACCGGCGGTACCGCGGCAGCCGGGCGGAACGCCAGCATGCGCAGCACGGCCATTTCGAAGCCCGCACGCGGGCTCGGGGCCAGGTACAGGTCGCGTCGACCACCCAGCGCCATCTGGTACCAGAGCTGCACCACTTCCGGGCGCAACCGCTGGGCGAACGCCGCCGCATCGATACCCTCGCCGTCGGACTGCGCGCCCGGCACCAGCTGCTGCACCTGGATGCGGTGCAGGGCCTCGGCCAGCGCCTCGAGCACGCCACTCCAGTCCGGCGAGAACTCGGCCAGCGCGGCAACCACCTGCAGCAGGCGCACGCCGTCGCCATCGGCCAGCGCGTCCAGCATGGCGGCCACCTGGGTGCGGTCGACCGTGCCCAGCATGGTGCGCACCACGTCTTCACGCAGCGCCCCGCCCGCGTAGGCAATGGCCTGATCAAGCAGCGACAGACCATCACGCAGGCTGCCGTCGGCGGCCTTGGCCAGCTGCACGATCGCGGTCGGGTCGGACTCGATCTCCTCGGCCGCCAGGATCCTGGTCATCTGGCCCTGGATCTGGTCTTCGTCCAGCCGCTTCAGGTTGAACTGCAGGCAGCGCGACAGCACCGTCACCGGCAGCTTCTGCGGGTCGGTGGTGGCCAGCAGGAACTTCACGTGCTCCGGCGGCTCTTCCAGCGTCTTCAGCAGCGCATTGAACGCCGCCTTGGAGAGCATGTGCACTTCGTCGATCAGGTAGACCTTGTACTTGCCACGCGAGGGCATGTACTGGGCGTTCTCGATCACCTCGCGGACATCATCCACGCCGGTGTTGGACGCGGCATCGATCTCGAGCAGGTCGATGTAGCGCCCGGCGTCGATATCCAGGCAGGCCGGGCACTGGCCGCACGGGTCGGCGCTGGTGCCCTGCTCGCAGTTCAGCGATTTGGCGAAGATACGCGCGATGGTGGTCTTGCCCACCCCGCGGGTACCGGTAAACAGGAACGCATGGTGCACCCGGCCGCTGTCCAGCGCATTGCTGAGCGCACGGACCACGTGTTCCTGGCCCACCAGCTCGGCAAAACGCTTCGGACGCCACTTGCGGGCAAGGACGAGATAGGACATCAGGCCACCGTCTTCATCGGGACGTCCATTGTGCCACGCCTGTCCAGTCCTCCCGCCCCGGCGGCGTACCGCTTGTGCGAATGCAATTCCCCCGCTAGAATCTGCGCCCCTGCAGCGGGTTATCGCAGCAGGTCCGGAGAGGTGTCCGAGCGGTTGAAGGAGCACGCCTGGAAAGTGTGTAAGCGTCTAAACCGCGCTTCGGGGGTTCGAATCCCCCTCTCTCCGCCACACACATGAAAAGGCCGCCCTACGGGGCGGCCTTTTTGTTTGCGC
>NZ_JCAXES010000014.1:0-89978 GCF_059758695.1 Stenotrophomonas sp. GQ19 | reverse complement strand
AGAGCGACGCGGTGCTGCCGGCCGCTGGCCGGCTCCACGCACAAACACCCACACCCGGGTAGTGCCGGCCGCTGGCCGGCTCCACGCACGAACACCCACACCCGGGTAGTGCCGGCCGCTGGCCGGCTCCACGCACGAACACCCACGCCGGTAGTGCCGGCCGCTGGCCGGCTCCACGCATAAACACCCACGCCGGTAGTGCCGGCCGCTGGCCGGCTCCACGCACAAATACCCACACCCGGGTACCGCCGGCCGCTGGCCGGCTCCACGCACGAACACCCTCGCTCGGGTACCGCCGGCCGCTGGCCGGCTCCACGCACAAATACCCACACCCGGGTACCGCCGGCCGCTGGCCGGCTCCACGCAGCCCCGCCGAACGCCAGCCGGGCAGAGCCCGGCTCTACGGACAATGCACGCCAGCCGGCAGAGCCCGGCTCTACGGGCAGCGCACCACGCCCGGCGCCTTGTCTGCATTCACCGACACGCGCACCTGGGTGAACGCCGCGGCAAACGGCGTGTCGGCACTCACTACGAACGGCGCTTCCACCGCCCCCAGGTCCACGCCGCGCTTGGCAAAGCACGCCAGCGGCACGGTCACGGTCTGCTTCTGGCCCGGCACCAGCGTGGTCAGCAGTGGCGCGATATCCACGCCGCCTTCGCACCCGGTGCCGCACTGCATGCTCACCGTCACCGGCGATGCCGGGCGCTGCACCAGCTGCACGTCGAACTGCAGCGCGCCGTGGTTGCGCGCCAGCGCGCCCAGGTTGCGCCGCGAGGTGCTGCGCGCGATCAACTGCGCCGGTGCCCGCCACGTGACTTCCTTGGCATCCTGCTGGGTGTTCACCTGCACGGTGCGCACCTGCACCACCGGCGTGGCGGTCGGCCAGCGCAGTGTGGCGTTGAGGTCGTTGCCCAGCGGCTGGGTGGCGCCGTTGGCAGCCACGTGCAATGCGAACGGCGGGGTATCGGCACGGTTGAAGATCGGCAGCGTGGTCACCTCGCCGCAGTTGTCCGGATTGGCTTCGGGCAGGCGCGTCAGCGTGCCGGGCGCGGTGTAGGCCAGGCCGTGACCCAGCGCGAACAGCGGCGGGCGCTTCGGGTCGGGCCGGTCAATCGGCGCCGGGCACGGCACGCCCGGCCACGGGAAGCTCAACCGGCCGCGGAAGTCGTGCGTGGGCTTGCCGTCCTTGCCCGCCACCAGCACGTCGGTGATGCCACGGCCTTCGCTGCCCGGCAGCCACGCGGCCACGAACGCCTGGGACAGGTTGAGCAGGTCGTTGGTGTACATCGGGCGGCCGGAGAAATACACGGTCACCACCGGCTTGCCACTGGCCTGCGCCGCGCGCAGCACGGCCAGGTCCTGCGGGTAGGCGCGGCTGTGGCTGACCGAATCGGAGGCCAGGATGTCGCCGTTGGTTTCGGCGTAGGGGGTTTCGCCCACCACCGCCACCACCACATCGAACCTGCTCGGATCCAGCCCGGTGCCGTCGGCGCTGTAGGCCACCTGCTGTGTGCCCAGTTCGGCGCGCAGCGCACCCAGTACCGAATCGGCGTTGGGGAAATCGGCGTTGGTGTTCTCGGTGCCCTGCCAGGTCAGCGACCAGCCACCGGCCTGGTCGGACAGGTTGTCGGCGCTCTTGCCCACCACCATCACCCGCGCGTCGCGGCGCAACGGCAGCGCGCTGCCTTCGTTCTTCAGCAGCACCAGCGACTCACGCACCGCCCGGCGCGCCAGCGCGCGGTGCTGCACGGCGTTGGCGTCACCGGCGTAGCGACTGTCCGAAGGTGTGTGCTCGAACAGGCCAGCGCGCAGCTTGACCCGCAGGATGCGGCTGACCGCATCGTCGATGCGCGCCATCGGGATTTCCCCCTTCTCCACCTGCGCGATGGTGTTGGCGATGAATGCCTTCCAGTCGTCGGGCACCATCACCATGTCGATGCCGGCGTTGATCGCCTGGGCGCAGCTGTCGTTGCGGCAACCCGGCACCTGGGCGATGCCGTTCCAGTCGGAGACGACGAAACCGTCGAAGCCCATCTTGTCTTTCAGGGCATCGGTGAGCAGCGCCTTGTTGCCGTGCATCTTGCCGTAGTCGACGCGGCCGGTGCGGTCGTTCCAGCTGTTGAACGAGGCCATCACCGTCTGCACGCCTTCGCCCAGCGCACCGTAGTAGCCCTGCCCGTGCACGTTGACCATGGTGGCCTTGTCCACCAGCGCCTCGCCCTGGTCACGGCCGTTGTCAGTCGCACCGTCGCCGATGTAATGCTTGGCCGTGGCGACCACGTTGCCGTCGTCGCCGAAACGGCCCTGCGCGCCCTTGACGTAGGCGCGTGCGTACTCGCGCACGCGTGCCGGGTCGGACGAGAAACTCTCATAGGTGCGGCCCCAGCGCGGGTCGTGCGCCACGGCCAGAGTGGGCGCGAACACCCAGTCGATGCCGGTGGCGCGGGTGGCGCGTGCAGTGGCCTCTCCGATGCGCTCGACCAGCTCGGCATCGCCGGCCGCGCCCAGGCCGATGTTGTGCGGGAACAGCGTGGCGCCATGGACGTTGTTGTGGCCGTGCACCGCGTCGGTGCCCCAGATCACCGGCACCGGCGTGCGTGCGTCGGTGGCCAACGAGGCCGCCCGGTACGCGTCAGCCAGTTTCAACCAGTCTGCAACAGTGGCGTGCTTGTTCATGCCCGGCCACGAGCCGCCGCCATTGAGCACCGAGCCGATGTAGTACTGGCGCACCTGCGCCGGGGTGATGGTCTTGATCTCCGGCTGGGTCATCTGCCCCACCTTCTGCGCCAGTGTCATCTGCGCCACGATCTGCTTCACCCGCGCCTCGATGGCCGCATCGCTGGCAATCGCGCTGGTCACCCGCGGCCAGTCCTGCAGGCGTTCGCCACTGGCAGGCGCAGCGGCCACCGGTGCGGCCAGGGCCAGCAGCAGGCAGCTGCCAAGAAGGGTCTTGTTGGGGCTGTTCACGGACAACTACCTCCGGTGGAATGACGCGCGATCGGGGTGGGCGCCGCGCGGATGACGACCACGCGCGATGGGCGACGACGGGGTGTCGGCGCGCATTTGGATCGGTTCAACGCCCCTGTCTGACAGCGCTGTCATACAAACACCCGGCACTACTGTCAACCACTGGAAGGCCCGCGCGGGACGTGCGCCCCGCTACGACGGGGATTACCGCGCGAGCGGTTGCATCGATCTCATGCTGGGTGTTGCAACGCCGCACGAAATTCAACGGCGCGCCACAAGCCATCGCGGCATGGCACCATCGGCCTGCCTCGGCAATCTCTACGTGATGTTGCCGCACTACCATCGGCAGTTGCCGACCTGCCCCTACATAGGATCCACCGCACCATGCGTAGTCGAATCGAGGATGTCGCCGCAGTCGCGGGCGTTTCGATCAAGACCGTGTCCCGCGTGCTCAACAACGAGCCCAACGTGCGCGCCGAAACGCGCGAGCGGGTCACCGCGGCCGTGGCGCGGCTGGGCTACAAGCCCAACCTGTCGGCACGCAGCCTGGCCGGGCAGCGCTCCTATGCACTGGCGCTGGTCTACAACAATCCTTCGCGCAACTACCTGATGGAAATCCAGAACGGCATGCTCGAAGCCTGCCACGCCACGCATTACAACCTGATCCTCGGGCCGGTCGGCGTCGGCCGCAGCACCCTGCCCGACCTGGCCGCCCTGTTCGAGAATTCGCGGCCCGATGGCGTGGTGCTGATTCCACCGTTGACCGACGATGCGGTGGTGCTGGCCTATCTGGAAGAGCACGACATTCCTTTCTCCAGCATCGCCCCGCGCCACCCGGACGGCCGCATCGGCGTGCGCATGGATGAAACCACGGCCGTGGTGGAACTGATGGGCCACCTGGTGGCGCAGGGCCACCGCCGCATTGGCCACATCAAGGGCCCGCGCGCGCACGGTGCCTGCCAGTGGCGCCTGGCCGGCTATCGGCAGGCGCTGCGTGAGCACGGCATCGCCTACGACCCGGCCCTGGTGGTCAACGGGCAGTTTTCGTTCGAATCCGGGATCGAGGCGGCCAATTCGCTGCTCGACCTGGCACAACCGCCCACCGCCATCTTCGCGGCCAACGATGACATGGCCGCCGCGGTCTACCGCGTGGCCGGCCAGCGTGGCCTGCGCGTTCCGCGTGACCTGTCGGTATGCGGCTTCGATGACACGCCCATCGCCGGGCATATCTACCCGGCGCTGACCACGGTGCGGCAGCCCACTTCGCACATGGGCCGGCTGGCCACCGAACAGCTGATCGACCACATCCGCTCACCCGACGCCGGCCGCATGGTCACGGTGGACCATGCGGTGCTGGTGCGCGAATCGACCCACGCGCCGCGACGGCGCTGAGGCGCGTGGTTACGCGGCGTGGCGCGAGCCCCGCCACGCGTAGAACACGATGTACAGGTAGCACAGCATCGGCAGCAGGAACGACAGCTGCAGGCCGTGGTTGTCGGCCACCCAGCCCATCGCCAGCGGTACCACCGCACCGCCCACGATGGCCATCACCAGCAGGCTGGAGCCCTTGCCGGTCAGCGCGCCCAGCCGCGCGATGGCGAGCGCGAAGATGGTCGGGAACATGATCGAGTTGAACAGCCCGATGCTGACCACCGCCCACTTGGCCAACCCGCCACCGGCCAGCATGGTCACCGCCAGCAGCGCCATCACCACCAGCGCGAAGATGCCCAGCAGGCGGCGCGGGTCGAGCCGTGCCAGCAGCACGGTGCCGACCAGGCGCCCGACCAGCGCACCGCCCCAGTACAACGACACGTACCGCGTGGCTTCCTGCTCGGTGAGCCCTTCGCCGATGCCCGGCATCGACAGGAAGTTGACCAGCACGCTGCCGATGGATACTTCGGCGCCCACGTAGAAGAAGATCGCCAGCACGCCGTAGCGCAGGTGCGGATGCCGCAGCGCGTCGCGGATGCGCCCGCCGGTGGCGCCCTCTTCCACGCCCGGGATGGCCGGCAGGCGGAACATCCATATGGCCGCGGCCAGCACGAACAGCGCCACCGCCAGGCCGAAGTACGGCAGCTGCACCGACTGCGCCTCGGCGGCGCGGTAGGCCAGCGCCTCGGCGTGCGGCAGCAGCGCCAGGGCTTCATCGGTGCGCGGTTCGGCCGACAGGATCAGCAGGCCGCCGAACAGCGGCGCCAGCGTGGTGCCCAGTGCATTCATCGACTGCGCCAAGGTCAGCCGGCTGGATGCGGTCTGCTCCGGTCCCAGCAGCGCCACGTACGGGTTGGCCGCCACCTGCAGCACGGTGATGCCGGTGGCGAGCACGAACAACGCTGCCAGGAACAACCCGTACACATGTGCATGCGCGGCCGGCCAGAACAGCAGCGCGCCCACGCCGGCAATGGCCAGCCCGGCCACGATGCCACGCTTGTAGCCCACGGCCGCGACCAGCCGTCCTGCCGGCAGCGACATCAGGAAGTACGCACCAAAGAAGGTGAACTGCACCAGCATCGCCTGCACCCAGGTGAGCGCGAAGGCGGCCTTGAGGTGCGGAATGAGGATGTCGTTGAGGCAGGTCAGGAAGCCCCACATGAAGAAGATCGCGGTGACCACCGTCAGCGCCACGCGGTTGCTTTGCACGTGTTGCCCGCGCACTGCAGCAGGGTTGTCCATTGCATGTCCTTGTTGAAGGGTATGCCAGCCATTCGGCGGCCACACATGGAACCCGCTTCGTCATCGATTGTCCAGCGCTGTCAGCAGACAGGACATGGGCGGCACGGCAGCCTGCGTGGGGCATCCGCGCAGTTTCGTTCTGCACTGCACAACGCTGCCGGCATGCTGCAGCGGCAGCACGGGATACCGCATGAAACACACCGCAGGCCCTGCGCCACGGTGCTTTACCGGTCGTCGCTACGGCCCGGATGACAGCGCTGGACGTGGCGCCCGTGCCGGTGGGATCGGCAATGGCAGGGTCGTTTGTTGACAACGCTGTCAACGATGGCCCCCAATCCGGCCCGTGTGCTGTTGAACCGTGCCATCACGCCGTAGGACGCCATTATCGATTTCCCTGGGGAGGGAGCTTTCATGAAGACGTACAAGGTCGTACCCCGCAAGGCGATGCTCACTTCCGCGCTGCTGGCCGTGCTGGCCAGCCCTGCCTGGGCACAGGATCCGGCCCGCCCGGCCACGGGCGAAGCGCCCGACCCGACCACGCTGGACGCGGTGCAGGTCACTGGCATCCGCGGCAGCCTCACCTCGTCGATGAACCTCAAGCGCGACAGCCAGGGTGTGGTCGATGGCATCGTGGCCGAGGACATCGGCAAGTTCCCCGATACCAACCTGGCCGAATCGCTGCAGCGCATCAGCGGCGTGTCGATCGACCGTACATCCAGCGGCGAAGGGTCCAAGGTGACCGTGCGCGGCATCGGGCCGGACTTCAACCTGGTGCTGCTCAACGGCCGCCAGATGCCCGCGTCCAACCTGGGCAACGGCGGCGGTGGCCTGTCCGGCTCGCGCTCGTTCGATTTCGCCAACATCGCCTCCGAATCGATCTCGGCGGTGGAGGTGTACAAGACCACCCGCGCCGACAATCCCACCGGCGGCATCGGCGCCACCATCAACATCAAGACGCTGCGCCCGCTGGAGGCCGAGCCGGTGATCAGCCTGGGCCTGAAGGCGGTCAACGACAGCTCCAACGACAACCTGCCGCGCACCCTGCAGGGCGCCAACATCACCGGCGAGCTGTCGGGCATCTTCAGCCAGCGCTACGCCGACGACCGCTTCGGCGTGACCCTCAGCGCCAGCCACCAGGAGCGCGATTCGGGCTTCAACCAGGCCACCGTGGCCGAGGGCTGGGCCACCTTCCAAGGCAACGAAAGCAGCGACTGGCGCGCCTTGCCGCAACCCGGCCAAGGCTATTCAGACCGCATCCAGAACCGCCCCGACGCCACCGACATCTACGGCCGCCCGCAGAACACCGCCTACAACGTCAACGGCGTGCAGCGCCAGCGCACCAACGCCCAGGCCACCCTGCAGTGGAAGCCGGCCGACAACGTCACCACCACGCTGGACTACACCTATGTAGAGAACAAGGTGCAGCAGCAGCGCAGCGAGTTGTCGGTGTGGTTCAACTACGGCCCCGGCGACAGCACCTGGACCAATGGCCCGATCGCGGCGCCGATCATCTACAGCGAAGACATGGTCAACTCGGACGTGTCGATGGGCGGCATGAAGCTGGCCACCAAGAACAGCATGGACGCGCTGGGCTTCAACGTGGCCTGGGAAGTCAACGATGCGTTGAACCTGTCCTTCGACGTCCACAATGCCACCGCCGAATCGCAGCCGGACGGCCCGTATGGCTCGGCAGGCGTGCTCGGCGTGGCCGCCTTCGTGCGCGGCAAGACCACCGTGGACTACAGCGGCGACCTGCCGATCATCAACATCGCGCTGCCGCCGGGCGGCGTGCAGGCCAACCAGGCGCTGGTCACCGGTTCGGTATTCCAGAACAGCTACAACAAGTCCAAGGTGCAGCAGTACCAGGGCAGCGGCACCTTCAAGTTCGCCGACTATTCCGCACTGGATTTCGGCGTCGGCCATACCAAGGTGGAGAACCGCTCGGCCTCGGCGATCATGCAGCGCGACAGCTGGGGCGGGCTGGGCAACCCGGCCGACTATGACGACAGCATCTGGTACGCCGACGACATGGCCAAGTACTTCGATGCGTTCTCCGGGCACAGCGACCCGCGCCTGACCGGCCAGTTCCTGGTGTTCGACTTCGACCGCCTGCGCGAGCGTGCCGGCCAGGTGGCCGCCAATGGCGAGCCGCCCTGCCCCACCTGCTACCTGGCGCCCACCGAGTACACCGAAGACATCCGCACCACCGAAACCTCCAAAAGCGCCTACCTGCAGTACCGCACCACCTTCGACTGGTCGATGCCGCTGCATGTGGCCGCCGGCGTGCGCTACGAGCAGACCGAGGTGGAATCGACCGCGCTGGTGCGCGTACCGACCAGCATCAACTGGGGCTCGGCCAACGAGTTCAACCTGGGCTATGCGGCCGAGGGCACCTTCATCGGCGGCAAGGGCAAGTACGACTACGTGCTGCCCAACGTGGACCTCAAGCTGGACATCACCGAGGCGCTGGCGCTGCGCGGCAGCTACAGCCGCAGCATCGGCCGCCCCGGCTGGACCCAGATCGACAGCGGCCGCCGCTTCGACAACATCGTGCGCACCCAGGGCGGCACCGGCTCGCGCGGCAATCCCGGGCTGGAGCCGCTGCTGGCCGACAACTTCGACCTGTCGCTGGAGTGGTACTACGGCGAATCCAGCTACGCCTCGCTGGGCTTCTTCCGCAAGAACATCAAGAACTTCATCAGCAACACCATCGTGCGCGACAACAGCGCCGGGCTGCACACCCCGGTGGGCGGCACCTACTGGAACGAGGCGCTGGCCTCGGGCTGCGGGGTGACCGACATGCCCTGCATCCGCGATTACATCTTCGCCAACCACGACGGCGACCCGGGCGTGACCGCCACCGGCACCAACTCGGCCGGCCAGCGCACCGGCACCATCGTCGGCCAGCCCGGCGACCCGGTCGCCGGGTTCGACATCACGGTGCCGGCCAACCAGCGCTCGGACCACCTGGACGGCTGGGAACTGAGCGTGCAGCAGCTGTTCGGGCAGACCGGCTTCGGCCTGGCGGCCAACTACACCAAGGTGAAGTCCGGCCTGACCTTCGACAACCTGAGCCTGGGCGACCAGTACCCGATGATCGGCTTGAGCGACTCGGCCAACCTGGTGCTGTTCTACGAGAAGTACAACTGGCAGGTGCGTGCGGCCTACAACTGGCGCGACAAATTCCTCAACGGCATCGGCGGGCAGGGCCCGAACCCGAACTACACCGACGCCTATGGCCAGCTGGACCTCAACATCAGCTACGCGGTGAGCGACCAGCTCACGCTGAGCCTGGAGGCGATCAACCTGACCGACGAAACCATGCGCACCTATGCGCGCCACACCAACATGCTGCGCTACGCCACCCAGACCGGGCCGCGTTACATGTTCGGGGTACGCTACAAGTTCTGAGCACAGGAACCACGGCGCGATGACAGGCCGGATCGAGGAAGTGCATGGGCTGGACCCGGCGCAGCTGCACACGCAGCTGCCCGGCTGGACCACGCCCAAGGTGCTGCGCGGGCTGGTGGCGCACTGGCCGATGGTGGCTGCGGCACGCACATCGGCGGCCGCAGCGGTGGCACACCTCAAGCAGTTCGACCACGGCCAGTTGCCGGTCACCGCCACCACGGCGCCGCCACAGGCGCAGGGGCGGCTGTTCTACAACGCGGACATGAGCGGCTTCAACTTCCGCCGTGAGCAGATCGCCCTGAAGGTGGTGCTCGACACCCTGCTCAAGTACCAGCCCGACCCCGACCCGCCCGGCATCTACGTGGCTTCGACCACGCTGGACAGCTTCCTGCCCGGTTTCGGCGCGTGCAATCCGCTGGCGCTGGGGGTGGACGACCCGCTGGCCAGCATCTGGATCGGCAACCGCTCGCGCATTGCCGCCCACCAGGATGTACCGGACAACCTGGCCTGCGTGGCTGCGGGCCGACGCCGGGTGACTCTGTTCGCCCCGGAGCAGATCGACAACCTGTACATCGGTCCGCTGGATTTCACCCCCGCCGGCCAGGCCATCAGCCTGGTCGACTTCGCCGCACCGGACCTGCAGCGCTTTCCGCGTTTTGCCCAGGCGTTGGCACATGCGCAGGTGGCCGAGCTGGGCCCGGGCGATGCGGTGTTCATCCCCTCGCTGTGGTGGCACCACATGGAAGGGCTGGACACGTTCAATGTTCTGGTGAACTACTGGTGGCGTCCGGTGCCGGCATGGATGGATGCGCCCATGAACGCGTTGATGCTGGCCATGCTGGCGCTGCGCGAGCTGCCTCCGCACCAACGCGAACAGTGGCGTACCGTCTTCGACCATTACGTGTTCCATGCCAACCCGGACACCGCCGCGCATGTCCCCGCCCACGCACGCGGGGTGCTGGGCGCGCTGGATGCGAACACGGCCGCACAGGTGCGCAGCGTGCTGCGCCGACGGCTGGAGCGCTGAACGCGTGCGGGTGTGCGCTTCACCCACGGCGCGCCGTAATCCGCAATAATCCGCGGCGTGACCCGTAGTCCGCCCGGGGGCGGGATGTTGCGCTCCTGATTGCTCCATCGCTGCCGTTCCATCCGCATCCCGGCTGGCGCTGCACCCTGCCAGTCCGAAGCCCCGCATGCGCCCGTTTTCCACCCGCCTCAACCTTGGCAAGCTGATCCTTGGCCTGGCCCTGCTCAGTGCCGTGGTGGCGCTGGCCAATACCCTGCACGCCAGTTACCGGGTGCAGCGCGAGCAGTTGATCGGCACCACCCTGGAAGCCAACCGGGTGTATGCCAGCAAGCTGGCCGAGACCACCCAGAACTTCATCCAGTCCGCGCAGCAGCAGCTGGCCTACAGCGCCACCGCGCTGGGCCAGCGCGCGCACGACCGCCGCGAGCTGGAAGCCGAAGCGGCACGCCTGCAGCTGCAGACCAACAGCTTCAATTCGGTGTTGATCGTCGACCCGGCCGGCACCGTGCTGGCCACCTCGCCGCAGAGCCTGGCGCTGCAGGGCGTCACCCTCAACAGCCGCGGCAACAAGGACGCGCTGGACCGGCGCGAGCCGTTCATCAGTGACCCCTACCAGTCGGCCACCGGGCGCCTGCTGGTGGCCATCTCCCATCCCGTCTTCAGCGCGCAGGGCCAGTACCAGGGCTACGTCAGCGGCACCATCTACCTGCGCGAGCGCAGCATCCTGCAGACGCTGCTGGGCAAGCACTACTACCGCGACGGCTCCTACCTGTACGTGGTCGACCGCAACGGCCGCATCCTGTACCACATCGAACCCAACCGGGTGGGTCAGTTCGCGATGGAGAACCCGGCGGTGCTGGCGGTCAGCAAGGGCCACACCGGCGCCCAGCAGGTGCGCAACAGCCACGGCGTGCAGATGCTGGCCGGCTATGCGCCGGTGCCGATCGTCGGCTGGGGCGTGGTGGCCCAGCGCCCGGCCGACGCCACGCTGGCGGCCTTGTCCACGCTGATGAAGGCAGTGATCTGGAATGCGATTCCGCTTGGCGTGCTGTCGCTGCTGATCACCTGGTGGTTTGCGCGGCGCATCTCGCTGCCGCTGTGGCAGCTGGCGCGCAACGTGCAGAACCGCGACACCGGCATCGCCATCCGCCATGTCACCGGCATCCGCGCGTGGTACTACGAAGTGGCGCACCTCAAGCAGGCCCTGCTGTACAGCTTCAACCTGCTGCAGGACCGCATCGGCAAGCTCAACCGCGCCAGCATGACCGACCCGCTGACCGGGCTGCAGAACCGCCGCGGCCTGCAACAAGGGCTGGAAGACTGGCAGGCGCGCGGGCAGCCGTTCGGGATCATCGCGCTGGACATCGACCGCTTCAAGACCATCAACGACCGTTTCGGGCATGCGGTGGGCGATGCGGTGATCCTGCGCATCGCGCAGCTGATGCGCGACGACTCGCGCGACACCGACCTGCTCTGCCGCAACGGCGGCGAAGAGTTCCTGATCCTATTGCCGGGCATCGACACCGAGGCGTCCGCACGCATCGCCGAACGCCTGCGCGTGCAGGTGGCCGCCGAAGTGTTCGAGGAGGTCGGCTCGGTCACGGTGTCGCTGGGCGTGGCCCACTACCCCAGCTATCACGAGGATCCGCAGCAGGCGCTGCGGCTGGCCGACAAGGCGCTCTACATGGCCAAGGAACAGGGCCGCAACCGCACCGTGGTGCACCCGGCACCGGAACGGCGCGGCACGAACTGAGGGCGCCGCCCGCCCCCGGCTGCACGGCCGGGGGGTTCAGGTGCCTGGCGGGGTCAGCAGCTGCGGCCCGGTGGGGGTTGCGTCCGCCATGTACACCCCGCCCGCTGGGAGCAGGTCGCCGGCATCGTTGGCCAGCGCCCGGTCCGCGCGCCAGGGCGCCTGCTGGCGGGGTCCGGGGACGTAGACGTCCCACGCGCCATAGCGGACATCCTCGCCGTGGAAGGCGAAGCTCACCGGCACCCGCACCGTCCAGTCGTTGGCGTCCTTGTCCATGCCGGTGGTTGGCGCGCGGAAGGTCCAGCTACGCGCAGCGGCCATCGACGCGCGCGCCAGTGCATCACGCATGCGCTGCATCTCCGCTCCCCTGGCCACCACCTTCATGTTCACCTGTTCGGTGGCCACATCCAGTACCTGCCCGTCACGACCAATCTTCAGCAGCAGCAGGACATCACCGCGTCCGCCGATCGACGCGACACTGTCAGGGTAGAACGGCGGCCGCATGGTCACGGCGGTCACACTGTCGGTGGCCACGGGATCGTAGTGGTCGAAATTTGCCGCCAACAGGGTGAGCAGGGTAGCGCCGTCGGGCTGTGACTTGCCGCCAATGCGCAGGATGACGGGCGTGCGCATGCGGACCGGGCGTCCGTCTTCGGTGCCGGGCGCGAAGCGCCATGCGTTCACCACCTGATCGACGAAGCCGGCGATGGGAACGGGCACGCTGTCGCGCTGGTCCAGCGTGAAGCCTTCCACCTGGCCTTCCGGACCCACATCAACGCTACCGGACAGCACCATGCTGGCTTCGGCCTGGGCGCGTATCGTGCGCTCGCTCTGCGCGGCAGCCTCGGGAAGCGCGGCCATGCCGATCGCGCCGATCGCCAACGCCATCGCAAGAATATGGGATGAACGCATCGCACCTGCTCCTTGTGGACGGCGCTGAGCGTAGCGCAGGGCTGGCAGGGTTTCCAATCAGGCCAGTCGCTGGCCTGAGGCATAAGGCGGCGTATCTGGAAAGTCACCGGCAGCAAAGCGTGCCTGCAGGCCCTGCCACCACGCAGGGTCGAACAGGTACGCGAAGTGCTCGCGCACGGCCGCCAGCTCGGCCCCCGGCAAGCCCATGAACATCCAGAAGCGCTCGGGAAACACGTCGCGTGGACCGATCTGGAACCATGGCTCGTCGGCCAATGCTTCCTCTGCATTGCGGGGCGTGGGCCAGGCGCGGAAGGTGCAGTCACTGACCAGGCACAGTTCGTCGTAGTCGTAGAACACCGCACGCCCATGCCGGGACACGCCGAAGTTCTTCGGCAGCATGTCGCCTGGGAAAATGTTGTTGCGCGCCATGTCGGTGATCGCCTGCGCGTAGTCCAGTGCCGCGTTGCGCCGGGCCTCGCTGGCCTGCTCGCGCAGGTACAGGTTGAGCGGACGGAACCGGCGCTGCACGTAACACAGCGTTACCACCACGTCGTCGCCGTCCTCGCTGACGCTGCTGCGGCACTGGGTCAACAGCTCGTCCAGCAGTGCCGGGGCGAAACGCGCACGCGGAAACCGCAGGTGGCGATAAGGCTGCGCATCCAGCAGGCGGCCCACGCGGTCAAGGTTGAAGACCAGCGCATACTTCTCTTCCACCTGCTGCCGGGACATCGCCTTGGGCCAGGCGAAGCGGTCGCGGATCAGCTTGAACACCAGCGGATAGCTGGGCAGCGTGAACACCGCCATGACCATGCCCGGGGTGCCATCGGCATGCACCAGCTGCTCGGTGGGATGGTCCTGGAAGTGCCGGAAGAAGGTGCGGTAGCGCTCGGTCTTGCCCTGCTTGGCGCGCCCCAGCACGGTGTAGATTTCATCGATGGGCTTGCCCGGCAGCAGGCTGCGCAGGAACACCACCGCATCGCCCACCGTGGCGAGGTCGGCCTGGAAATAGCTGCGCGACACACCGAACAGGTGCGCCACGTCGCGGCGCCGGGTCAGCACGGCCTCGGCGCGCAGGCCATGCTGGTCGTTGACCAGTGCGATCACGCACGGCGAAAAGCGATGCTCGCCGAACACGCGGCCCACCAGATACGCGCGGCGTTCGCGGTAGAACACGGTGTCCAGCAACTCGATGCTGCGCACCGGGTAATCGCCCCAATGCGCCAGGTCGTCCTGCAGCCGCACCGCGATCGCCGCCGCGCAGCGCAGCTGATGTGCATACGGTACATCGAACCGGTAGTCGCCCAGTACCCGCAACAAGGCTTCGGCCGGGCGCGTGGCCGACAGGGTGTAGCTGTGGCGGGCGACCGGATGGGTGATCGCGTCGGACGGCTCGACATCCATGGCCATGAACTCGATGGCCGCATCCACGCCCTGCGTGGCGAACAGCCGCCGCGCCAGGGTGTTGTAGAAGGTCTTGTACAGCTCGGCATCGATCAGGCCATCCAGCAGCGCGGCGTAGGCCTGGCGTACGTGCAGCCACAGCGTGCGGGTACCCACCTGCTCGCCAGCGCCGCGGCGCAGGGCATCCACGGTCTGGGCGATGCAGTGGTCATACAGGCCGATGCGCTCGACGGCGTCCTGCCGGGCACCGGCCCAGTCACGCGTTTCAAAGCGCAGCCGCGCCCGCTGCGTGACGGCCGCAAAGCGCGCGTGGTAATGCTCGAAGCCATCGCGGATCAGCAGCGCCAGCGTTGTGGCCAGCGTACCGGGATCAGGAATATCGGCGGCTGCCATTCATCGCACCGAAGGGACCAGCGGTCACCATACGACAGCCGCCGCTGCCTGGGGTAGCGGGAGAAAAAAGGTTCTTCTCCCCTCTGAGGGGAGCGCCTTGTTGCAAGGGCCGTCGCAGACTGTGCACGAAGCTACGCGGGTGGCCGGGTGTGCAGGCGCTGTTTGGATTGGCTTCGGTCTCCGATCGGGCCGGTCGCGAGCGTGAGGGCCCCGTAGCAGCCGGTAGGCCCCTGGTGCAAATGTCCCCCGGCCGCGGGGCGGCCTCCTCCTTTATTTTGCCCAGGAGCCTACCGCCTGCTACGGGGCTCGGCTTGCGGTGCGGACGGGGAGCTGGGCTTTTTTGATGGCCGTTGGTGGGTCGGGCGCTGGGTCCCTATGCCCTTGGAGGCGAAATAAAGGAGGAGGTGGCGGCCGCAGGCCGACGCCGGGGGCGTCGCCGGAAAGGGCATAGGGGCCCAGCGCCCGACCCACCAACGGCCGCGCCTGGAAAGATCAAAAGCACGCTTTTGATTGCCCCGCATAGCGACGGAGACCCAAAAAAAACGCCGCCGGCCGCCACCACGGCGCGGCCGGCGGCGGAGGGAACCTTACAGAGCCAGTTCGGCTTCCACGTCCTGCACCTTGCGGCGTGCCAAGGCGAGGTTGGACTTGTTGCGGTCCAGGACCAGGTACAGGAACAGGCCCTTCTTGCGCGAGACCGGGCGCAGGATGTGGTACGCCTTGCCCAGCGAGATCAGGATGTCTTCGATGGTGTCGTTGAGATTGAGCGATGCGGCCGTCTTCATCTTGGCGCGAATCACCTCGGTGTTGCCTGCCGCCGCCACTTCCATGTCCATCCCCGAACCGGCCTCCCCCAGCAGCATGCCGCTTTCGTAATCGACCAGCGCCACCGCCTGCGCGCCATCGATGGTCATCAGCGCGTTCAAGGTATCGTCGAGTCCTGCCATGTTGCACCCCGTTGGTTGTCGAGCCCCGTGTTCCCCTGCGGATCGGCTCGTGATCCGCTGAGTTCGGCCATGATGTTGCGGCCACATTCCTTCGCACTCCACAGCACCTTGCCGATCACGCAGCGCGCGTCGCAGGCGGTCATCAGCAGCAGCGGCGCCGGCGTTGCAGGCAGGGCCAGCATCAGCACCTTGCCCTCGCCGGCTTCCAGCATCAGCACTTCCAGTTCGCCCAGCGCCAACTCGCGGCCCACCGCAGCGGCCAGGGCCAGCATCGCGCTGGTCATCGCGGCCAGGCGCTCGCCATTGCCATGCGTGCCTGCCGCCGGCACCAGCGCGAAACCATCCACGCTGGCCAGCACCACGCTGCGCACCCCGTTGATGTCATCGGCAAAGCCCTGCAGGTGATGGCCCAGGCGCGCGCGCAAGGCCGGGTCGAGGCGGCGTGCATCGTGTCCATCAGCCATGCGCAGCCACCAGGGCACCGGCTTCCATTTCGCTCATCAGCACGTCCATCAGGCACAGCCCCTGTTCGCGGTCGCGTGCATCCACCGGCACCACCGGCAGCCAACGGCCCTGCTGGCCGGTGTGTACGGCGCAGGCCTCCAGGTCGAACTGCGGGGCCAGGTCCAGCCGCGACACACCGATCACCGCCGGCACCTGCGCAGCGTGCTGCCGCAACACCGCCAGGTACGCGGCCAGCTCGTCGGCCACGGTCTCGCGGGTGGCATCCAGCAGCAGCACCACGCCACTGGCCCCCTGCAGCAGGATCGGCCAGAGGAAATCGAACCGCTGCTGCCCGGGCGTGCCATACAGACGCAGGCGGTCGCCGTTGGGAAGGTCGATGTCGGCGTAGTCCATCGCCACCGTGGTCGATGCCTTGTCCGCGCCCTGGCGGTCGCTGTTGTGCACATCGGTGTTGATCACCGCCCCGGCGGCGATGGCACGCACCAGCGTCGATTTTCCACACCCCATGCTGCCCAGCACCACGATCTTGTGTTCGCGCACGTCAGCCCCCGCTGCGCTGGCGCACGCTGCGCCACATCCGGGCCAGCAGGCCACCGGCATCGCTGCCGCCGATGAACCGGCTGCCACCGGCCGGTGCCTCCAGCGCGGCGTAACCGCACAGGTAGGCCGGGTGTACGAAGGCGCGCACAGCGTCGCCGGAAATGTCCAGCAACGACGCACACTCGTCCACGCTGCAGGCCCGTTTCAGCAGCAGCGAACACAGCCGGAAGCTGTCGTGCTGGTGGCCCAGCACGCGGAAATCCGGCCAGCGCAACAGGCGCACCCGTGCGTGCTGTTGCAGGCGTACATCCAGGTCGTGCCAATGCGCCGGGTGCTGGCCCCAGTGCCACAACAGCGGGCGCAGCGACTGGCGCGGCAGCTCACCGGCCAGTTGCTGGTAACGCTTGGCGGCGATGCCATGCAGCGCCAGTTGTTCGAAATCATCGGAGAGCAGCTGCGCCAGCTCGGCATTGCCGCTGCCGTCAGGCACCACCATCTGGTCCTGCTCGAAATCCAGCAACAGCACCGGCAACCCATTCAAGGCCAGCACCGCATGCCCGTGCCGGGACTGCAGGCTTTCGCGCAGCGCGCGGGTGATCGCCTTGGCGCCGCGCGCCGCACAGGGCTCTTCGATCGGCACAACGGTCGGTGCGGCGGGCATCTGGCGCAGTGCGTGCTCGATGGCATGGTCGTCCAGCACCGCGTGCTCATCGCCCTGGCCATGACGCAGGCGGCCATCCTGGTCTTCGATCCAGAACTGGATCTTCGGCCGCTCGCGCACCATGCGCAGCGCGGCATTGCGCAGTGCCGGGGTGTCCTTGATCACCAACAGATCGCAGTCATCCAGATCACGGCAGCTGCGCACGGTGTCGGCCGGCAATGCCGCGGCCGAGCGCAGGCGCTGCAACAAGGCGTGCTCCCCCTGGATATCCGATCCGACCACCAGCACCCTGGCCATCGCCTTCCCCTGCGTTGTGAGAGATCACACTTACTGCAGAAAAGATCGTCGATAGGCTATGCCATCGATACCGGGGCTTAAGTGATGCATCGCACAGATTGAAGTGACGTTTCTGCACAGCCCGTGGGTGGCCAGACGTTGTGGCGACAAGGCAAGTTCCGTACCACTCGCGTTGACGCGGCCTTCATGCCCGCGCGCGAGCCTCGATGGACGTCTCAGTTCGGACGCGTGCGGAAGTCGCACGACGGGATGCGATAGAGTCGTTGCGTATCGGTGGGTCCAGCGGGCATGCAGGGAGGCAATGGAATGCGGGGCATGACACATGCAGGCGCCTGGTTCGCCGGTGGGCTGGCGGTTCTGTTGATGGGTGTGGTGGCCTGGAGCATGCTGCACAGGCAGCCCGGCGCGCAGGCCGCAGCGACCCACATGCCCACGCCGCCGTCGCCGCGGCACGCGGCACTCTCTGCCCATGCCGTCGCCGCACTGCCGATGTCCACTGCGTCCCTGGCACGCATGGCCGAAAAAGCCAACGCCGAGCTGGCGCAGCTCAACATCGCGGCGCAGGCCGGTGACCGCTTGGCGCAGCGCACCCTCGCCGAACGGTACGAGCACTGCACGTTCGTCAACCTGGCGCGTGCGGACTATCTGCGTGGCGTGGAGCATCTGGCCGACGGGGCGTTCGACCCGACGGCGGGCCCGGCCATCATCGATGCCGGGCACCGCATCTTCGCCCGCTGCGGCGGCAAGGAGGGGCTGCACTATCCGCTCACCGCCACGAGGACGTTGCGCAGACAGGCAGCCGCCCAGGGCGACCTTGCATCGCAGGCGTGGCTGCATGTTTCCGCGCAGGCCCCCTTGGACAAGGCCGACTACCTGGAATTGATCGAGCAGTCGATCGCCGCCGAGGATCTGGACGCCCTGAACTACCTGGGTCAGATGGCCTACCGCTACGACGATGGCAGCCAACCGGTCTCGGGCGAGCTGGCCGGGTACGCGTTGCAGATTGCCGCGTGCCGGCGCGGCGCCGATTGCGTGGCCGGTGGCCCGCTGATGGATCAGTTCTGCCAGATGGGGTCGTGCGGCAGCGGCGACTACGAGCAGCTGGTTCGCAACGAGCTGCTGCAGTCCGGCCAGCTCGCGGGGCTCGATGCGGCCATTGAGCGGCTCACGCCGTTGTTCCCGGCGCCGGCGGCCACGCGGCGGTAGTGCCGAGGTGGGGAGCCACACGGCGGTAGTGCCGAGATGGGCAGCCACCCATGGGGTAGATCTACCCACCGGGGTGGTTGCGTGCGGTTGGATAGGGGCGGGGTGCCGGTGCGTCGGTGAGGGTCAACCAAGCCCAACAAAAAACCCGCGCCGAAGCGCGGGTTTCTGTCGATCACCGCAGGTGCGGCGTCGAGACCTTACAGCGCAGCCAGCGCGCTGTTGAAGGTGCTGCTCGGGCGCATCGCGGCCGAGGCCTTGGCCACGTCCGGACGGTAGTAGCCGCCGATGTCGACGGCCTTGCCCTGCACCGCAGCCAGCTCTTCGACGATCGTCTGCTCGTTGTCAGCCAGTGCCTTGGCCAGCGGGGCGAAGCGGGCCTTCAGCGCGGCATCGTCGTCCTGCGCGGCCAGGGCCTGGGCCCAGTACAGCGCGATGTAGAAGTGGCTGCCGCGGTTGTCGATGCCACCCAGCTTGCGCGACGGCGACTTGTCGTTGTCCAGGAACTGGCCGTTGGCCTGGTCCAGGGTCTTGGCCAGCACCGTGGCGCCGGCGTTGTCGTAACGGTTGCCGAGGTGTTCCAGCGAGGCGGCCAGGGCCAGGAACTCGCCCAGCGAATCCCAGCGCAGGTAGTCCTCTTCCACGAACTGCTGCACGTGCTTGGGGGCCGACCCGCCGGCACCGGTCTCGAACAGGCCGCCACCGGCCATCAGCGGCACGATCGACAGCATCTTGGCGCTGGTGCCCAACTCCATGATCGGGAACAGGTCGGTGAGGTAATCGCGCAGCACGTTGCCGGTCACCGAGATGGTGTCCTCGCCCTTGCGGATGCGGTCCAGCGAGAACGCCGTCGCTTCCACCGGGGTCAGGATGCGGATGTCCAGGCCGGTCGTGTCGTGGTCCTTCAGGTAGGTTTCCACCTTGGCGATCACCTGCGCGTCGTGCGCACGTGCGGCATCCAGCCAGAACACCGCCGGGGTGCTGCTCAGGCGGGCGCGGTTGACGGCCAGCTTCACCCAGTCCTGGATCGGCGCATCCTTGGTCTGGCACATGCGCCAGATGTCACCGGTCTGCACGGCGTGTTCGAACACCACGGCGCCCGCCTCGTCGGTGACGCGCACGGTGCCGTCGGCCGGGATCTGGAAGGTCTTGTCGTGCGAGCCGTATTCCTCGGCCTTCTGCGCCATCAGGCCGACGTTGGGCACCGAGCCCATGGTGGCCGGATCGAACGCGCCGTGGGTGCGGCAATCGTCGATGACGGCCTGGTACACACCGGCATAGCAACGATCAGGGATGACGGCCTTGGTGTCCTGCAGCTTGCCGTCGGCATTCCACATGCCACCCGAGTCGCGGATCATCGCCGGCATCGACGCATCGACGATGACGTCGCTGGGCACGTGCAGGTTGGTGATGCCCTTGTCCGAGTTGACCATCGCCAGGCCCGGGCGCTTGCCGTATTCGGCGGCGAGGTCGGCCTTGATGGTTTCCTGCAGCGCTTCAGGCAGCTGCGGCAGACGCGCGTAGAGATCGCCGATGCCGTTGTTGGGATCGAAGCCGGCCTGCTTGAGCACGTCGGCGTGCTTGGCCAGCACGTCCTTGTAGAACTCTTCGACGACCACGCCGAACATGATCGGGTCGGAGACCTTCATCATGGTGGCCTTGAGGTGCAGCGAGAACAGCACGCCCTTTGCCTTGGCGTCGGCGATCTGCGCCTGCACGAAGCTGGCCAGCGCGTTGCGGCTCATCACGGCGGCATCGACGATCTCACCGGCCTTGACCGCGGTCTTTTCCTTCAGCACGACGGTGGTGCCATCGGCCTGCTGCAGCTCGATCTTCAGGCTGCCGGCGGTAGCCAGCGTGGCCGACTTTTCGCTGCCGTAGAAATCGCCGCCGTCCATGTGCGACACATGCGACTTGGACTCGGTGGACCACTTGCCCATGCGGTGCGGGTGCTTGCGCGCGTAGTTCTTCACCGACAGGGGCGCGCGGCGATCGGAGTTGCCTTCGCGCAGCACCGGGTTCACCGCGCTGCCCTTGACCTTGTCATAGCGCGCCTTGATGTCGCGCGAGACGTCGTCGGTGGGCACGTCCGGGTAGTTCGGCAGGGCAAAGCCCTGGTCCTGCAGTTCCTTGATGGCCGCCTTCAGCTGCGGCACCGAGGCGCTGATGTTGGGCAGCTTGATGATGTTGGCGTCCGGGGTGGTCGCCAGCTGGCCCAGTTCGGCCAGGTGGTCCACTTCCTTCTGCGCGTCCTTCAGGTAATCCGGGAACAGCGCCAGGATGCGGCCGGACAGCGAGATATCACGGGTTTCAACGGCAATGCCGGCGGTGGCGGTGTAGGCCTCGACGATCGGCAGCAGCGACTGGGTCGCCAGGAACGGGGCTTCATCGGTAAGCGTGTAGAGAATCTTGGGCGAACTGGACATGGGGGACGGAGGCTCTCTTGCGGATCTGATGAGTGACCGCGCCGGGTGGGGCGCGCTGCGGGAAACTCCCGCATTGTCGCGTTTTAAGCCCCCCGGAGCAAAGCCGGGCCATACGCGAACGTATTGGAACACTGTGGTGCGGCCAGCTTCGTATCATCTGAAACCAGCCCATAAAAAAGACGCAGCCTCGCGGCTGCGTCCATCGTGAGCCTGTTGCCGGGAGAGAGTCGGCTGGCGGCTTACTTGACCTCGAACTCTTGCGGCGTTCCTGCCGCCTTACCATCTACCGTGACTTCCGCGCGGTACTTGCCCGCCGGCCAGCCCTTGGCATTCTTGAAGGTGACGTTGGTGGTGTCGGCACCGGTGGTGTTGAGTGCCTGGTTCTGCTCACCGGCCACCTGCCCGTCCTGGAACGTCAGCTTGGCGGCCACGTTGGCGTTGTTGGCCGCGCCGTCAGTGCGTACCGAGACGATGATGTCGTCCTTCGGTGCGAACAGCGCCACCGTTGCCACGCTCTTGTCGGCGGCAGCGGTCTTGCCCACCGTCACGGCGGTCACGTTCACGCCGGCTGCCGCAGCCATCGGCTCGGGCGCCGCAGGCGTCATCGGTGCCGGTTCAGCCGGGGTCATCGCCGCCGGTTGTGCGTTGTTGTCGGCGGTGTCTTCTTTCTTCTTGCAGCCGGCCAATGCCACGGTGGCCAGCAGGGCAGCGAGAACGGCAGTACTGATGGATGTCTTCTTCATGTAATTCCTCCCTGGGAATTCAGTGGACTACAAGCAAGGGTGACTCAGGCTTTGGGCGGCAACTTGAGGGTCTGGCCGGGGAAAATCTTGTCCGGGTCCTCGAGTACGTCACGGTTGGCCTCGAAGATCTTCTTCCAGGCGTTGGCGTCGCCCAGTTCCTGCTTGGCGATCTTCGACAGCGAGTCGCCCTTCTGCACGGTGTAGGTGCCTCCTACCTTTTCGGCGGTGCTGTCCACCGAAGCGGTAACGCCGGAGAAATCCGCCTTTTCGACCTTCTGCGCGGTGCTGTCCACGCTGGAGGTGACACCGGAGAAATCGGCCTTCTTATCGGTACTCATCCACACACTCCCGTCTTCATTGACGACATGGAACGGACGGTGTCACAGCGGGTGTTAATAGGGCATGGCGTGGATGTGAAGACGCGCGGAACGCCGACGGGCGGCCACGTTGCCGGGGGGTAGAGCCACCCCATGGGTGGCTGCGCGTGGTGCCGGGTTCCGCGGTAGAGCCACCCCATGGGTGGCTGCGCGCGGTGCCGGGTTCCGGAGGTAGAGCCACCCCATGGGTGGCTGGGCGTGGTGCCGGGTTCCGGAGGTAGAGCCACCCCATGGGTGGCTGCGCGCGGTGCCGGGTTCCGGGGCAGCGACCCGTGGGGTCGCTCTACCAGGCGGTGCGGGGTTCCGGGGCAGCGACCCGTGGGGTCGCTCTACTGGCGTAGGTCGCGGACGGTGCGGGCCGGCAGTTCGATGCCCGGGCTGGCCCGCCACGGGTTGATGTCCAGCCCGCCGCGGCGGGTGTAACGCGCTTCCACTTCCAGCCACTGCGGTGCACAGCGCTGGGTGATTTCGCTGAAGATCCGCTCCACGCACTGCTCGTGGAATTCGGCGTGCTCGCGGTAGCTGACCAGGTACTTCAGCAGCCCCTCGCGATCGATCTGCGGCCCGTGGTAGCGGATGCTCACACTGGCCCAGTCCGGCTGCCCCGTTACCGGGCAGTTGGATTTCAGCAGCGCCGAACTCAACGTCTCGGTCACCACCTGCGCGGCGTCGGCCGACAGGAATTCCGGCGCCGGCGGCCCGTAGCGCTCGATCGCCACATCCAGCTCGTCCAGCGACTCGCCCTCGGCCACCTCGACCAGCATCGGCACCCCGAACCGCACCGTCACCACCGCCCCGGCGCACCCGGACAGATCGGCGGTGATCCGCAGCCGCGCCGCCTCGTCATCCTCGAAGCGCGTGCTGTTGAGCGAATTGAGGTACAGCTTGAACGACTTGGATTCGATCAGGTTGGGCGACGTGCACGGCACGCTGACCGTGGCCACCGCCACGCGCGGCTTGCCGCGCCGGTCCAGCCAGCTCAGCTCATAGGCCTGCCAACGGTCATGCCCGACGAACGGCAGGGCCGCCTCGTCCAGACCGATCTCTTCACGCGCGCCACGGCGCGGAATGGGAAACAGCAGCGCGGAATCGTACTGCGACGGGTATGCAACCTCGCGACCGAGGCTGGAGTCCTGGGGGGTATTCATCGCCCCATTTTACGCCGGGAGGCGCGCGGCGTCTGGCGACGAACGCGGAAGGCCATGGCGACCGGGGGGCAGTGCGCCCCCAGGCGGCGGGAGGGCCGGAACCCGCCCGCCCGTGTTGGTTTTCGCCCCGGCCAGCGGCCGGGGCCTACCGTCGTTTTACCCTGCCGCCGGCGCTGGCGCCGCCGTCCCGTTGAGATAATCCAGGCTCACCTGCAGCAACGCCCGCAGGCCCACGTCCAGCGCCTTCTCATCCAGCAGGAACTTCGGCGAGTGGTTGGCCGGCGCCGTCGCCGGATCGATCCCCTCGCTCGTCGACCCCACGAAGAAGAACAGCCCCGGTACCTCCTTGGCGTACAGCGAAAAGTCCTCCGCCCCCATCTGCAGCGGCGGCTCGTACACATTGTCCTTGCCCACCACCGCCTGCAGGCTCGGCAGCATCCGCGCCGTCAGCGCCGGATCGTTCACCGTCGCCGGATTGCCCTCGGACTCGTAGATCTCCGTCACCGCCTTGGCCCCGTGCGCCGCCGCCGTGTGCTCGGCCACGTTGCGCAGGTCCGCGAAAATCTGCTGCCGCATCCCCTCGTCGAACGTCCGGATCGTCCCCACCATTTCCACCTCGTCGGGAATGATGTTGTAGCGGATACCGCCCTTGATCGCCCCGAAGGTCAGCACCGCCGGCTGCTTGGACAGATTCGCCCGCCGGCTCACGATCGTCTGCGCCGTCCCCACCAGATCAGCCGTCGCCACGATCGGGTCCACCCCGTTCCACGGCGCCGACCCATGCGTCTGCCGCCCGATCACCTTGATCCCGAACCGGTCCGAGGCGGCCATCAACGGCCCCCCGCGCACCGCGATCTGCCCGGCCGGCACGCTCGAAAACACATGCAGCCCGAACACCGCCTCCGGCTTGAAGTCGGCAAACAGACCCTCCTTCAGCATCAACGCCGCACCGCCCTCTTCCGGCGGCGGCGCCCCTTCTTCAGCGGGCTGGAAGATCAGCATCACCTCGCCCGGCAGGTTCGCCTGCATCTTCACCAGCGCGTCGGCCACCCCCAGCAGCGTGGCGGTATGCGCATCGTGCCCGCAGGCGTGCATCACCCCCACCGGCTCGCCGCGGTAGGTACTGGTGGCCTTGGACGCGAACGGCAGCCCGGTCTGCTCGGTCACCGGCAGGGCGTCCATGTCCGCGCGCAGCGCGATCCGCGGGCCCGGCTTGCCACCCTTGATGATCGCCACCACGCCGTGGTGGGCGATGCCGGTTTTGGGCTTCAGCCCCATCGCGCGCAACTGCTCGGCCACCTTGGCCGACGTGCGCTCCTCGCGGTTGGACAGCTCCGGGTGCTGGTGGAAATCGCGCCGCCAGTCGACCACCTTGGCCTTCAGCCGGGTGGCCGCCGCCGTCACTTCCGGGCGCTCGGCGGGGGTAGCCGCGGCCAGCGCGGGGCAGGCAAGCAGCAGGGCGGACAGCAGCAGCGACAGACGAGGCATTGCACATCTCCACGGACGAACAGGACGGTCGAACCTGAATGTAGGGCATCGGCGCACTTGCTGCTGTAACTTTCTGCCCCCGCAGGCGTTCATTCATGGAACCCGGCCGGTCACATCCGGTCTGATCGCCCGTCCCATCCGTCATGCATGAAAGCTCCCGGGCGACGGGTATGCTTTGCACCAGCCATTTGGGCCCTGCCCTCCGCCAGCCTCAGGAGTTAGTTGAATGTCGCGTTTCTGGAAGATCGTGCTGCTGGTGGTCGCAGTGCTGGTGGTGGGGTTCATCGGGGTGCGCATGCTCGGCGGTGGCAAGCCCAAGGGCGACGCGGCGGCTGCGGGCGCCGGCCAGGAGGGGCAGGAGCGCAACGCCGGTCCCGTGCCGGTCACCGTGGTCGAGGCAGCCCGCCAGGACGTGCCGGTGTACGCCAGCGCGCTGGGCACCGTGGCGGCGATGAACACCGTCACCGTCAGCCCGCAGGTGGGCGGCCAGCTCATCAGCATCAACTTCAAGGAAGGCCAGGAAGTGCAGAAGGGCGACCTGCTCGCGCAGATCGACCCGCGCACCCTGCAGGCCAGCTTCGATGAAGCCGCCGCGGCCAAGCGCCAGAACCAGGCGCAGCTGGCCACCGCACGCTCCAACTACCAGCGCTCCAATTCGCCGGAGTACCGCCAGTACGTGGCCAAGACCGACCTGGACACCCAGCGCAACCAGGTGGCCCAGTTTGAAAGCGCGGTCGCCGCCAACGACGCCAGCATGCGCGCCGCCCAGGTGCAGCTGCAGTACACCAAGGTCACCGCCCCGATCTCCGGCATTGCCGGCATCCGCGCGGTGGACGCCGGCAACATCGTCAGCGCCGGCACCGCGCTGGTCACCCTGACCCAGATCCACCCCATCCACGTGGTCTTCAACCTGCCCGAGCGCCAGCTGCCCGACGTGCGCCAGGCCCAGAAGGCCGGCCCGGTCACCATCGCCGCGCTCGACCGCAACGATTCCCACGTGCTCACCGACGGCGGCACCCTGGACGTGGTGGACAACCAGATCAGCAGCGACAGCGGCACCTTCCGCGCCCGTGCGCTGTTCAACAACAGCGACAACAGCCTGTGGCCGGGCCAGTTCGTGAACGTGCGCATGCAGCTGCGCACGATCGGCGGCGGCGTGGTCATTCCGACCCAGGCAGTGATGCGCGGCCCGGACGGCGAGTACGTCTACATCGTCAAGCCCGACAGCACCGTGGCCATGCAGACGGTCAAGAGCGGCGTGGAAGTGGGCGACAGCAACGTGCAGATCACCGAGGGCCTCAAGGGCGGCGAGCGCGTGGTCAGCGAGGGCCAGTTCCGGCTCAAGCCGGGCAGCAAGGTCACCGCGCTCAAGCCGGGTGAAACCCCGGCGCCGCCGACCGACGCCGAGCTCAAGGCCGCCGCCCAGCAGGACAAGGGCGGTGGTGGCCGCCGCGGTGGCGGTCCGCGCTGAGCGCGCCTGCCTGACGTTCCCGACGCCGGCCGGCTGGCCGGCGTCTGCCCGCTTCAACGCCGCATGACGTAACAGCAAGGATCCGCCCGTGGGCTTTTCGACGATCTTCATCCGCCGCCCGATCGCCACCTCGCTGTTGATGGCGGGTCTGCTGCTGCTCGGCATCCTCGGCTACCGCCAGCTGCCGGTGTCGGCGCTGCCGGAGATCGACGCGCCCAGCCTGGTGGTGACCACCCAGTACCCGGGTGCCAACGCCACCACCATGGCCTCGCTGGTGACCACCCCGCTGGAACGCCAGTTCGGGCAGATCTCCGGGCTGGAGATCATGACCTCCGATTCGTCGGCCGGCCTGTCCACGATCATCCTGCAGTTCTCGATGGACCGCGATATCGATATCGCCGCCCAGGACGTGCAGGCCGCGATCCGCCAGGCCACCCTGCCCTCCTCGCTGCCCTACCAGCCGGTCTACAACCGGGTGAACCCGGCCGACGCGGCCATCGTCACCCTCAAGCTCACCTCCGACACGCGCCCGCTGCGCGAGGTCAACAACTACGCCGACTCGATCCTGGCCCAGCGCCTGTCGCAGGTGCAGGGCGTGGGCCTGGTGTCCATCGCCGGCAACGTGCGCCCGGCCGTGCGCATCCAGGTCAACCCGGCGCAGCTGTCCAACATGGGCCTGACACTGGAAGAACTGCGCAGCGCGCTGACCCAGGCCAACGTCAACGCGCCCAAGGGCTCGCTCAACGGCAAGACCCAGTCCTATTCGATCGGCACCAACGACCAGCTGACCAGCGCCGCCGAGTACCGCGACACCATCATCAGCTACAAGAACGGCCGCCCGGTGCGGCTGTCGGACGTGGCCAACGTGGTCGATGGCGTGGAGAACGACCAGCTGGCCGCGTGGGCCGATGGCAAGCCGGCGGTGCTGCTGGAAGTGCGCCGCCAGCCCGGCGCCAACATCGTGCAGACCGTCGAGCGCATCCGCGCGCTGATCCCGCAGCTGCAGAACGTGCTTCCGGCCGACGTGCACCTGGAGATCTTCTCCGACCGTACCGAGACCATCCGCGCTTCGGTGCATGAAGTGCAGTTCACCCTGATCCTCACCATCTGCCTGGTGGTGGCGGTGATCTTCGTGTTCCTGCGCCGGCTGTGGGCCACCATCATTCCCTCGGTGGCGGTGCCGCTGTCGCTGGCCGGCACCTTCGGGGTGATGGCCTTTGCCGGGATGTCGCTGGACAACCTGTCGCTGATGGCGCTGGTGGTGGCCACCGGCTTCGTGGTCGACGATGCGATCGTGATGATCGAAAACATCGTGCGCTACATCGAGCAGGGCAAGAGCGGCCCGGAAGCGGCCGAGATCGGCGCGCGCCAGATCGGCTTCACCGTGCTGTCGCTGACCATCTCGCTGGTGGCGGTGTTCCTGCCGCTGCTGCTGATGCCCGGCGTGACCGGCCGCCTGTTCCACGAGTTCGCCTGGGTGCTGAGCATCGCGGTGACCTTGTCGATGCTGATCTCGCTGACCCTCACCCCGATGATGTGCGCCTACCTGCTCAAGCCCGACGCGCTGCCCGAAGGCGAAGACGCCCACGAGCGCGCCGCGGCGGCCGGCAAGGAAAACCTGTGGACGCGCACCGTGGGCGCCTACGAGCGCAGCCTGGACTGGGTGCTGGACCACCAGCGCATGACCCTGGCGGTGGCCGCCGGTGCGTTGGTGCTCACCGTGGTGCTGTACGTGGTGATCCCCAAGGGCCTGCTGCCCGAGCAGGACACCGGCCTGATCACCGGCGTGGTCCAGGCCGACCAGAACATCGCCTTCCCGCAGATGGAACTGCGCACCAAGGCGGTCGCCGAGGCGCTGCGCAAGGACCCGGCCGTGACCGGCGTGTCGGCCTTCATCGGCGCCGGCAGCATGAACCCCACCCTCAACCAGGGCCAGCTGTCGATCGTGCTCAAGGAGCGCGGCGACCGCGACGGGCTGGATGAGATCCTGCCGCGCCTGCAGCAGGCCGTGGCCGGCATTCCCGGCGTGGCGCTGTACCTCAAGCCGGTGCAGGACGTCACCCTGGACACCCGCGTGGCCGCCACCGAGTACCAGTACTCGCTGTCGGACGTGGACAGCGCGCAGGTCGCGCTGCAGGCCACCCGCCTGACCGAAGCGCTGCGCCAGCGCCCGGAACTGGCCGACGTCGACAACAACCTGTCCAACCAGGGCCGCGCGCTGGAACTGACCATCGACCGCGACAAGGCCAGCGTGCTGGGCGTGCCGATGCAGACCATCGACGACACCCTGTACGACGCGTTCGGCCAGCGCCAGATCTCGACCATCTTCACCGAACTCAACCAGTACCGCGTGGTGCTGGAAGTGGCGCCGGAGTTCCGTACCAGCACCGCGCTGATGAACCAGCTGGCGGTGGCCTCCAACGGCGCCGGCGCACTGACCGGCAGCAACGCCACCAACTTCGGCCAGGTCACCTCGTCCAACTCGTCCACCGCCACCGGCATCGGTGCGCAGAACACCGGCATTCCGGTGGGCGCGGGCAACATCATCCCGCTGGCGGCGCTGGCCGAGGGCAAGATCACCAGCACCCCGCTGGTGGTGAGCCACCAGCAGCAGCTGCCGGCGGTGACGGTGTCGTTCAACATCGCCCCGGGCTATTCGCTGTCCGATGCGGTCAAGGCCATCGAAGAGACCAAGGACGGCCTGGACATGCCCTCGCAGGTGCATGCGCAGTTCATCGGCAAGGCCGCGGAATTCACCGGCAGCCAGACCGACGTGGTGTGGCTGCTGCTGGCCTCGCTGGTGCTGATCTACATCGTGCTGGGCGTGCTGTATGAAAGTTACATCCACCCCTTCACCATCATCTCGACGCTGCCCCCGGCCGGCGTGGGTGCGCTGCTGGCGCTGATGGTGTGCGGGCTGCCGCTGTCGGTGGACGGCATCGTCGGCATCGTGCTGCTGATCGGCATCGTCAAGAAGAACGGCATCATGATGGTGGACTTCGCCATCGAAGCGCGCCGCGCCGGTGCCAACGCGCACGACGCGATCCGCCGCGCCTGCCTGCTGCGCTTCCGCCCGATCATGATGACCACCGCCGCGGCCATGCTCGGCGCGCTGCCGCTGGCACTGGGCACCGGCATCGGCTCGGAGCTGCGCCGCCCGCTGGGTATCGCCATCGTCGGCGGCCTGCTGCTGTCGCAGCTGGTCACCCTGTACACCACGCCGGTGATCTACCTGTACATGGAGCGCTTCTCCGAGTGGATGCGCGAACGCCGCGAGCAGCGCGCGCTGCGCCACGCCAGCGCCCAGGACCGCGCATGAGCACGCCGTACCTGCGCGCCCCGGGGGCACCGGCATGAACATTTCCGGGCCCTTCATCCGCCGCCCGATCGGCACCGCGCTGCTGGCCATCGGCCTGTTCGTGGTTGGCCTGTTCTGCTACCTGAAACTGGGCGTGTCGGCGCTGCCGAACATCCAGATTCCGGTGATCTTCGTGCACGCCAGCCAGTCCGGCGCGGACGCCACCACCATGGCCTCCACGGTCACCGCGCCGCTGGAACGCCACCTGGGCCAGCTGCCCGGCGTGGACCAGATGCGTTCGTCCAGCTCCGAAGGCAGCTCGCTGGTCTTCATGATCTTCCAGAGCGGGGTCGACATCGATTCGGCCGCGCTGGACGTGCAGACCGCGATCAATTCGGCCCAGGCCGACCTGCCGTCCGGGCTCGGTTCGCCGATGTTCCAAAAGGCCAACCCGAACGACGACCCGGTGATCGCCATCGCGCTCACCTCGCAGACGCAGTCGGCCGACGAGCTGTACAACGTGGCCGACTCGCTGCTGGCCCAGCGCATCCGCCAGATCAGCGGTGTGTCCTCGGTGGATATCGCCGGTGCCTCCACGCCGGCGGTGCGGGTGGATGTGAACCTGCGCCTGCTCAACGCGCTCAACCTCACCCCCGATGACCTGCGCAACGCGGTCCGCGCGGCCAACGTGACCTCGCCCACCGGCTTCCTCACCGACGGCAACACCACCACCGCGATCATCGCCAACGACTCGGTGGCACGCGCGGCCGACTTCGCCAACCTGGTCATCAAGACCCAGGACGACGGCCGGGTGATCCGCCTCAAGGACGTGGCCAACGTCTACGACGGCCAGCAGGACGCCTACCAGGCCGCGTGGTTCGACCACAAACCGGCGGTGGTGATGTATGTGTTCACCCGCGCCGGCGCCAACATCGTGGAGACCGTGGACCGGGTCAAGGCGCAGATCCCGATGCTGCGCGACTACCTGCAGCCGGGCACGGTGATGACCCCGTACTTCGACCGCACCCCGACCATCCGCTCGTCGCTGCACGAAGTGCAGATCACCCTGCTGATCAGCCTGGCCATGGTGATCCTGACCATGGCGCTGTTCCTGCGCCGGCTGGCACCGACCCTGATCGCGGCGGTCACCGTGCCGTTGTCGCTGGCCGGTGCGGCGCTGGTGATGTACGTGTTCGGTTTCACCCTGAACAACCTGAGCCTGCTAGCGCTGGTGATCGCGATCGGGTTCGTGGTCGACGATGCGATCGTGGTGATCGAGAACGTCATGCGCCATCTCGACGAAGGCATGCCCCGCATGCAGGCCGCGCTGACCGGCGCGCGCGAGATCGGCTTCACCATCGTCTCGATCACCGCCTCGCTGGTGGCCGTGTTCATCCCGCTGCTGTTCGCCAGCGGCATGGTCGGTGCGTTCTTCCGCGAGTTCACCATCACCCTGGTGGCGGCGATCGTGGTGTCGATGATCGTCTCGCTCACGCTCACCCCGGCGCTGTGCAGCCGCTTCCTGAGCGCGCACGCCGAACCGGAAAAGCCCTCGCGGATCGGCCGCTTCCTGGATGCCACGCACGACCGCATGCTGCGCGTGTACACGGTCTGCCTGGACTTCTCGCTGCGCCACGCCCTGCTGCTGTCGCTCACCCCGATCCTGCTGATCGTGGCCACGGTGATGCTGGGCGGGGCGGTCAAGAAGGGCTCGTTCCCGGCCCAGGACACCGGCCTGATCTGGGGCCGGGCCAACTCCAGCGCCACGGTGTCCTTCGAGGACATGGTCAACCGCCAGCGCCGCATCACCGACATGCTGATGGCCGACCCGGCGGTGAAGACCGTGGGCGTGCGCCTGGGCAGCGGCCGCCAAGGCTCCAGCGCGCAGTTCAACGTGCAGCTGAAGACCCGCAAGGAAGGCCGCAAGGAAACCACCGCGCTGGCCCTGGCACGGCTGAGCGCCAAGGCCGACCGCTACCCCGACCTGCAGCTGCGCCTGCGCGCGATCCAGGATCTGCCCAGCGATGGCGGCGGCGGCAACAGCCAGGGCGCGCAGTACCGGGTCTCGCTGCAGGGCAACGACCTGGCCCAGCTGCAGGAATGGCTGCCCAAGGTGCAGGCCGCGCTGAAGAAGAACCCGAAGCTGCGTGACGTGGGCACCGACGTGGACACCGCTGGACTGCGCCAGAACGTGGTGATCGACCGTGCCAAGGCCGCACGCCTGGGCGTGTCGGTGGGTGCGATCGACGGCGCGCTGTACGGCGCGTTCGGCCAACGCCAGATCTCCACCATCTACTCGGACATCAACCAGTACAGCGTGGTGGTCAACGCACTGCCCGAACAGACCGCCACCCCGCGTGCGCTGGATGAGATCTACGTGCGTGCCGGCAACGGCGAGATGATCCCGCTGACCGCCGTGGCGCATCAGGTGCCCGGGCTGGCACCGCCGCAGATCACCCACGAAAACCAGTACACCACGATGGACCTGAGCTACAACCTGGCGCCGGGCGTGAGTACCGGCGAGGGCGAGGCGATCATCAAGTCCACCGTGGACGGCCTGCGCCTGCCCGGCGACATCCGCATCAGCGATGGCGGCGGCTTCAACGTGCAGCTCAACCCGAACTCGATGCTGATCCTGGTACTGGCCGCCATCATCACCGTGTACCTGGTGCTGGGCATGCTGTACGAAAGCCTGGTGCACCCGGTGACGATCCTGTCCACGCTGCCGGCCGCGGGCGTCGGCGCGCTGCTGGCGTTGTTCGTGACCAACACCGAGCTGTCGGTGATCTCGATGATCGCGCTGGTGCTGTTGATCGGCATCGTCAAGAAGAACGCGATCATGATGATCGACTTCGCGGTGGTGGCCCAGCGTGAGCACGGCAAGAGCCCCCGCGATGCGGTGCGCGAGGCCAGCATCGTGCGCTTCCGCCCGATCATGATGACCACCATGGTGGCGATCCTGGCCGCGGTGCCACTGGCCATCGGCTTGGGCGAAGGCTCCGAACTGCGCCGCCCGCTGGGCATCGCGATGATCGGCGGCCTGCTGTTCTCGCAGAGCCTGACCCTGCTGAGCACGCCGGCGCTGTACGTGATCTTCTCGTGCCTGCGCGAACGCTGGGTCAACCGCCGTGCCCGTCGCCGCGAGCGGCGTGCAATGAAGCGCGGCGCCATCGCCCGGTAGGTACCGACCGTTGGTCGGTACGCGCGGTCGGTACGCCACGGTTTGACGCCAAGCAACAAAACGCGAACAATTCGCATCCAGCCACGGTCCTGCATCGCCTTCGCGATGCCCCCGCTGCCGGTTCCCGGCCAGCCTGCGCGATCCAGCCATCGACCCTCCCCCGCCCTCTGTAGATCGCGGACGGCGTTGTGCTGTCCGCCAAGGAACCCATCGATGCTGTCGTCCCCCCTGCCCCGCCTGGCCACGTTGGCCGTTGCGCTGTCGCTGGCCTGCGCCGCCCATGCCCAGTCCACTCCGGACGGCGCCGTGCGCGCGCGCTCGGCCACCGATCTGGATGCGGTCAAGGTCATCGCCGAACGCACCCACACCGACACCGGCGCGCTCGGCGACCGCGCCGTGCGCGACACCCCGTTCGCGATCGCCGTGGTTGGCCGCGAAGAGATCGAAAAGCGCCAGGTGGTCTCGCTCGGTGACGCCTTCCTGACCGACCCCTCGGTGGTCACCCAGGTCAGCGCGTATGCCAGCGGCTGGAGTTCGCCGATCCGCAACCGCGGCATCGACCTCAGCTACGACAGCTACCGCGTCAACGGCCTGCAGGTGTCCTCGTGGGGCACCGAATGGCCGCTGGAAGTGATGGAACAGGTGGAACTGCTCAAGGGCCCCGGTGGCTTCATGTACGGCTTCGGCCAGCCCGGCGGCATCGTCAACTACGTCACCAAGAAGCCCACCGACACCCCCACCTTCGCTGCCCAGCTCGGCTGGCGAGAGGCGGGTATCGTGAGCGGCCAGGTCGACGTGGGCGGGCGCTTCGGCAATGAAGACATGTTCGGCTACCGCTTCAACGCGTACCAGGAGAAGGGCGAAACCTTCAATGGTGGCGAGGTCAACCGCAAGGTCGGCGCCCTGTCACTGGATGCGCGCCTGAGCGACAGCCTCACCTGGACCTTCGATGGCGTGTTCCAGTCGCGCGCGCTCAGCAACGAATCGCCGCAGTACTACTTCATCGGTCTGACCGAGCTGCCGCGCCCGCTGGCCGGCGACATCGACAACAGCATCGACGGCAGCTACTACGACACCCGTTCCAGCCTGCTCTCCACCGCGTTGAACTGGCAGATCAACAGCGACTGGAAGGCCAGCCTCAGCTATGGCGTGACCACCTCGTGGAACGACGTCAACAAGGTGTTCGCCTACATCGACAACGTCAACGGCGATTACAACGTCAACACCTACGAACTGGGCGGCAAGAGCGAGTGGAAGCTGGCCCAGGCCATCGTACAGGGCCGCTTCAACACCGGCCCGCTGTCGCACCAGGTGGTGGCCGGCGTCTCGCACCAGACCGGCCTCGGCTGGGACCGCCCGAACGAATGGAACACCATCGGCCGCGGCAACATCTACCAGCGCCCGGTGCTGCGCCACGATGCCGTGGGTTCGCGCGTGCTCAGCCGCGGCAGCGAAACCGTGCAGCAGGCGGTGTTCGTCAGCGACACGGTCAGCTTCGCCGATGGCTGGTCGCTGCTTGCCGGCGCGCGCTACAACGATTTCGAGAACAAGGGCGCCTACCACACCTACCCGGTCACCCCCACCTACGCCCTGATGTACAAGCCGGCCGATGCCGTCACCCTGTACGCCAGCTACGTGGAATCGCTGGAAGCAGGCAGCCGCGTCGGCAGCGACTACATCAACGCCGGCACCGTGCTCGACCCGACCATCAGCACGCAGTACGAGATCTGCGCCAAGATCGAGTACCCGCGCTGGAACGCCAACGCCGCCGCCTTCCGCCTGGAGCGCGGTGCCAATATCGACCGGCTCACCCCGGCCGGCAAGGTGCTGGTGCAGGACGGCATCACCCTGTACGAAGGCGTTGAGATCAGCGGCAACGTCCGCCTGACCGATGCGCTCACCGTCGGCGGTGGCGTCACCTGGCTCGACCCCACCTACGACAAGCTGTCCCCCGACAGCGTGGCCCAGCAGGGCAACCGCACCGTCGGCGCCGCCCGCTGGCAGGGCGTGCTGCACGCCGACTACAGCATCCCGCAGGTGGACGGCCTGAGCGTGTATGCGCTGGCCCGCTACTACGGCGATGTCTATTACGACGCCGACAACACCCTCAAACTGCCGGACTACACTCTGGTCAACGCCGGCCTGGGCTACCGCATGCAGCTCGACGGCCACCCGGTCACCTGGCGCGCCGGCGTAGAGAACCTGGCCAACAAAAAATACTGGTCCAACGCCGGCGTCGGCCTGCCGCGCACCTTCGCGGTGAGCGTGCGCTTCGACATGTAATTCGATCGGCCGGTAGCTCCCCACACCCGGGAACGCCGGCCGCTGGCCGGCTCCTCGCCCACCCTGCGCACCCGGGAATGCCGGCCACTGGCCGGCTCCTCGCACACCCTCCACACCCGGGTAGTGCCGGCCGCTGGCCGGCTCCTCGCACACCCTCCGCACCCGGGAATGCCGGCCACTGGCCGGCTCCTCGCACACCCTCCGCACCCGGGTAGTGCCGGCCGCTGGCCGGCTCCTCGCACACCCTCCGCACCCGGGTAGTGCCGGCCGCTGGCCGGCTCCTCGCACACCATCAACACCTGAGAATGCCGGCCGCTGGCCGGCTCCTCGCACCTCCGTCCGGGCGCACGGGGAGCCGGCCAGCGGCCGGCACGCGCATCGTGCCCGCCCTGCGCAGCACGTTGACGTTGGATCGCCGTCAGGCTGTCCCCTTCACCCCACACCCGCAATAATGGGCTGCCCCGCACCCCGAGCCCGCATGTCCGCCCGAGAATCCCGCCTGAGCCGCCTGTGGGCGCATGAAAAGGCCAGCTACGGCCTGCGGGTACTCATCGCGCTGTCGGTGGCCATGGGCCTGTGCTGGCACCTGGACCAGCTGCCCGCGCTGCCCGGCGTGTTCCTCGGCATCATTGCCAGCGCCATCGCCGAAACCGACGACAACTGGTGGGGCCGGACCAAATCGGTCGCCCTCTCCCTGCTCTGCTTCGTCATCGCCGCCGCCGCGGTGGTCGAACTGTTCGCCTGGCCCTGGCTGTTCATCGCCGCACTGGCCGTGTCCACCTTCGGCCTCACCCTGCTCGGCGCGCTCGGCGAACGCTACGCGTCCATCGCCCAGGCCACCGTCACCCTGGCCATCTACACCATGATCGGCCTGGAACAGCACGGCGCCAGCGACCGCGCCCAGGCCATCAGCGCGGTCAGCCACCTGCTCGCCGGCGCGCTCTGGTACGGCCTGCTCTCGATCCTGTGGACCGCCCTGTTTGCCAACCGGCCCGTGCGCGAGCGCATCGCCCGTCTGTACCTCGAACTGGGCCGCTACCTGCAGCTCAAGGCCGACCTGTTCGAACCCATCCGCGACGCCGACGTGCAGAAGCGCCAGCTGGCCCTGGCCGAACAGAACCGCCGCGTGGTGGAGGCGCTGAACATCGCCAAGGTCGCCATCCTCGCCCGCTTCGGTCGCTCCGGCCGGCCCGGCGTGCAGTCCGGCCTGTACCTGCGCCTGTACTACATGGCCCAGGACTTCCACGAACGCGCCAGCTCCTCGCACTATCCCTATGGCGCGCTCACCGAGGCCTTCTTCCACAGCGACGTGCTGTACCGCTGCCAGCGCCTGCTCGCCCTGCAGGGTGAGGCCTGTGCCAACCTGGGCCTGGCCATCCGCCTGCGCCGCCCGTTCCAGTACGGCGAGCGCACCAAGCAGGCCACCGCCGACCTCACCGATTCGCTCACCTGGCTGCGTGCCCAGCACAACCCGCAGTGGCAGCGCCTGCTGTCCTCGCTGGAGCTGCTCGGCCACAACCTGCAGAGCATCGAGCGGCGCCTGTCCGAGGCCGAAAAGTCCGACGCCACGTTGGACAACGTCGACACCCGCCTGCGCGACACCAATCCGCATACCCTGCGCGAAATGTTCGTGCGCATCCGCCAGCAGCTCACCCCCGGCTCGGTGCTGTTCCGCCACGGCCTGCGCATGGCGCTGGCCCTGATCGTCGGCTTTGCGGTGATCCGCCTGGTCAACGCCCAGAACGGCTCGTGGGTGCTGCTCACCATCGTGTTCGTGTGCCGCCCGCATTTCGGCGCCACCCGGCAACGGCTGGCCCAGCGTATCGCCGGCACCCTGATCGGGCTGGTGCTGACCTGGGCGCTGATGCAGCTGTTCCAGGACCTGCGCATCGAACTGCTGATCGCCCTGCTCTCGGCGCTGCTGTTCTTCTTCACCCGCAGCGACCGCTACCTGGTGGCGTCGGCGGCCATCACGGTCATGGCGCTGACCTGCTTCAACCTGATCGGCGACGGCTTCCTGCTGATCTGGCCCCGCCTGGTCGACACCCTGCTGGGCTGCGCGATCGCCGCGGCCGCGGCCTTCCTGATCCTGCCCGACTGGCAGGGCCGCCGCTTGAACCTGGTCATGGCCCGCGTGCTGGCCAACTGCGCGCGCTACCTGGATGCGGTGCTGGGCCAGTACGGCAGCGGCATGCAGGACGACCTGGCGTACCGCATCGCCCGCCGCGACATGCACAACGCCGACGCCGCACTGTCCACCGCGCTGTCGAACATGCTGCGCGAGCCGGGCCACGTGCGCCGCAACCTGGATGCCGGGTTCCGCTTCCTGGCGCTCTCCAACACCCTGCTGGGGCATCTGTCGGCGCTCGGTGCGCATCGCGCGCAGCTGGACAGCTACGCGCAGGACGCCCAGGCACTGGCCGGCGGCGAGCGGGTGGAACAGGCCATGCAGCAGATCGCCGCGGCGCTGGAGCAACGCCAACCGGTGGAGGAGGCCGATAACGACGGCGACCGCGCCCTGGCCGAGCAGCTGGAACAGATCACCGACGACATGCCGCCCAAACTGCAGCTGATCCGCACCCAGATGGGCCTGATGCTGCGCCTGCTGCCCAAGCTGCGCGGCGCCGCCAACGAGGCCGCGCGCACCTTGCGGTGAGGGGGCTCCGGGGCAGCGGGGCAGAGCCCCGCTCTACGACGGCTCCTGCAACGCCGTAAGACGTCCCCCGTAGCGCCGGGCTCTGCCCGGCAGCCGTCGATCGGCGCAACGCCATACGACCGTCCCCGTAGCGCCGGGCTCTGCCCGGCAGCCGTCGATCGACGCAACGCCGGGGGCCGCCCGGCTGCATGCTAGGCTGCGCCGGTTCGCAAGGAGTTTCCATGTCCGGCCACAGTCAGTTCGCCCTGCTCAAGCAGCGTCGCTTCCTGCCGTTCTTCGTCGTCCAGTCGCTGGGTGCGTTCAACGACAACGTGTACCGGCAGGCCATCATCGGCCTGCTGTTCTACCTCGGCGTCAGCCAGGAAGAGCAGTCGCTGTACACCACGCTGGCGCCGGCCATCTTCATCCTGCCCTACTTCCTGTTCTCGGCACTGGCCGGGCAGATCGCCGAAAAACTGGAAAAATCGCGGCTGATCGTGATCACCACCACCATGGAGATCGCGATCATGTCGCTGGCCGCGGTGGGCTTCCTCACCCAGAGCATGCCGGTGCTGCTGGTGGCCCTGTTCTGCACCGGCCTGCAGTCCACCCTGTTCGGCCCGGTGAAGTATTCGGTGCTGCCTTCGGTGCTGCGCCCGGAAGAACTCACCGGCGGCAACGGGCTGGTCGAGATGGGCACCTCGATGTCGATCCTGACCGGCATGATCAGCGGCGGCATCATCTTCACCCTGGCCGGCAGCTTCGGCCCGGTGGTGGCGGCCACCGCGGTGATCGCGCTGGCCATCTTCGGCAACATCACCGCGCGCATGATCCCGAAAGTGGATGCGGGCGCGCCGGACTTGAAGATCAACTGGAACCCGATCCCCGAATCGCTGGCCGTGCTGCGCCTGGCCAAGAAGCAGAAAGCGGTGCGCAACGCCATCCTGGGCGTGTCCTGGTTCTGGTTCGTGGGCACCATGCTCACCTCGCAGCTGCCCACCTACGCGGTGGTCAACCTGGGCGGCGAGCCCACCCTGTACATCTTCGCGCTGGCGCTGTTCTCGGTCGGCACCGGCGTGGGCTCGCTGCTCTGCGAAAAACTGTCCGGGCGCACGGTGGAAATCGGCCTGGTGCCGCTGGGCGCGTTCGGCATGACCGCCTTCATGCTGGACCTGTACTTCGCCCGGGCCGGCACGGCCACCGCGGCCGGGCTGAGCGTGGGTGCCTTCGTTTCCCAGCCGGGCAGCATCCGCATCATCATCGACCTGATCGGCATCGGCCTGTTCACCGGCTTCTTCGTGGTGCCCCTGTTCGCACTGATCCAGAGCCGCACGCCGAAGTCGGAAATGTCGCGCGTGTTCGCCGCGCTCAACATCCAGAACTCGGGCTTCATCGTGGGTGCGGCGATGATCGCGCTGGCCACGCAGAAGTTCCTGCACTGGACCATCCCGCAGCTGTTCCTGGCGCTGGCCATCGCCAATGCCGTGGTGTCGATCTACATCTTCACCATCGTCCCCGAATTCCTGATGCGCTTCCTCAGCTGGGTGATGGTGCGCGGCCTGTACCGGCTGCGCCTGCACGGGATCGAAGCCAATGTGCCCGACGAAGGCGCTGCGCTGATCGTGTGCAACCACGTCAGCTACATGGACGCGTTGATCCTGTCGGCGACGATTCCGCGCCCGGTGCGCTTTGTCATGTACTACAAGATCTTCAACATCCCGGTGATGCGCTGGATCTTCCGCACCGCCAAGGCAATCCCCATTGCCGGCGCGCGCGAAGACCCCGCGCTGATGCAGGCCGCCTTCGATGAAGTGGACAAAGCCCTGGCCGACGGCGAGCTGGTCTGCATCTTCCCCGAAGGCGCGCTCACCCGCGATGGCGAGATGGGCGCGTTCAAGTCCGGCGTGGAGAAGATCCTCGAGCGCCGCCCGGTGCCGGTGGTGCCGATGGCACTGCGCGGCATGTGGGCCAGCATGTGGAGCCGGCGCGACACCCGGCTGGGCCGCATGCGCGTGCCACGCCGGTTCCGCGCGCATGTCGAGGTGGCCGCCGCGCCGGCGCTTGCCGGCCAGGGTGCCAGTGCCGACATCCTGGAGCAGCAGGTACGGCAGCTACGCGGAGAAAATGGCTGAGGCCTAGTGCCGTCTGGATGTAAACGCATACATCCGGGCGTCCATCGGGTAAATTAGCGCCGGGGGACGTCCGATCCGCGCAGGCCAGCGCGGCGGCGGCCGAATATCATGCGTACCGTTTGTTGCACCGATCGATGACGTTGCCACTGTGTGTGCGTGCGTTGTACCCCGTTCCACGCCCGTCAAATCCACCCAAGAAAATGGAGCTTTTCAGATGAACACCACTGCCGCACAAATCCCGAACCACCTGGTCTGGGCCATCCTGGCCACCCTGTTCTGCTGCCTGCCGGGCGGTATCGTGTCGATCGTCTACGCTGCCCAGGTCAACGGCAAGATTGCCGCGGGTGACCTTGCCGGCGCGCGTGACTCGTCGGACAAGGCGAAGAAGTGGGCCATGTGGTCGGCCATTGCCGGCGTCATCGTCGCCGTGCTGTACGTCGTGCTGGTGATGGCGATGGGCGGCCTGGGCGCGCTGAGCAACAGCGGCTACTGATCAGCACCGGGACGGCCTGGCCGGGGAACCTGCATGGGTTCACCGGCCGGGCCGTTTGCGCGTCATGGCCCTGCCCTCCCGAACCACGCTTGCCCGCTGGGCGCCCACGGCACTGGTTGCCGGCCTGGGCGCAGGCGCCATCGTGGTGTTGCGCAACGTCAGCCCCTATGGCGCCAACAGCCCGCTGCCGGGTTGCCCGCTATACGCACTGACCGGCCTGTACTGCCCCGGCTGCGGCAGCACGCGCTGCCTTTACTCGCTGGTCCATTTCGATTGGCAGGGCGCCATCGCGATGAATCCGCTGCTGGTGATTTCGCTGCCCTTCCTGCTGCTCATGCTGCTGCACGGTGCCGGGGTGCGCCCGCGCGTGCTTGAACCGCTGATGCGCGTGCTGGCCAGCCCGATGTTCTGGCTGGTGTTGCTGGTGGGGTATGCGGTGCTTCGCAACCTGCCATGGATGCCGTTCGCCTGGCTTGCGCCGGGTTAGCGTGGCAGGTGCCGGGTAGAACCCGGCATTACGGGATACGGATGCCGGGTCAGGTTACCCAGCCGGCAATGACCAGTAGGGCCAGCGCGGCCATCCACAGCAACAGCATCCGCCACACCAGGCTCATCGCATCGCGCAGCTCCGGCAGGCGACGCCACACCGGCACCATCCCGGCATCGCTGTAGTCGTGTGCTTCTTCGCGCAGTTCGGCGCTCACGCTGGCGCGCGCCACCGCGCCCAGGAACACCGTCGAGGTCGCCCACTGGTTGCCGTGCGCCTGTCGCCAGGCCTTGTAAGCCGTGTCGAAGTTGCCCACCAGGGCCATCGACAGCGACATCAGCTGGGCCACCGGCCATTCCAGCCAGCCCAGCACCACCCGTGCACCGACCACGGCGTCGAGCGGGGCCAGCGAACGCATCGGCCCAACCGCCAGCAAGGCCAGCAGCCGGTACGCCACGGCGCCCACCGGGCCCAGCAGCAGGAACCAGAACAGCACCGCGAACCAGCGCCGCAAGCCGTTGAGCACCGTGGCCTCGACCAGCGACGATACGTCCTCGTGCAGGCTGCCCCCGGCCGATTGCAGCTGGGCGATCGCCGCGTGCCGGGTGGGTGCGTCATCGGCGTCGATCACCGCTTCCACATCACGGTCCAGGTCGCGCGGGCCCCAGCAGATCACCAGCGTGGCCACGCCCAGCAGCAGTGACGGCAGACCGAACACGCGGCCGTGCAACGCCCACTGCAGCAACAGCACCCCCAGCACCCACGGCAGCACCGCCAGCACCCAGCCCTGGCGGCTACGCCAGAACCCGTTTTCGGCCGCATGCGCATCCAGCCATTGCAGCCAGCGCCGGTAGAACCCGAAACCGCGAAGGGCCACGGCCGCAGCCGGCGCGACATGGCCCAGGGCCAGGGCGACCAGCACGGCAACCAGGGTGGTGAACATGTATGCCTCCGGCGCGGATCGTGGCCGCTACTATGCCTTGCGACCCGGCAATTCCCCGGGCCGAGGGTAATGTACGCCGCTGCGTGTTCAGCCAGCGGCAACGCAGGCCGTGGCTCAGCCCACCTGCTGGCGGTACCAGTGCTCGATCAGGCTGCGCGAAATCGAAATCGGCGGCGACAGGCGGATGCCCTCGCCGTCGTCTTCGACGTCCCGGGCCAGCGCCGCGCCCACTTCCTCGGCCGTGAACCAGCGTGCATCTTCCAGCTCGCCGTCCACCGTAGGCACGTCGTCTTCGGCCGTGGCCGCAAAGCCCAGCATCAACGCGCCCGGGAACGGCCAGGGCTGGGTGCCCAGGTACTGGCAGTGGCGAACGCGCACCTTGCTCTCTTCGAACACTTCACGCACCACGGTCTGCTCCAGCGACTCGCCCGGCTCGACGAACCCGGCCAGCACCGAATAGCGGCGCGGTGCCCAGTTGGCCTGCCGCCCGAGCAGCAGCCGCCCGTTGTTTTCCACCGCCACGATCACCGCCGGGTCCACCCGCGGGTAGTGCTCGGTACCGCATTGCGCGCAGCGCCCGACAAAGCCGCCGCGCGCGAAGGTGATGCCGCCGCCGCACACCCCGCAGAAGCGCGTGCGCGACTGCCAGTACGACATCCCGCGCGCATAGCAGAACGCGCTGGCATCGGCGGCCGACCACGTGGTGGCCGACTCGCGCAGATCCACCCGCTGCGGGGCGGTGACATCCACGGTCGCTGCTTCCAGCGAGAACCAGGCACGCTCACCGCGCAGCCCAAGGAAGATCGCCGTTCCCGGCCCGCCCCCGACCTGCGCGCCGGTCAGCGCAAGCGGCTGGCCATCGTCGCCGGCCAGCGCGCGGCCGTCGGTGTCGAGCACCAGCACGTGCGCATCGGGCCACAGCCGCGCCAGCGCGTCGGCGTCCTGGCGCAGCGGATCGGCACGTTCAAGGGGATCGGTGGTGAAAGCAAAGCCGGACAGCGGCGTAGAAAATGTCGACATGCGGCAAGCCTGCCCACATTCGATCACAGTGGCAAGCGCCAGCCGACCGGTGTGGTCGGCAGCGCCAGACACATCACATGCTGAAACTGCTGCCGCAGCCGCAGGTGGTTTTGGCGTTCGGATTGCGGATCACGAACTGCGCGCCAGTCAGGCTTTCGGTGTAGTCCACCTCGGCGCCCATCAGGTACTGCAGGCTCAGCGGATCCACCAGCAGGGTGACACCGTTGGTGTCCACCGCCAGATCATCCTCGGCACGGTTCTCATCGAACTCGAACCCGTACTGGAAGCCGGAGCAGCCACCGCCCTGGATGTACACGCGCAAGGCAAGGCTGGTACTGGCCTCGTCCTGGATCAATTCCTTCACTTTGGCCGCAGCGGCTTCGGTGAAGTTGAGGGGACGGTCCAGCGATTGGTAGTTCGGCGCGGCGACAGGTGCGCCGGGCAAGGAAACAAGCGTGCTCATGTCCCCAGCATGGGGGCGCATGGGCACGCTTTCAAGCTGTCAGCCGTTCAGGCCATGGCCTCGGCCAGCTTCTTGCGGGCTGCGCCGTCCTTGCCCTTGCCGGCGGTGTCGTCGGCCGGCGGCGGCAGCGCGGCCATCTGCGCGCTGCCATGGATCAGGCGACCGGTCAGCTGCGCGCCGGCGTTCATCTCCACCACCTGGTAGTGGATGTTGCCGGAGACCCGCGCGGTCGGGGTCAGCTCCACCTTTTCGGTGGCGTGCACGTCGCCGTCCAGGCGGCCACTGATGACCACCACCTGGGCGCGGATCTCGCCCTCGATGCTGCCCTGCTCGGCCAGGGTGATGGTGGCATTGGCTGCCCCCTCGGCGGCGATGACCTTGCCCAGGATGGTGCCTTCCACATACAGGCCCCCACTGAACTCCACGTCGCCGCGGATCACCACCTGTGCGCCGATCAGCGCGTCCACGACCAGATGTCCGTCGCGGTTGGATTTGTTGCTGCCAAACATGGGCTTACTCCCCTTCTTTCGCCGATGGTGCTGCCGGTGCGCCGGCCTGCTTCCAATCAAAAACCTGGGTGGCGCCCCCCGCGCCCGATCCCAGCGTGACCCGCACACGTTGCGGGGTGAAGTCTTTCGGCAGGATGATGCTGCCGGTGAGCTGCTGGAAATACCGGAAGGAATAGTCCTGGCCCGGCACCTTGGTGCGCTGGTGCAGCTCGTCCCAGCTGACCGAGGTCAGCTTGCCGCCTTTGACGCCTTCCACGGTAAACCGCATCTGGCCCTGGCTGATCGCACCGCGATTGAGGTTCTGGGTCAGCACCACCGCGTACTGCCAGGTGCCGCCGGTTTCCGGGCTGAATTCGACCGAATGGGTGTTCAGGCCCTTGCGCTGGCTGGTCGCCCCCACCAGACGCTCGTAGAAGGCCACGTCCGCGCGCAGACCGGCGATTTCCTCGTCGCGCTCGCCCAGCGAGGTCTGCACTTCATTGTTGGCGGCCCGGCTGATGCGGTCCGACGCCTGCAGCGTGGCCTGGCGCTGCTGCAGCTCGACCACCTGCTTGTTCAGGCTTTCCGCGCGCGCCTGCGCCGCGTCCAGCTGCTTGCCGGCATCCCCGCCGGGGCCGGCGGTCCAGCGCCCGATCAGGACGGCCAGGATGACGCTGACCAGCCACACCCCGGCCAGAATGGCCAGACGGCGGCGATCCTGCACGGGCGGCGTGCCGGGCCGGCGGATCTGGATACGCGATGGAGTCGGAGAGTTCATGGCGGTTGTCCGCGGCAGCGCGCTTGGCGATACCGGCACGGCCCCTGTCGGAACGAGCGACTGGCTAGTGTAAATCAGGGTCGGGCGATTTCACGCGCCAGCGGGCGTGGCCGGCGGTGGCGTTCATTGACGTCATCCCCGATAGTGTGGGCCTGTGCACACTTTGCAGGCGGAGCGCGCGTCATGACCGAAGCCCATCTGTTCGTCGTCGGCATCCTGCTGGCCTGGCTGGCGGGCATCCGCGTCTACCTGACCGTGTTCGGCGTGGGCCTGGCCGGGCTGCTTGGCTGGGTGGACCTGCCGCCGGCCCTGCAGGCCACCGAATCGTACTGGGTGCTGGGCACCTCGGCGGTGCTGGCGGTGGCCGAGTTCTTCGCCGACAAGATTCCCGGGGTGGATTCGGTCTGGGACCTGGTCCAGACCCTGGCCCGGGTGCCGGCCGGTGCCTTCCTGGCCGCCGCCACCCTGTCACCCGGCGGCGAACTCAGCGGCACCGCGCTGGTCGCCGGGGCCGGGGTGGCGCTGGCCAGCCACGGGCTCAAGTCCGGTACCCGCGCCCTGCTCAACACCTCACCGGAACCGGCCAGCAACTGGGTGGCCTCGGCTGCCGAAGACACCGTGGTGGTGGGCGGGCTGGCATTGGCGCTGGCCCACCCGTGGCTGGCGCTGATCCTGGTGGTTGGCTGCAGCCTGATCGGCGCGCTGGTGGTGTGGTGGGTGTGGCGCACATTGTGGAAGGGCATGCGCTGGTTGCTCGGGCAAGCCGCCGAGCGACCCGGGGCGCTGCCGAATCGCGACGTGCTGCCACCGTAGGCACAGCCAGGCACGGCATAATTGCGTCGCAGACTGGGAGTATTGATGGCCGTCACCGACAACGTTGTTGCATCCGCCCGCGCCACGCGCGCTGAGACCCCGCCCGCCGACCATTGGCAACGGTGGGTCGGCAGCGCCGCGCCGGTCGCTGCCGCGCCGAGCAACGTGGTACCGCTTACCGCAGCCATCGCAGCGGCCCCACCGCCGCTGCCGCAGGCACCGCAGGCACGCGAAGACGACCCCGCGCCGCTGGGCCTGGATGCGCCCTACCGGGTGCTGATTGTCGAAGACGACCGCTCCCAGGCCCTGTTCGCGCAGAGCGTGCTGCACGGCGCCGGGATGGAGGCCATCGTGCACAGCGACGCCGAAGGCGTGCAGCAGGCCATCGCGGACAACCGCCCCGACCTGATCCTGATGGACCTGCACCTGCCCGGCCTGGACGGCATGCGCCTGACCGCGCTGATCCGCCAGCAACCCGGCCAGCAGCTGCTGCCCATCGTGTTCCTCAGTGGCGATCCGGACCCGGAGCGCCAGTTCGAAGTGCTCGACAGTGGCGCCGACGATTTCCTGAGCAAGCCGATCCGTCCGCGCCACCTCATTGCCGCGGTCTCCAACCGGATCCGCCGTGCGCGTGCGCAGGCCGCCACCCAGCCCGGCGCCAATGGCGCGCCGGCCATGAACAACCCCGAGACCGGCCTGCCCACCCGCCACCATGTGATGCAGCAGCTGGCCGCCTCGCTGGCCCACCGCGACCATGGCGGCCTGTTCTTCATCGAAGTGGCCAGTGCACTGGGCCTGCGCGAACGCTATGGCTACGCCGCGTTCGAGCGCCTGATGGTGCAGGCCGCGCAGCGCCTGGCCGACAGCGCGCAGCCGCACCTGCTGGCACGCTTGAACGACAACAGCTTCCTGGTGCTGGCCCGCGGCATCGACGAGGAAAGCCTGGACGGCGTGGCCCAGCACCTGCGTGAGCAGTTGTCCGGGCGCGCCTTCGTGATCCGCGACGACGAGTCGGTGCACCTGCGCGGCGTGGTCGGGCATGCGCAGCTCTCGCTGGGCTTCAGCGACGCCGGTACCGCACTGGAAGCGGTGGAACGCACCACCCTGCAGGCGCGCCTGCTCAGCGCCGGTGTGGCCGCGCACGTGCGCCGCGAAGATGTCGCCGCGCAGGAACATTTGGCCCTGCTCGAAGGCCAGCTGGAACTGGCCTACCAGCCGATCGTGGCCGTTGCTGGCGGTAATACCGCCCAGTACCAGGTGCTGCTGCGGCTGCGCCAGGCTGATGGCACCGTGCTCGCCGCCGGGCAGGTGATTCCGGCCGCCGAAGCCGCCGGGCGCATCGCCGACCTGGACCAGCAGGTGCTTGACCACACGCTGGGCCTGCTCGATCTGTACCGCCATGCCACCCAGCCGCTGAGCCTGTTCGTGTCGCAGTCGCTGCGCACGCTGGCCCGCGACGCCTTCGCCGACTGGCTGCTGGAATCGCTGGCGCGCCGCCAGATCGCCGGCGAGGCGCTGGTCATCGACGTCCGCCTGCCGGACGCGCTCATCCATACCGTCACCCTGCAGCAGTTCTGCTCGCGCATGGCCGCGGCCGGCGTGCGGTTCTGCCTGAGCCAGTTCGAACCGGGCGGCGAAGCCAACGCCCTGCTCACCCAGTTGCCCCTGACCTACGTACGCATGGCCGCGCGTTTCTCCAGCAGCCACGCCAACCAGCGCACCCGCGACGAACTGCGTGCGGCCATCGACAACGCACACCGCGCCGGCCTGCAGATCATCGGTCAACAGATTGAAGATCCACAGGCGGCCGCCGCGATGTGGATGGGCGGGGTCGACTTCATCCAGGGCAACATGGTGCAGTCGGCGGGCAGTGAACTGAACTTCGACTTCCACAACGCGGTGTTGTGATGACGACCACCCAAGGACGGGTACCCCGCGCACTCTGGCTGACCGCCATGGCCGCCGCGGTTGCAGGCACCGCCGCACTGATGGCCGCCATCGGCAGCCGCGGCCCGTGGTCGCTGATTGCGGCTGCGGCGGCCGTGGTGACGGTGATTGCCAGCCTGAGCTGCGTGCAGCACTGGCGCGACACCCAGCAACGGTTGCAGCAGCTGCAACGCCGCGGCGACGCGCTGGCGGCCGAGCGCGATCAGCTGCAGCACGCGGTGCAGCAGCAGGACGTGCTGGAACAGGAACTGCTGCAGGCCAAGCAGGCCGCCGAAGCCGCCGCGCTGGCCAAGGGCGAGTTCCTGGCCACCATGAGCCACGAGATCCGCACGCCGCTCAATGGCATCCTGCCGATGCTGGACCTGATCGCGGGCGGCCAGCTGGGCGCCGACCAGCGGCAGATGCTGCAGACCGCCACCGTCAGCTCGCAGCAGCTGCTGCGCATCGTCGATGACATCCTCGATTACTCCCGTCTGGAGGCCAAGGGCCTGGACCTGGAGATCACCACGTTCAACCTGCGCGAGCTGCTCGAAGGGCAGGTCCAGCTGATGCAGCGCAGCGCCGATCCCAAGGCATTGAAGCTGTCGCTGGAACTGGACCCGGCGGTGCGCCTGTCGGTGCGCGGCGACCCGGTGCGCCTGCGCCAGGTGCTGGGCAACCTGCTGGTCAATGCCATCAAGTTCACCGAACGCGGCCAGGTCCGCGTGCGCGTGCAGCGGCTGGGTGAAACCAGCGCCCAGCACCAGTTGCGCTTCGAAGTGATCGACACCGGCATCGGTATCGACACGGCCCTGCAGTCGCGGCTGTTCCAGTCCTTCAGCCAGGCCGATGCCTCCACCACCCGCATTTACGGCGGCACCGGGCTGGGGCTGGCCATCTGCAAGCGCATCATCGACCTGATGCATGGCCGCATCGGGGTCAGCTCCACGCCGGGCCATGGCGCCACGTTCTGGTTCGAGATTCCGCTGCTGAAGGTCATCGGCGACCTGCCCGCCCTGGGCACCACCACCACCCGCGCGCTGCTGGTCAGTACCGACGTGCTGCTGGCCCAGCGCCTGGACCGCGTGCTTCAGCACTACGACATGCGCCTGCACGTGGTGGAAAGCGCCTCGGCCGCGCTGGACATCCTGCGTGCACCGCAGCGCCCCGGCATCGAGCCGGTGCTGAGCTGGGTCCTTGCCGATACCGAGGCCCTGCGCCACGGCGCCACCGCCCTGCACCGGGCCGTGCTGCGCGACGGTCGCGACCCCTTGCCCAAGCTGGTGTGGCTGCAGGGTGCCGAGCCCCTCGCGTCGGTGCTGCTGGAAGACGCGTTGCAGCTGCCGCGCGACGCCGCCGACAGCGACCTGCACGCCCTGCTCCGCCCCGCCATCGCCCCCGCCCGCCCGGCACCGCTGCTGGCCGAGGTGGTGGCCGATACCGACAGCGCTCCGTCCCCCCAGCTGGGGTTGCGCGTGCTGCTGGTGGAAGACAACAGCGTCAACCTGGCCGTTGCCCAGCGCCTGCTGCAGGTACTGGGCTGCAGCGTGGTGACCGCCACCGATGGGCAACAGGCGCTACAGCACCTGCACAGCCAGCGCGTGGACCTGGTGCTGATGGATTGCCAGATGCCGGTGCTGGATGGCTACCAGGCCACCCGCCGCTGGCGCGCGCACGAAGCCGACACCGGCGCGGCGCGCCAGCCGATCGTGGCGATGACCGCCAATGCCATGGCCGGCGACCGCGAGCGCTGCCTGCAGGCCGGCATGGACGACTACCTGTCCAAGCCGGTCAACCGCGCCTCGCTGCTGGCGTGCCTGCAACGTTGGCAAGCTAACGCGGCCCCGTCGCAGTGGCCCGCGCCGTCTGCCGAGGCGCGCGCGCCGGACATGTCGTTCGCCCCACTGCCGCCATCGGTGATGCCCGACAGCGATGACAGCCCGCTGCCCGTGCTGGACAGCAGCGTGCTCGATGAACTGGTGGAGGTGATCGGCGCGCAGACCGCGCAGATCATCGGTGTGTTCCTGGACGACACCCCGGCGCTGATCACCCAGTTGCAGGATGCCTCCGTGGCCGCCGACCTGGATCAGCTGCGCGCGCTGGCGCACAGCCTCAAGTCCGCCAGCGCCAATGTGGGCGCGCTGGCCCTGTCGGCCGCCTCGCGCCGGATCGAACAAGATGCGCGCGCCGGCACCCTGGAACGCCCCGCCGTGGCGGTGGCGCTGCTCATCGCCGAGTTCGCGCGCGCGCGGATCGCGCTGGCCGGGTATCAGAACGGCCTGCGCGTACCGCTGCAGGGCTGACTCAGTCGTCCAGCTTGGTCAGCAGGTAGTTCGGCTCGCTGATGCGTTCGATCAGGTCGAGCTGGGTTTCCAGCCAATCGATGTGCTCTTCCTCCGAATCGAGGATCTTCACGAACAGCTGGCGGCTCACGTAGTCGCCTACTGAATCGGCGTAGGCCACCGCGTCGCGCAGCGTGACCACGCCATCGCGCTCCAGCGCCAGATCGCACTGCAGGATCTCGGTGGGATTCTCGCCGATGCGCAGCTTGCCCAGCGCCTGGAAGTTGGGCAGCCCTTCAAGGAACAGGATGCGATCGGACAGCATGTCGGCATGCTTCATCTCTTCGATCGATTCCTTGTACTCATGATCGGCCAGTTCTTTCAGGCCCCAGTTCTTCAGCATCTTGGCGTGCAGAAAATACTGGTTGATCGCGGTCAGCTCGTTGTAGAGGACCTTGTTGAGGAATTCGATGACTTTTGCGTCGCCCTTCATGAGCCTGCTCCTGCTGCGTGTGAACGCGCGCACTGTAGCGCTTCGCGCCGGGGCATGAAGAAACGCGAATCATGCTCGCTACGGTGAGGTTCCGTCGACCAACGGTCGGCGGCTACCGTGGCCGCGCCCACACGGGTAGCACCCGACCGTTGGTCGGGTGGCCGCCTCAGGCGACCTGCGCCAGGCCCAACACAGGCAGCGGCAGATCGTGGGTCGCGCTGAACTTGGCCAGCAGGTCGGCTGCCATGTCCAGGCAGGAACCGCACGTGGCGCCGCAGCCGGTGCGCATCGTCAGTTCGGACACGCTCGCGACACCGCTCTGGGCGGCTTCACGGATCTGGTGGTCGGTAACCCCGTTGCAGATACAAACGTACACGTGCGGACTCGGCAGGCAGGCCAGGAAGGGCCTGCCGCTATTCCAATAGAAATGCGAATGGTTGTCAATTTCGTATCTGAATCATTCTCGATACGGTTCAGACAGGCCAGTTACGGCTGAACGCCGTGGCGCACCCCATCACGGTGCGCCCGGGTCGCCCTTGGCCTTCCGCGGCCAGTAGCCCCGCTTGGGCGGCGTGCGCTTGCGCGGCCGATCGTGCCCGGCGGTGTTGCCCGGCATCCAGGCTTCCTGGGCCGACTTGGGCATCGATTCCACCCCGGTGCCGGCCACGCCACGCGCCAAGGGCGCCAGGTGGCGCAGCGCGCGTGCATAGACCCCGCGCTTGAACATCACCACGTGCTCGACCGGGTACCAGAAATCCACCCACCGCCACTGGTCGAACTCGGGGCTGTCGGTATGGTCCAGCGTCACATGGGATTCGTCGCCGGACAGGCGCAGCAGGAACCACACCTGCTTCTGGCCGATGCACACCTGCTTCTCATTGCGCCGGATGGCGCGTGCGGGCAGCCGATAGCGCAGCCAACCCGGTGTCGCTCCGAGGACTTCGACGTGCTCGGGCAACAGCCCCGTTTCTTCGTGCAACTCGCGATACATGGCTTCGACGGGCGTCTCGTCGGTATTCATGCCGCCCTGCGGAAACTGCCAGCCATCCCGGCGCACACGTCGTGCCCAGAACACCTGCCCGTCTTCCCGCATCAGCACAATACCGACGTTCGGTCGATAGCCGTCCGGATCGATCACGATGCGGACTCCTAGAAAAATCTACTGATCCGACTTTGACACGCCCGCTGCCCACTCACAAGCGTGATGAAAAAGTGTTGACAGATCCCCGATACATCTCCAGAATTACCGGCTCCCTAGGCTATGTAGCTCAGCCGGTTAGAGCACAGCACTCATAATGCTGGGGTCGGTGGTTCGAGTCCACCCATAGCCACCAAGTTAACCCTTGGTTTTGTAGGGAAAAAGTGCAATACTTGCACGCACATATTGCCCCGTCGCCAAGCGGTAAGGCACCTGACTCTGACTCAGGCATTCGGTGGTTCGAATCCATCCGGGGCAGCCAAATAAAACAAAAGGCCTGATCGAAAGATCAGGCCTTTTGTTTTATTTGGTGCGGTTAGCTGGGCGCTATGCGCCCTGCACCCCAACCTTGCGGAGCAAGGTTGGGGTCCGCCTCGTTTACCTCCACATCCCCGCGCCTGTCGGCGCGCCCCCCTTGGACTCCAAGGGGGCTGCTTGGCCTGATGGGGTGTGGGAGGTGCTGGGCGCCATGGGTGCCGGTGGGTGGGTAGATGGCGTTAGCCATCGCCGACGGGGATGCACCGCGATAACCAGGCGATGACACGAATGCGGCCAACGGCCGGAGGATAGAAGAGCAGAATCGCGGTCACGGCCATCGCGAGCGACGCCATCGGCCTGCGGAAGGCCTGCGTGGTTGCCGGCCAGCGGCCGGCACTACCGATCAAAATCCCCAGGCGCCCGCCCCGTTTTGCCCCGCCCTTCCCATGTGCACCAGCCAACTGTCGAGGGTCGGCGCGGGTGGGTTGGCGGGACCCTGAGCCGCATGGATGCGGCGACGGAGCTTACATGGGTGAGGGCGCTTTGCTTGCGAGGCACTGCCTCGCAAGCGCCCGAACGCCCAGCCGCCAGCGGCTGGGCCGGGCCGCGGAGCGGGACTTGCAGCGTGTCCCGACAATCCACCCGCGCCGACCCAGCCAGCGGATACGCAGAGCAGACGCTCTCGCTCCGGCTCTAGCTCCAGCCTTGGCTCCGGCTCCAGCTCCGGCCCTATCGCCCCACAAACGACAAAAGCCCGGCCGAGGCCGGGCTTTTGCTGTCCTCCCAGCGGGATCCCGAAGGATCCCACGCCAGGCGCGATGGATCAGCGCTTGGAGAACTGGGTGGCGCGACGTGCCTTGTGCAGGCCGACCTTCTTACGCTCGACTTCACGGGCGTCACGGGTCATGAAGCCAGCCTTGCGCAGCTCGGACTTCAGGGTTTCGTCGTACTCGACCAGCGCACGGGCGATGCCCAGGCGGATCGCACCGGCCTGACCGGTGGTACCACCGCCAGCGGCGGTGACCATGATGTCGAAGCTTTCGGTGTTCTTGGTCAGTTCCAGCGGCTGACGCACGATCATGCGTGCAGTCTCACGGCCAAAGAACTCGTCCAGCGGACGGCCATTGACGGTGATGTTGCCGGCGCCCTTGCGCAGGAACACGCGGGCGGTGGAGGACTTGCGGCGGCCGGTGCCGTAGTTTTGAGTGATAGCCATGATTAGATATCCAGAACCTGAGGCTGCTGAGCGGCGTGCGGGTGCTCGGAACCCGAGTACACCTTGAGCTTGCGGTACATGGCGCGGCCCAGCGGGCCCTTCGGCAGCATGCCCTTGACGGCGGTCTCGATGACACGCTCCGGGTGGCGCTCAAGCGCCTGGGCCAGAGTTTCGGTCTTCAGGTTGCCGATGTAGCCAGTGAAACGGTGATACAGCTTGTCCTGCAGCTTGTTGCCGGTGACGACAATCTTTTCTGCATTGATGACAACCAGGTAATCACCGGTATCAACGTGAGGGGTGTAAACCGGCTTGTGCTTGCCGCGCAGACGGCGGGCCAGCTCGGTGGACAGACGGCCCAGCGTCTTGCCGGAAGCGTCGACGAGATACCAGTCGCGCTGGACGGTCTCGGACTTTGCAGTGAAAGTGCTCATGAAAGAACTCAAGTAGGTCGGGCTCATTACGGCGCTGAACGGCCGGAACTCTGCCACGCGTTGTGAAGAGGCGGGATTGTACTGGCCAACCCCGCCACTTGCAAGTTGCCCCCTGCCCCGGCTTGGCACGCCGCGCCCACGGGGCGAGAATCGACGGTCCCCCGCTGCATGCTGCCACCCCGCCATGACCGCCACCCGCCAGATCACCCCGCTCGATCACCTGCTGACCGAAGCCCAGCGCGCCCTGGACACGGTGTTTGGCAACCCGCCGGCCAGCCGCCCCTACCCGGCCGACACCACCCCCGACGTACAGATGAACACCCCCGAGCGCCGCCACGCGGCCGGCCTGATGCGCATCAACCACGTCGGCGAGGTCTGCGCCCAGGGCCTGTACTTCGGCCAGGCCGCCGTTGCCCAGGAAGCACAGACCCGCGCCCACCTGCTGGAAGCGGCCCAGGAAGAAACCGACCACCTGGCCTGGTGCGCCCAGCGCCTGCGCGAACTGGACAGCCGCCCCAGCCTGTTCAACCCGATCTGGTATGCCGGCAGCTACACCATCGGCACCCTCGCCGGCCTGCGCGGGGACGGCTGGAACCTGGGCTTCGTGGTCGAAACCGAGCGCCAGGTCGAGGCCCACCTGGACGAACACCTGGACACCCTGCCCCCGGCCGACCTGCGCAGCCGCGAGATCCTCAAGGTGATGAAGATCGACGAGGCCCGGCACGCCGACCACGCCGAACACGCCGGTGCCCGCAAGCTGCCCTTCCCGATCCCCGGGGTGATGGCGCTGGCCTCCAAGGTGATGAAGACCATCGCTTATCGCGTGTGACCTCCCGTCCCGGCTGAGGGGCCCGACCGGCGGCCAGACATAAAAAACGGCCCGGCGTGTTCACACCGGACCGTCATCGGCTGGCTTCCGTGGCGCCAGGTTCTACGCGACCCTGGCACCCCGGCGCGGGGCCGTCCCGCCTGTGCAGCACCGCCACGGGTTGCCCCGGGCGGCTGTCACCTGTCGCCTTACTCGGCCAGGTTGCGGCCGTGGAACAGCTCTTCGATCTCACGACGCAGCAGCGCCTCGATCTTCATGCGTTCCTTGAAGGAGATGTTCTTGGCCTTCTCTTCGAACAGGTACTGGTCCAGGTCGAAGTCCTTCAGGTGCATCTTCGTGTGGAAGATGTTTTCCTGGTAGACGTTGACGTCGAACATCTCGTAACGCGACTTGATGTTCTTGGCCAGGAAGTTCTGGATCGAGTTGATCTTGTGATCGATGTAGTGCTTCTTGCCCTTCACATCACGGGTGAAGCCACGCACGCGGTAGTCCATGATCACGATGTCCGATTCCAGACTCTCGATCAGGTAGTTCAGCGCCTTCAACGGCGAAATCACGCCGCAGGTGGCCACGTCGATGTCGGCGCGGAAGGTGGCGATGCCTTCCTGCGGGTGCGTTTCCGGATAGGTGTGCACGGTGATGTGCGACTTGTCCATGTGCGCGACCACGGCGTCGGAGATCAACTCCTTGCCGGCCTGCTTCTTGTCGATCACCGGCTCTTCCGAGATCAGGATCGTCACCGAGGCACCCTGCGGATCGTAATCCTGGCGCGCCACGTTAAGGATGTTGGCGCCGATGATCTCGGCGACATCGGTCAAGATTTGAGTAAGCCTGTCGGCGTTGTACTCTTCATCGATGTATTCAATGTAACGCTGACGCTCCTCTTCGGTGCGCGCGTAACACACGTCATAGATGTTGAAGCTCAGCGCCTTGGTGAGGTTGTTGAAACCCTGCAACCTGAGGCGAGGCAACGGCTTGACCACGGCGGTCGATCCTGTGAGTGGTGGGAAAGGGGGAATTATGGGGCAAAGTGATCGGGGGCGAAACTTGCATTGACACGAGTAGCTGTGCTTTGTTTGCCCTTAACAAATCGGATCGTTAAGCTCGCGGCACATAGCCGTGAATTGTTCATGAGCAAAGGGAGCGCCTCAACCGTGTCAACAGTGCGCCTTGCCGCAAGTCCATTGGCCCTGGATATCGCCACCATCGACCGGTTTCTGGCCCACAGCCATCGTCGCCGCTATCCCGCCCGCACCGACGTGTTCCGTCCCGGAGACCCGGCTGGCACTCTTTATTACGTGATCAGTGGCTCGGTCTCTATAATTGCTGAGGAAGAGGACGATCGTGAGCTGGTCCTCGGCTACTTCGGTTCAGGTGAGTTCGTCGGCGAGATGGGCCTGTTCGTCGAATCGGACCGCCGCGAGGTGATCCTGCGCACCCGCACCCCCTGCGAACTGGCTGAAATCAGCTACGAACGCCTGCACCAGCTGTTCCTCGGCCCGCTCTCGGCCGATGCCCCGCGGCTGCTGTATGCGCTGGGCCAGCAGATCTCCAAGCGCCTGCTGGACACCAGCCGCAAGGCCAGCCGGCTGGCGTTCCTGGACGTTACCGACCGTATCGTGCGCACCCTTCACGACCTGTCCCGCGAGCCGGAAGCCATGAGCCACCCGCAGGGCACCCAGCTGCGCGTGTCGCGCCAGGAACTGGCCCGGCTGGTCGGCTGCTCGCGTGAAATGGCCGGCCGCGTGCTCAAGAAGCTGCAGACCGACGGCCTGCTGCATGCCCGCGGCAAGACCGTGGTCCTGTACGGCACCCGCTAACCCCCGCGCGCGCGGTAGAGCCGACCGTTGGTCGGCTACTGGTCGGCTACCCGGTCAGCTCCCCCATGCCACCCGGCACGCTATTAGACACCCCACCCGGCATCCCGCCGGGCTCGGACTGCCCACGGTTGCCGGCCAGCGGCCGGCACTACCCGGCAGCACCCCACCCGACCTCCTACCCGACCTCCCGCCGGGCCCCGACTGCCCACGGATGCCGGCCAGCGGCCGGCACTACCCGGCTGTTTCCCGGTAGGCTGGCGCCATGGAGCTTGGCAGCGAATTCTATTGGTTCATCCTGATCGGCCTGGGCGCGCAGCTGGTCGACGGCGCGCTGGGCATGGCCTTCGGGCTGATCTCGTCCTCGATCCTGCTCAGCATGGGCCTGCCGCCGGCGGCGGTCAGCGCCAGCATTCATACCGCGGAAGTCTTCACCACCGGCGCGTCGGGGGTCTCCCACCTGGTGGCCGGCAATGTCGACCGTCGCCTGTTCCTGCGCCTGGCCATTCCCGGCGCGGTGGGCGGGGTCGTAGGCGCCTATGTGCTGACCCAGTTGCCGGGGGAGTTCATCCGCCCGTTCATCTACTGCTACCTGTTGGTGCTGGCGATCTTCATCCTGCTGCGTGCGGCCGGACGGCTGATGCCGGCCCAGGAAGTGAAGCGGGTGCCGGTGCTGGGCTTCTTCGCCGGCCTGCTGGATGCCAGCGGCGGCGGCGGTTGGGGTCCGGTGGCCACCTCCACCCTGCTGGCCCGGGGCGGCCAGGCGCGGACCACCATCGGCACGGTCAACGCCGCCGAGTTCGTGGTCACTCTGGCGGTCTCGATCACCTTCCTGCTGACCATGGGCCTGCAGTACCTGAACATCGTGGCCGGCCTGCTGATTGGCGGGATGATGGCCGCACCGGTTGCCGCGCTGCTGGTGAAGCGGGTCAAGGAGCGCTGGGTGCTGGTGGGCGTGGGCGTGCTGGTCCTGGCCATCAGCCTGTTCCAGATCGGCCAGGCCCTGCTGCAATGGCGCGCCGCCTGAGCCGGTTGCGTCATCCAGTCTGGAAGACGCCAGACGCATATTCAATCGCGTCGGTCAGACCGGATCGCCCGCTCGATCGACGCAGCCCCAGTTGAGGATCGGCGTGCCCGGCGGCAGCACCTGCCGGAAGTGCGCCACCCGCGAGGCCTTCGGGTTCACCACCACCGGCGCCTTGGCGGCCAGCAACAGCGGCAGGTCGGCACTACTGTCGGAGTAGGCAATGGCGATCTCGCCGTAGCCGCGCTCGCGCAGCATGCGCATCTTCTCTTCGTTGTGGCAGTGGCGCGTGGCAACCACCGCGCCCAGGCACGGACCGACCTCGGTACCGATCACCGGCACGCCCTGGTGGGCGACGAAGGTGAGGATGGCGCGGGCCAGCTCCGGCGGCGCGCCGGTGGCCACCACCACCCGGTCGCCCTGCTCACGGTGCTGGGCGAACACGTCCAGCGCCACCGGCAACAGCCGGCGGCGGATGTCCGCCTCATGGGTCAGCACGTAGCGGTCGATGGCCTTGTTGAGGTCACGCGCACGGTGCAGGCCGAAGGTGGCGATCCACACATACCCGGAAATGCCGCGGCGGCGGGTGGGCAGCAGCGCCACCAGCGGGCCCAGGATCGGGGTGGCCAGCAGCGCGGCCAGCAGCCGCAACGGGTTGCGCTTGATCAGCCAGGCAAACAGATGGCTGCCCGAGTCACCGTCATACAGGGTGTGATCGAAATCGAAGACCACCAGCGGGGCGTCGTCGCGCGGCGTTGGGTAGATCGCAGTCATGCGCTGAAGAATAGCTGACGCAGGCCCTCGCCGGGCTCTTCCACCCGCATGAACGCCTCACCGACCAGGAAGGCATGCACGCCGGCGTTGCGCATCAGGCTGACGTCGTCGGCGCCGAGGATGCCGCTTTCGGTCACCAGCAGGCGATCGCGCGGCACCGCCTGGCGCATGTCCAGGGTGGTCTGCAGCGAGACCTCGAAGGTGCGCAGGTTGCGGTTGTTGATGCCGATCAGCGGCACCGGCACCTGGATGGCGCGCTCGAGTTCGTCGATGTCGTGCACTTCCACCAGCACGTCCATGCCCAGCTGCATGGCCAGGTCGGACAGCGCGGCCAGCTGGCGGTCGTCCAGCGCCGCCACGATCAGCAGGATGCAGTCGGCCCCGAGCACGCGCGCCTCGTACACCTGGTAGGCGTCGATCACGAAGTCCTTGCGCAGCACCGGCAGCGTGCACGCGTCGCGGGCCTGCTGCAGGTAGGCATCGCTGCCCTGGAAGAAGTCCACGTCGGTCAGCACCGACAGGCAGCTGGCGCCGCCGAACTCGTAGCTGACCGCGATGTCGGCCGGGTGGAAGTCGGCCCGGATCACGCCCTTGGACGGGCTGGCCTTCTTCACCTCGGCAATCACCGCCGGGTTACCGGCGGCGATCGAGGCGCGCAGCGCGTCGGCGAAGCCCCGCACCGGCGGCGCCTGCTCGACCCGGGCGATCAGCGCCTCCAACGGCACCTGCGCGCGGCGCGCAGCCACTTCTTCGGCCTTGCGGGCCAGGATGGTGTCGAGGATGTCGCTCTTGTCGCTCATGTCAGTCAGGGTCCTTCAGGCCGGCCATTATCGGCCAGCCATGGGCAAAGCGTGAAACGGACGGCTCAGCCGTCCGCGCGGATGCGCTGGGTGGCCGCCACGTACTGCGCCATGCGCGAACGGGCGCTGCCGTCGGCAATGGCCGCCCGGGCGCGGGCCAGACCGTCGGCGATGCTGTCGGCCACGCCGGCCACGTACAAGGCCGCGCCGGCGTTGAGGGCCACGATATCCAGCGCCGGGCCGGGCTGGTTGTCGAGCACCGCGCGCAGCATGGCAATGGATTCTTCAGGGTTGGCCACCTTCAGGTTGCGACTGGCCGACATGGCAATGCCGAAATCTTCCGGGTGGATCTCGTACTCGCGCACCTTGCCGTCGCGCAGCTCGCCCACCAGCGTGCCGGCGCCGAGCGAGATCTCGTCCATGTTGTCGCGGCCCCACACCACCAGCGCGCGTTCGGCGCCCAGCTCGCGCAGCACGCGTGCCTGGATACCGACCAGATCGGGGTGGAACACGCCCATCAGCACGTTGGTGGCGCCCACCGGGTTGGTCAGCGGGCCCAGGATGTTGAAGATGGTGCGCACGCCCATCTCGCGGCGTACTGGTGCCACGACCTTCATCGCCGGGTGGTGCATCGGCGCGAACATGAAGCCGATGCCGGTCTCGGTGATGGCGCGCGCCACCTCATCCGGGCGCAGGTCGATGACCGCGCCCAGCGCTTCCACCGCATCGGCGCTGCCGGACTTGGACGACACGCTGCGGTTGCCGTGCTTGGCCACCTTCGCCCCGGCCGCCGCCACCACGAACATCGCGCAGGTGGAAATGTTGAAGGTGTGCGAGCCGTCGCCACCGGTCCCCACGATGTCCACCAGGTGGGTCTTATCGTCCACCGGTACGGCCAACGCGAGTTCACGCATCACCGTGGCCGCGCCGGCAATCTCGCCCACCGTTTCCTTCTTGACCCGCAGGCCGGTGAGGATCGCGGCCGTCATCACCGGCGAGACGTCACCGCGCATCACCTGACGCATCAGGTCGACCATTTCGTCGAAGAAGATTTCGCGGTGCTCGATGGTGCGCTGCAGGGCTTCCTGGGGGGAGAAGGTCATGCGGGGGTCCTTTGTGGTGCGGGTGCGGCGCGCTCAGCGCTGCAGGAAGTTCTTCAGCAGGGCGTGGCCATGCTCGGTGAGGATCGATTCGGGGTGGAACTGCACGCCTTCGACCGGGTGCTCGCGGTGGCGCAGGCCCATGATCTCTTCGACGCTGCCGTCCGCGTTCTCGGTCCAGGCGGTCACTTCCAGGCAGGCCGGCAGCGTGGTCTTGTCCACCACCAGCGAGTGGTAGCGCGTGGCCTGGTAGCGATCCGGCAGGCCGGCGAACACGCCCCGGCCCTCATGCCGGATCGGCGAGGTCTTGCCGTGCATGATGGTGCCCGCGCGGATGACATCGCCGCCGTAGACCTGGCCGATGCTCTGGTGGCCCAGGCACACGCCGAGGATCGGCGTGGTCGGGCCGAGCCGGCGGATCAGCTCCAGCGACACGCCCGCTTCGTTGGGCGTGCACGGGCCGGGCGAAATCACGATGCGCTCGGGGGCGAGCGCAGCGATCTCATCGACGCTCAAGGCGTCGTTGCGCACCACCTTGACCTCGGCGCCCAGCGTCTGCAGGTACTGCACGAGGTTGTAGGTGAAGCTGTCGTAGTTGTCGAGCATCAACAACATGGTCAGGGTCCGTCTTGAATGAGGAAAATGGCGTACACGTTTTCATTGAAGCTGATCGGCCCGGCCTGCACCGATTCCGGCGGACGCATCGAGCCAGTCGCTTCGACACTGCTCGGCGGCTGCGGTGGGGCTGGTCGGGCAGACCACTTTTCCGCACGCGGCCAAGTGCCTGCCTGCACGCCATAGGCGAAGCTCGGCGCTACGTCGGAGATGCTGTACAGGCCGGTGATCCGGGCCCCATAGGCCTCGGCCAGCCCCTTGGCGGACTGCCGCGTCTGCGCGGCCGCCTCGGCCTTCAGCTCGGCACGCAGCGCGGCCTCCTTGGAGTAGCCGGGCTGCAGCGCGGTGATCTGCAGGTCTTCGTTGGCGTTGGTGTCGCGAAGAAAACCTTGCAGCGCCTCGGTACTGGCGAAGCTCCCGCGCACGCGGCGGCTGACACGCGTCCCGGCAAATACCTGTTTGCCGTTCTCATAGCGGTGCTCAGGTTGAATGGTCAGATTGTCCGCCCTGACCGTATCGGCCACGGCCCGATGCCGTTTGAGCGCGGCGAGCACGCTCCCCACGTTGTCCTGCACGCGGGCACGCGCTGCATCCGGCTGCATGTCAAGCGCCTTCACCAGGAGATCCACGCTGAAACGGTCGGGCATGACTATGCGCGTCCCCTCCCCCTTCACCAGCAGATGCGGCTGTGACGGGATGGAATTGGCCTGCGCCCATGCGGGGGCGGCCGCCACGGCCAACGTCGACGACAACAGCAATGCGCTTACCAGCTTCATGCAGTGTTCCTTGTCAAAAGAGTGGAGCGGAGCGTGCCGGACGTGCACGAGCGCACCGCAACGGGCCGGAGGCCTTGTCGCGAGGGGTCACAGTGCAGGGGTACGCCAGGGGACAGCAATCAACACGCTCCTGTTGGGGGGAGCCGCCGTGCCGGGGAGCGTTGAACTGGATCTTGCCCGCCGATACGGCGGCAAGGTGCGGTCCGGGACCGCGACGACCTGCCGCTTCCTATTGGAAGCGCCACCACTTGGCTACGTTGTTCAGCGCGGTGCAGGTCATGGGATAGCTCTGAGGTTTCAACCGGATGCAGAGGCCCTGAGGGGCCGTTGCGGCGTACGCGGCTAAGCGTATCAGATCCCGGCTGCCGGGGCGCGGAGGATGCGGGCAGGTCCAGATCGGGGCATGGCATTCAGGGGCAGCGCCACGGGTGACGCAATTGCCACGGCAATAATGGGGCTGCGTCCCAGACCAGCGGATTGGCCCCCGCTGGTCTGTGACCCGCCCTGCACTTACCGTCCTGCGCAGTTGAGGCCGCCATTCCTGACCGCCACCCTTCCCCGCAGTTTCAGGAGCATAGGAGCGTCAGGATGGCGCGAGTGTTCATTGTCGTGGGCGACGGACTCAGCAGTGGCGGCAGTGTGGTCACCGGTTCGCCGTTCACCGATATCGACGGGCACCCCATGGCCCGCGTGGGCGACCGCACCCTCTGCCCGGCGCACGGCCCTGGCACCATCATTACCGGCGATGGCACGCTGATTGTGGATGGCAACGCAGCGGCCAGGCATGGTGACTGGGTGAGTTGTGGGTGCCAGTTGATTGCGGGGCGCCAGTCGTTGGTGTTTGTGGATGAGGGCGCTACATCGACCACCAATGTGCCGGCACCGGCCCCGTCGCGCGAGGCAGGGACTACCTCGCGCTCCCCGGCAGCGCAGCCGGAGCCGGGATCCACATTTATATCAAGGAGAAGGGCTCCAGAATGCTGGGGCGAGGATCATCAGATAGAGGTGGCCACAGATGCATATGGACGCTACTACCTTGTATATGACGAGAACGGAAATCCGCTAGAACTAAGTCTGCGAAGAAAATTCAAAATTTTCGTCCCGTTGAAATCAACAGGCAGCGTGGAAGTACTGGTCCGGATCAAGGCGGCTGCTGTGCAGACTGATGCTGAGGCCGATGAAACAGTGTCCGAAGAGGACATGGACGCAGCCAAGGCACGGATGGAAGCCGGCATCCAGACACTGTGGAACAACAAGTTCACGATGGATGTATTCGACCCTATCTGTGGAATCAGAACCTTACCCATAGACTTCAAAGTGGAGTGGGTCGCCAGAGGCCATCACTACGCGATGAATGTGAGTCCAAGCGAATTGCGTGAGCACGTCGTAAACATGAACATCAACGTGTGGAAAGAAACAACGACGTGGACCTTCGCCCATGAGTACGCGCATTGCTTCGGCGTAGCGGACGAATACTCCTACCACCGGGTAAACACGTGGGCATTGAAATACTATCGTCCTGATGGAACATTGGACCCAGAAGCCATACGAATTCCCGTCAACAAGCCAGATGACGATCCAAGCGCCACCATGATGTCAACCCAGAACAACACCAAGGTCGAGCTTCGGCATGCGTGGCAGATTGCCCTGGAAGCTCAGGCATTTCTAAAGCGTCACACGGGCAGGGATATCCAATGCAGCGTCAGATAGCTCTTTGCATCGCAATGGGATTCATCAGCATACTCAACGCGGGAGATCGCCCCATGGACAGAAACCCTGACTTTGAAGTCACTGCAGGCTGCAAGGGGCAAGCACCTTGTATCTTTGATGGCCGCAGGATCGACTTCGAGATCAGCGTCAGGAACGTCAGGGACTCTTCCATCCATCTCCCCTTGGAATTCATTCGTTACGGAGGCCCTTACATTGTTCTTCATGACAACCGTACGCAACGTCATCTGACGCTTCCCTCGCACATGTTCGATGGCGCCCTTCTATCTAACCTGACAGTGGTAGCACCAGGCCAGTCGGTGTCTATATCAGCATCCATCGATGCCTCCTATCTGGAGGCATGGGGAGGCGCAAGTGCAGATGTGACCGCCGTGGTAGAGCTCGGCGCCCCCTTGGAAGGCTCCACAGAATTCCGTCTGATTGGAAAGACTGAGCTTCGAATCGTCGGAAGCAAGGCCGCCAGACGCCAGGGGTAAGCAATACGCCCCTGCCAACACGCCATTGCCTACCGTCTCAGTCGGCAGGTTGAAGGCCAGCCGCCCCGATCCGTCACCCCGGACTCACAGCCCCTTGGCCGCCTGCGCCACGGCACGGAACAGCGCGCGGCCCTTGTTCATCGTCTCGTCCCATTCCTTGCCGGGATCGGAGTCGTACACGATGCCGGCACCGGCCTGTACGTGCAGGCGGCCGTCCTTGATGACGGCGGTGCGGATCGCGATGGCGGTGTCGGCATCGCCATGCCAGCCGATGTAGCCGATGCTGCCGGCGTAGACGTTGCGCTTGATCGGCTCCAGCTCGCGGATCACTTCCAGCGCGCGGATCTTCGGTGCGCCGCTGACCGTGCCGGCCGGGAAGGTCGCACGCAGCACGTCGGCGTAGCTCAGGCCCGGCTGCAGCTTCCCGGTCACTTCGCTGACGATATGCATGACGTGGCTGTAGCGCTCGATGACGAACTGCTCGCCCACTTCCACCGTGCCCGCCTGCGAGACGCGGCCGGCATCGTTGCGGCCCAGGTCGATCAGCATCAGGTGCTCGGCGCGCTCCTTGGGATCGGCCAGCAGTTCGGCTTCCAGGGCGTTGTCTTCGTCCACCGTGGCCCCGCGCGGGCGGGTGCCGGCGATCGGGCGCACGGTGACGTTGCCATCCTGCAGGCGCACCAGGATCTCGGGCGAAGAGCCCACCACCTGCACGTCACCGGTGTCCAGGAAGTACATGTACGGCGACGGATTCAGCGCGCGCAGCGCACGGTACACATCGACCGGGCGCGCCTTGAACGGCACGCTCAGGCGCTGGCTGAGCACCACCTGGAAGATGTCGCCGGCGCGGATGTACTCCTTGGATTTGTCGACCGCGGCAATGAAGCCCTCGCGGGTGAAGCCGGACACGAAGTCGTTCTCGTCGAGCACGTCGCGGGTGATCGGTGCCGGATAGCCCGCGCCCGGTGCACGCAGCTTGGCCACCAGCGCATCGAGCTTGGCCTGTGCCTGGTCCCACGCTCCGGGCTGGCCCGGGTCGGCGTGCACGATCAGGTACAGGCGGCCCTTGAGGTTGTCGAACACCGCCAGCTCTTCGGAGTGCAGCAGCAGGATGTCCGGCGTGCCCAGTTCGTCGCGGCCACGCGGCGGCGCCAGGCGCGGCTCGATGTAGCCGATGCACTCGAACCCGAACCAGCCCACCAGGCCGCCGGTGAAGCCCGGCAGGCCGGCCAGCTTGGGCACCGAATGGGCGCTGCGCAGCGCCTCGACCTCGGCGAACGGGTCGGCCACCTCACGGGTTTCGACCACCTGTCCCGACTCGCTGATGGTCAGGGTGTGGCCGTGGAAGGCATACACCCGGCGCGCCGGCAGGCCGATGATGGAATAGCGCCCGAAGCGTTCACCGCCCTCGACCGATTCAAACAGATAGGTATGCGGGCCGTCGGCGAGCTTCAGATAGACCGAAAGCGGCGTGTCCAGGTCGGACAGCACTTCGCGGACGACGGGGATGCGGGTGTGGCCTTCAGCGGCCTGCTGCTGGAACTGCTCGAACGTGATCAAGACGACTTTCCTTCCGGGATGCGGCGGGGGTGGGACGGACGACGGCAACAGGCCACCATCGCCACCAACGGCGAGCGGAAGAAAGGGTATGCGGGGTCGTCAGAATGGACACCCGGTGACTGTATCGCAGCTGGGGGTGCCAGGGAAACCCTGGCGGCCCGCCACGTTCGGTCAGGGCGGCGACAGCAGGTGGCTGCCCGGGTGCAGGTGCATGCGGACCCGCGCGGCCACGCATTCGATGCGGAAATGGCGGGCCTTCACCGGCTCACCGTCCAGGTTGAGGGTGATTGGCTGGTCGGCCTCGATCTCCACCCACGGCGCGCGGGTGCGATGGGCGACCTGCTCCAGCGCCCCCTGCTTGCCGCCCTTGAGCAGCGCGCCGATGGTCGAGGCGACTTCGCCGGTGAGTTCGGGAATCACGGTGACATCGAGCAGACCGTCGTCGATCACCGCATCCGGGCACAGCACCTGCCCGCCGCCGGCCTGGCGCCCGTTGCCGATGCCCAGCGCGATGAAGCCGCCCTCCCAGTCGAAACCCGGCGCGCGCAGGCGTGCACGGATCGGGTCGATCCGGCCCAGCCGCGAGATGCCGGTCACCAGGTAGGCCAGGCCGCCGAGCACCTTCTTCAGGCCTTCATCGGTTTCCACGGTGACCTCGGTTCCGAAGCCGCCGCTGGCGACATTGGCGCACCACCAGCGCTTGCCGTCGGCATCGATGTTCAGCAGGTCGACCGGGCGGGCGGCCTCCTGCGCGATCAACGTCAGTGCTTCCAGCGGCGCATCAGGAATGCCGGCGGCGCTGGCGAAATCATTGGCGGTGCCCAGTGGCACCAGCCCCAGCGAAGGCAGCGCGTCGGCGGGCTCCGGCCGGTGCGCGAGGGTCTCGGCCACTTCGCTCAGGGTGCCGTCACCACCGGCGGCGATGATGGTATCCACGCCGTGGTCGATCGCCTCGGCCACGTAGCGCTCGGCGTCGCCATCCTCCCAGGTCACCCGCACCTCCAGCTGCACACCGCGCTCGCGCAGGGCGTGCACGGCCTCGCGCAGATCCGTGTTGCCGGTGGACTTGCCGTTGAGGATCAGACGCCAGCGGGTACGGCTCATGCAGCACTTCCACGAGAGGGGGAGGCGCAGGCTAGCAGGGCCGCCGTCGAGGCCGGTGAACGTCATCAAACGGTCACCGAAGGCCGGGAGAATGAAAGGCCATAGCAGGGACGATGGATGGAGGCAGGATCAGCCTCCGACTCATTTCTCCAGACAGTTGGCTTTGCGCACATTTCCAAGGCCACAACTGGGTGGATACTCGCATAGACACCCCCAGCTTCGACAGAAGGCTGGGCGTTTCTATGCGTCACCACAACGCGGCCCGGAGCCCTGGTGCCCCATACGTACTGTCCTCAGGAGCAACGAGCACGGTGACCAAATGGCATATGGCACTTAGGCCTCACACCAAAGCCGCACCCGTGAGAATGAAGGTGGTCACCATAACTGCAGCAATAAGCATGTTCAGCATGGCCGAACTCTATCACCACGGTCAGGCCTGCTGGTGCACCTACACGCCTCTCGTCCATTACTTAACCGGCGAGCGTATCCGGACGTAATCCTGCTGCGCCAGCAAACACTGGTGACAGTTGGCAACACTGGTAACCGTCACACCGCGTCGATCCCCGCAGGTGGGAGTGGACAGCCGCGCGAGCTCAAATTCCGCTCCTGGCTGCCGCTAGACGGCGGAAATGCCCGCATTTCCAGGTAGGAAACTTCCGAATCGACCGTAAGGGTGACCCGCATCACGCGCACCTTGAACTGGCCGCCAGCAAACACCCCGAAACCATTGCTACCCTTTCTCGCATGACCAAAGCTAAGGATATGGCGTGGCAAGGATTGCTATTGTCGTGGGTGATAGGACCAGTAGCGGGGGAACGGTCCTCACCGGCTCGCCCTTCACCGATATCAATGGAATGGCGGTTGCTCGTGTAGGTGATAAGGCCTTCTGCCCCAAGCACAAGGGACCCTTTCCAATCATCACGGGCGACCCAACCTTCATAGTCGATGGCCAGCCTCTGGCCAGGCACGGCGACTACCTGGCATGCGGCTGTCAGGTACTGGCGGTCAAGCAGAGCACGGTTTCAGTGGAATCAGGCGGCAGCGGTGGTACTCGCAGCGGCCCTGCTGCCGCCGCTACCGCAGCTACCGCCACGGCCTCACCCGCCGGGTTTGTGCCAAAGGGCACTATCCCGCAGGGATCCCCGGCCTCGCCCCCGCTCAAACAGGACATCGTCCTGCACTACCACTACGGCGACCTCGACCGCACCCCGGTGCGTGGCGTCGCCTATCAGGTAATGCTGCCGGACGACAGCGTGGTGACCGGCAATCTGGATGACGACGGCCGCTCACGCATCCCGCAGGTAACAGTCGGCCCCGCGCAGATGGTGCAGGTGCTGTTCCAGCCTGACGTGAGCGACGACGATGATGCGCCCATTCTGGCTGCCCGCGAAAAGGTCAAGCTCGCGTTGGATGCCATCGTGGCCCAGACCCGCACCGACATGGCCGCTGAGTGGCAGCAATGGGACGATGCCGGTACGGCCAAACGCTGGGGGCTGCAGCGTGGCAACCAGGTGCTGGGGGCCGGGCAGGGCGCATGGGACTACGTGGCAGGGACCGTAGAGACGGCGGTGGACCTCGCCGTGCTCATGTACAAGACCGACCGTGAGATCAAGGAATGGACCCGGCTACTGCTCACCGGCGACCGCGACGGTATGGACCGCAAGATCGCCGCGATGCGCGCTGCCGGCGGCAAAGTGATGGCGGTTGCCAGCGAGGCCAAGGAGCTGTTCAACCTGCTCATTGAAGACCCGGCCATCACCCTGCAACTACCCGAGTTCGGCAAGGCCTGGTGGGAGGCCGTGCCACCCGATGAACAGGAGCGTATACAGGCACGTTTCAGCTCGCAGATCATGACCGATGTCGTAGTGTCCATCCTGCTTGCGGCCGTGACCGTGGAGCTGGGGGGCGCAGGCGGGTTTGGTTATGCTGCGGCAAAGGCCGGCAACACCGCCGCCCGTATCGGCAAGCGGTTGCTTCACTTGATGGAGGAAGTTGAAGACGCCTTCAAGGGCCTGGCGAAGGCATTGCGCGCACGCAAGCGGCGCCAGGGCGATGGGAACCGAACGCCTGATGGCAGCAGGACCGTGGAAACCAAGCGGCTGCCCAAGCGGATGCCGCGCAAGGATCTACCCTGCTTCAGTCCGCAGAAGCTGCCAGCGTCCAAGTATCCGGAGATGGACCGGCAGTTGAAGGGGCAGGAGCAGGGGCTCAATGATATGAGCGTTGATGAGTACCTTGAGGCGCGGAAGGCATTTGATCCGAAGAATCGGGATAGAACGGTCGCCGAGGCGGCTAGAAAGCAGTACAAGCGCGATATTTTGGAGCAAAAGGAGAACGAGCTAAAAGATCTTGGAATCGATAGAGAGACGCGCAAGAGAATGGCTGCCGAGCACGCAGATGAAACAATGAAGGTGATGCACGCGCTTCACAATCCAGACCTCGTGGCTGGGGGCAACGACAATATTGCCGACTTCGGTGATGGCCAGGTTAACTCGACCATTGGGCGGCAGTGGAAGCATGCCAAGAAAGGGCGAGCATCGCGTATCGATGAGTTGGACGAGGCAGCGGCCAACGTTCCTGTGAGCGAAAGAAGCAAGACAAAAATGAACGGCGGACTGGAGCGTTGCAGATGACTCATATGGTTGACGAAGATTTCGAGTATTTCTATCAGAACTCCGGTTTCGGACCCGCAATTGACACGCAGCCTGCGGGGGAAGCCACCCTGGCCTTCTATCGGGGAAAGGTTCCCGACAAGCTGCTTGAATACTTGGCCGCCTATGGCTTTTCCGGCTACGGAGATGGCCTGTTCTGGATGACTGATCCAGCTGAGTATTCTGAGGTTCTCAATGCTTGGATCTACGGCACACCGTTGTACGGTACGGATGACTTCTATGTTATCGGTCGGACGGCATTCGGGCGGCTGATGGTTTGGGGAACTCAAACGGGTCCGTGCATGACCATCCTGTCGATGACGTCAATGATCTTTCCAAAAGACAATTCAGCGTGGATGAGCCAAGGCAAGGGCAATTTTCTGGCGTCGAGTTGGCTGGAGCACCTGGATAAGGCCGATCTGGATGAAGATGACGAAGCCGGCAAACTACTATTTGAGAGAGCACTGAAGAAACTAGGTCCGTTATCACACGATGAAATGTATGGCTTCGTCCCCGCGCTAGCCATGGGCGGCCCGTGCCGCCTCGACCACTTGAAGAAGGTGAAGGCTGTCGAACACCTTATGTTCCTGGCCCAACTTGGAGAGCCAGAAATCATGATGGACATCGTGAAGGAAGCGAAAGGCCGTGGCCTCTGGAAGTAGCGGGCGTTTTATGACGGTGGCTGCACCAGTGCGGCTATGCATAAGCTGCCAAGCCGCCGCCATTTCGCGGCGGCGGATAGCCAGATCAGTGTTCGATGTGGGTCAAGCAGCGTGCTCAGCTTTGGCTTGTCATTGCAAAATTGGCCTTTGCACCGGGCGGTTGACCAACTGCATATCGACGCCATCCAGATCAAGCGTTGAGATGCCCATGGCCCCGTTCACCAAATCAGTGGACACCCTGGCGTTTTCGGGTCCCTACCGACCCTAGCCAGGAACGCGGCCCGTATCTCATCGTCGCTACCGCGTGATTCCAATCTATTGTGGAAACCTCGGCGCAGCCATGAGGTTTCCAACCTTCGTCACGAGCGCTGAGTAGGCATCTTCGGCAACGCGCGCCACCGCCTCGCGAAGCTGCTGCGCCCTGATTTCAAGGGTGCGGCCTTTTTTGCTCTCCGTGGCACCGCCCGCCCCTACCCCGTCACACTCTTGCGCGCTCCTTCCACGCTACGTCCCAGAATGCACACGGCCTTGTGGAACAGGCCACCGGTCGCCGCTAACGTCTTGGGCCGGCAACTACCGAGCACTGCTGATGGACTGGCAAGCGATGTTGAACGAGCTCAATCAGGCGATTCTGGACAACCTGGCGAACAGCGCACCCGATGTACTGAGAGACCGCATCAATGGGCCGGCCGAAGAGCAGGAGCGATTCCAGCGTGTTGTCACGGCCACCAAGGAGGCGCTGAGCGGGGAACGACAGTGGTTCGGATGTCCCGGGGCGTCCGAACAGGAAATATCAGCACGGGAGGCCCACCTGGGTGTGGCCTTTCCTGACAGCTATCGCGCGTTCCTGAAGGCATCCAATGGCTTCATCATTCCGGGTAGCTTCAACGGCCCATTGCTGCCGGTGTCGGAAGTGCAGCTGTTTGGCGAAACGAATGCGTGGATATGCGAACTGTGGGCGGAAGCCGATTACCCAGAGATCACAGCGGAGAGCCGCTTGAAGGGGTTGATCCGGGTCTCGTCCACCGGGCTGTGGGACAGCGACTACCTGCTGGTTGAACCAATGCCCCCAACCGCTGACTGGCCATACACGGCCTACTGCTATGACCGCATGGGCGTGAACGAGCTGGAGACCTTCGCGGACGTCATTGCCGGAGAGATCCGGTGGCAGAAAAGCATGGCGGGCGCTGGATGACGACGTGGAGCAGCGCGCGGGTCGGCCCGGTCGGATCACGTCGCGTGTGCTTTTAGGTACGAAGTTTCCCGCCCTCTACATGCGGAATGCTGGCGATCTTCTGCTGGGACAGCCCTGTGGCCTTTTGAATCGCATGCCCGTCCACGGGACACACAGGGCGCTCTCGCGATGGGCTGCATTCGCCTTTCAGACGTTCATCGGCTTCCGCCACGCTTCCCATCAGCTCGGCAAAAAGTTGCGTGTCCATGGTCATGTCCAGCTCCCGATCCATGCCCGTGTGAACGCAGGCGTTTCGATGAAGATCGTCGCCGGAATATACGCCAATGGCGTACATCAACCCGCAGCAAACGCCTTCAATGCCTCACCTTCCATCCGGTACACCGTCCACTCGCTCTGCGGTTTCGCCCCCGCCGCTTCATAGAACTTGATCGCCGGTTCGTTCCAGTCCAGCACCGACCATTCGAACCGCCCGCAGCCTTCAGCCACCGCGATGCGTGCGATGTGCTGCAGCAGCGCCTTGCCGGCACCGCTGCCGCGGCTGTCCGGGCTGACGTAGAGGTCTTCCAGGTAGATGCCGTTGCGGCCCAGCCAGGTGGAGTAGTTGTAGAAATACACGGCGTAGCCGATGGCCGCGCCGTCGGCTTCGCAGATCAGCGCGTGCGCCTTGGCATCGGGCCCGAACAGGCTGGCGCGGATGCCGGCCTCGTCGGTCTGCACCGACGACTCAGCCTTTTCATAGATCGCCAGTTCGCGGATGAAGCGCAGGATCAGCGCCGCATCGTCGGCGGTGGCCACGCGGAGGGTCACAGTGGCCACCGTCATGGCTCAGCCCCGCGCCTGGGCGACGTTCTGGCGCATCTGCGCGATCACGTCCTGGTAGCTGGTCTTGGCGTTGAAGATCGCCGAGCCGGCCACGAAGGCATCGGCACCGGCGGCGGCGATCGCCCCGATGTTGTCGGCCTTCACCCCGCCGTCGATCTCCAGGCGGATGTCGCGGCCGCTGGCATCGATCTTCTGGCGGACCACGCGCAGCTTGTCCAGCGCCGACGGAATGAACGCCTGGCCGCCGAAGCCCGGGTTGACCGACATCAGCAGCACCAGGTCCAGGTCGTCCAGCACCCAGTCCAGGATGTCCACCGGGGTGCCGGGGTTGAGCACCAGGCCCGGCTTGCAGCCCAGCGAACGGATCAGCTGGATGGTGCGGTGAACGTGGCGCGAGGCTTCCGGGTGGAAGCTGATGTAGGTGGCACCGGCCTCGGCGAAGTCCGGGATGATGCGGTCCACCGGCTCCACCATAAGGTGCACGTCGATCGGCGCGGTGACCCCGTGCTTGCGCAGGGCCTGGCAGACCATCGGGCCGATGGTCAGGTTGGGCACGTAGTGGTTGTCCATCACATCGAAGTGCACCCAGTCCGCACCGGCGGCGAGCACGTTGTCCACTTCCTCACCCAGGCGGGCGAAATTGGCGGACAGGATGGAGGGGGCGATGATGCAGTTGGACATGGCCGGGGCCTTCAGTACTTGGAAAGGGGCGCCCTGCGCGCGCTCAGCGCTTGCGCAGGGTCTTGATGCGGTCGTAGGCGGCGTTGAGCTGGCGCGACTTGCGCTCGGCCTGCTGGCGCAGCTCCGGGGCGGCGCCGACCACCTTGTCGGGGTGGTACTGGGACATCAGCCGCCGGTAGGCCAGGTCGATTTCGGCGTCGGTGGCCTCGGAGGTCAGCCCCAGCTCGCGGTAGGGGTTCTCCTTGTTCAGGCGGAACCAGTCGGCGTCGAAGGCATGCCCGAGCAGCAGCCCGACCACGGCACCAAACAGCGGATTGGGCCTGAACAGCAGGGCCCCGGCGATGAATCCGAGCAGTTTTCCGTACCAGCGCATGGTCGTCTGGGCGGCCGTGGCAACAAAGGAGCCTCATTTTACGTCACAGCGGGCCCAACCCGCTTTACACTAGGCCGCCCGCTGTCTGTGCGGGCCCTCAGGGTCCCTTGGACGGCTGTCATGACAAGCCCCAGGAGTGCCCGTGCCGACCACGTTGTTGCAATCCGATCTCCCCGGCCTGCCCTTGCGCCATCGCGGCAAGGTGCGTGATGTTTTTGACATTCCGCGCGACCGGCTCCCCGCCGGCACGCCGCCGGGGGAGTACCTGCTGATGGTCGCCACCGACCGTCTGTCGGCCTTCGACGTGGTGCTGCCTGATCCGATCCCGGGCAAGGGCGAAATGCTCTGCCAGGTGTCGAACTTCTGGTTCGCCAAGACCGCCCACCTGATGCCCAACCACCTGACCGGCATCGACGTGGCCAGCGTGCTGCCCGACGGCGTGGACCCTGCCCTGTACGCCAAGCGCGCGGTGGTCACCCGCAAGCTCAAGCCGGTGCCGGTGGAAGCGATCGCCCGCGGTTACCTGATCGGCAGCGGCTGGAAGGATTACCAGCGCACCGGCAAGGTCAGCGGCATCGACCTGCCCGATGGCCTGCGCCAGGCCGAGCAGCTGCCCGAGCCGATCTTCACCCCCTCGACCAAGGCCGCCGTGGGCGACCATGACGAGAACATCGATTTCGATGCGATGGTGAAGGCCGTGGGTGCCGACCTCGCCGAGCGCGTGCGGGATGCCACCCTGCGCATCTACAAGTTCGCCGCCGACTACGCCCGCGAGCGCGGCATCATCCTGGCCGACACCAAGTTCGAGTTCGGTACCGATGAAGACGGCCGCCTGTACATCATGGATGAGATGCTGACCCCGGACTCCTCGCGCTACTGGCCGGCCGACGAGTACGAGGTGGGCACCAGCCCGCCGAGCTACGACAAGCAGTTCGTGCGCGACTACCTGGAGACGCTGGACTGGGGCAAGACCGCCCCGGGCCCGACCATCCCGGCCGACATCATCGAGCGCACCCGCGCCAAGTACGCCGAGGCGCTGCAGCGCCTGGCGGGGATCAACGTCGACTGATGCGCCCGCGCCCCCGGCCGTGATGGCAGGGGGCGCCCGGGCCGGGGTCGACCCGGGCATGGGTCGACCGTAGAGTCGACCGTTGGTCGACTGCCGCGGACGTTGGTCGACTGCCGCGGACGTTGGTCGCCTGCCGCGCGCAGTGCCAGGAATGTTGTCTGGGCCAGGCGCAGCCGACCAACGGTCGGCTCTACCCGCCGGGGCGGTATGCTGTGCCGATCCTGGAGGGACCATGACCACCACCACCGTCGCGCGCCCGATCGACCGCTACTTCGCCAGCTATTCCGACGACCACCGCAATGTGCTCAACCAGCACATCCACGTGGTGGCGGTGCCGGCGATCCTCTGGTCGGTGGTGGCCCTGCTGTGGTGCCTGCCGCCGCTGGTGACCTGGTTCCAGAACGGGATCTGGTCGGCCTTTGCGATGTTCGCCGCGTGGTGCTTCTACAACCGGCTGTCGCGTGCGCTGGGCATCGGCATGCTGGTGCTCTTGTTCGTGTTCGGCTGCCTGTGCCGCCTGCTGGAGGCCGAAATCGGCCTGCACAACCTGCTGCGGGTGGCCATCGGCGTGTTCGTGGTGGCCTGGATCGCGCAGTTCATCGGCCACAAGTTTGAAGGGCGCAAGCCGAGCTTCCTGACCGACCTCACCTACCTGCTGATCGGGCCGGCGTGGGTGGTGGCCAAGCTGTACCGGCGGTTGGGTGTGGCTTACTGAGTGCCCCGTGCCGACCAACGGTCGGCACCTACCCGGGTTTTTCGGCGCCTGCCCGGTTTTGACACGTACCGCGGTTTTTTCTGAACGAGATCGATGCTCACCGGCGCGCGACGCGGGGGCGTCCAGCATCGTCGTGGACGGGCCGTGGCATGCATCCGGCGTTCATCTTCGTGCAGGGCGCAGGCCCTGCCGTTGCTGGCTTCGGACCCGTTCGAGGGGCCAGATCCGGCAAAGTCGAGCGCGCCGTTCCATACGCCCGTCAGCGGTCTCGAATGGGCACGACAGGAGGGTGGAAAAAATGAATCACGCACGTTACATGCAATTGATGGCGTATTCGGGTGTATCGGCAGCAATTGCCTGCCTGTTAGACTGAACGACCTGCTCGTGAATCGCGTATTCCCTGCATGAATCCCAGCCTGATCCTGCTGCTCGCCCTGCCGTTCCTGATGGCCGTGGCGGTCGCCTCATTCCGCCGCACCTCCCGCTCCACGGCCGCCTGGTTGGCCGCGGCAGCGCCGTTGGGGGGACTGGCGCTGTTGGCCACCATGACCCCGGCGATCATGGACGGCGGCGTTGTCCGCAGCTTCGGCACCTGGCTGCCCCAGATCGGCCTGGCCTTCTCGCTGCGCCTGGACGGCCTGGCCTGGATGTTCGCCGGCATGGTGCTGGCCATCGGCGCGCTGGTGGTGATGTACGCCCACTACTACCTCAGCGCGCGCGACAGCGCCCACCGCTTCTACTGCTACCTGTTGCTGTTCATGGGCGCCATGCTGGGCATGGTGCTGTCGGGCAACCTGTTGCTGCTGATGGTGTTCTGGGAAATGACCAGCATCAGCTCGTTCCTGCTGATCGGCTTCTGGTCGCATCGCCAGGACGCCCGCGAGGGCGCGCGGATGGCCCTGGTGGTCACCGGCGGCGGTGGCCTGGCCCTGCTCGGCGGCGTGCTGCTGATCGGCCGCATCGTGGGCAGCTTCGAGCTGGATGCGGTGCTGGCCAGCGGCGATCTGATCCGCGCCAGCGCGCTGTACCCCTACGCGCTGTTCCTGGTACTGGCCGGCATCTTCACCAAGAGCGCGCAGTTCCCGTTCCACTTCTGGCTGCCGCACGCCATGGCCGCGCCCACCCCGGTGTCGGCATACCTGCACTCGGCGACGATGGTCAAAGCCGGCGTGTTCCTGCTGGCGCGGCTGCATCCGGCGCTGGCCGGCACCGACCTGTTCTTCTATACGGTCAGCGGCATCGGCGCGATCACCCTGCTGATCGGCGCCTGGAACGCAATCTTCCAGCATGACCTGAAGGGCCTGCTGGCCTATTCGACGATCTCGCACCTGGGCCTGATCACCATGCTGTTCGGGCTGTCCACGCCGATGGCGGTGGTGGCCGGCGTGTTCCACATCCTCAACCACGCCACCTTCAAAGCCTCGCTGTTCATGGCCGCGGGCATCATCGACCACGAAACCGGCACCCGCGACATGCGCAAGCTGGGCGGGCTGCGCCGGTTGATGCCCTTCACCAGCGCACTGGCGATCATCGCCTCGCTGGCCATGGCCGGCATCCCGCTGCTCAACGGCTTCCTGTCCAAGGAAATGCTGTTCGCCGAAGCGCTCACCGCCGGTGGCCCGGAAACGATGCGGGTGGTGATGTCCATCGCCGCGCTGCTGGCTGGCGTGTTCGGCGTGGCCTACAGCCTGCGCTTCGTGCACGACACGTTCTTCGGCAAGGGCCCGCACGACCTGGACCGGGTGCCACACGAGCCGCCGCGCTTCATGAAGGTGCCGGTGGAGATCCTGGTGGTGGTGTGCGTGGCCGTCGGCGTGGCCCCGGCCATCACCATCGCCCCGGTGCTGCACGCGGCAGCCTCGTCGATCCTGGGCCCGGCGATGCCGGCCTACAGCCTGTCGGTGTGGCATGGCTTCAACACGCCGCTGATGATGAGCATCGCCGGTGTCATTGGCGGCATCGCGCTGTACTTCGGGCTGCGCCGGTTGATCAACCTGCATGCCGTGGTGAGCCGCGCGATCGGCCGCAACATCTTCCACAAGCAGCTGGACCTGGTGTTCGGCTTCGCCCACCGGCTCACCCAGGCGCTGGCCAACGGCAGCCTGCAGCGCATGCTGATGGCACTGGTGGTGGTGGCGATCATCGTCGCGCTGGCCCCGTTCGTGGCCAACCCCGGTTCGCCGAACTGGCCCTCGCCGCAGCCGCTGCCGCTGCTTGGCTGGACGCTGTGGCTGGTGATGATGGCCTGCGCGGTCAGTGCGCTGTTCGTGTACCGGCAGCGTCTGCTGGCGGTGCTGGTGCTGGGCGGCGTGGGCCTGATGGTGTCGCTCACCTTCGTGTTCCTGTCCGCCCCCGACCTGGCGCTGACCCAGCTGCTGGTGGAAATGGTCACCCTGGTGCTGATGCTGCTGGGCATGAACTACCTGCCCGCCCAATCGGCGCCGGAGCATTCGCGCTGTCGCAAACGCCGCGATGCCCTGATCGCCATCATCGGCGGCGGCGGTCTGGCGGCCGCGGCCTATACCGCCATGACCCTGCCGCCCAACACCATGGCCGGCGAGCTGGTCGCGCGTGCCCTGCCCGAGGCCTATGGGCAGAACGTGGTCAACGTGATCCTGGTGGACTTCCGCGGCTTCGATACCTTCGGTGAGATCACCGTGTTCGGCATCGCCGCCCTGGTGGTGCACGCCATGCTGCGGCGCTCGCGGATGGCACCGGAGCAGATCATGCCGGGCCCGCCGATCAAGCTGCCGGTGCCGGCCGATCTGGCGCAGATCATGTTCCCGCTCACGCTCACCGTGTCGATCTTCCTGTTCCTGCGCGGCCACAACGCCCCCGGTGGCGGTTTCATCGCCGGCCTGGTGCTGGCCGTGCCGCTGCTGATCCAGTACGTGATCCAGGGCACCACCTCGGTGGAGTCGCGGTTCGGCTTCGACTACATCCGCTGCATCGGTGCGGGCCTGCTGATCGCCATCGTCAGCGGCAGTGCGTCGATGCTGTTCGGGGTGCCGTTCCTGACCAGCGGCCACCTGGACCTGCATATCCCGCTTATTGGCGAGGTGCCGCTGGCCAGCGCCATCGGCTTCGATACCGGCGTGTACCTGGTGGTGTTTGGCGGGGCGATGCTGATCCTGTCGATGATGGGCACCATCAAGCCGTCGCGTACGCGCAACGCCCGCAAGGGCGAGATCGATCCCAACCGTCGTTCGGCAAAAACCGGGGAGATGCACTGATGGAACTGGCCCTGGCAAGCGCCATCGGCGTACTCGGCGCGATCGGCATCTACCTGCTGCTGCGCGCGCGCACCTTCGACGTCATCCTCGGTATGACCTTCCTGTCCTACGCCACCAACCTGCTGATCTTCGCCGGTGGCCGGCTGGTGTCGGGCAAGGCACCGGTGCTGCGCGAAGGCATCGACAGCGACCTGGGCAACTACACCGACCCGTTGCCGCAGGCACTGGTGCTCACCGCGATCGTGATTGCCTTTGCGATGACCGCAGTGAGCATCGTGCTGGCCATGCGCAGCCGCAGCGACAACCACAGCGACCACGTCGACGCGCATGAGGAAGAGCAGGACACCGCGCCGGCCGATACTGCGCCGGGCCGGGAGGGCGGCGCATGAACCATGCGGTGATCCTGCCCATCCTGATCCCCTTGTTCGGCGCCGCCTGCTCGCTGTTCGTCGAGCACCGCCGGTATGGCCCCAAGGTGCAGCGCACGGTGGCGTGGACCACGCTGGCCGCGCTGGCCGCCGCGGTAGCCCTGCTGTTCGCGCAGACCGCCGATGGCAGCATCGCGGTGTACCTGCTGGGCGACTGGCCGTCGCGGCTGGGCATCGCGCTGGTGGCCGACCGGCTGTCGGCCTGGATGCTGGTGACCACGCTGCTGCTGGCCATCCCGTGCCTGCTGCACGCGTGCTCGGGCTGGGACCGGCGCGCGCCGCACTTCCATGCACTGTTCCAGTTCCAGCTGGTGGGCCTCAACGGCGCCTTCCTCACCGGCGACATCTTCAACCTGTTCGTGTTCTTCGAGGTGATGCTGATTGCCTCCTACGGCCTGCTGCTCAGCGGCGGCCGCGGCCTGCGCATGCGCATCGGCCTGCACTACGTGGTGTTCAACGTCACCGCCTCGACCCTGTTCCTGATCGCGCTTGGCCTGCTGTACGCCTCGCTGGGCTCGCTCAACATGGCCGAGCTGTCCCAGCGCATCGCCGAGGTACCGGCCACGCACCTGGTGCTGGTCAAGGCCACCATGGGGTTGTTGCTGCTGGTGTTCTGCAGCAAGGCCGCGCTGATGCCGCTGTACCTGTGGCTGCCCGAAGCCTATGCGCGTGCGCCCGCGGCGGTGGCCGCGCTGTTTGCGATCATGACCAAGGTGGGCCTGTACGCGGTGCTGCGGGTCAGTTCGCTGTGGTTCGGCGACGATGCCGGCCCGATGGCCGGATACGGCAGCGACTGGCTGCTGTGGGCGGGCGTGGCCACGCTGGTACTGGGCGGGCTGGGCGTGCTGGCCGCGGCGCGGTTGCGGGTGATGATCTCCTACCTGGTGGTGGTGTCGGCCGCGACGCTGTTCATCGCCTTCGCGGTGCGCACGCCCGAGGTGCTCTCCGCCGGTCTGTACTACCTGCCGCACAGTACCTTCGTGGCCGCCGCGCTGTTCCTGATTGCCGACCTGATCCGCCGCCGTCGTGGCGGGGCCAGTGACAGGAAGGAAATCATCGCGCCGATGCCCGGCAAGCAGACCCCGGCCGTGCTGTTCCTGATCGGTGCGGTGGCCGTGGCCGGTCTGCCGCCGCTGTCCGGCTTCCTGGCCAAGGCCGCCTTGCTGGCTGGCATGCCCGCGCAGTACACCGCCGTGGTCTGGACCGCCGTGCTGGGCAGCAGCCTGATGGTGATCGTGGGCATCACCCGCGCCGGCATCCGCCTGTTCTGGCGCGTGCCGGTGCAGGAAGACGGCGTGCCACCGCCGCGCAAGGCCCCCACCCGCACGGTGGAACTGTTCGCCGCCGCGCTGCTGCTGGTGTATGGCATTGCCATGAGCCTGTTCGCCGGCCCGCTGATGCAGCACACCGATGCGATGGCCACCCAGCTGCTGCACCCCGCCGAGTATGTGGGCGAGCTGCGCGCTACCACGCCGGAGATCCGCCAGCCATGACGCGCAAACCGTCGCTGTACAAGCGCCTGATTCCCTCGCCGTCGCTGAGCGTGATGGTGGTGGCGTTCTGGCTGCTGATGTCCGACAGCTTCACCTTCGGCCAGTTCGTGCTGGGCATGCTGCTGGGCCTGGTGGTGCCGCTGTTCGCCGCGCGCCTGGACCGCGAGTTCGCCCGCATCGGGTCGCTCAAGCCGGTCCCCAAGCTGCTCTGTGTGACCCTGTGGGACATCCTGGTGTCCAACATCCGCGTGGCGATCCAGGTGCTGGGCCCGGAACGCCGCATCCACCCCCGCTTCATCTGGTTGCCGCTGGACATCGCCAACATCCATGGCATCGCCGCGCTCACCAGCATGATCACGCTGACCCCGGGCACGGTGTCGGCCGCGTTGTCCGACGACCGTCGCCACCTGCTGGTGCACGTGCTGCACCTGGACGACCCGGACGAGCTGATCCGGCAGATCAAGCACCGCTACGAAGCCCCGCTGATGGAGATCTTCCCATGACCGGTTACACCTTCATCCAGACCACCATGGTGGTGTGCATGCACGTGGTCGGGTTGGCCATGCTGCTGGCCACCTGGCGCCTGCTGCGCGGCCCCACCGTGCCCGACCGCATCCTGGCGCTGGACACGCTGTCGGTGACGGCCATCGCCGAGCTGATGCTGTTCGGCATGTACCTCAACTCGGCGGTGTATTTCGAGGCGGCGCTGATCATCGCCATGCTCGGCTTCGGCAGCACGGTGGTGCTGAGCAAGTTCGTGCTGCGCCGGGACATCGTGGAATGATCACCTTCATCCAGATCGTGCTGTCGATCCTGCTGCTGTTCGGCTGCTTCTTCATCCTGGTGGGCGCGTTGGGGCTGGTGAAGCTGTCGACCTTCTTCAAGCGCCTGCACGCCCCGACCAAGGCCAGCACGCTGGGCGTGGGCTGCGTACTGGTGGGATCGGTGTGTTACCACATCTTCCTTGGCCAGGACCCGCAGCCGCGCGAACTGCTGATCACCGTGTTCCTGTTCATCACCGCCCCGATCAGCGCGCACATGATGGCCAAGGCGGCGTTGTCGCTGATGATGGAAAAGCGCCCCAGCCTGCCCGGCCATGAAACCGCCAAGGAAGAACAGCTGCCGCCGCCGCGCCCGGAAGGCGAACAGACCCGGTAGAGCCGACCGTTGGTCGGCTGCTCCAATCCACGTCCGGTAGAGCCGACCGTTGGTCGGCTGCCCCCACATCGCGCCCAATGCAGCCGACCAACGGTCGGCTCTACCGCCGGGGGGCGACGGTCGCCGACGCGGCCTCTCAGCCGCCCCAGACCAGCGCCAGCTCCAGCGCCACCCAGCCCAGGAACGCCACCAGCAGCACGCCGCCTTCGCGGCGGCTGATGGTCAGGTCGCCACGCAGCATCGGGTACAGCACCAGCACGAAGGCGATCGCCGCCGGCAGCTCCAGGCGCACGAACGACGCCGGTACCGCCAGCGGCCGCAGTGCGGCCATGCCGCCCACCACCACCAGCAGGTTGAACAGGCTCGAGCCGATCACGTGGCCCAGCACCATGTCGCCCTGCCCGCGCCGTGCCGCGGCCACCGCCGCCGCCACCTCGGGCAGCGCGGTGCCAATGGCCACCGGCAACAGGCCCACCAGCAACGGCGACCAGCCCAGCCCCGCGCCGAACACCGGCGCGGCCTGCACGATCCAGCGCGCGCCGTAGTACAGGCACAGCCCGGCGAACACCACCCGCAACAGGTTGAGGAACAGGCCGGTGCGGGTCATCGCATAGCCGGCGATGGCCTCGCGCACGGGGTCCGATTCCAGCCGCGCGCGGCGCAGCACGAACACCAGCGATGCCACGAAGCCGAGCAGCAGCAGGCCGCCTTCCCAGCGCGTCACCACGCCGTCCAGGCCGAACACGATCAGCGCCAGGCTCGCCACCGCCACCATCACCAGCAGCGGCGACAGCAGCCGCGCGCGCACCAGCAGCGGGGCCGCCAGCGCGGCCAGGCCCAGGGTCAGGCCGACGTTGACGATGTTGCTGCCCACCGCGTTGCCCAGCGCGAGTTCTTCGGCTCCCACCACGAACGCACGCGCGTTGACCACCAGTTCCGGCAGCGAGGTGCCGAAGGCCACCAGCAGCAGCCCGGCCATGAACGGCGAGGCGCCGAAGCGCTGGGCCAGGCCGGAGGCCGCCTTGACGATCGAATCGCCGCCCAGTGCCAGCAGCAGCAATCCCAGCAGGAACCAAGCAGTGGCAGCAATCATCGGCAATCCCCAGGCATCAATGGGCCGATTCTAGAGCCAGACCGCACGCAGGGGGTGAGGAATCGGGCGCCCCTGGGCAGAAGCGGCGCGGCCTGCCCACGGCGCGCGCCGCAGCAGGCTTACGAGCAGCCTTCGACGTAGTCCACCTGCGGGGTCTGGCCGACCCGCCAGGCGCTGACATTGCCGTCGCCGTTGATCTCGAAGTTGATCAGCGCGCCGCCCTCGGTGGCCGGCCGCACGCGCAGGTTGTGGCCCTTTTCGTCGTACTTGTGCGGGGTGACATCGCCGCGGTCGGGGTACAGGGTCTGCAGCTGGCCCAGCGACATGCCGACCTTGCCGCCACCGGGCGCGGTGATGCGGTCGTTGCGCACGTCGTAGCGGACCAGACGCTTGCCTTCGATCATCAGGATCACATCCTCGGCCTGCGCCCCCTGCGGGCGCAGTGCATGGCAGTAGTCGTCCGGCACCTCGCCCTGCAGCGGCGCCTTCCAGGCGGCACGCACCTCGTCCAGGGTACTGCCCAGGGTCAGCGGACCATACCCATCCAGCCGCGCCGGGCCGGCGGCGGCCGGGTCCTGGGCTGCGGGCGTAGCGGCGGGCGCGGCCGGCGCTGTGTCGACCGGCGTCGGCACGGCGGCCTCGGCGTCCTTCGACGGGGTTTCAGGGGTGCGCTCGCAGCTGCTGAGTGCCAACGCGATGCCCAATGCCAGAACGCTTCCCAGCTGCTTCATCTGCACTTCCTCCAGTCGGTGGTCGGCAGCCTAGCGCGAACGCTGTGCAGTGGCTGCATGCAGGAACGTGATTGTCATCGCGGTTTCACCTGCCGCGTTCAGGCTCGGCCTGCACCGCATCGACCCCACGCCCATGCAACCGCGCAAGACCGACCTCGCCCGCACCGCCCTGCAGGCCCACCGTGCGCCCCTGGACATGCGCCAGCGCCGCCTGCTGATCCTGTGCGACGGCCAACGCGATCTGCCGCAGCTCACCGCCATGATCGGGCCGGAAGCGTCAGCAATGGTGATCCAGCTGATCCAGGCCGGGTACCTGGTGTCCAATGCGGCGGCCGATCCCCCGCCGCGGCCCGCCCCTGAGCCCGTGCAGACCCCCGCGGCACCGGCAGCAGTCCCGACCGAGCGCCGGCGCTCGCTGGTGGCCGCGCGCATCTACCTGCTGGGCATCCTGGAACTGCAACGACACCCCCACGCGGCCGCGCTGCTGCATGCGCTGCAGCAGGCACGCAGCGACGAGGCGGTGATCGCCGGCCTGCATACCGCGCTGGATGCACTGCCCGCGCTCACCTCGCCCGGCTATGCCGAGCGGGTCCGCCAGCGCCTGCTGGAAGTGCTGCCGAAGGAGCAGGTGGACGGGTTCCAGACGCTCGCCGTTTGATGGCGTCTTGCACGTCGCCGATGTCTTCACTGGTCGTGTGAGGTTCAACCGGCTTCACGCCACAACCGGGCGACGTCGCTTTCAGGCGACGATGGCCAAGTGCAATCGCAAATCGATTTGCCATTCAAACTATAGGTTGTCGGCCGAGTGCCTAGGGCAGGATCAATTGACTGGCGGCAATCGATGCGTACAATTTTCTGTACAAGAACGCCGGAGCCATCGACCATGCAGACCCTTACCTACAGTGCAGCCCGTGCTGCCTTGGCGGAAACCATGGATCGCGTCATCAATGATCACGAACCCATCACCATCACCCGCAGCGGAAATAAGGCGGTGGTGATGATGTCACTGGAAGACTATCAGTCCATTGAAGAAACAGCCTACCTGATGCGTTCGCCGGCGAACGCAGCACGACTGGCAGCCGCAATGGAACAGCTCGACGCTGGTGGAGGCACCGCCCGCGAGCTTGCCGAGTGACGCTGCAGTTTTCCGACGCCGCCTGGGAGGACTACCTGCATTGGCAAGCCTCGGATCGTCGCAGGCTGGAGCGCGTCAACATGCTGCTGAAGGCCATTGGACGCGACCCGTACGAAGGCATCGGCAAACCCGAGCCGCTTCGTTTCAACAAGCATGGCTGGTGGTCGCGGCGGATCGATACAGAACATCGCGTCGTGTATCGCGTGACTGACGGCATCGTGTTGATCGCAGCATTGCGTTATCACTACCAAACGCCTTGAACGTGCAAATGCACAGACTCGGCCCTGTGCGTTGGCCTCCACGGATGCGGCGCTTCCTCGTCTCGCCTGCACCTACTGATCAGCCTGCCGTCAATGCCGCAATCAACGCCTCTGCAACCGCCGGTTCTTCTACATGGCGCAGGTTGTCCAGATTCAGGATGTCGCCCTGCATCTGCGCGTAGCGGCGAAGGCGGCGCGTGAGCACCTTCGTGGCGGCATCGGCCGGTGCCGCGGACAACGCCTCCAACGCCCGGCGCGCACGTGCGGCGATATCCGGCAGGAAAACATGGCGCGGATCGCGTGGCGGAATGACGCTATCCAGCCGGCAGTTCTCGAAGGACACGTAGTCCAGAACGCAGGCGCTGAAGTCCGCATCCAGCAAGGCCGGTGCGCCGGCGGCAACAAACCTCACGTCCTTCAGCACGCCCTCGAACCGGCAGCCGGTGGTGGCGTGTGCCGGCATGCCGGTGTCGACGATCCGGCAGTTGATGAAGGTGCAGCCGTCGAGCACGCAGGCATCGAAACGGCTCTGGCGGAAATCGCAGGTGTCGAAGACGCAGCCGCGAAACACGGTGTCATTGAGGCCACTGGCGCGAAAGTCGACACGGGTGAACTGGCAGGCGTCCATCACGGTGCGCGCGAAGAACCGCACCTCGGACATATCGCAGCCCTCGAAGACGGTACGCTCCAGCGTGCAGCGCTCGAACAGCGGCGCTTCCAGGCTGACGCCGCGCAGGTGCAGACCCTCGATATGCTCGCCAACGAAACGCGATCTGGCGGGCAGCCGCAACGAGATGGCCGCCTCGTGCAACAGGTTCAGTGACGCGTGCGGCAAGGTCGCGCTCACGCGGTGAAGTTCGCCTTCAGGCCCTGCCAGCACTGCTGGTAATCGCGCTGCCGGTGCTCGGCGTCCATGGCCTGCGCGGTCGGGCGGATCACCCCACGGGTTTCGAACATGAAGGCCATGGTGTCCTTGATCACGTCCGGTTTGCTCAGGTCAGCCGCCGAGGCCTTGTCGAACGTGGCCGCGTCCGGGCCGTGCCCGCTCATGCAGTTGTGCAGCGAGGCGCCCCCGGGCACGAAGCCGGCCGCCTTGGCGTCGTAGGCACCGTGGATGAGGCCCATGAACTCGCTGGCGATGTTGCGGTGGAACCACGGCGGCCGGAACGTGTCCTGCGCCACCAGCCAGCGCGGCGGGAAGATGGCGAAGTCCATGTTGCTGGTCCCCGGGGTGTCGCTGGGCGAATGCAGCACCAGGAAGATCGACGGATCCGGATGGTCGTGGCTGATCGAGCCGATGGTGTTGAAGCGGCGCAGGTCGTAGCGGTACGGCGCGTAGTTGCCGTGCCAGGCGACCACGTCCAGCGGCGAGTGGCCGATGGGCGCGCGCCACAGCTGGCCGCCGAACTTGGCGATCAACTCGAAGTCCCCCTCGATGTTTTCGAAGGCGGCCTGCGGCGTTTCGAAATCGCGCGGGTTGGCCAGGCCGTTGGAGCCGATGGGCCCCAGGTCGGGCAGCTTCAGCAGGGCGCCGAAGTTCTCGCAGATGTAGCCACGAGCCTGGCCGTCGGGCAGTTCAACCCGGAAGCGCACGCCACGCGGGATCACCGCCACCTGCTGCGGCTCGATCTCGAGCACGCCCAGCTCGGTGAGCAGGCGCAGGCGACCCAGCTGCGGCACGATCAGCAGCTCGCCGTCGGCATTGTAGAAGTAGCGGCCCTGCATGTCGGCGTTGGCCGCATACAGGTGGATGCCCACGCCATGGTGCGCGTCGGGCGCGCCGTTGCCGCCCATGGTGTACAGGCCATCGATGAAATCGGTGGGGGTGCCGGGCAGCGGCAGCGGGTCCCAGCGCAGCTGGTTGGGCGACACCGCCCCCGCGGCGAAGTCGCCGTGCAGGTGCGGCTGGGCGTAGGCAGTGAACTCACCGTGCGCCACCGCCGGGCGGATCCGGTACACCCAGCTGCGCCGGTTGCTGCCGCGCGGTGCGGTGAACGCGGTGCCTGACAGCTGTTCGGCGTACAGGCCATGCGCCACCCGCTGTGGCGAGTTGCGCCCTACCGGCAGCGCGCCGGGGACGGCCTCGGTGGCGAACTCGTTGCCGAAGCCGGTCTGGTAACCGCGGGCGGTGATGGAGGTGCTCATCTGTGTGTCCTGGCGGAGCCTGGGAGGTGTGCAATGGGTAGTGCGTTGGAGAAGCCGGGCAGAGCCCGGCTCTACGGGCATGTCCGGCATTGCAGCGGCCGGGCAGGGCCCGGCGGTACGGATGGGTCCGGCGTGGCGGGAGCCGCGCCGGACCTGCCGGGTTACGTTACAGCACGCCGCGCTTCATCTGGTCGCGTTCGATGCTCTCGAACAGCGCGGTGAAGTTGCCTTCGCCGAAGCCTTCGTTGCCCTTGCGCTGGATGATCTCGAAGAAGATCGGGCCGATGCAGTTGGTGGTGAAGATCTGCAGCAGCTTGCGCTGCTTGGTTTCCGGATCGGCGTCGATCAGGATCTTGTTCCTGGCCAGGCGCGCCACGTCTTCGCCATGGCCCGGCACGCGCATGTCGATCACGTCGAAATAGGTGTCCGGGGTGTCCAGGAATTCCACGCCCTGCGCACGCATCGCCTCGACGGTGTCGTAGATGTTGTCGGTGAAGCAGGCGATGTGCTGGATGCCCTCGCCCTTGTAGGCGTCCAGGTATTCGTTGATCTGGCTCTTCGGATCGGACGATTCGTTGAGCGGGATGCGCACGATGCCGTCCGGGGCGGTCATCGCCTTGGACACCAGGCCGGTCTTGAGGCCCTTGATGTCGAAGTAGCGGATCTCGCGGAAGTTGAACAGGCGCTCGTAGTAGTCCGACCACTGCTGCATGTTGCCGAAGTACAGGTTGTGGGTGAGGTGGTCGATGAAGGTCAGGCCGAACCCGGTCGGGCGCTGGTTGACGCCTTCGATCGGCGCGTAGTCGGCATCGAACATGCTGCCGTTGGCGCCATAGCGGTCCACCAGGTACAGCATGCAGTCGCCGATGCCCTTGATGACCGGGGCCGGCACGGCCTTGCTGTCAGGCTTGAAGTCGATCGCTTCGGCGCCGTTGCCCAGCGCCATCTGGAACACCTCGTCACCCGGCTTCTGGAAGCGGATGGCGAAACCACAGGCGCACGGGCCGTGCTTTTCAGCGAAGTCCGAGGCGAACGAATCGGGTTCTTCGTTGACCAGGAAGTTGACGTCACCCTGGCGGTACACGGTGATGGCGCGCCGCTTGTGGCGCAGCACGGCGGTGAAGCCCATCTTGCGGAAGTAATCGTGCAGTTCGGCGGCGCGGCCGGCCGGCGCGGCGAACTCGACGAACTCGAACCCGTCGATGCCCATCGGGTTCTCGAAGGTGGTGACCTGCATGCCCGGATCGGGTGCGTGGGACGCGGTGCTCAGTTGGCTGGTCATGATGTGGCTCCAAAGCAAAGTCCGCATCGGAAAAAACCAGGTGCGGGAGGCGGGCAGACCCGCGAGAATGCGGTGTCCGGAACTAAGGTTTATAGTTTCACATGAAACCACCATCAAGGTGCACCGCAGCATGAACCCACCCGATCCCAGCAGCCACAGCATCCGTGCCTCGCACGCCCTGCTCGACCTGGAACAGTTCCTGCCGTACCGGCTGAGCGTCCTGTCCAACCGGGTCAGCGGCAATATCGCCAAGCTGTATGGGGACCGTTATGGTCTGGCGATCCCGGAATGGCGGGTCATCACCATCCTGGCGCTGTATCCGGGCTCGTCGGCCAGCGAGGTGTCCGACCGCACCGCGATGGACAAGGTGGCCGTCAGCCGCGCCGTGGCCAGACTGCTCGAGCGTGGCTTCATCAAGCGTGAAACCCACGGCGACGACCGGCGCCGCTCGGTGCTGGCGCTGTCGGCGGCCGGCTTCGAGGTGTACGAGACCATCGCCCCGCTGGTGATCGAGATCACCCGCAAGCTGATGTCCGTGCTGAGCGAGGAAGAGGAACAGATGCTGGAGACCCTGATCCTGCGCCTGGCCGGGGAAGGCCTGCAGAAGATGGACCAGGGCTGAGCGACCGGCGTACCCACCAACGGTGGGTACCTACGTAGCCATTGCGCCTTCGGCGCGCCCATCAACGGTGGGTACCCACGTATTCCGGTAGGCAACGACCGTTGGTCGTTGCGCGTCAGCTCAGATGCTTGCGCCGTGCGTGCACCCACGGCGCAGCCAGCGCGCCGATGGCGCCGCCGGCGAAGGCGAGCGAGGCGGCCACTACTGCCGCCTCGATGGCATTGGGCAGGGCCAGCGCGGCCAGCACCAGCAGGGCCGAGGGCAGGCCGATGAAGGTGGCCATGAAGTAGCCCCAGCGCGGCGCCCAGGTGCCGACCTGGAGCAGGCTCACCGGCATCCACGTTTCGGCCGAGGCGTCCTGTTTGACCTTGGCCGCCACCTTGGTCAGGTCCACTTCCACCGGCCCCTTGCCGGTGCGCGCCACGGCCAGCATCTGCGCCACCTCCTCCACCGGCGGGAACGAGGTCGGCCACGTCATCGGGGCGGTGACCCCGTAGGCGGTCAACAACGGCACGCTGATCCACGGCGCCAGCAGCGGGCGCAGCTTGCGCCGGTCGAGCACGCACCAGAGCTGGCTCACGCCATGGGCCACCACCGCGTACAGCGCCAGCTGGCCCGGTTCGGGGTACGGCAGCATGCTCACCCGGGCGGCCATGCTGTCGTAGCCCATCTGGCGCAGGAAGCCGGGGCGGGTACGGCCCTCGTGCGCCCAGGCCAGGCCCAGCGCCCCCACCAGATAGGCCTCGGCCGGATCCTTCACCCCGGCACTGGCGCGGTCGTCGCTGGCCAGGAAGAACGCCAGCGACTTGGGCTCGTCCACGTCGTCGCGGTCCCAGCGGCCGGTGTCGCCCAGCACGTGCTTGAGCGGCAGCCGTGCCGGGGCGGTCTCGGCCTTGGCCGCGTTCTGCAGGAACGGCAGTACCGACAGCACGAAACTCTGCAGGTCCAGCGCGCGCAGCCCGCTGCCCTGCCATTCCGGCGGCAGCAGCCCGGCCAGGGCCGGGTTGCGTGCCAGCACGTCCAGCTGCGCCTTCTGCTCGACCAGCTTCTGCACCGCGGCCTTGAGCATCACGTTGTCGGGCACCGCCACCAGCGGCAGCCGGTAGCGGATGGCGCCGGGAGCCGGCGCATCGTCGTGCGCATCGCCGCCGTCCAGCGTGCCGTGGTCGTCGAGCAGCACGTCCACCGGGGGCAGGCTTACCCCGCCGGTAACTTCAAGGCTGGTGTCCGAAGTGCTGTCGCTGGTGCCCGGCTGCATGCGTATCCGTCCGTTGGTGTGCGCCACGAAACACGCGCGGCATGAGGTCCTTGGAGGTAACGGCAGCGGTACGCGTAAATTGAGGGTCAGGGTGGCGCCGGAGTGCAGGATTCCCCGCGCGTGCTTCCCATCGTGGGGAGAAGAGCAGAAAAGGCTCTTCTCCCATCTCAGGGGAGCGTCTTGCTGCAAGGGCCGTCGCTGAGTGAGCACGACGCTATGCGGGTGGTCAGGTGTGCAGGCGCCGTTTGGATCGGCTGTCGTCTCCGATCGGGCCTGTCGCGAGCGTGAGGGCCCCGTAGCCGCCGGTAGGCCCCTGGCGCAAATGTCCCCCGGCCGCGTGGCGGCCTCCTCCTTTATTTTGCCCAGGGGCCTACCGGCCGCTACGGGGCTCGGCTTGCGGTAAGCAGGGGGAAGCCAGCTTTTCTGGCGCTGGTCGGTGGGGCGGGTGCTGGGCCCCCATGCCCTTGGAGGCGAAATAAAGGAGGAGGGGGCGGCCGCAGGCCGACGCCGGGGGACATTCGCCGGAAAGGGCATGGGGGCCCAGCGCCCGACCCACCGACGGCCGCGCCGAAAAGCGTCAAGGCCCGTTTTTGCGTGTCCCGCAGATAGGCGAAGATGACCCGTCCTGCCATAGGTTGACACCTGTGGTGGATGAACCGGCCGCCGTCAGGCGGCCAAGGACGCCCGATGCACTGCATCGGGCGTCTGCATTTTAAGGGACAGGTGCGGGCGTTCGGCGTTATAGATCGCCACCGCCTCGGCCACCATCTGGCGCGCCTGCGCCAGGTCTCGAGGCCGATACAGCAGGAACTCACCTTTCAAGATCCCATTCACCCGTTCGGCCAGCGCATTCTGGTAGCAGTCGTAGCCGTCAGTCATCGAGCAGGTCACGCCGTGCTTGGCGTGGATCTTTTGGTAGTAGTCCGAGCAATATTGGATGCCACGGTCGGAGTGATGGACCAGACGTTGGCGCGTTTTCGCCCCTTCAACGCCATTTGCAAGGCTTGGGCGACCTGCTCTGTCTGCAAGGTGTCGTGCACGCTCCAGCCAACGATCTTGCGTGACCAAGCATCCGTAATCAGGCTCAGATAGACGAATTTCCCTTGCGTTGGCAGGTAGGTGATGTCGGCGACCCACACCTGCTCGCAGCCGGTGGGTACCACGCGCCCCTCGCCAGCTTTGAGCAGGTTGGGGTGCCGCCGGAAGCGGTGATGGCTGTTGGTTGTCTTGTGATATGCGCGCCGCATGGG
>NZ_JCAXES010000013.1:0-102804 GCF_059758695.1 Stenotrophomonas sp. GQ19 | reverse complement strand
CGCGACGCAAAAGAATCCCCGGTCGAGCCACCCCATGGGTGGCTTCGCTTCCCGGCGCGCAGCCACCCATGTGTGGCTCTACCCCTTGCCCAGCTCCCGCTTCAAAGCATCCAGGGGCCGGCCACCGCCGGTGACCTGTACCGGCCGGGTTTCCACCACCAGCAGGCCCGCGGCATCGCCGGATTCGCCCAAGTGCACCCAGATATCCCGGTCGACACGATGGATCACAAAGGTCTGGGCCGGGGCGTTGTAGATGTCCCCCAGCCCGCCCACATAGGTGACCGCTGCCTTGCTGTTGCCGATCGCGCCGGACGCCTCGGCAGGCAACGTCCCGCTGAAGATGCGCTGGCCGCCCAGTGACTCCACCCGCGCCTGCACGTGGCGGCTGAGCGCCACCGGCGAAAACGCGTGCGCGCCGTCGCTGTGGATCATCGTCGAGTACACCGTTCCGTCCACCCACTCCACGCGGTCGCCGGTCCAGAACGGCACGCGGTCGAATCCGCCCTGGAGCTCGTCCTGGCGGACGTACCCCGGCGGCAGATCCAGATACGGGAATGGGCCCAAGGGTGCACGCGATACCGGCAACGTGGCGACCTTGAATGCGAGCGGCGCCGAACCAGTGCCAGGTGCCGGCGACGATGCGGGCGCAGCGCCCGTTGTAGATGCCGCGTCCTGCGCGACGTCGGGCGCAGGCTGGCAGGCGGCCATGGCCAGCACCAGGCCTGAATAGAACGCGCCGCGCAGCAGGCGCAGACGCATCGGCCCGGGCTGCGTCGTCATCGGGCGCGCCGTAGGTGCGGGTTCATTGCAGACACGGGGTGCAGCATGCGACATGTTGATGATCCTCATCACGCCCGACGTGGGCATCCATTCCCTGTGAAGCAAGCATAGCAACGGGCGACGCAGATCCGCATGCGTCACGGCAGCATGCTCCAGTGCACCTTGCCGCGATGGCCCTTGCGCAGGCACAACCCGCGCGCGGGAAATGCCACGACGGCGTCGGTGTCACCCACGGTCACCTCGCCCGGATGCAGCGTCCAGCGCGCGTCCGGCGCCGGTGGCGGAATATCGAAGCGGATCATGATGGCCTGGTTGAGGTCTCCGCCCTGGCGCGGCCCCCAGATGACATCGCTGTTGAGGTCGAGCCGGCGCGCGTCGTACCGCTCCGGGCGGCGCTGGCGGGCGCTCAATGCCGTGCTGAAACCGCGATACAACGCCGGATCGGCGGCGATGCGTTGGCCGTCTTCGCGGACCAGGTACGCCCCCGCCGAGGAATACCACAGCGGTACCGGCGCTTCGCCCGGGCCCCACACGGTTGGCGCGTACGGGCCGTGCCGGCGCGTGTCGTAGCGCCGCCGCCCTTCATTGCTCGCGCTCAACGCCAGCCATACCACGTTGTCTGCCTGGCCCGGCGCGGTCTCCACCAGCCAGTAGTCCAGCACCAGCGCGATGCGGCGTGCCGGCTGCCCCGCCGTCGGCGGCAGCGTCGCCTGTACCGGCGCGTGACCGACCGTGTCGCAGACCACGGCCGTGTCCTTGACCACGTACGTGCACCCCGACACCGACGACGCCAGCACGACGCATGCGGCGATCTTCGCTCTGAACATTCCGGCCTCCTGCCTCACCTGTCCGCCCCGATGGTAGCGCGGCGGACCAGCAGCGGGTTCCGTGGCACAGTCGCGCTACCCCGCCACTGCCAGCCGTCCCATGTCCACGATCCGCGCCTTCACCGCCGCCGATGCACCCGCCTGCCTGGCCATCTTCGATGGCAATGTGCCGCGCTTCTTCGGCGCGCATGAACGTGCGGACTTTTCCACCTACCTGCAGCAGCCTGCGCGCGCTGCAGACTATCTGGTGATCGAACGCGGCGGTCGGGTGGTGGCCTGCGGCGGATTGGCGATGGACGACGCGCTGACCGCCGCGTTCTGCTGGGGCATGGTCGACCACACCGTGCACCGGCAGGGGTTGGGCCGTGAGCTGGCGCAGGCGCGCCTGCAGCAGGCACGCGCACGTGGCGCGCGCCGCGTGGTGCTGAGTACCAGCCAGCACACCTGCGACTTCTACAGCGCACTGGGATTCGGCATCACCCGGGTCGTGACCGATGGCCACGGCCCGGGCCTGGACGCGGTGGACATGCAATGCGTGCTGTCGCTGGGTTGAACGCCGAAAGGTATGCGCGCAGGGCCACCACGCAGGGCGTGGCGCCCTCGCCGCTACCGCGTGGACTCAGGTGCTCGACAGCTTCATCAGCACCAGCCCGCTCACGATCAGCACCGCCGCGGCGATACGCATTGCACTCACCTGCTCGCCCAGGAACGTGATGCCGATGATGAACGCCCCCACTGCGCCAATACCGGTCCAGATCGTGTACGCGGTGCCCAGGGGCAAGGTGCGCATGGCCAGCGACAACAGCCAGAAACTGGCAATCATGGTGACCACGGTGATGATGCTGGGGGTGAGCTTGCTGAAGCCGTCGGACTGCTTCATCGCGAACGCCCAGACAATTTCCAGTACGCCGGCTGCCAACAGATAGATCCAGGCCATGTGGCCCTCCTTTGATAGGGGCCAGGCCGTCCTGGTCAGTGTGTCCCGCTGCGGGGGAGGCCGTTCCTCCTGCGGCGATTCTAGCAACGCCGGACCATGGCCGGCACCTGCATGCCCGGCGCTTTTCGCGGGGTTCAGCCCCCGGCTACCGCCGATTCAGCCACACGGACGCTCGGCAGGCATGGCATCCTGACCCGCCCTGGCACAGGAAGGCCCGCATGACGCTTGATTCGACGCTCGCCCCTTGGCTGGAACAGGCGCTGCAGTCGCCACTCCCCGACGCGGTGGTGGGCCTGTCATTCAACCTCAGCGAAGGTGCGGCGGGCGACGATGCCGGCTTCTGCATCGAACTGGTCGGTACCGACCGTTTCGATGCACAGGATCCTGACTGGGCCTGTGATGAAGTCTGGGCACCGGCGGTCCGCGAAATCGAAGTGCCGTATTCGCTGACCGGACACCACTGGGAAGATTGCCTGACCGCGCTGCACACCGCGTTGCTCCAGGCCCTGGCCACGCCCCGCTTCGGCCCGCGCCTGACCGCGCAGGTGCAGGGCATCGGGCTGGGCTTCGTCGATGGCGACCTGCAGCTGCTGTGGCAGCGTGACGGCTGAGTGGCGCGCCGCTGGCACTGCACGCGGCGCATGCGCTAGAATGCGCGACTGCACTGCGGGGCTGTCCCTGCACTGCACCTCCGGCACCCGCTGATTTCGATCACCCGGTGCCTGGAACGTCTCTATGGTGGCCCCGTCGGCCCCTCGCGACGCTAGGTCGAAAATCCCGCCAGGGCCGGAAGGCAGCAACGGTATCGATCGACGCGGGCGCCGAGGTCAGCCGGCGGGGCCGCCACCTTTTTGGGCCCCTGCCATCGCGCGCGTAGAGCCGACCGTTGGTCGGCTGCCCTCAACGCTCCGCGGAATTCGACGTCAGCCGACCAACGGTCGGCGCTACGCCGGGCGTGCCCTGGTGAAACAGCACGCGCCACCCCGCATCGTGCAGCCGCCACAACGAACTGCGCAGCACCGCGCGCTGGCGCACACCGTCGACCACATACCAGCTGCAATAACGCACCTGCGCCACGGTCGGGGCCAGCAGGGAAACGCGGTAGTCGTCGGAGATGATCTCCACCATGGCGCGCTCGGCAGGAATCTCGGCCAGCGCGGCAGCGCGCCCGTAACAGGTCCCCGAGCTGCCGATTTCACTGAACTCCGGATCGAGTAGTGCGTCCAGGCGCGCGGCATCGGCACGCACCACCGGATCATGCAGGGCGCGTTCGAGCGCTTCCAGATGGGCGGCAAGCGCGGTGCTGTCCGTCGCCTGCGCCATGCTCAGGGCGGATCCTGCGTCAGCACGTGCAGGGCGGTCGGCGCGGCCAGCGCCACACGCTCGCCCGGCAGCGCCACGCGATGCCCGCGCTGGCGAAGCGCGGCCCCATCGGCCTCGCTGGCGTAGTGATACAGCATCATCCGCGCCTGCAGCTCACTGCTGTACTCACGCTCCAGGTCGTCCACGCCGGTATGCGACGGGTTGCCGTGCAGGCCGCAGTCGTGGGCAATCAGTTCGTTGTCGTCGGCGTAGCGGGCCAGCATTTCCGGTATCGGGCGGGTATCGCCGCTCCAGGTCACCGCGCCTTTGAGGCGCAGGCCATAGGCGGTTTCCGGCCAGTGATGGCGCACCGGGAACACTTCCAGGCGCACCCCGTCGTGCCAGAACGCATCGCCCACCACGATCAGCTGGAAGGCGTCCCAGAAGTTGGCGCCGCCCTCGGCCAGCACGTTGGGATAGTCGGCCACGCGCTTGTGCAGCAGCGGCACCACCGTGGCCGGCACGTACACGCGGATGCGCCCGCGCCGGTGCGGCGAAAAATACGCATCCACGAACAACCGCTCGAAACCGGCCACGTGGTCCAGGTGCACATGGGTGACGAACAGTGCCTGCGGCACCTGCCCGTACTGCGCCAGGAAGGCGGTCAGGCCTTCCCCACCGCAGTCGATGGTGAGCCACGGCCGGCCGTCACGCTCGATCACCGCCATCGGCGAGCCCAGCTGCACGGCCGACGCATTGCCGACCCCCATGAAGCGCAGTGCCCAGTCCATCAGTAGCCCCGGTTCCAGGCCAGGTCGTAGGCGCGGCGCAGCCGTGCATAGTCTTTTTCCACGTCTTCCACGCTGCGCTCGCCGCGCAGCTTGAGCAACGACCGCAGCAGGCGTTTGAGATTGCGCTCGCGCCAGCGCGTGGCCGGAATGCGCTGCACGCCGCGGTCGAAGTCGATCAACCAGCCGTGGCCGTTGGCATCGAACAGGATGTTGTGTGCGTTGAGGTCGGCATGGTCCAGCCCGGCGCGATGGAAGCGCGCGACCAGCCGGCCGGTTTCTTCCCACGGGGCGCCGCGCCCGGCGACCAGCGCGCGGTCGGCCAGCGAGCGCACGCCCTCCAGCCGCTCCATCAGGATGGCGGCGCGGTAGCGCATGCCCTCGCGCATGTAGAACGCGGCGATCGGGCGCGGTACCGGCAGCTTCAGCGCGCGCAGGGCGCGCATCAGGCGGAATTCGGCAAAACTGCGGGTGCGGTCGGCGCCGCGCCACAGGTAGGCGTCGCGGCTCAGCTTGGCCGCCATGCCGCCGCGCAGGTACTGGCGCAGCACGCATTGGCCGAACGGCGCATCCACGAACCAGGCACCGCCGCGGCCGCCATCACCGACCGGCCGCGCCCGCTCGGCCCAGTGGGCCGGCGAGAACAACTCGATCTCGGCTTGCCGCAGCCGTTCGCGGTCGAACAGAATGGCACCCAGTCCGCGTCCATCACGGCAGGGCGTCAGCGCTTCATTGGCGTCGAATGCGACCATTCCTTCGAGTCTAACAACACCATGGCACCAACGTCCTCTTCCTTGTGTCTTTTGCGTTTGTCCGCCCTGGGCGATGTCACCCACGTGGTGCCGCTGGTGCGGACCCTGCAGCAGGCCAGGCCGGGCACGCCGCTGCACTGGATCATCGACAAGGCCGGGCACAAACTGCTCGACGGCCTGCCCGGCGTGGTCTTCCACCCCTACGACAAGAAGACCGGCCTGGCCGGCATGCGGGCGCTGAAGGCAACCTTCCCGCCCGGCCGTTTCGAAGCGCTGCTGCAGATGCAGGTGGCCTTCCGCGCCAATGTGCTGTCGGCGTTCGTGCCGGCCGTGCGCCGCATCGGCTACGACAAGGCGCGCTCGAAGGACCTTCACGGGCTTTTCATCAACGAACGCATTCCCGACCGCCCCGGCATCCACGTGCTGGACGCGATCGGCAGCTTCAGCGAGCCGCTGGGCATCGTCCAGCAGCAGGTCAGCTGGGATCTGGCGGTGCCGCCTGCCGCGGTGGAATGGGCGCAGGCGCAGTGGCAGGACGACGGCCGCCCGGTGCTGATGATCTCGCCCTGCTCCAGCCACGTGCGCCGCAACTGGTACGCCGACCGCTACGCCGCCGTGGCCAACCATGCCACCGCGCGCGGCTGGCGGGTGGTGCTGTGCGGGGGCCGCAGCGAACTGGAGCGCAGTATGAGCGATGCCATCCTGGCCCAGCTGGATACCCCGGCGCTGGACCTGGTGGGCAAGGACACGCTGAAGCAGTTGCCCGCGCTGCTGGCACGCGCCGCGCTGGTGATGACCCCGGACTCCGGCCCGATGCATATCGCCAACGCCATGGGCACCAAGGTGCTGGGCCTGCACGCGGCCAGCAACCCGCACCGCAGCGGCCCCTACTCCGACCGGCGCTACTGCGTGGACCGTTACGACGATGCCGCGCGAAAGTTTTTGGGCAAGCCGGCCAGCGAACTGAAGTGGGGCGCGAAGGTCGAGTTCGACGACGTGATGCAGCTGATCACGGTGGAGGACGGGATTGCGGCGTTCGAGCGCTACGTGGCCGATCACCGGCCCGGGTAATCGGTTGGCCGGGAACGTCCTCCGACGTCAGGCGATGCGGGGTTGCCGGCCAGCGGCCGGCACTACCTTGCGGCGGGGTGGTTGACGGCCAGCGGCCGGCATTACCGGGCCGCGTAATCCTTGTACGACTTCTCTTCCACGTAGCTCGAGCCCAGCGCCAGGTTGATGGCCTTCTTGATGCGGGCGCGCTCGTCGTTCTGCAGGTACACGCTGCGGGCCAGCGCAACGAAGTCCTCGTTGAAGGCCTGCGCCTTGTCCTGCAGGCGAATGTTGTCCTCGATGTCCCACAGGCGCTCGTTGACCGCCTTCAGGTCGGCACGCAGGCGCGCGATGTCCTTGACCGCGGCCGGGTGCGCCATCCAGGTCTTGTCCAGCGCGCTCAGCTCGGCGTGGATGTTGGCCAGCTTGGCCGCATCGTCGATGCGCTCGGATTTGATCTGCAGGATCGAGATCTTGTCCAGCAGCTCGCCAAAGGACACGGGAACAAGGATTTCAGCGGTCATGGGGGCCATCCGTTACAGGTGGCCGCCAGTTTAACGGACGTGGCGTGGAACGCAGGTCAGCCGTTGCTCCTGCCTTCGCGTTCGGCAGTGTCTCCGTTGGCGCGCAACCCGAACCAAGGCACAAGCCCCTCTGTTGAGGGGCTGCCCCGACAGGGGCGGGGAGAGGCAGGCAAAGGGACCGGGCCCAAACGCTGCACAGCAGCGTTTGGGGCGACGGCGCGCAGCGCCGTCGCATCCCGCGCCAGACACAAAGAAAAAGGGCCGCCCAACGGGCAGCCCTTTTTCTTTGTGTCTGGCGGAGAGGGGGGGATTCGAACCCCCGAGGCGCTATAAACGCCTGCCTGATTTCGAGTCAGGTACATTCAACCGCTCTGCCACCTCTCCAGATGGTCCCGGCGAACCGGGACGCGAATGATACGGGCAGGACGCGCTGACGACAAGTCATTCCGCACCAGCGAAGTGAATTTCTTCTGTATGGATGCCTTGCCGGATGTCCGGCGGGCCGCGATCATGCCGTTATCCCCCGCAACGCCCCTTTGGCTGCAGCCCACCCATGATCGAATTCGGACATCTCACCCACCCCGGCCTGCGCCGTGACCTCAACGAGGACACCTACTACGGCGATGGCGAACTGGCGTTGTGGCTGGTGGCCGATGGCATGGGCGGGCACGCCTGCGGTGAAGTGGCCAGCGCGCTGGCGCGCGAGACCATCGTGCGCGAGATCCGCCACGGCGCCACGCTGGCGCACGCCATCCGGGTGGCCGATGAGGAGATCATCCGCACCTCGCGCCGCCGCAACGACAGCCTGCCGATGGGCACCACCGTGGTGGCCGCGCGGGTCCAGGGCAACCGGTACGAGGTGGCCTGGGTCGGCGACAGCCGCGCCTACCTGTGGCGCGACGGCCAGCTGGCCCAGCTCAGCCAGGACCACAGCGTGGTGCAGGAAATGGTGGCTCAGGGCAACCTGACCGCCGAGCAGGCGCGCGCGCACCCGCACCGCAACGTGGTGACCCAAGCGCTGGGTGTCACCGACCCGGCGCACCTGAACGTGGCCACCACCACCGGCGAACTGCGCCCGGGCATGCAGTTGCTGCTGTGCAGCGACGGGCTGACCGAGGAAGTGGAGGACACCGGCATCGCCCGCACCCTGGCCTTCGATGACGCCAGCGCGCAGGAATGCGTGGACACGCTGGTGGCGGCCGCGCTGGATGGCGGCGGGTCGGACAACATCACCGTGATTCTGGTGCGGTGCCATTGATTGACCCCGGTCACGACCAACGGTCGTGACCTACCGGTTTATTGCGTGGATCACGACGGCCGGTGCATCACGGTCGGTGGATCACGACCGTTGTGTGGATCGCGACCGTTGGTCGCGATGCATTCAAGCCACCGCCTCTTCCACCTTCGGCCCATCCCAGATGGCATGGCCGGCCTTCTTGCGCAGCTTGGCCAGCCGCGCTTCGTGCGCCTCCAGCTCGGACGCCGTGGCCACCACGCGCGGGCGCGGCAGCAGGCGTGAGGTATCGAAGGCCTGCGCATGCGCGGTGCCGCGCTGCCCGTCATCGGCCGAACCAAAGCCGATTTCCTCCTGGCCGGAGGTCAGTGCGATGTAGACATCGCCCAGGATCTGCGCATCGAGCAGGCCGCCGTGGAGCTGGCGGTGCGCGTTGTCCACGCCGAGCCGCTTGCACAGCGCGTCCAGCGAGTTGCGCTGGCCGGGGAAGCGCTCGCGCGCCATCTTCAGCGTATCGACCACCGTGCAGCGGTCGGTGATCTTGCCGTACTGGTCGCCCAGCAACGACAGCTCGTTGTCGAGGAAGCCGATGTCGAAGGCGGCGTTGTGGATGATCAGCTCGGCGCCGTCGATGAAAGCCAGGAACTCCTCGGCGATCTGGGCGAACACCGGCTTGTCGGCCAGGAACTCCAGGGTCAGCCCGGTGACTTCCTGCGCGCCCTGTTCGAATTCGCAGTCCGGCTTGATGTACTGGTGGTAGTTGTTGCCGCTGGGACGGCGTTCAAGCAGTTCCACACAGCCGATTTCGACGATGCGGTTGCCCTTCCGCCATTCCAGGCCGGTGGTTTCGGTATCAAGGATGATCTGACGCATGGGCTCAGTGTACCGGGCCGGCGGCGCGGATCCGGACCGCGGCGTCGCGCGCCAGCTGGTCCACGCGTTCATTGTCGGGGTCGCCGGAATGGCCCTTCACCCAGCGCCAGTCGATGGTATGCATCAGCGTGGCCGCATGCAGGCGTTCCCACAGTTCGCGGTTCTTGACCGGGTCGCCGCCGGCGGTCTTCCAGTTCTTGCGGATCCAGCCCGGCATCCACTGGGTCAGGCCCTGGCGAACGTACTGCGAGTCGGTGTAGAGCACGATGTTGCACGGCTCGGTCAACGCTTCCAGCCCGGAGATGGCCGCCATCAGCTCCATCCGGTTGTTGGTGGTATGTGCTTCACCGCCGCTGAGTTCGCGCTCCTGCGCCTTGTAGCGCAGCAAGGCCGCCCAGCCGCCGGGGCCGGGATTGCCGAGGCAGGAACCGTCAGTGTGTATTTCAATTGTTTTCATTGCAGTCCAGATCAGGTCGCCACGGTGCCGTGCCATCGACGGACCGGCAGTGGCGTAGGTCCCGGCAGGGCCGGGGTGCGTTTCTCGGCGGTGAACAGGCAGGCCGCACGCAGCGGCGCGAAGCTGCGTTGGCCCGGGGCGCGGTCACGCCACATCGGCCCCAGGTAGCTCAGCCCGTCACAGGTCAGGCCCGCCTGCTCCAGGGTGTGCCGCAACCGTTGCGGGCTGCGCACCACCAGGCCGTGCTGGCGCCACTGGCGGCGGTACGGGCTGAACGGATTGAGCGTGGACAGCCACAACCGCCCGCCCGGCATCAGCACCCGCTCGCACTCGCCGATCAGCTGCTCGGCATCGCGTGCGGTCACGTGCTGCAGCACGATGGCGTTGACGCTCTCGTCCGGCAACGGCAGGGGCAGGCCACAGCGGGTGTCGCCGGCAAATCCTGCGCCGTCGCGGTGCAGGCGCAGGCCGCGCCCGGGAAGGTCCGCCAGGGCCGCCCAGGCGGCCGTGGGGGCCACCCACAGCCATGGGGTGACCGGGCGCTCGGCCAGCAACGGCGTCAGCCGCTGGAACTCCAACTGGCACAGCACATGTGCCGGTTCAGTATCAAACCAGGATGCGACTGACGCTTGACGGGGGCTCGGCGTGGCGGGCATGGTCCAATTCTATGCGACTCACTGCCCTACCCGCATTTGCGGACAACTACATCTGGGCGCTCGTCGCCGACGACGGCCAGGCGGTCGTGGTCGACCCCGGCGACGCCGCCCCCGTCCTGGCTGCCGCAACGCAGCAGGGATGGACCCCCACCGCGATTCTGCTCACCCACCACCACAACGACCACATCGGCGGCGTGGCGGCCCTGCAGGCCCGGTATCCGGGGCTTGCGGTGTATGCACCCGACGATCCGCGCATCCCGATGGCTACCCACCGGGTGGCTGAAGGTGAATGCATTCAGGCAGCGGGCCAAAGGTTCCACGTAGTATCCGTGCCCGGCCACACCCGGTTCCACATCGCGTTTCACACCGCTGAACATCTTTTCAGTGGCGATGCGTTGTTCAGCCTGGGCTGTGGCCGCATGTTCGAAGGTACGCCGTCCCAGCTGCTGGCATCCCTGCAGAAGCTGGCGTCCCTGCCCCCGCACCTGCTGTTGTGCTGCGGGCACGAATACACCGTGTCAAATGCCGTCTTCGCGCGGCATGTCGACCCCACCAACGCTGCGTTGCTGCAGCGCCATGAGGAGGCCCTGGCCATGCGCCGCGATGACCGTCCTACGCTGCCCGTGTCACTGGCCAGCGAGCTCCACTGCAATCCGTTCCTGCGTACCGGAACGCCGTCGATCCAGCAGGCCGTCAGTGCCCACCTGGGTCGCCCCGTCACCGATGAAGTCGATGTCGTCGCAGGCTTGCGCGGCTGGAAAGACGGATTCGGTACATGAGCCGGCGATTGTTGCCGCTCGCGCTCGGCCTGGCGCTGTCCCTGGCCGGTGGCGCGAGCGCCCAGTCGTTGAGTGCGGGAATGTCGCAGAACGTGGCCGGGCTCTCCCAGCTGCCCCTGGACCCCGCCGCCCTGCCGCCGGTATCGGTGCGCAACGGGCAGGAAATCTTCGCCAGCTTCCGCGATGGCCTGGCCGAACCCACCTGCAACGCCGAGGCCACCAGCCCGCGGTGGCAGAAGCAGTTCGCGCATGCCCCGTCACGGCTGGCCAATACCGATGACGATGCCCTGGTGCTGTTTGGCTACGTGGTCGAAGAACTGCGCCGGTCCAACCTGCCCACCGAGTTCGCGCTGATTCCGTTCGTGGAAAGCGGCTACCGGCCCAATGCCCGCAATGGCAGTGGCCCGGCCGGGCTGTGGCAGTTCATCGCCACCACCGCCAAGAACCACCGCGTACAGATGACCCCGGGCTACGACGGCCGCCTGTCTGCGGTGGATTCCACCCAGGCCGCGGTGCGTTACCTCAAGACCCTGCACGGCATGTTCGGCGGCGACTGGCGCCTGGCCACCATGGCCTACAACGCCGGCGAGTACCGGGTGCTGCAATCGCTGCGCAAGGCCGGCATGAACGCGCAGAACGCGCGCCCGGCCGAATTGCCGGGGCTGTCGCCGATCACCTATGCCTACGTCGAGAAGCTGCACGCGCTGGCCTGTGTGCTGGAAAACGCCGAAACCAAGCCAGGCGTGATGGCCTCGCTGGACCGCACGGTGCCGGTGCTGAAGGGCCACACCCTGCCCGCGGGCACCAGCGTCCAGCAGTGGGCCGCACAGCGCTCGCTGGACCCGGCGCGGATTGCCCGGCTCAACCCGGCACTGGCGAGCGGCAAGGGCCGCCCCAGCGGCCAGGTGACGGTGCTGGCACCGGCCACGCACGCGCCGGTCGACGCCAGCGCAGCCGTGATGGCCGCCGTGGCCGCCGTGGAGTCCCCGGACCGCACCGAGGCCGCGCCGGCCGCCAAGGCCACTGCGCCGACCGCGCGCGCGGCCCGGACCGTGGCCAGCAGTGCCGACCGGCCGCGCAACCGCCGCCACACCGTGCGCGACGGCGAGTCGCCGTGGACCATCGCGCGCCGCTACGGCATGCCGCTCAAGGCGCTGTTGTCGCTGAACGGGCTTACCGGCAGCAGCGTGCTGAAGCCGGGGGCGGTGTTGCGCGTGGAAGATTGATACGACGCGCCGGCCCGGCCGGCCTGATCGGTTCGATGCGGTACCTACGATGCCCGGCCTTGCCGGGCATCGTCGTTTCCGGCGCCCGGCATGGTGCGGGTCTGCCGCGGACGGCAGCGCCGGTTCGGGTCATGCCGACATCGCGCTGATCGGCTGGGTCTGCAGCCGGCTGGGGCGCGACCCTACCGGGATAGCGAGCGTGCGAGCCATCAGGTGCGGCCGACAGGTTGCGCCGCGATGGATCCAGCCTCGGACGCCGTGCGCCCCGGCCGACCACCAACCTCGGCCCAAGGCGCGGCGGCGGCGCATGACCGCCGCCGGCGACGCATTGGCCATCGGGCCTGCCCATAACGCAGAAGGCCCGGCAATGCCGGGCCTTCTGCTGCCACTGCAACCGGATCGGTTACAGGTTCGCCTCTTCGGTCTGCACCTTGTAATGCTTGCGCATCGCGTCGATGTAGGCCTTGGCGGCGGCCATGCCATCGATCTGGTTGAGCTGATCGGTGAAGGCCTTCTTCTGCTCCGGCTGGATCTCGGCCAGGTTGGCCGGATTGACCTTGTTCACCGCAAAGACCAGGTAACGGCCCTGCATGGCGACCTTGCCGTAGCTCGGCTTGCCGTCGGCCGGCAGTGCCGCGGTGAACACGGCGCGGTTGATTTCCGGGGTCGGCACCGGCTGGGTACGCGGCAGGCCCGGCAGCGGGGTCACCTGCAGCTTGTCGCTGACGGTGAGGGCCTGCAGGGTCTGGCCGGCCTTGAGCTTGGCCAGCACCGCATCGGCGGCCTTCTCCGACGCCACACGGACACGCTCGCCACGGATGGCGGCAATCACCTGTTCACGCGCCTTGGCCAGCGGCATCGCCTGCTCGGGGCTGTGATCGGTGACGCGGATCATCACGGTGTGGTTCGGCTCCAGCTCGATCGGATCGCTGACGGTGCCGTCCTGGGTGAGCACGTCGGAGAACGCGGCGCGCAGCACAGCCGGGTTGGCCGCGATGCCACTGGCGGTGGTGCGGGTGAACGGCCCCAGGGTCTGGACCGGCAGGCCCATGTCCTTGGCTGGGCCTTCCAGCGAGGTCGGGTTCTTGTACACCAGGTCGACCAGGCGGCCGCTCAGGTCGGTGAACGCACGCTCGTTGTCGGCCTTGAGTGCCTCGGCGGCGAGCTGGTCGCGCACCGCTTCGAACGGACGGCCTTCGCCGCCCTTCTTTTCGCGCAGCAGCAGCACGTGGTAACCGAAGTCGGTCTTGACCGGCCCGGTCACTTCGCCGGCCTGCATGTTGAACAGCGCGTCCTCGAACGGCTTCACCATCGCGCCACGCTCGACCCAGCCCAGATCGCCACCGTGTTCCTTGGAACCGGGGTCTTCGGAGTTGGCCTTGGCCAGTGCGGCGAAATCGGCACCGGGCTTGCGCGCGTCGGCGGCAATGCGGGTGGCCTTCTCTTCGGCGGCCTTGAGCTTGGCCGGGTCGCTGCCATCGGCGGCGATCAGGATGTGCGAAGCCAGACGCTGTTCCGGGGTGGCAAACCGCGCCTTCTCGTCTTCATAGCGCTTGCGCAGGGCAGCTTCGTCGGCCGGGGCGGCCGCCGGCAGGTTCGCACCGTTGATTTCGACGTATTCGAGCGACACGGTTTCCGGCTGGCGGAAATCCTTGGTGTGGCTGTCGTACCACTGCTTGATCTGCGCGTCGGTGACCTCGGCGGTGTCGGCGGGCAGTTCCGGCAGCGCGGCCAGTTCGACGTCGCGGGTTTCGCCCAGCAGCTTGAGCAGGCGCTCGGCTTCGGCGGCAGTGGCAAAACCGGACACCTGCAGCGCTGACGGAATCACCGACTGCTGGATGCTTTCGCGCACCAGGGCCTCGAACTGGGTCGGGGTACGCGGCGGATTGCCACCGGCCAGCGCGAGGCGATACTGGTTGTCGTTGAACTTGCCGTCCGCGCCGATGAAGGCCGGGATCGCGGCGATGTATTCGCGCACGGCGTTGTCGCCGATGACGATGCCGGACTGTTCACCGGCCAGGCGCACGACCTGTTCGTCGATCATCTGGTCCAGGACGGCGAGCTTGTTTTCGGTGCTTTCAAACTCGCGCGGGTCGAAGTTCTCGCCCTGCTCCTGGCGCGCCTGCTGGCGGGCCTGTTCGAAACGCACGCGGAAATCCTGCGAGCTGATCTCGTGGTGCTGCCACAGGAACGACATCGGCCACCACGACGGCGCCGAGCGCCACCAGGTCGGCGGTGCCGCCACCTTGGCCACGTTCTGCGCACCCACGCCACCGAGGTAGCTGGAGTCGATCACGAACAGGAACGGAATCATCAGCAGCCCCAGGATCACGGTAACGATCCAGCCCGAGGTCTTGTCGCGAAGTTTCTGCAGCATGGGAAAAATCATGGCCTGAGTGGCGAGCCGGGCAGTGTAACCCGCTTCCGGCGTGGCTCCAAAACCATCGCGGGCAGGCGCGGCGCCGCCATCGCAACGGCTGCGGGCCGCCGGATGTCGCCATCACACCGATCCCGGCAGGGGCCGCTGGCCGCGACGCGGTTGACGCCGCCGCGGCACACAGAACTGTTTCTTCTGCCAGCGGCTGTTGGTGGATCGGGCACTGGGCCCCATGCCCTTTCCGGCGAATGTCCCCCGGCGTCGGCCTGCGGCCGCCCCCTCCTCCTTTATTTCGCCTCCAAGGGCATGGGGCCCAGCACCCGACCCACCAACGGGAGCCAGAGATGCCTCGCTCCGGGGCTGTCCGCATGCCGAGCCCCGTAGCGGCCGGTAGGCCCCTGGGCAAAATAAAGGAGGAGGCCGCCAGGCCGGGGGACATTTGCGCCAGGGGCCTACCGGCCGCTGCGGGGCCCTCACGTTCGCAGTAGTCCCTAACGGAGCCGCGACCCGATCCACACCGTCGCCTGGACAACCCGGTCGCGCGTGCACGGATGTACGCCATCTGCTCCGGACGTTGCAACACGACGTTCCCGTCCGCGGGGAGAAAAACCAAAAAAAAAGCCCCTGGTTTGCACCAGGGGCTCTTCAAAGATTGGCGGAGCGGACGGGACTCGAACCCGCGACCTCCGGCGTGACAGGCCAGCATTCTAACCAGCTGAACTACCGCTCCGCGCTTGAAACTTTGCAGGCGCTCATTCTATCCGAAGATATTCAGAAAACCTACCCCGAAGACTGCTTTTTTCGAGGATTTTTTTAAAACTGGCGGAGCGGACGGGACTTGAACCCGCGACCTCCGGCGTGACAGGCCAGCATTCTAACCAGCTGAACTACCGCTCCGCATTTAACTTTTTCAGCCGACCAACGGTCTGCTTTACCAGCTGACCAACGGTCAGCTCTACCATCGGCGGAGAAAACAAGGCCCCCGATTGCTCAGGGGCCTTCTTGAAACTGGCGGAGCGGACGGGACTTGAACCCGCGACCTCCGGCGTGACAGGCCAGCATTCTAACCAGCTGAACTACCGCTCCAAATCTCAAACGTTTACTGCGGTGCTGTGGTGGGTGCTGAGGGTTTCGAACCCCCGACCCTCTCCGTGTAAAGGAGACGCTCTACCGCTGAGCTAAGCACCCCAGCAAGCCGCTTAGTTTACGGCATCCTTCAGGGCTTTGCCAGCCTTGAACGACGGATTGTTCGATGCAGCGATCTTGATGGTGTCGCCGGTCTTCGGGTTGCGGCCGGTGCGGGCAGCACGCGCGCGAACCTGGAACGTACCGAAGCCCACCAGCGTCACAGCGTCACCGCCCTTCAGGGCCTTGGTGATGGAAGCGATGACGGCATCGACGGCGCGGTTGGACTCGGCCTTGGTCAGGTCGGCGGCCTCGGCAACGGCGTCGATCAATTCGGTCTTGTTCATTCTGTACAGCTCCTTTGGCGGGGATTCCGCATGTTCGACAGTGAAGCATCCGACCCAGACTGCGGCCGGATGCCAGTGAAGTTCTCGATTCGCCGACGTCAGTGCGTACTGACTCGCGAGTGGTGCTTTTATACCAGTGGACCCCTACCCGCGCAAGCTGAAAAGCCAATAACGACGCGGGTTTCGGGCATTTCGACAGCACACGTCAATGCTTGACGCGCGTGTTGGAAGCTGTCTTGCTCTTGCCGCGCACTGTGACGCGCGCCCCATCCTTCTTGGCCTTCTTCGGGGTGAGCGGCGTCTCCAGGGCCAGGTCCAACACTTCTTCGATCCACTTCACCGGGATGATCTTCAGATCACGGGTAACGTTGGCCGGGATGTCCGCCAGGTCCTTGCGGTTCTCCTCGGGGATGATCACCGTGGTGATGCCGCCACGCAGCGCGGCCAGCAGCTTCTCCTTCAGCCCGCCGATCGCCGTGACGCGGCCACGCAGGGTGATCTCGCCGGTCATCGCCACTTCGGCCCGGATCGGCACCTTGGTCAGCGTGGACACCAGCGAGGTCACCATCGCGATGCCGGCACTAGGGCCGTCCTTGGGGGTGCTGCCATCGGGCACGTGCACGTGCACGTCGTGCTTCTGCAGGAACTCGTTGTCGATGCCCAGCCGCTCGGCGCGCGAACGCACCACCGACAGGGCGGCCGAGGCCGATTCCTTCATCACGTTGCCCAGCTGGCCGGTCAGGATCAGCTGGCCCTTGCCCGGGACCAGAGTCGATTCGATCTGCAGCAGGTCGCCGCCCACTTCGGTCCAGGCCAGGCCGGTGACCAGGCCGATCTCGTTCTGTTCCTCGGCGCGACCGAAATCGACCCGGCGCACGCCCAGGTACTTGTCCAGGTTCTTGCCGGTGACCACCACCAGTGCCTTTTTCTTCGCACCGGCCTTCTTGCTGGCCTTGGCCGGCTTGGGCAGCCCGGCCGGGCCGGCCAGCGCGATTTCCTTGACCACCTTGCGGCAGATCTTGGCCACTTCGCGCTCGAGGTTGCGCACGCCCGATTCGCGCGTGTAGTAGCGCACGATGTCCTGGATGGCGTCGGCCTCGATCTCCAGTTCCTCCGGCTTCAGGCCGTTGGCCTTGAGCTGCTTGGGCACCAGGTAGCGCATGGCGATGTTGAGCTTTTCATCCTCGGTGTAGCCGGGGATGCGGATCACTTCCATGCGGTCCAGCAGCGGGCCGGGAATGTTGAGCGAGTTGGAGGTCGCCACGAACATCACTTCGGACAGGTCCAGGTCCACTTCCAGGTAGTGGTCGTTGAACGCGTTGTTCTGCTCGGGATCCAGCACTTCCAGCAGCGCCGACGACGGATCGCCACGGAAGTCCATCGACATCTTGTCGATTTCGTCCAGCACGAACAGCGCGTTCTTGCTGCCCACCTTGTTGAGGTTCTGCACGATGCGGCCCGGCATGGAACCGACATAGGTGCGACGGTGGCCGCGGATTTCGGCCTCGTCGCGCACGCCGCCCAGGCTCATGCGCACGAACTTGCGGTTGGTCGCCTTGGCGATGGACTGGCCGAGCGAGGTCTTGCCCACGCCGGGCGGGCCGACCAGGCACAGGATCGGGCCCTTCATCTGCTTCACGCGCGACTGCACCGCCAGGTATTCCAGGATGCGGTCCTTGACCTTGTCCAGGCCGAAGTGATCGGCATCCAGCGTGTCCTGCGCGGCCTTGAGGTCCTTGCGCACCTTGGTGCGCTTCTTCCACGGCACGCCCAGCAGCCAGTCCAGGTAGTTGCGCACGACCGCCGCTTCAGCGGACATCGGCGACATCTGCTTGAGCTTGTTGAGCTCGGCCTTGGCCTTGGTTTCCACCGGCTTGGGCATGCCCGCCTCGGCGATCTTGCGGGCCAGTTCGTCCAGCTCGCCGGGCGCATCGTCGAGGTCACCCAGTTCTTTCTGGATGGCCTTCATCTGCTCGTTGAGGTAGTACTCGCGCTGGCTCTTTTCCATCTGCGACTTCACGCGGCCGCGGATGCGCTTTTCCATCTGCTGCACGTCGATTTCGCCGTCGACCAGGCCCACCAGCATTTCCAGCCGGTCGCCGATCTGCAGGGTTTCCAGCAGGCGCTGCTTGTCGGCCAGGCGCACGCTGATGTGCGCGGCGATGGTGTCGGCCAGGCGCGCGGGTTCATCGATGCCGGCAAGGGTCTGCAGCAGTTCCGGCGGCAGCTTGCGGTTGGTCTTGACGTACTGCTCGAACAGCGACATCAGCGAGCGGGCGATCGCTTCGATCTCGCGCGGCTCGCGCGACTCGTCCGATTCGATTTCGGTGGCGATGCCCTGCAGCGCGCCGTCACGCTCGGTCACCTGGGTGACGTTGACCCGCGACAGGCCCTCGACCAGCACCTTGATGGTGCCGTCGGGCAGCTTCAGCAGCTGCAGCACCTGGGCCAGCGTGCCCACCTGGTACAGGTCGGCGGCGGTGGGATCGTCGGTCTCGGCCGACTTCTGCGCCAGCAACAGGATGCGCTTGTCCGCCGCCATCGCCTGTTCCAGCGCGTGCATGGACTTGTCGCGGCCGACAAACAGCGGAATGACCATGTGCGGGAACACCACCACGTCACGCAGCGGCAGTACCGGCAGGTCGAGAGTCTCAGTTGGGGAACGGGCCATGTGGGCTCCAGTGGAACAGTGGGGATGGCCTCCGGGCGCCTCGCCCGGATACAAAAAAAGCCGATGGCCTCGTTATGGGGCCATCGGCTTCTAGATGCAAGCTGTTCTGAAAAACTTCTATCAATTCAATTGCTTGAACCGATTATTCAGCGCCAGCCGCCTTCTGTTCAGGCGCCGGTGGCGTCTGGTAGATCAGGTACGGCTCGGACTTGTGCTCGATCACCGATTCATCCACCACGACCTTGCTGACGTTCTCGGCCGACGGCAGGTCGTACATGGTGTCCAGCAGGACCGATTCGACGATGGTACGCAGGCCACGGGCACCGGTCTTGCGCTTGAGCGCCTTGCGGGCGATCGCGGCCAGGGCGTCGGGGCGGAACTCCAGCTCGACGTGTTCCATCTCGAACAGCTTCTTGAACTGCTTGGTGATGGCGTTCTTCGGCTCGGTGAGGATGCGCACCAGGGCGGCCTCGTCCAGCTCTTCCAGGGTCGCAACCACCGGCAGGCGGCCGACGAATTCCGGGATCAGGCCGAACTTGATCAGGTCTTCCGGCTCGACTTCGGCCAGCACCTTGCCGATTTCCTGCTTGCGCTCGGCGCTCTTGACCTTGGCACCAAAGCCGATGCCGCCCGAATCGTTGGAACGCGCCTGGATCACCTTGTCCAGCCCGGCAAACGCACCGCCGCAGATGAACAGGATGTTCTTGGTGTCCACCTGCAGGAATTCCTGCTGGGGATGCTTGCGCCCGCCCTGCGGCGGCACGCTGGCCACGGTGCCTTCGATCAGCTTCAGCAGGGCCTGCTGGACGCCTTCGCCGGACACGTCACGGGTGATCGACGGGTTCTCGCTCTTGCGCGAGATCTTGTCGATTTCATCGATGTAGACGATGCCCTGCTGTGCCTTCTCGACGTCGTAGTCGCACTTCTGCAGCAGCTTCTGGATGATGTTCTCCACGTCCTCGCCCACGTAACCGGCTTCGGTCAGCGTGGTGGCGTCGGCCATGGTGAACGGCACGTTGAGCAGGCGGGCCAGGGTTTCGGCCAGCAGCGTCTTGCCCGAACCGGTCGGGCCGACCAGCAGGATGTTCGACTTGGCCAGTTCGACCTCGTCGTTCTTCTGCCGGCTCTCGATGCGCTTGTAGTGGTTGTACACAGCCACGGCCAGCGTGCGCTTGGCCCGGTTCTGGCCAATCACGTACTGGTCGAGGACCTCGAGGATCTCGCGCGGCTTGGGCAGCGAACTGCGCGCCGACTGCGCCTTTTCCTCAAGTTCTTCACGGATGATGTCGTTGCACAGCTCCACGCACTCATCGCAGATGAACACGCTCGGGCCCGCAATCAGCTTGCGCACCTCATGCTGGCTCTTTCCGCAGAAAGAGCAGTAGAGGATCTTGCCGGTGTCCGTGGAACGACCTTGGCGGTCTTCGCTCATGCTTCGCTTACCCAGTTACCCCACCCGCTGAACGGGGGTTCGATTCGAGAATAACACAGGGTCGGGGGGACACCAGTCCGCCCGACCCTGCGGAAACAAGCCGGTTTGCCGGCCTGGATGCGTCATCACGCCGGGGTGATCGACTCTTCCGGACGGCGTTCAAGCACCTGATCGACCAGACCGTAAGCCACCGCATCGGCGGCGCTCTTGAAGTTGTCGCGCTCGGTATCGCGCGCGATGGTCTCCAGCGACTGGCCGGTGTGCTTGGCCAGCACCTCGTTCAGGCGCGAGCGCAGGGTCAGGATTTCACGGGCATGGATGTCGATATCCGTGGCCTGGCCCTGGAAGCCGCCCAGCGGCTGGTGGATCATCACCCGCGAGTTCGGCAGCGCATACCGCTTGCCGGCCGCGCCGGATGCCAGCAGCAGCGCCCCCATCGAGGCGGCCTGGCCGACGCAGATGGTGCTCACGTCCGGCTTGATGTACTGCATGGTGTCGTAGATCGCCATGCCGGCGGTGACTACGCCACCGGGCGAGTTGATGTAGATGCTGATGTCCTTTTCCGGGTTGTCCGCTTCCAGGAACAGCAGCTGCGCCACCACCACGTTGGCCATGTGATCGTCGATCGGGCCAACCAGGAAGATCAGACGCTCTTTCAACAGGCGCGAATAGATGTCATAGGCGCGCTCGCCGCGGCTGGTCTGTTCGACCACCATCGGAACCATGTTCAGGGCTGTGGTTCGGTTGTCCATTAGTGAGGCACCTATTTTGGGGGGAACAACCCCGCGCCGGGGCGCGGGGCGTAAAACGCGGGCCGCTTACTGGCGGATCGCGTCCTGGAACGACAGCTGTTCTTCGGTGTGCTGGGCGCGCTCGGCGATCCAGTCGATCACCTGCTCTTCCATCACGCGATTCTGCAGCCCACTCATCAGCTGGGGGTCATTGCGGTACATCTCAATGACCTGCTCCGGCTCTTCGTAGGTCGACGCGATCAGGCGCATGGTTTCATTCAGGCGCTTGGGATCCAGGCGCAGGTCGTTCTTGCGGGCCACTTCGCCCACCAGCAGGCCGACCAGCACGCGCTTGGCGGCGGCGTCCTTGAAGCCTTCATGGGCATCGGCCGGGATTTCGCCCGGGTTGCGGCCGCTGCGGCGGATCTGCTCGATCTGCTGGCCCAGCATGGCACGGGCTTCGTTCTCGACCAGGCGCGGCGGCATTTCCACCGACGCATAGGCGGCGATCAGCTGCTCGCCCACTTCACGGCGCAGGCGGTTCATCAGGGCGCCCTTCAGCTCGCGCTCCAGGTTGGCGCGGATGTCCTTGCGGAACTGCTCCTCGTCACCGCCCTTCACGCCGAAGCTCTTGATGAAGTCTTCGTCCACGTCCGGCAGCACCGGGGCGGAGACGTCCACGGCCTTGACCGTGACCTTGACCTGCTTGCCGGCCAGGGCCGGCACGCGCCAGTCAGCCGGGAATTCGACGTCCAGGGTCTTTTCTTCACCCTTGGTCATGCCGACCAGGCCCTGCTCGATCTGCTCGAACATCATGCCCTGGCCCACGATGACGCTGCCCTTTTCGCTGCCTTCGGCCGGCAGGCGCTCATCGCCGGCCTGGGAGAAGGTTTCCAGCGCGACCAGGTCGCCTTCCTGCGCGCCACGGGTGACCGGGCTCCAGCTGCGGCGCTGTTCGCGCAGGTTGGTGATCATCTGGTCGATGTCGGCATCGCTGATGTCGGCGGTGTGGCGCACCACGGTCAGCTTGCTGACGTCCACGTCGCCGAAGTCCGGAATCAGCTCGACGGTGGCCACGAAGGAGAATTCGCCTTCCTCGCCCTTGTCGATGCGCGGGGTGCCGGCGATGCGCAGCTCGTGCTCACGCAGGGCGGCATCGAAGGTCTCGCGCAGCAGGCCGTCGACGGCTTCGCTGCGGACCTGCTGGCCGAAACGCTGTTCGATCACCTTGGCCGGGATCTTGCCCGGGCGGAAGCCCTTGATCCGCGCGGTGCGGGCGATTTCGCCCAGACGGCCACTGATGTGGGTCTGCAGGCGGTCTTCCGGCAGCGAGAAGGTCAGGCGGCGTTCCAGATTGCCAGTGGATTCGATCGAAGCTTGCATGTTGACTCCTGCCACCGGCGGCAACGCCCCCGGCACGATGTGATGGATGGAACGGGTTTAGAACGCGGGGTCGTTGACGCGCATGCCCGCCGCAGCCCTGTAGTTTCGCCGATAACGGCCAGCGCCGCCAGCGCGGGCCGGGCGCGGCCGTGAAGGCGCACCAGGGCAGCATGCCGCCGTCTCCCGGGATCCGGGACGTGCCCATCGTCATGGTGCCGGCCAGCGCCGGGAATGGGATGGTGCGAAAGGGGGGACTCGAACCCCCACGCCTTGCGGCACTGGAACCTAAATCCAGGGCGTCTACCAATTCCGCCACTTTCGCGAGCAGATGCTCAGCCCACCATTGTTGCAGGGCCGGAGCCAAAGAAAAAGCGCTGCCAGCGTCACCGGCAGGCAGAGCGCCACCCATTCAGGCCTCTGGCCGGCCCGGCGATGCGGACGGCGCGGGCACGGGCGCGGCGGGCATGGCTTCCAGCAACCGCTGCGCCAGCGCGCGGTAGATGGGCTGGCGGCAGACCAGCGACGACACCGCGCGGGCCAGCAGCACCGCCGCCAGGATCGGCAGCAGCATGTCGGTGTTGTCGGTCAGCTCCATGGAGATGACCGCCGAGGTCAGCGGCGCCTGGGTGACGCCGGTGAGGTAGGCACACATGCCCAGCAGCACCACCGCCGACGGGTCCACCCCGGGCAGCAGCGCGGCCAGGTTGTGGCCGATGCCGGCGCCGACGGCCAGCGCGGGCGAGAACAGCCCGCCCGGGATGCCGGCGATGTAGGACACCAGGTTGGCGGCAAGCTTCATCAGGCCGAATTCGTGTCCGACCAGCGCCTGCCCCTGCACCAGGCCGCGGGCCTGCTCGTACCCGGTGCCGAACGCGCCCGCGCCGAACACCAGCCCCAGCAGGGCCAGCAGCAGCCCGCACGCGGCGGCGAACAGCACCGGCCGCGCCGACCGCGCCCGCCCCAGCCAGCGCGGGTGGCCGTCCATCGCGGCCAGTACCACGCGGCTGAAGAGGCCTCCGGCCAGGCCACCGACCACCCCGCACAACAGCACTGCCAGCCAGCCCATGCCGAGCGGCAGCGCCACATCGACCCGGCCGAAATAGGTGTAATTGCCCAGCAGGCCCAGCGAAACCACGCCGCCGACGATCACTGCGGTCAGCAGCGCCCCCGAGAAGCGATGCTCCAGACGCCCGGACAGCTCCTCGATGGCGAACACCACGCCGGCCAACGGGGTGTTGAACGCCGCCGCGATACCCGCCGCACCACCGGCCAGCAGGAAATGGCCGGCATGGCGCGGGTCGCGGAAACCCAGCGCACGCCCGATCACGTACATCAGGCTGGCCCCGACGTGCACGGTGGGACCTTCGCGGCCAACCGACGCCCCGCCCAGCAACGCCAGCACGGTGAGCCCCAGCTTGCCGGCGGACACCGGCAGCGACAGGTTGCGCTGACGGAACGCGGCATCGGGCTTGTCCAACGCGGCGATCACCTGCGGAATGCCGCTGCCGCGGGTGGGCCTGAGCGCACCGTGGGTGAGCCAGGCCAACAGGGCGAACACGGCCGGGGTGAGCAGCAGCGGCCACCACGGCGAGGCGTCGTAGATGCGCCGGAACAGCGCGAATGCCGCATCGCTGGCCTTGGCGAACAGGATCGCGGCCAGCGCCACGGCCACGGCCCCGCCCCACAGCGCCAAACGTTCGAACCACTGCTGCCGCGAGCCGAGCCAGCGCGTGCGCGACGAAGGTGACGGGGTATCCATGCCGATAGTGTTCCACCGCGCCGATCCACGCGATGTGCAGTGACTGGCGGCAGCGGCGGCCGAATCAGTCGATTGGCACGGCCTGGGCGGGCTGGAAGTCACCGTCGGCCAGGTCGGTACGCAGCACGGTCTGCGCGTAAGGATGGGCGGGCACGTCTGCGAGCGGGATGGCAGGCACGAACGTGCCCGGCGCCATGTCATGGCGAACCACCGTGGTGGCGTACTGCGCCTGCACCGACGGCGGCGCGGCCTGCGGCGGCGCGTCGGCCGCCAGCGCGGTACCGGCAAAGGCGGCCAGCATGAGTCCGGCAAAGGTGGGAAGAGTCATCGTTGCTGCCCTCGAACAGGCGCCATTGGCGCGGTACGTCGAGTGAAGCGCGGTTGCCAGGCACAGACCGTGCGCGGCGTTGCAGGTTGGGAAAACGCCTTGACGTGTTCGGCGCGGCGGGCGGCGGGAAGTCATGGCAACTCCGTGCGCGATGGAGATCCTGGCGCGTTGGACCGTTGCCGAGCGTGGCTCGGCACTACCGGGTTGCGTCGCACGCGAACGCCGGGCAAGAAAAAAGCCACCTGGATGACCAGGTGGCTTTCGTCTTGGTGGGCTGTCAAGGATTCGAACCTTGGACCTATTGATTAAGAGTCAACTGCTCTACCAACTGAGCTAACAGCCCGAAAATCGGGAGGCGAATTATGCTGGATTTCCCGCCGGGGATGCAAGCACTTTTTCTAAACGGGCGAGAAACACCGCTCCGCGGTAGAGCCGGGCTCTGCCCGGCTGGCAGAGCTTCGATCCCGCTCGGCTCTACGTGGTTGCCGAGCGTGGCTCGGCACTACCAACGCCCACAGAACCGCAGGCAAGAAAAAAGCCACCTGGATAACCAGGTGGCTTCTGTCTTGGTGGGCTGTCAAGGATTCGAACCTTGGACCTATTGATTAAGAGTCAACTGCTCTACCAACTGAGCTAACAGCCCTGAAAACTCAGACGCACATTGTAACGCGTGTGTCGTCTTTTGCAACCCTGATTCACTTTCGGCGAACCAGTTTCAAATCAGTGGGGTGGCTGAGGGGACTCGAACCCCCGACCTCCGGAATCACAATCCGGAACTCTAACCAACTGAGCTACAGCCACCACTGAAACCTTTGCTTCCTGACGCATGCACCCGATGGTGCGCCCGACAGGAATCGAACCTGTAACCGCCGGCTTAGAAGGCCGGTGCTCTATCCAGTTGAGCTACGGGCGCCCTGGCTGGATTATCGCATTTCAATCCTGTTTTGAGCAGGCTTGGTCGGGGTAGAGGGATTCGAACCCCCGACATCCTGCTCCCAAAGCAGGCGCGCTACCAGACTGCGCTATACCCCGGCGGTTTGATCCCTCGAGGTTCCCCCCGAAAGAGTCGGCTATTGTGGGAATGTGCGCGGCATCTGTCAACGCTTTTTTCACGTTGTCGTGCATGCCCCGATCCGGCAACAGCGTATCGGCTATTCTCGGCACAGCGGCCGGATGGTCGGCACCCTACCCTTCAAGGAGATTGGCAATGCGCAGCGGCAACCCCGCACTTTCCGAATCGACGTTCCTCGACCTGGCCAGCGGCTCGGTGGTGACCTCGCCCGATCAGGTGATGACCATCAATGGCACCGTCAACAAGACCGGCGTGCTGTTGCTGCTGACTGTGCTGACCGCGGCGTACGCGTGGAGCCAGGCCATCGACGCCTCCGGCCTGCCCACCTCCAGCGCCATGCTGTACGCGATGGGCGGTGCGATCGGCGGCCTGGTGCTGGCGCTGGTGACGGTGTTCAAAAAGGAATGGTCGCCGGTGACCGCGCCGATGTACGCGCTGGTGGAAGGCCTGTTCCTGGGGTCCATCTCGGCCCTGTTCAACGCCAAGTTCCCGGGCATCGTGATGCAGGCGGTGATGCTCACCTTCGGCACGCTGCTTGTGATGCTGGCCGCTTACCGCAGCGGGCTGATCAAGGTCACCGAGAACTTCAAGCTCGGCGTGGTCGCCGCGACCGGCGGCATCGCGCTGCTGTACCTGGCCTCGTTCGTGCTGGGCTTCTTCAACATCAACATCCCGATGATCCATGAAGGCGGCTGGGTCGGTATCGCCTTCAGCCTGTTCGTGGTGGTGGTGGCCGCGCTGAACCTGGTGCTGGATTTCGACTTCATCGAAACCGGTGCCGAAGCACGCGCACCGAAGTACATGGAGTGGTACGGCGCGTTCGGCCTGATGGTGACGCTGGTGTGGCTGTACGTGGAATTCCTGCGCCTCCTGTCGAAGATCCAGCAACGCTGAATCACCGCCAGGGAAACACCCAAGGGCGCCTTCGGGCGCCCTTTTTCATGCGCCGGCGTGGCGGGCCAGCAGCGTGGGCACTGCCGAGGCCAGCAGCGCCACGCCCGAGGCGGTCAGCAGGCCCAGCACGATCTGGCGGAAGCGCGCTTCGCTGATGCCGATGTAGAGACGGGCACCGAGCAGCGTCGGCACCAGCATGGCCGGCGCGACGATGGCGAAGTACGGCAGCATCTGGCGGGTAACCACGCCACTGCCCAGGTACACGCCCATGGTGACCAGCAGCATGGACAGGTTGAAGTTCTGGATGACCGCACGCTGCTCGTCTTTGCCGAAGCCGCGCAGCGTGGCCCAGAGCGTTGGCACCGGCCCGGCGAAGCCACCGATGCCGCTGAGCACACCACCGGCCATGCCGGCCACCGTGTCGCCCAGGCGCCCGCCGACGGTGATGGGCGGCAGGGAACGCGCCATCAGCATGACCGGGCACCACAGCGCAAGAAACCCACCCAGCAGCGCCTTGAACCACGCCATGTCCAGGTGCGGCAACACCGCCACGCCCAGCGGAATGCCCGCCAATCCGCCCAGTACGAACGGCAGCAGCAACCGCAGGTTGAAGCCGCGGCGCACGGTGAACACCGCCAGCAACTGACCCACCAGCGCACCGAACACCGACAACGTGGCCGCCAGCCGCGGGTCCAGGGTCCACGCCCAGAACGACATCGCCACCATGCCGAACGCAAAGCCCGACAGGCCCTGCACGAACCCCGCCACGATCGCGCCCAGCGCGACCACCAGATACACCGAATCCATTCACGCGTCCCGTTGCTGGGCGACCGCTAGGCGGCCGCGCTGACCAGCCCAGCGTAATGCGCGGCCAGGTAGTCCACCAGCGCGCGCACCTTCGGTGCCAGCGAACGGGCGTGCGGGTACAGCGCGAAGTAGCGCCGCTCACCGGCATGCCATCCCGGCAGCACGCGGATCAGGCGACCGGCGCGCAGGTCGTCCTGCACGGTCAACGCGGTGAACAGGCTGATGCCCATGCCCGCCTGCACGGCGGCGTACAGGGCGGGCGTGGCATCCACGCGCAGGCGCTGGCCGGCGTCCACGCTGGCCCGTGCACCCCGCGGCCCGTGCAGGTGCCACGGGGTGCTGGCGGCGCCGGGCTGGAACGCCAGCAGCGTATGGGCGTGCAGGTCGGCCACCTGGCGCGGCAAACCATGCCGGGCCAGGTAGGCCGGTGCGGCCACCAGGATGCGCGGGCAGCAGGCCAGCTCGCGCGCCACCAGTTGGCTGTCGGGCAAGGTGGCGGCAATGCGCAGGGCCATGTCGAAACCGCCACCGACCACGTCGACCAGCTGGTCGTCGGCGCACAGGTCCAGCGACACCTGCGGATAGCGGGCCAGGAAACCGGGCAGCCAGTGCGCCAGCTCCTGGCTTGCAACGACCTGCGGCACGCTGATCCGCACCCGGCCGCTCGGCGCTGCCTGCACGGCGCGCGCGCGGTCGTCGGCCAGTTCCAGTCGCTCCAGCAGGGCCACGGCATCGCGGTAATAGTCGCGCCCGGCCTCGGTCAGCGACAGCCGCCGGGTGGTGCGATCGAGTAACCGGACCTGCAGGTGCTCTTCCAGCTGCCGCAGTTGCCGCGACATGGACGAGTGGGTGGTCCCCTGCCGCTCGGCGGCCGCACTGAAGCTGCCGGCCTCGACGATGGCGCGCAGCGCGCGCAGGGCGGCGAAGTGGTCCATCGACAGGCAGCTCCAGGTGGGTGGCAGGACCCGCGGTTGCGGGCCCCGCCAGCTTATCAAGCGCCGTTGCCGCCCTCGCGCACCGGCAGGGCCAGGATCGCGTCGGTGGCCATGACATCGCCGAACGCATCCTGGATCTGCGCCAGCGACGCCTCGTGCAGCGCGCGGTGGCCGATGCGCTTGCCGTCGGCCAGGTCCAGGTCGCGGCTGGCACTGGCGTCGGACGCCACGAGGACGCGATAGCCGCGCGGCGCGGCCGCCGCGTCGCGGGCGGCACCGACGACGCAGGCATGGGTCTGCAGCCCGGTGATGATCAACGTGTCGATGCCGGCGTCCTTGAGCACGTTGTCCAGCACCGCGGCCGAGCCACCGGCGAAGACGCTGACGCTGTCCTTCTCAATGACGGTTTCGCCACTGCGCGGCTGCATGTCGCGATGGAAGGCGACGTTGACGCTGCCCTGCGCGAACAGCGGCGCGCCCGCCGGCAGCACATGCTGCACGTGGATGACGCGGATGCCGTGGGCATCGGCGAAGTCGACCACGCGGCGGGTCTGGCGCAGTGCGGCCACGCCGTCGGGAATGACCATGCGGCCCCCGGCGAAGCCTGCCACGGCATGGGCATCGAAGTACTCGTTCTGGACATCGATCACCAGCACGGCGGTTCTGGCGGCGTCCAGCGCGGCGATCGCCGGGGCACCGGCCAGGTGGCGGATGGTGGGATGGGCCGGTTCGGCGGCTGCCACCGGGGCGGTGGCAGCCATGTCGGCCAGGCTGGCAAGGCCGAAGGCGGTGAGGTTCATCCTGGTGTTCCTGCGCGTGGAAAGTGGGCACAGGATGCTGCGCGGATCTCGCACCAACCAGCCCTCTGATCGCACAGAATCTGTGCCCAATTCGCACAGATAACGTCCCAGGCCCCCAACGCAACGGGGCGCCCGAAGGCGCCCCGTTGTGGACTCTGACGATGTCGACCGACCGCTTACAGGCGGCTGGCGATGGCCTGGGCGAAGCCCATGGTGTTGCCGGTGCCGCCGAGGTCGCCGGTCAGCGAATCCTTGGCTTCCAGGGTGGCGACGATGGCCTTGCGCAGGCGCTCGGCGTTGTCGGTCTGGCCGACGTGGTCCAGCATCTGCGCGGCCGCCAGCAGCAGCGCGCACGGATTGGCCTTGCCCTGGCCGGCGATGTCCGGCGCGGTGCCGTGCACGGCTTCGAAGATGGCCGCGTTCTCACCGATGTTGGCACCCGGGGCCAGGCCCAGGCCGCCCACCAGACCAGCGCACAGGTCGGAGATGATGTCGCCGAACAGGTTGGTGGTCACGATGATGTCGAACTGTTCCGGACGCATCACCAGCTGCATGCAGCAGTTGTCGACGATCATTTCCTGGAACTCGATGTCCGGGTACTTGGCCGCCACTTCGCGCGCCACGGCCAGGAACAGGCCCGAGGTCGACTTGATGATGTTGGCCTTGTGCACGGCGGTGACCTTCTTGCGGCCGGTGCTGCGGGCCAGCTCGAAGGCGTAGCGCACGATGCGCTCGGAGCCCTTGCGGGTGATGCGGGTACCGGAGAACGCGGTCTCGCCGTCGGCCGACACTTCCTGGCCTTCGGCCAGGTAGGCGCCTTCGGTGTTCTCACGCACGGTGATCAGGTCCACGCCGTCGCCGAAGCGCGACTTGGTGTTCGGGAACGACACGGCCGGACGCACGTTGGCGTACAGGTCGAAGTGACGGCGCAGGCTGACGTTGATCGAGGTGAAGCCGCCACCGACCGGGGTGGTCAGCGGGCTCTTCAGGGCGATCTTGTTGCGTGCGATCGATTCCAGCGTGGAGGCGGGCATCAGGTCGCCGTGCTTTTCCAGCGCGACCAGGCCGGCGTCGGCGTCTTCGTATTCAAAGCCGGTGTCCAGCTTGCCGAGCACGAACAGGGTAGCGTCCATGATCTCCGGGCCGATGCCGTCACCGCGGATGACCGTGATTTTCTGCGTCATTGATGTGTATTCCGAACCGAGGGGGAGCGCCGTCCGTCAGCTACGCGGAGCACGGGCGCAAGGGAAGTTTCATCGGCAATTATGCCTGACCCGCCCAACGGACCCAAATCCGCCATTGGTAGTGCCGGCCGCTGGCCGGCAACCAGACAGCCCCACACACCGGCAGCCAGCGCCCCACCGGTAGCCACCGACCGTTGGCCGGTGGGCACCCAATGCCGAACATGAACAGAAACCCGCCAGCGCGTCGCCGGCGTCATCAGGGAGGGCAGCGCGGCGGCCGCCCCGACCTCAATGTTCGTGAACAGCCGGCGCGGCGGCGCCGCCTTCGAGCTGGTCCAGGAAATCGACCGCGCGGCGCAGGTGCGGAATCACGATGGAGCCGCCGACCACCAGGCCCACCGAGAACGTCTCGAAGAACTCCTCGCGGGTCACCCCGGCGTCCTTGCACTGGGCCACGTGGTAGCTGATGCAGTCATCGCAGCGCAGCACCATCGAGGCGACCAGGCCCAGCAGCTCCTTGGTCTTCACATCCAGCGCGCCGGCCTGGTAGGTCTGGGTGTCCAGCGCGAAGAAGCGGCGGACCACCTGGTTGGGCTCGCCCAGGATGCGCTGGTTCATGCGCTGGCGGAATTCGGTGAACTCGGCGATGCGGTCCTTGCTGCCGTCGTCGGCCGCGCTCACGCCTGGCCCTCGCCGGCCAGCAGCGGTTCCAGCTTGCCGGCCCGGTGCAGCGCCATCATGTCGTCATAGCCGCCCACGTGGACGTCGCCGACGAAGATCTGCGGCACGCTGGTGCGGCGGGTCTTGGCCATCATCTTGTCGCGCTCGACCGGGTCCAGGTCGATCCGCACTTCGGTCCAGTCGCGCCCCTTGCTCTTCAGGAAGTTCTTGGCGGCCACGCAGTAGGGGCAGACGGCGGTGGAATAGATGGTGATGGCGGGGGCCCCACCCGGGTTGGACGCAACATCTTGGCTCACGGGAAACTCCACGGACAAACGAGTGTCTGTATATGGTAGCTGGCCGCTGGTTTTTCCATGTCATGACCGCAACACTGTGGATTAACCGCAGATTGGCATGGGGCCTGTCACGCTGCCGCCCTGGTTCCCCGCCCTGCCCGTCCTGGAGCTTCACTTGCGCCCTCTGCTGCTCTCCGCCGCGCTCACCCTCGCCCTGGCCACGCCGTTGGCCTCGGCCCAGGACTCCAAGTTGCCGGACATCGGGTCGTCGGCCGGGGAACTGCTGACCCCGGCGCGCCAGGCCGAGTACGGCGGGATGATGCTGCGCGAGCTGCGCAACTACGGCTTCCTGCTGGACGACCCGCTGGTGGACGACTGGCTGCAGAACATCGGCACCCGGCTGGGCTCCAACAGTGCCCAGCCGCGCCAGTCCTACACGTTCTTCATGCTCAAGGACCGGCAGATCAACGCCTTCGCCACGCTGGGCGGCTATGTGGGGGTGAACGCGGGCCTGGTGCTGACCGCCGAACGCGAGGATGAGGTGGCCGCGGTGCTGTCCCACGAGATCGCCCATGTCACCCAGCAACACGTGCTGCGCGGGGTGGAGCGCGCCCAGCGCGACCAGATCCCGATCCTGCTGGGCATGCTGGCGGCGGTGGTCGCCGCGCAGCAGGCCGGCGGCAGCTCCTCCGGCGATGCGACCATGGCCGCGATCACCTCGGGCATGGGCCTGATGCAGCAGCGCCAGATCAACTACACCCGCAGCAACGAATCCGAAGCCGACCGCCTGGGCATCCGCACGCTGGCCCGCAGCGGCTACGACGTGGATGCGATGGCCGGCTTCTTCGAACGCATGTCCGCCTCGATGCGCGGCAACGCCGGCGGCTACTCGGTCCCCGACTTCCTGCAGACCCACCCGGTCAACACCACCCGCATCAGCGAGGCCAAGTCCCGCGCCGAGCAGATGAAGAAGGACACCGTGCTGCTGACCACCGAGGTTCCCGGTGGGGTCCACCAGGAACGGGTGAACCCCGCCGACCCGGCCCTGTCCGACCCGATCGTGCGACGCGGCAACCCGCTGCTGCCGGCCTCGATGCAGCTGTCGGTGAATGCCCTCAGCCGGGGCGCCAGCGGCCAGTTCGAATGGGCGCGCGAACGCCTGCGGGTGCTCAGCGCCGATACGCCGGGCGACGTGGTGCGCGAGTACGAAAACCTGCAGCGCGCGCAGAAGGACGGCTTGAGCCCGGCGCAGCGCTACGGCCTGGCCCTGGCACGGCTGCGCAACAGCGGGGCCGCGCAGGCCCGTGCCGACCTTGTCGCGCTGCTGGGCGACCATCCCGACAACCTGTGGGTCGCGGTGGCGCTGGGCCAGGCCGAGTCGCGCGCCGGCCAGGCCGCCCAGGCCAACGCCCGCTTCGAGACGCTGCTGCGCCAGCACCCCGGCAGCCGCCCGGTGGCCCTGACCTACGCCGAAATCCTCAACGAGCAGGGCGGCCGCGAGGCCGGCCAGCGCGCGCAGGCGATGCTGCGCCCGCTGCTGTCGCAAAGCGGCAATGATCCGGTGTTCCAGCTGCGTTATGCCCGGGCCAGCGAACTGGCCGGCGACACCGTACGGGCCAGCGAGGCGTACGCCGAGGCGGCCTACCTGAACGGCCGGCCGGAGCAGGCGCTGATCCAGCTGCAGGCCCTGAAGAAGCAGCCCGGGCTGGACTATGTGGGCCGCGCGCGGGTGGATGCGCGCATTGAGACCATCACCCCGACCGTGCTCGAAATGCGCCGCCAGGGCATCAGCGACCCGGAGCTGGAACGGCGTTGAGCCGGCGACCGCGCTGCCGGCAGATGACCAGCGCATGGCAATCGGCATCGATCGCCGCCCCGGTCGTCACAAACATGTCATGAAACCGTAGTCTACTGGGCTCAATCCCGGTCTGATAAGCAATACGGTGCGCACGTGCAGAAACGCATTCTGATCGTCGATGACGAACCCGCGATCCGCGAAATGGTCGCCTTCGCCCTCCGCAAGGGCGACTACGACCCCATCCATGCCGGCGATGCGCGCGAAGCGCAGACGGCGATCGCCGATCGCGTCCCCGACCTGATCCTGCTGGACTGGATGCTTCCGGGCACCAGCGGGCTGGACCTGGCCCGGCGCTGGCGCAAGGAGGCCCTCACCCGCGAGGTGCCGATCATCATGCTGACCGCGCGCGGCGAAGAGAACGATCGCGTCGGCGGCCTGGAAGCCGGTGTCGACGACTACGTGGTCAAGCCCTTCTCGGCCCGCGAACTGCTGGCCCGGATCCGCGCGGTGATGCGCCGCGCCCGCGACGATGACGAGGATGGCAGCGTGGCGGTCGGTTCGATCCGCATCGACGGCGCCGCCCACCGCGTGTTCGCTGGCGACCAGCCGGTGCCGATCGGCCCCACCGAATACCGCCTGCTGCACTTCTTCATGACCCACCCCGAGCGCGTCTATACCCGCGCCCAGTTGCTGGACCATGTGTGGGGCGGCAGCGTGTACGTGGAGGAACGCACCATCGACGTGCACATCCGGCGGCTGCGCAAGACGCTGGAACCGTTCGCGGCGGAAAACATGGTGCAGACCGTGCGCGGCGCCGGGTATCGCTTCTCCACCTCGACCTGATCACTGCGCTGCTTCTGCTAGGCTCAGGCAGCTGCTGCAGCGGGGCAGAGCCCCGCTCTACTCCCTGGCAGCGGGGCAGAGCCCCGCTCTACGCAGCGGGGTAGAGTCCCGCTCTACGCGGCGGGGTAGCGTCCCGCTCCACGTTTGGTAGCGGGGCAGCGCCCCGCTCTCCCCCGGATCACACCGGGGACCGCACTTTCCGCGAGACCGCAATGCCGCGCCACATCCGTTCTGCCTGGTTGAAGACACTGGCCACCCTCGCCCTGCTGCTGCTCGCCGCCGGCGTGCTGGGGCTGCTCACCGGCCATGTGTGGATGTGCATCGCGCTGGCCTCCATCGGCGCACTGGCCTGGCATTACTGGCGGCTGCGCCGGGTGCTGCGCCGGCTGACCGCCCGGCAGCGCTGGGACATGGGCGGCGGCAACGGCGTGTGGAACGAACTGGACCGCCTGCTGTACCGCAACCAGCTGGAAATGCGCACGCGCAAGCGGCGCCTGCTGGACATGCTGCGCAGCTACCGCGCCGCCGCCGCCGCCCTGCCCGACGCGGTGGTGGTGGTGGACCGCAACAGCCAGCGCGTGCAGTGGTTCAACGAAGCGGCCACCTCGCTGCTGGGCCTGCACCATCCCGGTGACCTGGGCGAGGCCCTGGTCGAGCGCCTGCAACCAATGCCGCTGGCCCACTGGCTGGCCGGCGGACGCAATGCCGAACCGATCCTGGACGTGCCTTCCCCGGTCGATCCGGCGATCCGGCTCAACCTGCGCCTGATTCCCTACTCGCCGGACTACTGGCTGCTGATCGCACGCGATGTGAGCAAGCTGCTGCGGCTGGAACAGGTGCGTCGCGACTTCGTGGCCAATGTGTCCCATGAACTGCGCACGCCGCTGACCGTGGTGCACGGCTACCTGGACATGATGGAGCCGGAGGACTTCCCCGGCACCGGCCCGATGCTGGAAGAGATGCGCAAGCAGTCCCAGCGCATGGCCCAGCTGGTCGAAGACCTGCTCACCCTGTCGCGGCTGGAATCGCAGGAACACACCGAAGAAGAGACCGTGGCGATGGCGCCGATGCTGGCCACGCTGCGCCGTGAGGCCGAGGCGCACAGCCAGGGCCGCCACCAGATCAGCGTGATCGACAGTGCCGGGGTCGACCTGCAGGGGTCCAACAAGGAACTGCACAGCGCCTTCTCCAACCTGGTCACCAACGCGGTGCGCTACACCCCGGCCGGTGGCCGGGTCGAAGTAGAGCTGGCGCGCGAGGGCCAGGGCGTGGTGCTCAGCGTGCGCGACACCGGTTACGGCATTCCCGCCACCCACCTGCCTCGCCTGACCGAACGGTTCTACCGGGTGTCCAGCAGCCGTTCGCGCGAAAGCGGCGGCACCGGCCTGGGCCTGTCGATCGTCAAGCACATCCTGGGCCTGCACCATGCACGCCTGGAGATCCAGAGCGAGGTCGGCAAGGGCAGCGTGTTTGCGTGCCACTTCGATGCCGACCACGTCCGCGAGCGCGCCGACGCGGCCTCCCTTTCCTCTTCCGAAGACCTTTCCGCATGAGCACTCTCGTTCCCATCGCCGTGCCTGTGGACAACGATCCACTGCGTGACCCGGCGCTGTACATCAACCGCGAGCTGTCGCAGCTGGATTTCAACTTCCGCGTGCTGGCCCAGGCGATGGACACGCAGGTGCCGCTGCTGGAGCGGCTGCGCTTCATGTGCATCTCCTGCACCAACCTGGACGAGTTCTTCGAGATCCGCGCCGCTGCGGTCCGCCATGCGCAGGAGTTCGGGCTGCCGCCCGCCCCGGATGGCATGACCCCGCAGGCGATTCTCAACGCGATCCACGATCGCGCCGCACAGCTGGTGGACCAGCAGTACCGCTGCTGGAATGAAACCCTGCGCCCGGCACTGCACGACGCCGGCATCGACGTGCTTGGCCGGCACTCCTGGAACCACCGCCAGAAGCGTTGGCTGCGCGCCTATTTCCGCAACGAGATCATGCCGGTGCTGTCGCCGCTGGGGCTGGATCCGTCGCACCCGTTCCCGAAGATCCTCAACAAGTCGCTGAACATCGTGGTGGTGCTCAAGGGCACCGATGCGTTCGGCCGCGCCGGCCACCTGGCCATCGTGCGCGCGCCGCGCTCGCTGCCGCGCATCATCCAGCTGCCGGAAAAACTCGGCGGCCCGCAGACCTATGTGTTCCTGTCCTCGGTGCTGTCCACGTTCGTCGACGAACTGTTCCCGGGCATGGAAGTCCAGGGCGCCTACCAGTTCCGCGTGACCCGCAATTCCGAACTGGTGGTGGACGAGGAAGAAGTGGAGAACCTGGCGCTGGCGCTGCGCGACGAGCTGGTCGACCGCGGCTACCGGCCGGCGGTGCGCCTGGAGATCGCGCAGGACTGCCCGCGCGACATCGTGCGCACGCTGCTGCAGAATTTCGGCCTGACCGAAAACGCGGTGTACCGCATCGACGGGCCGGTCAACCTCAACCGCGTGATCCAGCTGTACGACCTGCTGGCCCGCCCGGAACTGAAGTACCCCACCCTCAGCCCGCGCGTGCTGCGCGACGGCGACGGCATCTTCGACGTGGTGGCGCGCAAGGACGTGCTGCTGCACCATCCGTTCGATGCGTTCACCCCGGTGCTGGACCTGATCAAGCAGGCCGCGGTGGATCCCAACGCGCTGGCGATCAAGCAGACGCTGTACCGCACCGGCAAGGATTCGCAGATTGTCGATGCGTTGATCCAGGCCGCGCGCAACGGCAAGGACGTCACCGTGGTGGTGGAACTGCGGGCGCGCTTCGACGAAGAGGCCAACCTCGGCCTGGCCGACCGCCTGCAGGAAGCCGGCGTGCAGGTGGTGTACGGCGTGGTGGGCTACAAGACCCACGCCAAGATGCTGCTGATCGTGCGCCGCGAGGGCCGCAAGCTGCGCCGTTATGTGCACCTGGGCACCGGCAATTACCACAGCGGTACCGCACGCGCGTATACCGACCTGAGCCTGATCACCGCCGACCCGGACATCGGCAACGACGTGCACCTGCTCTTCCAGCAGCTGTCCGGCCTGGCGCCGCGGACCAAGCTCAAGCGCCTGCTGCAATCGCCGTTCACCCTGCACCCGGGCCTGTTGCAGCGTATTGAACGCGAGACCCGCCTGGCCACCAGTGGTCGTCCCGGCCGGATCATCGCCAAGATGAACGCCCTCAACGAGCCGCAGGTGATCCGCGCGTTGTATGCCGCCTCCCAGGCCGGCGTGCAGATCGACCTGATCGTGCGGGGCGCCTGCACCCTGCGCCCGGGCGTGCCCGGGGTGTCGGACAACATCCGGGTGCGTTCGATCGTCGGCCGGTTCCTGGAGCACAGCCGTGTCTACTGGTTCGGCAACGATGGCGCCGCCGAGCTCTACTGCGCCAGTGCCGACTGGCTGGAGCGCAACCTGCTGCGCCGGGTGGAAACCTGCTTCCCGATCCTGGACCCGGAGCTGGCGCGCAAGGTCTACCGTGACGTGCTGCAGAACTACCTGGACGACAACCTCAACGCCTGGCAGCTGCAGGCCGACGGCAGCTACCGGAAGTGCACCCCGGACCACGACGAGCCGCCGCACGCGGCGCAGATGGCGTTGATGCAGGGCCTGTAGGTACCGACCGTTGGTCGGTACGCCTTGATTGCCCGAGTCGGTACGTTCTTGCGTGCCGACCAGCGGTCGGCACCTACCGGCCGGGCAGCCGCCTGCCCCCTTCGATGCGACCGGTCGTCGCAGCCTGCCCATGTGAAGGGCGCGCGGTGACTTCGCGACCCACCCTTCGGCTAACATTCGCAAATGCCGCATACCTCCACGACTCCGCCCGCCCTGCAGGATGGCGACCTGCTCGCCGCCATCGACCTGGGTTCCAACAGTTTCCACATGGTCATCGCGCGCTACACGCTCGGGCAGCTGCGGGTGGTCGACCGCCTGCGCGAGACCGTGCGCATGGCCGATGGCCTGGATGGCAAGGGCGGCCTGTCCGCCGAGGCGCGCCAGCGCGCGCTGGAATGCCTGGCGCGGTTCGGCCAGCGCATCCGCGCCATTCCCTCGGTCCGGGTGCGCGCGCTGGCCACCAACACCGTGCGCCAGCTGCGCTCGCCGCAGGCCTTCCTGATGCCGGCCGAGACCGCGCTCGGGCATGCCATCGAAGTGGTCAGCGGCCGCGAAGAGGCCCGCCTGATCTACCTGGGCGTGGCCCACGCGCAGCCGCCCAAGCCGGACCAGCGCCGGCTGGTGATCGACATCGGCGGCGGCTCCACCGAATTCATCATCGGCCAGGGCATGCAGACCCTGGAACGCGAAAGCCTGCAGGCCGGCTGCATCGCCAGCACGCGCCGGTTCTTCCCGGGCGGCAAGCTCAGCCGCAAGCGCTGGAAGGATGCGCTGACCGAGATCGGCGCGGAGTTCCAGCAGTTCGCCAACAAGTACCGGGCGCTGGGCTGGCACGAAGCGCTGGGCTCGTCGGGCACGCACAAGGCGATCAGCGAGATCTGCGCCACCATGAAGCTGAGCAAGGGCGCGATCACCGCCGAAGCCCTGCCGCAGCTGCGCGATGAGCTGCTCAAGGCCAAGCGCATCGAAGACATCAACCTGCCCGGGCTGTCGGCCGACCGCCGCCCGATCATCGCCGGCGGCATCCTGGTGCTGGAGGCGGCCTTCCAGGCGCTGGGCCTGCAGAAGCTGCTGGTCAGCAAGGCGGCCATGCGCGAAGGCATCCTGTACGACATCCTGGGCCGCGCCAGCGAAAACGACCTGCGCGACGAATCGGTGGCCGCGCTGACCCTGCGCTATGGCATCGACATCGTGCAGGCCGACCGCGTCGAGCACACCGCGATGAAGCTGCTGGCCCAGGTGGAAGACAGCTGGGCGCTGGACCCCGACGACGCGCGCATGCTCGGCTGGGCCGCGCGCCTGCACGAGCTGGGCCTGATGATCGCCCACAGCGGTTACCACGTGCACGGCAGCTACGTGCTGGAGAACTCGGACATCGCCGGCTTCTCGCGGCAGGAACAGCAGCTGCTGGCCGCGCTGGTCCGCAGCCACCGCCGCAACATCTCCAAGTCGGCGTTCGAGGCGCTGCCAGAGCGCCTGCTGCAACCGGCACGGCGCATGACCGCGCTGCTGCGGCTGGCGGTGCTGCTCAACCGCGCCCACGAGGAAACCCCGATGCCGGCGCTGGAACTGACCGCCGACGACAGCCGCCTGGCACTGATCCTGCCGCAGGCCTACATCGATGCGCGGCCGCTGCTGCGCGCCGACCTGATCGGTGAAACCGAGGGCATGGCCGGGCTGGGCGTGCAGTTCCGGCCGTTCGTGGCCTGAGTTCAGCGGCCCGCGCACCGCCGCGGGCCGCCCTTCCTGCGTCTTCTGTGCCGCGTGGCGGTACCGGGCGGCGGTAGTCCCCACCGTGTCCCCTTACCCTGCCCGCCCCACCCCGGCGGGCGGCGGCTTCGTCGTGGCCGTTTGCCAGCCGCTCCAGCGGCCGGGCGCGGGGGGATTTGCGCGGGAACCATGCCGCATTGCATCAAATTGCTACATTTCGACACAAACCGATACGTAGCGCCCCCCGAACCGCCACGACAAGTCATTGCTTCTCTTGCAGTTTTGTCTCGCTCGTTAGAAGACCGTGAGAATTTCTTCGCGGACTATTTACAAAGTATTAACGACCGAGACTATGATCAAGGAACCGGCCTTCACACGGTCGGATTTTTGGGGACGCGGGAACTTGGGCCCGCCGACTCTTTTTGATCCAGTTCCAAACGAGAGAGAGAGCCACATGAATTCACGCACCAACGTACTGGGGCAGGCGATCCGCTATGCCCTGGTCGCCGGCACCGCAGGCCTGATGGCCGCCCCGGCGATGGCACAGGACGCGCCGGCAGCAACCAACCTTGACCGCATCGAGATCACCGGTTCGCGCATCCGCCAGGTCGACGTGGAAACCGCCCAGCCGGTGCTGGCGCTGACCCGCATGGACATCGAGCGCCAGGGCTTCAGCTCGGTCTCGGACATCCTGCAGAACGTCACCGCCATGGGCAGCCCGACGATCAGCCGTGCCAACGTGCTGACCGCCGGTGAAAATGCCGGCGGTACCTACGTCGACATGCGCGGCCTGGGTACCCAGCGCACGCTGGTGCTGGTCAACGGTCGTCGCCTGGGCATCAGCACCTCCGGCTACCAGGACCTTTCGGTCCTGCCGGTGTCGGCGATCGAGCGCATCGAGATCCTGAAGGACGGCGCCTCGGCCATCTACGGCTCCGACGCCATGGCCGGCGTGGTCAATATCATCACCCGCAGCAACGTCAACGGCGTGACCGCCAACGTCTACCACGGCCAGTTTAGCGAAGGCGACGGCGCGCGTGACCGCTTCGACGTGGTTGCCGGTTGGTCCAACGACCGCCTCTCGGCCACCTTCGCCGCCGAGCATTCGGAAGAAAAGGCCGTGTGGGCGCGTGACCGCGGCTTCAGCCAGTACAGCAACACCGACCGCCACCCGACCGAAGGCTGGACCACCACCAGCCAGTGGGGCCAGTTCACCGGCCTGCGTGGCCCGGGCTGCACCGCGACCGCCGGCTGCGGCTACTCGCTCAACCGTGGCACCGATCCGACCAAGCCGGGCAACTACCACCTGACCAACCCGGCCGCGTTCACCGGCGACACCAGCAACACGAACGATCAGATGCACCTGAGCTATCCGATCAAGCGTGATTCGCTGTTCTTCTCCGGCCAGGCCAGCATCACCGAGAACATCAACTTCAAGACCGAGCTGGGCTACAACAAGCGCGAGTCGACCCGCGTGACCGCGGGCTACCCGCTGTCCTCCAGCACGCTGGGCAAGACCCCCGCCGAGGGCAACATGTCGGTGGACAGCTACTTCAACCCGTTCGGCAACAAGAACGGGTATGCCACCCCGACCTCGGTCGCCTGGAACCGTCGTACCTGGGAACTGCCGCGCGAAAGCACCAGCGAGCTGAAGACCAAGCGTGCGGTCGCCGCCTTCGACGGTTCGTTCGATCTGGGTGAGCGTTACTTCGACTGGGAAGTGGGCTACCAGTACAGCAAGAACGAGCTGACCCAGCACACCACCGGCAACCTGCACAAGCAGCGCGTCATCGATGCGGTCGGCCCGTCGTACCTGAACACCGCGACCGGCAAGGTCGAGTGCGGCAGCGCTGCCGCCCCGAAGGCCAACTGCATGGTGTGGAACCCGCTGGTGCCGTACGGCGTGCAGAACCCGTACGGTCTGGACGGCAACCAGGCGCTGCAGGATTGGCTGTTCCCGGAAGAGAACGCCACGGGCGAAACCACGACCAAGAACTGGTTCGCCAACCTCAGCGGCAGCGCGTTCACCCTGCCGGCCGGTGACCTGGGCTTTGCATTCGGCCTGGAACACCGCGAAGAGAGCGGCAAGTTCACCCCGGACGCCCTGGCCCAGACCGGCGCGACCACCAATCTGGCCGCAGGCCCGACCGGTGGCGCGTACAAGGTCAAGGAAGCCTACCTGGAGTTGAACGTGCCGGTGCTGGCCGACCTGCCGGGTGCCAAGGAGCTGAGCTTCAGCGCCGCGACGCGTTATTCGGACTACAACACCTTCGGCGACACGCTCAACAGCAAGTTCGGCTTCAAGTGGCGTCCGCTGGACCAGCTGCTGGTCCGCGGTACCTGGGCGGAGGGCTTCCGCTCGCCGACCATCAACGACCTGTACGGTGGCGGCTCGGAAACCTTCCCGACCTTCAGCGATCCGTGCGACAGCGCATACGGTTCGGCCAAGAGCAGCAGCAGCGTGCGTGCACGTTGCGCGCAGGACATCGCCAACGTCGCCACGTTCCGCCAGCTGGACAGCACCAACAAGCCCACCTCCGGGTCGAGCGCTGCCAGCCCGGTCGCCTTCACCTCCGGCTCGAACCCCAACCTGCTGCCGGAAACCTCGACCAGCAAGACGCTGGGCGTGGTCTGGAGCCCGACCTTCATCAGCAACTTCAATGTGTCGCTGGACTGGTGGAAGATCCGCATCGACAACACGATCGTCTCCGACAGCCCGAATCAGATCCTGATCGACTGCTACGAGCAGAACATCGAGTCGCGTTGCGCCCGCTTCTCGCGTGATCCGGTCACCGGCATCGTCACCGGCCTGAAGTTCGGCAACCGCAATGCCGGTTTCGCCGAGACCGAAGGCTACGACATGGACCTGAGCTACCGTCTGGATACTGCCTACGGCAAGCTGAGCACCTCCTGGTCGACCACGTACGTGAGCTCGAACATCTACCGTTCGTCCAACGACGCGACGACCGTGCCGACCACCACCAACGGCATCGCCACCAACACCGGTATCGGCTTCCGCGTGCGTTCCAATGCGACCGTGGGCTGGGATCTGGAGAACTTCGGCATCAGCTGGAGCGCGCGTTACTACTCCGGCGTGAAGGAGCAGTGCCTGAGCCTGCTGAACCATCCGGACGAGTGCACCGATCCGAGCGTGTACGCACCGTGGTACAAGGGCTCGCGCAGCTACAACGAGCGTGGCTCGGTCACCTTCCACGACGTGCAGGCCCGCTACAAGCTGCCGTGGAACGCCACCGTGTCGATCGGCGCCAACAACGTGTTCAACCGTCTCGGCCCGGTGATGTACACCAAGCCGAACTCGGTGTACTCGTACTACGGCGGTTTCGACATCGGTCGCTTCGTGTACATGCAGTACAAGCAGCAGTTCTGATCGCTGCCCGGTAGTACCGCAACACCCAACCACGGCCCTTCGGGGCCGTGGTTTTTTTTGGTTCTTCGCCCATCTGCGGGGCAGGCAGAAACGTGCCTTGATGCTTTCCCGGCACACAGCCGGCGGCGGATCGGGCGCTGGGCCCCCATGCCCGACCCACCGACAGCGCCAGAAAATCCTGGCTTTTCCTCCTTACCGCAAGCCGAGCCCCGTAGCAGCCGGTAGGCGCCTGGGCAAAATAAAGGAGGAGGCCGCCCCGCGGCCGGGGGACATTTGCGCCAGGGGCCTACCGGCTGCTACGGGGCCCTCACGCGCGCGACCGCCCCGATCGGAGACGCCAGCCGATCCAAACTGCGCGTGCAGAAGCTGGGGGGCGTCATCGGTCGGTCATGCGCGCGTCATGGGCGCTACATCGCGCGCGCCCAGCATGGCGACATACCGGAGGCCCGCCATGCGCTATGCCATCGTCACTGAAACGTACCCCCCCGAAGTCAACGGCGTTGCCCTGACCGTGCAGGGGCTGGAACAGGGACTGCGCGCGGCTGGCCACCAGGTGGACCTGGTACGCCCGCGCCAAGCCACCGAAGCCGACACCGAGGAAGGCACCCTGCTGGTGACCGGGGCCGGGCTGCCGCGCTACCCCGGCCTGCGTTTCGGGCTGCCTGCGCCCAAGCGCCTGGCCCGGCAATGGCAGCTGCAGCGCCCCGATGCGATCTACATCGCCACCGAAGGCCCGTTGGGCTGGTCCGCACTGCGCACCGCGCGCCGGCTCGGCATCCCGGTCGCCAGCGGCTTCCACACCCGCTTCGACGAGTACCTGCCCGACTACGGCGTGGCCTGGCTGCAGGCCGCTGCGCTGCGCTGGATGCGGCGCTTCCACAACCAGGCCGATGCCACCCTGGTGCCCACCCAGGAACTGCAGCAGTTCCTGGGCGAACAGGGCTTCGACCGCGTGCGCCTGCTGGCCCGTGCGGTGGACAGCAGCCAGTTTGAACCACCGCGGCGCGACCCCGCACTGCGCGAGGAATGGGGCATCGATGGCAACGGCTTTGCGGCAATCTACGTCGGCCGCATCGCGCCGGAAAAGAACCTCGGCCTGGCGGTGAAGGCGTTCCGCCGCCTGCAGCAGATACGCCCCAAGGCACGCTTCATCTGGGTGGGCGATGGCCCCTCGCGCGAAAAACTGGCGCATGAAAATCCCGACTTCATCTTCTGCGGCGTGCAGCGCGGCGACGCGCTCGCGCGCCACTTCGCCAGCGGCGACCTGTTCCTGTTCCCCAGCCGCAGCGAGACCTTCGGCAACGTCACCCTCGAAGCGATGGCCAGCGGCGTGGCCACCGTGGCCTTCGATTACGGCGCGGCACGCGAGTACCTGCGCACCGATGAGAACGGCATGGCGGTGAACACCGACAGTGAGTTCGTCGCCGCCGCGCTGCAGCTGGCCGGCGACGATGTGCTGCGGGCCCGGCTGGGCCGCAACGCGGCCACTGCCATGAAACGGCTGCATCCACAGCAGGTGGTGGCCGAATTCGATGCCTTGTTGTCCGAACTGGCCACGGCCCGGAGGCCCCATGCCGACCACGCCGCTTGACGCCCTGCGCGGGCACGAAACCCGCTGGTGCCGCCGCGCCAACCACTACTGCCGGCGCCGCCGGGTACGCCGCGCGTTCGCCGTGGTCAGCCGACTGGGCGATGGCGTGTTCTGGTATGCGCTGATGGCCGCACTGGTGCTGCTGGACGGGTTTGAAGGGCTGCAGGCCTCGCTGCACATGGCCGCCACCGGGCTGATGGCGTTGCTGCTGTACAAGGGCCTCAAACGCTGGACCCGACGCCCGCGCCCGTATGCCGCCGACCTGCGCATCCGCGCCTGGGTCGCGCCGCTGGATGAATTCAGTTTCCCTTCCGGGCACACCCTGCACGCGGTGTCGTTCACCATCGTCGCCCTGGCCTACTACCCGTGGCTGGCGCCGCTGCTGGTGCCGTTCACCGCCGCGGTGGGGCTGTCCCGGGTAGTGCTGGGCCTGCACTATCCCAGCGATGTGCTGGCCGCCACCGCAATCGCCACGGCGCTGGCCGGTGCCAGCCTTCGGTGGCTGCCGCTGCCGCTGTAACCCACCGGTGCCGGCCGCAGCAGAGCCGCCCGACCCGTTTTACAATGCGCGCATGACCACGCTGTTCATTTCCGATCTGCACCTGGACCCGAGTCGTCCAGCCATCACCGAGCTGTTCCTGGCGTTCCTGCGCGATGAAGCGATGCAGGCCGACGCGCTGTACATCCTGGGCGACCTGTTCGAAGCCTGGATCGGCGATGACACGCCCTCGGCCGCCGCCGACGCGGTGGCCGACGCGCTGCATGCCGTGTCCGATGCCGGCGTGCCGGTGTACTTCATCCGCGGCAACCGCGACTTCCTGGTCGGCAACGACTACGCGCGCCGTGCCGGCTTCCGCATCCTGCCCGACCCCAGCGTGATCGACCTGTACGGCCGCCCGGTGCTGCTGCAGCACGGCGACCTGCTGTGCACCGACGACGTGGCCTACCAGCAGTTCCGCGCGCAGACCCGCGACCCGGTGTTCCAGGCGCAGTTCCTGTCGCAGCCGCTGGCCGCGCGCATCGCCTTCGCGCAGAAAGCGCGCGATGCCAGCCAGGCGCGCCAGTCGGAAATGAAGCAGGACGACCGCGCCAGCTTCGAGACCGTCACCGACGTGGCACCGGCCGAAGTGGAGGCCACCTACGTGCGCCACGGCGTGGACACCATGATCCACGGCCACACCCACCGCCCGGCGATCCACGCACTGCAGGTCGGCGATCGCCCGTGCACCCGGATTGTCCTGGGTGACTGGTATGAACAAGGGTCGGTGCTGCGCGTGACCGCGCAGGGCTGGAGCCTGGACACGCTGGCGCGCTGAGCCGATAAAGGATCACGGATGATCGACCGTCCTCCGGCCCTGCTGCTGGCCGCGCTGCTTTCGCTGGGCGCGCCTGTGGCAGCCAGCGCCGCCCCCGCCGAAGCCACTGCGTCACCCCAGGTGGAACAGATCCCCCCCGACCCGCACGCGCCGCAGGTGGGCAGCGGCCCGCACCGGTACCAGTTCGTGCTGCGCGATACGGTCAGCGCCGCACCGGCCGCGTTGCGGCCGTTCGCGCTGTCGCACACCGCGTTCGACCTGCCGTTCGTGGCCGCGGAGAAGGATGTTTACCAGGGCATCACCGATGCGCAGGGACGCACGCCCGTGTTCGCGTTCGACCAGGCGCCTCCCGCGCAGGGGTGGGTGCTGCTGGAACGCTTTGGCAGCGGCCCCTATGGCGAACGCATGCGGCTGCAGGCCGGTGATGGCGAGGGCGTTGGCGCGATGGCCTACGAGCTGGTGGTCTGTGGCAAAACCCCGCGGCTGTATCGCGGCGTGACCACGGCCGACGGCGACACCGCGTATACGGCCACCAGTGCGATCGTGAACCTGTTGCTCTTCATCGATGCCGACAGCACCGCCGCCGGGGGCGACAAGACCGCCGGTCGGATCGAGGCCGGCGATGGCCAGACCGCGCTGCGGCGCTGCCGCCCCGACGCGGAAGATCCCGCCTGACCCAAGGTGCCCTGCCCGCCACCGCAGCGCGCGGTGGCAGGCAGGGCGTTGACCAGCATCAGCGGAAGGCGGCCACCGCAGCCTTGGTGTTGACCAGCACGCGCTGGTTGTCGGCGCTGCTGGCAATGCCCATCGGCACGCCGTTGTAGTTGATGTTCGGGTTGGACCAGAAGTTCAGGCGCGGGCAGCCCGCCGTGCATGCGTAGGCCATGATCGTGCGCCAGCGCGAACCGCTCGACGGCTCGTAGCGGTAGCCGTGGCCATACGCGTACGGCGAGGTGCTCGGGTCGGTGGCGATGTCGTGGCGCGCACTCTGCAGGTGGCCGATTTCATGGGCGAAGGAGTAGTAGCCGGTGGCGCAGTCCCAATGCACCGCCGCGAAGGCGGTGGCGGCGGTGGAGCCGATGCCGGAGGCCAGGCCGCACGAGCTGGCGTTGTTGATCACCAGCACGGCGACGTCGGCGCGGGTGGTGTTGCGGCTGGTGTGGATGCTGTCCATCACCCCGTCGCTGGTGTTGCGGAAACGCGACAGGTCGGTGGAGAAGCTGCTTGATTCCACATAGGGGGTGGTCTCGTAACCGGCCAGCTGCAGGGTGATGCCCACGTTGCTGTTGACGTAGCCCTGGTTGGATTCGGCCACCGCCAACTGCACCAGCGACTGCATGTTGCCGCCGTACGCGGCCACCGCGCCGTTGGTGGCGACCACCAGCACCCGGATGGTGGCCGGCGTGCCCGATGACGCAGCGGCGATGCCGGCGCGGTCGCTGACCGGCATGGCCACCTGCGGCAGGCTGTTGTAGTCGGCCGGGTGGTCGGCCGGCATGCGCGACTCGTCCACTTCCACCAGCACATGGCGGCCATCGCTGAGCGGGCGCAGGCGGTACAGCTGGCCGTCCTTGCGGATGGAGCCAGTCACCGTGTCGCCGTTACGCACCAGGATCACCGAATTGGCCGGGTCGTTGGCCGCCGCCCGCGCGCCCAGTTTGGCGCTGCGCGACTGCAGCTGGCCGTACCAGACGCTGCCGCCGTCCGGCAGGGCCTCGACGCGTTGCTGCAGCGCCTGCACCGGCGTCCCCAGCAGCTCGAACTCGAGCTGGCGCTGGCCGGCATTGACCGCTGCGGCATCGATCCGCACCTCCTGCACCGCCGCGGTGGACGCGGCCGACAGCACCGCCTGCGCGGCGGGCTGGTTGGCACTGCCGGCACGGCTCAGCACCGTGACCGGTTCGAACAACGGGGCGGCGCTGGCAGCGCCTGCCGCCGCCATGCACAACGTGATCACACCTGCGGCCTTGCTCATCGATCTGGACATCGTGTCGTCTCTCTCTGAGTGGAAAACGGGGTGGACATCGTGGTTACGGTGCTGCCCCTGCGAGCGGGCCCGCCCATATGGCTCCACTTGATCGCGTGAATTCAATAGACAAGGTCGATCACTTTTCCGAACTGTGACCGCCGACCGCGCGGTTCAGCGACGTCGCGTCCGTGTCGTTTTCGCGCTAACGTCGTCACATCCACTGGGAACAGACGGCCATGGCAGGACAGCCCCCTCCGGTACCCACGGCGACGCTGTCGCTGCAGATCGGCCTGTTCTTCGACGGCACCCGCAACAACGCCGACAACCTGTTGCGCGCGTCACGCCCGCCCGGCAGCACCACGCCCACCGCACGACCACCGGCACCGCTGGTGGCCGATGACGCCTCGCCCTACCAGAGCCGGCTGACCAGCAGCTACAGCAACGGGCTGACCAACATCGCGCGGCTGCATGCGTTGTATCCCGACGACCGCGCGCAGCGGGCGCGCGGCCCGGTGGTGTCGCTGGCGATCTACATCGAGGGCGCCGGCACCCGCACCGGCACCGATGACGACCTGATGGGCCTGGCCTTCGGCATCGGGCGCACGGGGGTGCGTGCCAAGGCGCGGCGGGCGCTGGACGAACTGCTGCCCGATGCACTGCGGGCGCTGGCGCGTACCCATCCGCAGGCGGTGCTGGAAACGCTGCATATCGACCTGTTCGGTTTTTCGCGTGGCGCGGCGTCCGCACGCGATGCGCTCAATCGGCTCAACCGCGCCGACGGCCGCGCGTGGTTGCGCGAGCAGGTGCACCGCACCGGCTGGCAGGTGGCCAACGAGGCGACCGTCCCCGCACGGCCGGCGCGCTTCGTCGGGCTGTTCGATACGGTGGTGGCGATCAACCCGCAGCAGCGCGACGAACTGCCCGATGTCGCGCTGCCGGCCGGGTGCGCCGCCAAGGTGCTGCAGATTGCCGCGCGCGACGAACACCGTTACCACTTCGCGCTGACCTCGGTGGCGCCGCAACATGAAGAGATCGCCCTGCCCGGCGTGCACGCCAACATCGGCGGCGGCTACGACCAGCGCATCGAAGGGCCCAAACTGTTGACCCGCCCGCTCGGTCAGCGCGTTACAGGGCACGGCCTGGCCGACACCGAGGTGCCGCCGCTGCACCTGCTGCAGGGCACCCAGGTGTACCGGCAGGCGCTGGCGGCGTGCCAGCGTTGGCAAGCCGCGCTGGGATTGGGCGATGACGCGGTGTGGGTGGATGTGTGGCACCGCTGGCAGGCGCAGCGGGTGGCCGGCAGTACCAGCGTGCTGCCGCAGTGGGTGCTGTATGCGCATGCGGCAGTGGTGTTGAAGCGCGACATCGACGGGCGCTACCAGTGGGTGGCCTTGCGGTTGATGCAGCAGCGTGCGGCCGCGGCCGGCGTGCGCTGGTTGGCCGATGCCGATGACGTGGCCGCGCTCACCCTGCCCGACGTGCTAGTGCCGATCGCAGCGCGGCTGTTGTCGGGCCAGGCGTTGGATGCGGCACAGGAACAGCTGCTGCGGCAGCACTACCTGATGCAGTCGGCGCATTGGAATTTCGATGCGCTCGGCGATACCGCGCTGTTGTACGCCGCCGATGAAGGCACGCGTGAATTGCCGTATCGCCCCGGGCCGGGGCTCTTCTACATCAACCGGCCGACCGAGGACGGCAAACGCGTGGTGTTGCCAAACGCGTGATTTACGTGCAGCCATCCAACGTGATGCGCCAGCCACCCATGGGGTGGCTCTACCGGCGGCGCGTGATGCGGTAGAGCCACCCCATGGGTGGCTGCACCATGTTGGGTGGCCGCACCCGGTGTGGGGTTACCGCACCGGGCCGCTGGTGCGGCCGGCCTGCTCGATGAGGTTGGCCAGTTCTTCTTCGTCGAACCCGGCCAGCAGGCGCGCCTCCAGGTTGAAGGGGCCGTAGAGGAAGCCGCCGGCGTACTCGTTCAACAGCGCGATGAAGCGTTCGCGCGGTTCGACCCCGGCGCGCTTGCAGTACCAGTGATACCAGCGCGACCCGGCCGCCACGTGCGCCACTTCCTCACGCAGGATGATCTCCAGCACATCGGCGGTGGCGTGGTCATTGGCCGACCGCAGTTTGTTGATCATGCCCGGGGTGACATCCAGCCCGCGGGCCTCCAGCACGCGCGGCACCAGCGCCATCCGCGACAGCCCATCGTGCGCGGTCTTCTCGCACATTTCCCACAGGCCGTTGTGCGCGTCGAAATCCCCGTAATCGAACCCCAGCGCCTGCAGCCGCCCGTGCAACAGCATGAAGTGGCGCGACTCGTCGTCGGCCACGCTCACCCAGTCGGCATGGAACGCACCGGGCAGGCCACGGAAGCGGTACACCGCATCCCAGGCCAGGTCGATGGCATTGAGTTCGATATGGGCGATGGCATGGATGAACGCCGCACGCCCCTCCACACTGCCCAGCCCGCGCTTGGGCAGGTCGCGCGGGTGCACCAGGTGCGGCCTGGACGGCCGGCCCGGCATGCGGATCGGCGCGGGCGGTGCGGCATCGGCGCGGGCCTTGAGCTGGCCCGCGCGGAACTGCACCGCGTAGGCCTGGGTCAGCGCGACTTTATGCAGCGGGTCCGTTGCGGCCAGGCACTGCTGCGCGGCACGCAGCAGGTCACCGGCCGCCTCCAGCGGCAACTGCTCGGCCATCGGTGCACCCTCAGGCGCGGCGCTTGTGCTTGGCATCGTCCGAGCGCAACTGCTGGATGCGCTCGAAGTACCCCGGCTCGATACCGGTCGGGTAGACGCCGTTGAAGCACGACGAATCGAAGGCCTTCAGCTCCGGGTTGCCTTCGCGCACCGCCGCTTCCATGTCTTCGATGTCCTGGTAGATCAACCAGTCGCAACCCAGGTGCTTTTCGATGTCTTCGATACTGCGGTTGTGCGCCACCAGTTCTTCGGCGGCCGGCATGTCGATGCCGTAGATGTTGGGGTAACGCACCGGCGGCGCGGCGCTGGCCAGGTACACCTTGCGCGCACCGGCGTCGCGCGCCATCTGCACGATCTGCTGGCTGGTGGTGCCGCGCACGATCGAGTCATCCACCAGCAGCACCACGCGGTTGCGGAACTCCAGGTGGATCGGGTTGAGCTTGCGGCGCACCGATTTCACGCGCTCGCCCTGCCCCGGCATGATGAAGGTGCGGCCGATGTAACGATTCTTGATGAAGCCTTCGCGGTACTTCACCCCGAGCGTGTTCGAGATCTCCAGCGCGGCGTCGCGCGAGGTATCCGGGATCGGGATGATGGTGTCGATGTCGTGGTCCGGGCGCAGGCGCAGGATCTTCTCGCCCAGCTTGATGCCCATGCGCATGCGCGCCTTGTGCACCGACACGTTGTCGATCATCGAATCCGGGCGTGCGAAGTACACGTATTCGAAGATGCACGGGCTGTGCTCGACCGGTTCGGCGCAGACTTCGGAGAACAGCTCGCCACGCGCGGTGATGACCAGCGCTTCACCCGGGCGCACATCGCGCACGCGCTGGAAGCCCAGTACGTCCAGCGCGGCCGATTCGGAGGCCACGATGTATTCATCGCCTTCGGCGTGGGCGCGCTTGCCCAGCACCAGCGGCCGGATGCCATGCGGATCGCGGAAGGCGACCAGGCCCAGGCCCAGCACCACGCTGATCACCGCATAGCCGCCCTTGACCCGGCGGTGCACGCCGGCCACGGCGCGGATCGCTGCTTCCGGGGTGAGCTGGCGCTGCGCGTCCAGTTCGTAGGCGAACACGTTCAACAGCACTTCGCTGTCCGAATCGGTGTTGACGTTGCGGCGGTCCTGTTCGAACACCTGCTGGCGCAGGGCTTCGGTATTGATCAGGTTGCCGTTGTGGGCCAGCGCGATGCCGTACGGCGAGTTCACGTAGAACGGCTGCGCCTCGTCCATGCCTTCCGAACCGGCGGTCGGGTAGCGCACGTGGGCGATGCCGACGCGGCCTTCCAGGGTCGACATCCGCTTGGCGTCGAACACGTCGCGGACCAGGCCATTGGCCTTCTGCACGCGCAGCCGCGTGCCGTCGGCGGTGGCGATGCCGGCCGCGTCCTGGCCACGATGCTGGAGGACGGTCAGGCCGTCATACAACTGCCCGGCGACGTTCTGGTTGCCGACGATTCCGACGATGCCACACATGGTGCGAATCTCCGCTGGGCTGTGCCCATCTACAGTGAAGGTGGCCGTGCCTGGCCGGGGGACCCGTTCCGTGCCGGAACAGGCTGATCCGGGCGCACGCGCGCCGGATCGTTGTGCTGCGAGGAACCTGGGCTGCCGCTGCGCGCCCCCACGTCGGTGGGGTCTCCCGCCTGCTGCGGGGTTTCATCCAGTGGTCGCGGCCATCCGCGCCCTGCCAGCAATCCGCCAAGCACGCCATTATCGCCTGTCAGGCCCGGCTTGCCCAACTCCGCGCCCGGCAGTTGCGCCGCATTCACCTCCGGCAACGCCGCCGGCAGACCGGCCAGGCCCTGCAGGGCGTCCACGCCGGGCAGCTGCGGCAGCTCGGGCATGCCCGGCATGCGCGCCTGCAACCAGGCCACGCCGGGGTCGAGCACGCCCCGCAGTTGCGAGTCGCGCCAGCTGGGTTCATTGGCCATCGGGGTGTAGGACGCCGCCAGCAACAGCACGCAGCCGATCACCGCGCCCCGGGCCACGCCCAGTACCCCGCCCAGCAGGCGGTCGGCACCGTTGAGGCTGGTAGCCCGTACCAGCTGGCGGATCACCAGGCCGATGGCCCACACCGCCACCATGACCAGCAGGAACACCGACACATAGCCGGCAATCACATGGCCGGTACCGGGTTTGGCCGACGCCGCCCACCAGGTGGCCGCGTCCTGCCCGAAGACCAGCGCGGCCCAGCCGCCCAGCACCCACGACGCCAGGCTGATGACGATGCTGACAAAGCCGCGCAGCACGCCGAGCAGTGCCGACAGGGCGATCACCACCAGCAGGGCGATATCGATCATGCGCGCCCCCGGCACCGGGGCCGTGCAGGCTCAGGGCGCGCGGACGCGTGCGGCATCAGGGATGCGGCCGGACCATGCCTGCCACGCCCACCTTGGACGCCACCTGGGCCTTGAGGTTTTCGGCGTCGGCGCGGTTGGCGACCGGACCGACGCGGACGCGGTTGAGCGTGCCCTTGTCGGTGCGTACCTGTTCCACGAACGCGCTGAACCCGGCCGCGCGGACCTTGTCGCGCAGCGCATTGGCTTCGGCGGCCTGGCCGAACGCGCCCAGCTGCACGGCGAACCCGATGCTGCTGGCGGCCGGCGCCGCCGGGGTGGCCACCGGCTTGGCGGCGGCGGTTGCCGCCGGATCCGGCTTGGCCGGCTCGGGCTTGGCCGGGGTCGGCTTGGGTTCGGGCTTGGGCGCCACCGGCTTGGTCGCGGCGACCGGCTCCGGCGGCAGCGCTTCGGTCTTGACCGCGGCGCTGGACGGCGCGGCGGCCGCGCTGGACGCAGTGGCAGGGGCGGCAGCGGCGGCCGGCGTCGGCGTCGGGGCAGCGGCCACGGCCGTGTCGGCGCGCGCGTCCAGCGTCACCACTTCAGCCTTGACGTCGTTGCGCACCTTCACCGCCTGCAGGCGGGCGGCTTCGGCCTGGGCGCGATCGGCATACGGGCCGACGCGCACGCGCCACGCCTGACGGCCGTTGATGGTGGCCGGTTCGGCAAACCCGGGCAGCTGCGATTTCTTCAGGTAGGCGATCACCGCATCGGCATCGGCCTGGCTGCCATAGGCACCAAAGCTGACGGCGAAGTTGCCGGCCGCCACCGCGGGCGAGGTATCGGCTGCGGCAGCCGCCGGGGTGGCGTCCACGCCGTCCTGCAGCGGCTGGGTGGTCGATGCCCCCTGCAGGCCTGTGGCCGCACCGGTGGGCGCGACCAGCGGCAGTTCGCGGGTTTCGAACTGGCCGTCCGACGGCGCTGCCGGCGCACTGATGGGCACGCTGGCCACGCCACTGTCAGGCGCGGGGCCTTTGACCAGCATGGGCAGGAAGATCACAGCCAAAGCCACCAGAACGATGGCACCAATCAGTCGCTGTTTCAGAGGAGTATCCACGGAAGGCAGGCAGGGCGGCGCGGCGGAATGCCACGGCGATTATACGGGTGTCGGCGTGAGCGGCGACGGCGGCGGCTGAACGGCCGCAGCGCGATGAAAAGGGTGGCTCAGTCCGCTGCGTCCAGCCACTGCAGCGCCTGTGCGGCGGTATGGAACGAGCCGAACACCAGCACCCGGTCGCCCGCGGCGGCGGCAGCCAGCGCGGCCTCCAGCGCATCGGCAACGGTGGCGTGCTGCTGGGCAGCGGCCGCGGCGGTGTCGAGCAGGCGTGCCTGCAGCGCCTGCGCGCTCTGCGCGCGGGCACCGTCCAGGCCGGCCAGGTGCCAGTCATCGACCTGCCCGCCCAGTGCTTCGACCACGCCGGCCGCATCCTTGTCCTGCAGGGCGGCGAACACCGCCCGGGTGCGCCCGGCCACCGGTGCGGCCTTCAGTGCAGCCGCCAGTTCGCGCGCGGCCTGCGGGTTGTGGCCCACATCCACCAGCACGTCCACGTCGTTGCGTTGCACGCTCTGCAACCGGCCGCGGATGCGCGCATGGGCCACGCCTTCGGCGATGGCCGCGCGCGGCAACGGCTTGTCCAGCGTACGCAGCGCGGCGATCGCCGAGGCGGCATTGCGCAGCTGGATCGGCCCGCGCAGTGCCGGCGTCGGCAATTCAATGCTGAACCCCACGTCGCGCCAGCGCCACTGCTGTGCGTCGATGACGTCAGCGAAGAAATCGCTGCCGCCGCGGATCGCGTTGGCCCCCAGCAGGTAGGCACGTGCGAGCACGCTGGACGGCGGATCGGTTTCGCCCAGGATCACCGGCTTCCAGCCGCGGATGATGCCGGCCTTCTCCACGCCGATCGCTTCGCGATCCTCGCCCAGCCACTCGCTGTGATCGATGTCCACGGTGGTGATCACCGCGACGTCGCTGTCGACGATGTTGACGGCGTCCAGGCGGCCGCCGAGGCCGACTTCCAGCACCGCCAGGTCCAGCCCGGCCTGCCCGAACAGGTACAGCGCGGCCAGCGTGCCGTACTCGAAATAGGTCAGCGTGATGCTGCCGCGTGCGTCTTCGATCGCATTGAACGCGGCCATCAGCGCTTCGTCCGTGACGTCCTGCCCATCGATGCGCACGCGCTCGTTGTAACGCAGCAGGTGCGGCGAGGTGTACGCGCCCACCTTCCAGCCGGCGGCCCGCGCGATCGCCTCGATGAAGGCCACCGTGGAGCCCTTGCCGTTGGTGCCGCCCACGACCACGGTGTGCTCGCCCGGCTGCGCCAGCCCCAATGCCTGCGCGACGCTGCGCACGCGCTCCAGGCCCATGTCGATGGTGGCCGGGTGCTGCTGCTCGATATGGCTGAGCCAGGCGGAAAGGGTCTGCGGTCGGGCGGTGGTCATGGGCATTGGATCAGTGAGGCGAACGACGGAATGGGACGCGGGACGGTTACAGCGCGCGGTGCTTGGCTTCGCCGAAGAACGGGGTGTGGTGCGCGCAGTCGTTCAGGCGCACCAGTTCGAGCTGGTCCAGGTCGGCACCTTCGAGCAGGTTCAGCGTGGTCGGGGCCTGGCGGAAGGTCCACAGGCGCGACAGCGGCAGGCCGAGGATGCGGCACAGGATCACGCGGTTGACCGCATCGTGGGCGACCACCAGCAGGGTGTCGTGCTCGCCCAGGCCTTCGGCGGCACGCGCCAGGCCACGCCAGCTGCGCTCCAGCACCAGGCGCAGCGATTCGCCACCGGGCATCAGCACGGTGTCGGGCTCGTCGCGCCAGGCCTGCAGGCGCGACGGATCTTTTTCATGGATTTCACTGGCCAGCAGCCCTTCCCACTCACCGTGCGCGATCTCCTGCAGCTCCGGTTCGGTCAGCAGCATCGACGCACGCTCGGCACCCAGCGCCAGCTGCGCGGTACGCTGCGCACGCGACAGCGGCGATGCCACCGCGCGGGTGATATCCACCGACTTCAGGCGCTCCCCGAGGGCCTGGGCCTGGGCTTCGCCGATCGGCGACAACGGGATATCGATCTGGCCCTGGTAACGGCCTTCGGCATTCCACGGCGTTTCACCGTGGCGGGCAAGCAGGATGCGCATGCGTACTGGGAGTCCTTGGGGGGAGGAAGGCTGTCGCAATCGTTCACATGACGTGAATGAGCGCGCAGCACCGCATGATACCCGGTAGATGCCGACCGTTGGTCGGCATGCCGCCTGGGCCCTGAACCGCCTGCATGCCGACCCACGGTCGGGCATCTACCCGGATGGGTGTGGGTCGGCATTTGTCGCCGGTAGGTACCGACCGTTGGTCAGTACGCGCGGCACGCCCGATCCCCCCAACGAAAAACCCCGCGGCTTTCGTCGCGGGGTTTTGGGGGTCACTTCGCCAGATTCAGCTCTTTCAGCAGCTGCGGCGCCGGCGCCACTTCCTGCATGATCCACTGCATGTAGCGGCTGTCCACCGCGATCATGCGGGTCATCACCGGGTCGAACACCCAGTTGGAGCTCACCGACTCCCAGTTGCCGTCGAAGGCCAGGCCCACCAGCTTGCCGTGCGCATCCAGCACCGGCGAGCCGGAGTTGCCGCCGGTGATGTCCAGGTTGGACAGGAAGTTCACCGGCACCGAGCCGATCCGCTTGTCTTCCAGGCCGCCATAGCGCTTGGCCTTGACCGCATCCAGCAGCGCCTTGGGCGAATCGAAGGGATCCACGCCGGTTTCCTTGGCAGCCACGCCTTCCAGGGTGGTGAACGGGGTGTAGTTCACGCCGTCCTTGCCATAGCCCATCACGTTGCCGAAGGTGATGCGCAGCGACAGGTTGGCATCGGGGTAAACGAAGCCGCCCTTGCTATTCTTGTAGTCCGCCACGGCCTGCAGGTACAGCGGGCGGGCGGTCAGCGATTCGCCTTCGCGGATCTTCTTCTGCTCTTCCTGCTTGAGCAGCGACGGCATCGCCGCCACGGCGTACTGGATCGCCGGATCGGTGCTGGCCTCGAAGGCGGCGCGGTCGGCCTTGAACCAGGTCAGGCGCTTGTCCAGGCTGCCCAGTTCGGTGCCGCCCAGCTTGGCTACCAGCCCCTTCACCGCAGCGGCATCACTGCCGGCCAGCCACGTATTGAGCACGTCGTTGCTGCGCTGATCGGCCGGCAGGGCGACGTACTGGTCCAGCCAGTAGGTCTGCAGCTGCTGGTCCATCTTCGCCACGTAGCGGCGATCCATCTGCTTCAGGCCGCCTTCGATGGTGGTCAGGTCGCGCTCCTGGAAGCCCGCTTCGCGCTCGGCATCCGGCTTGGCGCGCTCGATCGACAGGCGATACAGCGAAAGGGCCGCGCCCACCGCCGAGGTGCTGTTGAACTGGCTCACGAACAGGTCGCGCTCGCGCGTGGCCTTGCTGGTATCCAGGTGCTTGATCAGCTGCGCGTGCGCGGCCAGCGCCGGCTTGCCTGCCGCGCCCTGCTGCTTCAGCCAGGCCAGCACGGCCGCTTCTTCGGCCTTCTTCTGGCCGGCCGCGTCGATGCGCTTGAAGCCTTCCAGCTGGCCGACGTAGTTCTTGGCCACGTTGTTCATGCTGGCCGCGGTGGCGGCGTACTTCACCTTGATGTCGGCGTCGGCCTTGCCGGCTTCGTCGATCATCTTCAGCACCGCGTTGTAGTGTTGGGCGATGGTCGGGTAGGTCCAGCCCGCGGTTTCGTTGAACTCACCGGCCAGCGCATAGCGGTTGGTGCGGCCCGGGTAGCCGGCCACCATCACGAAGTCGTCGGCACCCAGCGGCTGGTCGGCGAATTTCAGGAAGTGCTTGGGCTGGTAGGGCACGTTGTCGGCCGCGAAGGCCGCCGGCTTGCCGTCCTTGCCCACGTAGGCGCGGTAGAACGAGAAATCGCCGGTGTGGCGCGGCCACATCCAGTTGTCGACGTCGCCGCCGAACTTGCCCACGCTGCCCGGGGGCGCATAGACCAGGCGCACGTCCTTGATTTCCATGTTGCGGAACAGGCGGTAGGTGTTGCCACCGGAGAAGCTGAAGAGACGGCAGCGGAAACCGGCATCGGCCTCACACGCGGCGGTCTGCGCCTTGTCGAACGCATCCAGCGCGCGGGTGCGGGCCAGCGGGTCCTTGCCGGCGGCGGCGATCGCGGCCTTGGCCTGCGCGGTCACGTCGGTGATCTGGTCGAGCACGAACACGCGCGCGTTCGGGCCGGCGCTGAGTTCATCCTTCAGGGTCGGCGCATTGAAGCCGTCCTTGATCAGGTTCTTCTCGGCGGTCGAGTTCAGCTGGATCGCGCCGTACGCGCAATGGTGGTTGGTCACCACCAGGCCCTGCGGGGACACGAAGCTGGCCGTGCAGCCGCCCAGTGCCACCACCGCGCCCATCGGGTCGCCGGTGAGGTTGGAGATCTGCTCGGCGGACAGCTTCAAGCCCGCCTGCTTGAGCGGCCCGGCAATCTCCGGCAGCTGCTGCGGCACCCACATGCCTTCAGCGGCATGGGCGACCTGGACCAGCCCAAGGCTGGCGACGACGGAGAAAGCGAGCAGGTTCGAGCGCATTGAGCAGCCCCTGGTGAAAGAACCGCCGAGTGTAGCCCAGCCCCCTGCCCCGGCCCGAAGCCCGGAAGTCATGGGGCGCGCCAGCCGGGCAGGCGGGCGGCCCTGCCAGCCGGGCAGAGCCCGGCTCTACGCACCCCGCGGGCAGGCCGGTGCAGGACGGTTGCGCCGCAGGGATGCGGACCACCAGCCGGGCAGAGCCCGGCTCTACGCCCTCCGCGGGCACGGACAGCCGGCTGGAGGTGGCGGGCAGGCCGGTGCAGGACCGTTGGGCCGCATGGATGCGGACCACGAGCCCCCATGGACGGGTTCACGGCGTGTCCTGCACCGGCCTGCCCGCCACCTCGCTCGCCAGAAGCAGGCGCTGCCGCCCCGCTAAACCACCCGCAATGCAACATGGGAAAACCGCCCGCGGCCCTATAATCCGCGTTTTCCCCCAGACGAGTTCCACCCCGATGGCGCAGCAAACAATGAAGGCCCTGGTCAAGCGTGAAGCCGCCAAGGGCATCTGGCTGGAAGAAGTTCCGGTCCCCACCCCGGGCCCGAACGAGGTCCTGATCAAGCTGGAAAAGACCGCCATCTGCGGTACCGACCTGCACATCTACCTGTGGGACGAATGGAGCCAGCGCACCATCAAGCCCGGCCTCACCATCGGCCACGAATTCGTCGGCCGCATCGCCGAGATCGGCCCCGGCGTCACCGGCTATGAAGTCGGCCAGCGCGTCTCGGCCGAAGGCCACATCGTCTGCGGCCACTGCCGCAACTGCCGTGGCGGCCGCCCGCACCTGTGCCCCAACACCGTCGGCATCGGCGTCAACGTCAACGGTGCCTTCGCCGAATACATGGTGATGCCGGCCAGCAACCTGTGGCCCATCCCCGACCAGATCCCGTCCGAGCTGGCCGCCTTCTTCGATCCGTACGGCAACGCCGCGCATTGCGCGCTGGAGTTCAACGTCATCGGCGAAGACGTGCTCATCACCGGCGCCGGCCCGATCGGCATCATCGCCGCGGGCATCTGCAAGCACATCGGTGCGCGCAACGTGGTGGTCACCGACGTCAACGACTTCCGCCTGAAGCTGGCCGCCGACATGGGCGCCACCCGCGTGGTCAACGTGTCCAACACCTCGCTCAAGGACGTCATGAAGGACCTGCACATGGAGGGCTTCGACGTCGGCCTGGAAATGAGCGGCAACCCGCGCGCCTTCAACGACATGCTCGACTGCATGTACCACGGCGGCAAGATCGCCATGCTCGGCATCATGCCCAAGGGCGCCGGCTGCGACTGGGACAAGATCATCTTCAAGGGCCTGACCGTGCAGGGCATCTACGGCCGCAAGATGTACGAGACCTGGTACAAGATGACCCAGCTGGTGCTGTCCGGCTTCCCGCTCGGCAAGGTGCTCACCCACCAGCTGCCGATCGACGACTTCCAGAAGGGCTTCGACCTGATGGAACAGGGCAAGGCCGGCAAGGTCGTGCTGAGCTGGAACTGAGGCAGCGCGGTCACGGCCCACGGGCGTGACCTGCCGCGGCGGCGGTCGTGACCCGACCGGCGATTGCGGCGTGCCCCAAGTAGGTACCGACCGTTGGTCGGTACACGCCCGCAAACGAAAAAGGCGCCTTTCGGCGCCTTTTTCATGTCCATCGCAACGTCAGGTCATTTGCCGACCGAGGCGGTGAACACCACGCGGTTGTCGGCCAGCTTGCCCGAGTTGTCGCGACCGTTGCCATCGGTGCCGTAGTACCCCAGGCCCAGGGTAACCATGCCGAAGCTGCGGTTCACGCCGACGTTCCAGTCGGTGTAGTCCTTGGCGATACCGTCCTCGAAGGTGCTGCGGCCGACATTGGCAGTCAGGTTGAATTCCTGCGGCAGTGCCCACTCACCGCCCACCGCGTAGTACCAGCCGTCGGTGTCGGTGTTCCAGACATCGTTGGTGTAGGCCACGGTGAGGTTGTAGTGCTCGGCGAAGGTGGTCTTGGTGATCAGCTCGGTGTACGCCAGATCGCTCGCCCCCGGATAGCTGTAGTGGTTGAGCATCACATCGAAGTTGACGTTCGGGCTGACATCCACCCCGTAGCCGATGAAGTAGTCGACTTCGAGATCCGGGCTGCCGTCGCCGAAGTCCACCCCCGAGCCCCACACGCCAGCGTACAGGCCCACCGGGGAGGTGTAGGTGAAACCGGCTTGGCCGGTCGGGTTCTCATCGGTCTGCGATACCCCGCGGAACACGTAATCGGACACACCGGTGATGTTCCAGCTGAACGGCGATTCGGCCTCGTCCTGGGCACTGGCGGCAAACGGGGCAAGCAGGGCGGCGCAGAGCACAGCGGCGGCGGTACAGCGCGTGGCGTGGTTCATGCGGGGTCTCTCCGGGACGTGGGGTGGGCGGTGCAGCGGGGTTTACGGTTTTTTAACCTGATTGATATTGCGATGCAACAATCACGTGTGCAACCGTTTCGCGCGCCGCCGACCTGCCAGGACCCCGCCAGCGCCCCCCGGGCCCGGCGCCGACAGGTAAAATCCCGGTTTTCCCGTGCCGAAGACTGCCTGCCATGAGCGACGCCACCTCCGCCCCGCTGACCCAGCACTACGTTGAAGAACTGGAGGCGATCCGCGCCCAGGGCCTGTTCAAGTCCGAACGCATCATCACCAGCCCGCAGTCGGCCGAGATCACCCTGGACGACGGCCGCACGGTGCTGAACTTCTGCGCCAACAACTACCTGGGCCTGGCCGACCACCCCGACCTGATCCAGGCCGCCAAGGACGCGCTGGACAGCCACGGCTTCGGCATGGCCTCGGTGCGCTTCATCTGTGGCACCCAGGACCTGCACAAGCAGCTGGAACAGCAGATCGCCGCCTTCTTCGGCAAGCAGGACACCATCCTGTACGCGGCCTGCTTCGATGCCAACGGCGGCCTGTTCGAGCCGCTGCTGGGCGAGAACGACGCCATCATCTCCGACGCGCTCAACCACGCCTCGATCATCGACGGTGTGCGCCTGTGCAAGGCCAAGCGCTTCCGCTACGCCAACTGCGACATGGCCGACCTGGAAGCCCAGCTGCAGGCTGCCGATGCCGCCGGCTGCAAGACCAAGCTGATCACCACCGACGGCGTGTTCTCGATGGACGGCTTCATCGCCCCGCTGGACGAGATCACCGCGCTGGCGAAGAAGTACAACGCGCTGGTGCACATCGACGAATGCCATGCCACCGGCTTCCTGGGTGCCACCGGCCGTGGCTCGGCCGAGGTCAAGGGCGTGCTGGAGAAGATCGACATCATCACCGGCACCCTGGGCAAGGCCATGGGCGGCGCGCTGGGCGGCTTCACCTGCGCCAGCGCCGAAGTGGTCGAACTGCTGCGCCAGCGCTCGCGCCCGTACCTGTTCTCCAACTCGCTGCCGCCGCATGTGGTCGCCGCCGGCATCAAGGCATTCGAGATGCTGGCCGCCGCCGACGACCTGCGCAGTACCCTGGCCGAGAACACCGCCTACTTCCGCGAGAAGATGACCGCCGCCGGTTTCGACGTGAAGCCGGGCGTGCACCCGATCAGCCCGGTGATGCTGTACGACGCCCCGCTGGCGCAGAAGTTCGCCGAGCGTTTGCTGGAAGAAGGCATCTACGCGATCGGCTTCTTCTTCCCGGTGGTGCCCAAGGGCCAGGCGCGCATCCGCACCCAGATCAGCGCCGCGCACACGCGTGCCCACCTGGACCGCGCGATTGATGCGTTCACCCGCATTGGTGTGGAGCTGGGTGTGATCAAGGGCTGAGCGCTTTAGCCGACCAACGGTCGGCTCTACCGTTGTTGTGGGTCGTGGACATCGGACACGCGCATGACCGGGTTGGACACGACCGTTGCGGCTCATGAACATCCGATACAGGGGCATGTAACCGGGGTAGAGCCGACCGTTGGTCGGCTGCCCTTCGTCCGGGGTCATGATCATCTGACACAGGGGCGCGCGGGCGTGCCCCAGCCGACCAACGGTCGGCTCTACCGGCGTTGTGGGTCATGAACATCTGACACAGGGGCACGCGGGCGTGCCCCAGCCGACCAACGGTCGGCTCTACCGGCGTTGGCGCGCATGACCGGGGTGGACCCGGCCGTTGCGGGTCATGGACATCCGCCCCGCGCGCGGGTTACTTCTTCTTTTTCTTCTTGTCCTTGGCCTGTTCCTTGCTGGCCACCACCACCGGTGCGGCGACCGGGCGGTCCTGGCCGTTGCCCTTGGCCACGCGGATGCCGTTGGCCTTCATCCAGGCGTCGAATTCGTCGGCGGACATTTTCTTGTCGCCGTTGCTCATCATGAAGCGGTAGCTGCCGCGGCCGTCGAGCTCAGGGGTCTTGACTTCCACCACCTTGTCAGCCGCCGGCGCGTCCGCCTTGGCGGTGTGCTTGTGTCCGCCGCAGGCAGTCAGCAGCGCGGCCGATGCCAGCAGGCAGGCGCCGCGGAACAGGGAAAGGTTGAGGCGTTGGGCGTGCATGGGGGAATCTCCCGGGAGTGAATGGAACGTCGGGTACAAGGCCATCCATTGCCCGGTTCGGTTGGCCTGCCACGCACGGGCAGGCCAGGAAATCACGGCGGGGCCGCGGCACCGTCGGCCGCGGCATACAGCAGGTCCAGGTCGTGCGCGCTCAGTTCGCGCCAGGTGCCCTTGCCCAGCGCACCCATCGGCAACTGCCCGATGGCCACGCGCACCAGGCGCAGCACGTTGATGTCGAATGCGGCCAGCAGGCGGCGGATATGCCGGTTGCGGCCCTCTTCCAGCACCACTTCGAGCCAGGCAGTCTTGTCGCCACTGCGCAGCAGGGTGGCGCGACGCGCGCGCAGGAGCTCGCCTTCGTTCTCCACGCCGGTGCACAGCGCCTGCAGCTGCGCCGCATCGGGAATGGCGTCGATCTGGACGTGGTAGGTCTTGTCCGGGCCGGTGGTGGGATCTGTCAGGCGCGCGGCCCATTGCGGGTCGTTGCTGAACAACAGCAGGCCTTCGCTGGCTTTGTCCAGGCGCCCGACCGGGGCGATCCACGGCAGGCCGGCACCATCGAAGCAGCGGTAGACGGTGTCACGGCCTTGCTCGTCCTGCGCGGTGGTGACCAGGCCACGCGGCTTGTTGAGCATCAGGTGGATGCGACGCGGCGCGTCCAGCGGCTGGCCATCGACGCGCACATGGTGGCGACCGTCGATGATGGGAAATTCGGGGTTGTTGATGACGCGGCCATCGACGGTGACACGCCCGGCCTGGATCCAGCGCGCGGCTTCGGTACGCGAACACAGCCCAGCCTTGGACAGGACGCGGGCCAGGCCATGGCGCGGCGCGCTGTCGGTGCGCGCTGCGCTTACCGGTGACGCACGCCGCTCGGGGCGGCGTGGTCGAGATGCAGGCGCGGCAGGGGGCCGGCGTGTGCTCATCGTGCTCCGCGCAGGCGGCTTACTTCTTCTCGCCCGGCTTGGTGTCAGCCGGTACTTCGGCCGCGGCCGGCGCTGCAGCGGGAACCGGGCGCGCCTTGACCACGCGCACGCCACGGGCCTTCATCCAGGCATCAAATTCTTCAGCGGTCATGCGCTTGCCGTTCTGGCTCATGTCGAAGCGCCACGGCGTGTTGTCGAACTCGGTGGCCGGCTTGTAGGCGGCCGGGTCGTTGGCCTTGATCGCCGGTGCGCCGGGCATGGCCTTGGCGATGTTCTGGCAGCCGTCGATGCGCAGGCGCTGCAGGACGCGATCAAGCGACTGCTGCTGGTCGAAGTTGGAGGTGAGCACGCCGGCAGGCATGCCGAGCTGCACATTCCGGATGTAAAGCTCTTCTGCGACCGGGGCAATCGCGGTGGCCGGCAGCGGCAGCGGCGAGGCGCTGGTGGCATGCGCCGAGCAATCCACTGCTGCGTAGGCGGTGGGAACCAAGGCCAGGCCGAGCACGGCGGCCAGTGCGATACGCAGCATGGGATGCATCCAGGGAAAAGGGGCGACGCGGCGAGTTTAACAGCGCCACAACGGCTTTCAAGATCCCACATTCAATGAATACGGCAACTTGTTGGATTTATTGTTGATTTCTTGATCAAGCCTTTTAAAAAGCCAGCTTCGTCCGGTCATCCGCGAGCGTGAGGGCCCCTTAGCAGCCGGTAGGCCCCTGGTGCAAATGTCCCCCGGCCGCGGGGCGGCCTCCTCCTTTATTTTGCCCAGGAGCCTACCGGCTACTACGAGGCTCGGCTTGCGGTACGGGCGGGGAGCAGGGCTTTTTTCCTGGCAGTCGGTGGGTCGGGGGCTGGGTCCCCATGCCCTTGGAGGCGAAATAAAGGAGGAGGTGGCGGCCGCAGGCCGACGCCGGGGGACATTCGCCGGAAAGGGCATGGGGACCCAGCCCCCGACCCACCGACCGCCGCGCCTGGAAAGCGTCAAAGCAACGGCACGTGCTTTTTTGCCACGCGGGCGGAAAAAGAACAAAAAAAGGGCCCGGCAATGCCGGGCCCTCTTCTGAGACTGTACTACCAGAAGGATTAGTTCTGGACGTTCAGCTCGGTACGACGGTTCTTTGCACGACCTTCCGGGTTGTCCGAGCCATCCGGGTTGGTGTTCGGCGCAATCGGACGGCTCTCGCCGTAGCCGATCGGGCCCACCAGACGCGAAGCGGACACGCCGTTCTTGGTCAGGTAGTCATACACGGTGGTGGCGCGGCGCTCCGACAGCTTCTGGTTGTAAGCGTCGGTACCCTTCGAGTCGGTGTGACCGGCAACTTCAACACGCAGATCCGGGTAACGCTTCAGGATCTCGGTGGCTTCGCTCAGGATCGCCACGGCGTCCGGACGCAGGGTCGCCTTGTCGAAGTCGAAGTTCACACCCTTCAGATCGATCGAGACCGGGACCGGGCAACCGTCCGGACCGATGGTCTGACCCGGCTGCGAATCCGGGCACTTGTCGTCGCAGTTGTTGACGCCGTCACCGTCGTCATCCAGATCGGCGCAGCTCGGAGCCACCGGAGCCGGGGCAACCACAGCAGCGGTCGGGGCCGGGCCCAGCGGGATCACGACGCCGACCGAAGCCAGCACGTCGCCGAACCAGCTCTCGTCCGGAGCGGAGATGCTCTGGTCGTCGAAGTCAGCGCGGTAGGCCACTTCGGCGCGAACAGCAACGCGCTTTTCGAAGGTGGTCTGCAGGCCGACGCCGAGCTTGGCGGCGAAGTTGCCGTCCTTGCGCTCACGCGGACCATTCAGGCTGTTGGCAGCGTACTCTTCTTCCGACTTCTGGTAGCCCAGACCCATCAGCAGGTAGGGGTTCCAGCCGCGGCCTTCAGCGATGAAGTGGCGACGCATGTCCAGCGACACGCCGTACTGGCTCCAGTTCAGATCCTGGTTGGCGTCGAAGTTCGGGTTCTGGTAGTTCAGCTCACCGTCCAGCGACCAGTTGGGGCTGATGAACTTACCGAGGCCCAGGGTCACGAACGGAGCGTCGTTGGTCAGACGGTCGTTATCCTGGAAGTTGAAGCCGGCCGAACCGGTCAGGTACCAGCGGTCGTCAAAATCCTGCGCCGATGCAGCCTGGGCGAAAGCCAGACCGCCCAGCAGCGCGGCAGTGAGGATCTTCTTGTTCATTGAGTACAGCTCCTATTTCGGGGGTATGAAACCGGTAGAGGCATGGGCCAGCACCTGCGTCGTTTTCAGACTGCCGATTCAGCACGCCACCGCCGCGAACATTATGCTCAGGAGGGTGAAGGTGATGTTAACAGTCACGTAACATGTGAAGACGACCGCCAGACCTCTACCGGCCCAGCTGGTGGCACCCTATACAGGTTGATGAAATTGCGCAAGACCCAGCAATGGCAAGGGATCTGACCGGATTCTGCTACCTGTGGACTGCGCCATCGCAGTATTCCGTGAAAAAGCAGCACCTGCCTTGATTCAGCGCAAGAACAGCTTTGTTGGCGGACGTATGATGAGGAACGTCCTGCACCGGAGCTGCCATGAAAGCCGTGGGTTTGCGCCAGTATCTGCCGATTGACGACCCCGCCGCACTGCTTGATCTGACCCTGCCCGACCCTGCTCCACCCACGGGCTCGGACCTGTTGGTGCGAATACAGGCCGTTTCCGTCAACCCGGTGGATACCAAGCAGCGCGCGCCGCGCCCGGCGCACGAAGATCCCCCGCGCATTCTTGGCTACGACGCGGCCGGAACCGTCGAGGCCGTCGGGCCGGATGTGGTGGCGTTCGTACCCGGCGACGAGGTGTATTACGCCGGCGATGTGACACGCCCCGGCAGCAACGCGCAGTGGCACCTGGTCGACGAACGACTGGTCGGGCGCAAGCCGACCACGCTGGATTTCGCCGAGGCCGCCGCACTGCCGCTGACCACGCTGACTGCCTGGGAACTGCTGTTCCAGCGCATGCCATTGCAGTTTGATGACCGTCGCCATGCCGGCCAGGTGCTGCTGGTCATCGGCGGTGCGGGCGGCGTGGGCTCCATCGCCATCCAGCTTGCCCGGCATGCCGGCTTCACCGTCGTCGCCACAGCCTCGCGCGCTGCCTCGGTGCAGTGGTGCCTGCAGATGGGCGCCCACCATGTGATCGACCACCACCAGCCGTTGCCGCCACAGCTGCAGGCACTGGGCATCGCGCAGGTGCAGGCGGCGCTCAACCTGGCCGACACCGACCGCTACTGGGACGTGCTGGGCGAACTGCTCGCACCACAGGGCCATGTCGGCCTGATTGTCGAACCGCGCGACGCCTTGCGCATCGGCGATCCCTACAAGGCCAAGTGCATCGGCATCCACTGGGAATTCATGTTTGCGCGCGCGAAGTTCCGCACGGCGGACATGATCGAACAGCACCGCATCCTGAACCGCGTTGCAAGCCTGGTCGATGCGGGCGAACTGCGCAGCACGCGCAGTGCGCACCTTGGCCTGATCAACGCCGCCAATCTGCGCGAGGCCCACCGGCAACTGGAAAGCGGTGGCACGGTCGGCAAGCTGGTGCTGGCGGGCTGGTAGATGCCTGCGCCGGCAGCACGGGTGTCGGCGCATATTGGCGTGCATCTGTATCTGTCCGGCGTGGCGGGCGCGCCCTACATTCAAGGGCCCCTCCGGTGACACCTGCCATGCCCACGTCATTCCCCCTGCGCCTGTTGCAACTGTTGCTTGGCCTGTTCCTGTACGGCATGGGCGCGGCGGTGATGATCCGCGCCGCGATCGGAGTGGCGCCGTGGGATGTGCTGTCGCAGGGCATCGCATTGCAGACGCCGCTGTCGTTCGGCGTGGCCACCAACGTGATCGGCGCGCTCGTGCTGTTGCTGTGGTGGCCGATCCGGCAGAAGCCGGGGCTGGGCACGGTCCTCAACGTGATGCTGATCGGCCCGAGCGCGCAGTTCGGCCTGTGGCTGCTGCCGGAGGTGCACGGTCTGGCGTGGCAGGTGCCGGTGTTCGTGTGCGGCCTGCTGATGGTGGCCGTGGCCACCGGCCTGTACATCGGCGCACGTTTCGGCCCCGGCCCGCGCGACGGCCTGATGACCGGCCTGCACGCCCGCACCGGCTGGCCCATCTGGGTGGTCCGCAGCCTCATCGAAGGCACCGTCCTGCTGATCGGCTGGTGGCTCGGCGGCAATGTCGGCGTGGGCACCCTCGCCTTCGCCCTGCTGATCGGCCCGCTCTGCGGCGTGACGCTGCCGCTGTTCGGCATCCGCAAGCCCGCCCCGGCGCCCGCCACCCCGTAGCGCCCCCGCCGGCGCGTACCGACCAACGGTCGGTACCTACCGCGATGCATCCCATGCCCGTCGCCCCCGCGATGCATCCGGTAGTGCCGGCCGCTGGCCGGCTCCACGCACGCCCCCGGCCTGCCAAACAACGCATGGGGCGGCAGCGCGAATGCGATGGCGCAGTCCCCCCTTGCTCTTGGGGGGCATACGCGGCACGCTTCACGCTTCCGTACGCAAGCGTATCGACATGTCGCCAGCCGCCGAATCCCCCGCTTACCCCCATCTGTTCGCCCCGCTGGACCTGGGCTTCACCCAGCTGCGCAACCGCGTCCTGATGGGTTCCATGCACACCGGCCTGGAGGACCGCGCGCGCGATTTCCCGCGCCTGGCCGCCTATTTCGCCGAGCGCGCGGCCGGCGGGGTCGGCCTGATCGTGACCGGCGGCTTCGCACCGAACGTGGTCGGCTGGCTCAAGCCCTTCGGCGGCAAGCTGTCCTGGCCCTGGGAAGTGCGTCCGCACCGCCAGGTGACCGCTGCGGTACACGACAACGGCGGCAAGATCTGCCTGCAGCTGCTGCACGCCGGGCGCTATGCCTACCACCCCCTGTCGGTGGCCCCCAGCAAGCTGAAAGCACCGATCAATCCGTTCACCCCGCGTGCGCTGAGCGCCGGTGGCGTTGACCGCCACATCGCCGATTACGCGCGCAGCGCGCGCTTGGCGCGCGAGGCCGGCTACGACGGCGTGGAAGTGATGGGCTCGGAAGGCTATCTCATCAACGAATTCATCGCCCCGCGCACCAACACGCGCACCGACCGCTGGGGCGGCGACGCCGCGCAGCGCATGCGCTTTGCGGTTGAAATCGTGCGCCGCATCCGCGAGGCCTGCGGCCCGGACTTCATCATCATCTACCGGCTGTCGCTGGTGGACCTGGTCGAAGGCGGCAGCAACTGGGATGAAATCGTGCAGCAGGCCAAGGCGATCGAGGCGGCCGGCGCGACATTGATCAACGCCGGCATCGGCTGGCACGAAGCGCGCATCCCCACCATCGCCACCTCGGTGCCGCGCGCGGCCTTCGCCGGGGTCACCGCCAAACTCAAGCCGCATGTGCAGCTGCCGGTGATCGCCACCAACCGCATCAACATGCCCGACGTGGCCGAGCGCATCCTGGCCAGCGGCGGCGCGGACATGGTGTCGCTGGCACGGCCGCTGCTTGCGGACCCGGAATGGGCCAACAAGGCCCGCGCCGGTCGCCCCGAAGCGATCAATACCTGCATCGCCTGCAACCAGGCCTGCCTGGACCACGTGTTCGAGAACAAGACCGCCAGCTGCCTGGTCAACCCGCGCGCCGTGCACGAAACCGAGCTGGTCTACCGCCCGGTCACCGCCGCCAAGCGCGTGGCCGTGGTCGGCGCGGGTCCGGCCGGGCTGGCCTGCGCCACGGTCGCCGCCGAACGCGGCCACCAGGTGACCCTGTTCGACGCCGGCAGCGAGATCGGCGGCCAGTTCAACGTGGCCAAGCGCATTCCGGGCAAGGAAGAATTCCACGAGACCCTGCGCTACTTCCGCCACAAGCTTGAGCAGACCGGGGTCGAGGTGAAGCTGGACACCGTGGCCGACGTCGCCGGCCTGGCCGGTTTTGACGAGGTGGTGGTGGCCACCGGCATCACCCCGCGCCGGGTCGACTTCCCCGGTGCCGACCACCCCAAGGTGGTCAACTACCTGGACGTGCTGCTGGGCCGGGTCCAGGCCGGCGCGCAGGTGGCCATCATCGGCGCCGGCGGCATCGGCTTCGACGTGGGCGAGTTCCTGGTCCATGACGGCCCCTCCAGCGCGCTCGATCCCGCCCGCTGGATGGCCGAATGGGGCGTGGACCCCAGTTTTGAAGCCCGCGGTGCGCTGGCCAAGCCCGCGCCCGAAGCACCGGCGCGCAAGGTCTGGCTGCTGCAGCGCAGCCCGGGCAAGCCCGGCGCGCGCCTGGGCAAGACCACCGGCTGGATCCACCGCGCCACGCTCAAGGCCAAGGGCGTGAAGATGCTGGGCGGCGTGGAGTATCTGGGCGTGGACGATACCGGCCTGCGCGTGCGCATCGAGGGCCAGGAACAGACCCTGCCGGTGGATCACGTGGTGGTCTGCGCCGGCCAGGAACCGCGCCGCGATCTGCACGCCGCACTGCAGGCGGCCGGGGTCAACGCGCACCTGATCGGCGGCGCCGACGTGGCCGCCGAACTGGATGCCAAGCGTGCGATCCACCAGGGCAGCCACCTCGCCGCGCAGCTCTGAAACGGGTCGCTGGCGACCTGAATACGGGTCCGGGAGCCCATTCCGGCCCGCGCTCCGAACCTGAATGTCAAGCTTTCAGGTTCAGGATGCATTGGGAAATGGCCCCCTATCGTGCGCCAACTTTCCCGCTCACCACCCAGTTCGAGTGAGCGCGCGGACCCCACGTCTTGTTCGGGTCCGCCCCCGGGCGACCCCGATGGTCGCCTCCCCATGACGCCAAGTCGTATCCACGCCCCGTCCGTATGATCGGATGGACAAGCCAGGTGCGGCCTACACGGAGCAAGGAGATTTATGAAACTGGCCTGGATTCTCTGGCTGTCGCAGTTGTTGCCGCAGCCGGCCGCCGATTCGTTGTGCCTGAGCACGACCGTCTACCTGGAAGCGCGTGATCAGACCCTGCGCGGCCAGCAAGCCGTTGCCGAAGTGGCCCTGCGCCGCCTGGACAGCGGGCTGTGGGGCGACTCGATGTGCAAGGTGGTGACCGCGCGCAAGCAGTTCGCTCCGACCATCGTGGCGCCCGGCACCCAGCTGGGCAATGCCGACGCCTGGCAGGAAGCGATGACGGTGGCCTTCGATGCCGAGCGCAACTGGGCCCTGCCGGTGGGTGAGCGCAAGGAGATCGTGCCCGGTGCCAGCCACTTCGCGGCCCTGGCGATCGCCAACCCCAGCTGGCGCAATGCCTACCAGGTGGCCACCATCGGTGACCACACGTTCTACCGCGTGCAGAAACTCAAGCCGCGCACGTCGTAACGGTCTGTTACGGCCATACCGTTGAGGATGCGGGGCCTGCTCTGGAATAGTGGGCAGCTGACCTTCCACCCATCCGTCAACGGAGTTCCCATGAAGCTGTACAGCAAGCCCGGTGCCTGCTCCACCGCCGACCACATCGCCCTGCAGTGGACCGGCCAGCCGTTCGAGGTGGAACTGCTCGACAAGGACACGCTGAAGGCGCCTGCATTCCTGAAGATCAACCCGGCCGGTTCGGTGCCCGCGGTGGTCGATGGTGATTTCATCCTGACCCAGAACGCGGCCATCATGGGCTACATCGCCGACACCTACCCGCAGGCCGGCCTGGCCGGTGATGGCAGCGCCCAGCAGCGCGCCGAGGCCACCCGCTGGCTGTCCTTCGTCAACTCGGACCTGCACCCGGCGTTCAAGCCGCTGTTCGGCCCGGCCAACTTCATTGAAGACGACAGCCAGTACGACGCCCTCCGCGCCACCGCGCGCAAGCGCCTGCGCGGCCTGTTCGAGCGTGCCGACAAGCAGCTCGCCGACCGCCCGTGGCTGGCCGGTTTCCGCAGCTTCGCCGACCCGTACTTCTACATCACGCTGCGCTGGGCGGCCGGCGCCAAGATCGACCTGAGCGGTCTGGACAACATCGCCGCGTACAAGACCCGCATGGACGCCGATGCCGGCGTGCAGGCCACGCTGAAGGCCGAAGGCCTGAGCTGAGTCGTTCCACGCGACATATATATAAGCGAAGCGCCCGGCACTGCCGGGCGCTTTTTTTGGGCTCCTGTCCCTCGGTAGAGCCACCCCACGGGTGGCTGCCCCCGAATCCGGCACCGCGCGCAGCCACCCGTGGGGTGGCTCTACCGAATCGGGCACCGCGCACAGCCACCCATGGGGTGGCTCTACCGAATCGGGCATCGCGCGCAGCCACCCGTGGGATGGCTCTACCCGACGGTGCGCACCACGTTGCCCTGTGCGTCGCGCAGCTGGGTGGGTTCCACCCGGATCCGCAGGCGGCCACCGGGCAGCGGGTAAACGCCGCGCTGGGCGTGCAGGTGCTCCAGCAGCGCACGCAGGGTGGCCGGGCTGAGCACGCAGCGCGCGCTGTCCGGCGCGATCTCCAGCTGGTCAGCCTCACCGGGCTCGAAGCGCCAGCTGCGCTGTGCGTTGAGCAGGGTCAGCGCGTGGCCGTGGTCCAGCCGCAACGGCAGCAGCTCCAGCACCCCCGGCACCTGGCCGGCGCCCAGCACCAGCTCCACGCTGTCGCCCTCGGCCGCCCAGTCCAGCGTTTCCAGGAACAGCAGGCCGGTGGTGGAGCCGTCACGCGCACTGCCCGCCTCCACCTGCGCGGCCAGGGCCGGGTCGGCCAGCAGCGAACCGCGCTGCAGGTCGGTGATCCACAGCGGCATGGCCGGCAGCAGCGCATCCAGCACGCCCTGGGTGGACCAGCGCCGCACCGCCGCCATTTCGTCATCGGCCAGCCCGACGATCTGCAGGAAACGCACGCGGCCGTTGGGGGTGTCGCGCGGCGGCAGCTGCGGATCCTCCACCAGCGCCAGGTGGCGCAGCACGGTGTCGGTGTCCAGCGCGATCGGACCGTTGGCATCCAGGTGGTGCCCGGCCTCGAACACATTGCCGCTGCTGAAGACATAGCGCGCCAGGTTCTGCAGCAGGTTCATCGGCCACACCGGCGGCGCGTCGTCAGGCCCCTGCCCTGACGCGGCGGCCAGGCGGAACGTCAGCTCGAAACCGTAGCCACTGTCGGCCGCATCGTCACTCTGCTTGTCGTACAGCTCGGAGAAGCCGTAGGTGACGTAATGCCAGTGCGGGCGGGGCGATTCGGCCCAGTACACGCTGATCCCGTCCAGCGGGTCGTTGCCGCCCAGAGTGTGAGGCAACGCCGTACCGAAGTGCCGGGGTTCCTGCCCCGGGTACAGCGCAACCAAGGCCGCGTTGATGGCATCCCAACCGGGGGTGCCGTGGTCATCGTGCGTGAGGTCCATCGCGGTGCTCCTGCAGGTGTAGCCGGGCAAGGTAACGCCCCCGCGCGGCAACGACCACCCTTGCAGGCGCCGGCGATTCAGCCAGGCACGGGTTCGGCGCTGGCGTCGGGCTGCAACTGCGGCGATGGGTCGAGCAGCGCATGGGTGTCGCTCAACCAGCGGCTGGCCAACGCCGGGCTCTTGGCCTTGGCGACGGCGGCGGCCATGTCCGGCCACAGCTTTTCCAGCCCTGCCGCATTGGTGCAGCGCTCGATCTTGAGCTGCATGAAGTAGCCCTTGAGGCCCAGATGGCGGCGCACCGATTCGCTCATCCAGTCGTACAGGCGCTTGTACAGATCCGGGTCCTGTTCGCGCCCGGCGGTGAGCGCACGCGCGGCGGGCGGCGCGACGGCACCGCCGACCACGTCGATCAGACCCATCTCTGCCAATTGGGCCAGCGCGTCATCCGGCGCGCGCAGGCCCGGCAACAAGGCGGTCAACGCATCGTCATCGCGCTGACCATCCACCATCAGCAGAATGGAGCGCAACGCCGGCGGCAGCCGACGTGCACGGTCTTCGATTTCCTGGCGGCCGGCGGCCGTCTTGCCATGGATGTAGGCCATGTACTTCCCCCTGTTGCGTGCTGCATTGCCACGCCCGTCCTCCGGCCGTTGGCCGGTGCACGTGCGCCCCCTTGCGACCGTTCCAGGCGGATCTCCACGCCGGCGTCCCCGCGCGCCGTGTCCCCAGCGCGCGACGCCCGGCCCTGGGGCCTGCAGCGGTCACTACCGGAGCTTACCTGACGCTGGCCGACACCGATAATGCGTTGCAGCACGCGCCGGTCAGGGGTTCGCGCGGAACTGCAGGTACCTGCGGATGGCTCGGATGACCACCAGCAGCAGGACCGGCACCACGATCACCTGGAGGATGTTCAGCGGCCGGGAGTCCCACCAGGCCTCGGCGATCAGATAGATCGCATAGCCCAGCAGGCAGCACCAGCCGATCGCCGTTACCAGCGCTTTGCTTGCCCGCATCCTGTGGTCGATAGCCATGCCGTGCTCCCTGGAGACCCGCACCCGACGCGGGCCCTTCCGGCGCCGCGCCTGCGCGTTTGTACCCTGCGAAACGGACGGCGAGCGTCAGTGCCCCAGCGCGCGCCGGATCTCGTCCAGTGCCCCTGGATCATCCAGCGTGGACAGATCACCGGGATCGCGCTCTTCGGCCAGCGCCTGCAGCGAGCGCCGCAGCAGCTTGCCCGACCGGGTCTTGGGCAGCGCATTGACGATATGGATGTGTGCCGGCCGCGCCAGTGCACCGAGCGAGTTGGTGACCCGCTGCATCATCTCGGTGATCACCGTGCTGCCATCGCCCTCCACTGCCTGGCGCAGGGTGACGAACACCAGTGGCACCTGGCCCTTGAGCTCGTCCTTGACCCCGATCACCGCCGCCTCGGCCACCAGCGGGTGGCCGGAGATGCACTCTTCGATCTCGCGCGTGCCCAGCCGGTGCCCGGCCACGTTGATCACATCGTCGGTGCGGCCGAGGATGAAGGTGTAGCCGTCCGCGTCGCGGATCGCCCAGTCCAGCGAGCTGTACAGCAGCTCCTTGAAGTGGCTGAAATAGCTCTGCAGGAACCGGTCGTCGTCCTTCCATACCGTGCTCATGCACCCCGGCGGCAACGGCGGGGTCATCACCAGCACGCCCTTCTGCCCGGGCGCCACTTCATCGCCGGTGTTCTCGTCGATGACCTTCATCTTGTAGCCGAGGTTGGGGAACCCGGGCGAGCCGAACCGCACCGGCTTCATGTCCACCCCGGGCAACAACGTCAGCGCCGGCCAGCCGGTTTCGGTCTGCCAGTAGTTGTCGATGATCGGCTTGCCCAGCGCGTCGCTGATCCAGTACGCGGTGGGTTCGTCGAGCGGCTCGCCGGCCAGGAACACGTACTTGAGCGCATCCAGGTCGTGGCGCGTGATGAAGTCGGTGTCGTGCTTCTTCAGCACGCGGATGGCGGTGGGCGACGAGAACAGCGTGCGCACGTTGTACTGCTCGCACAACGCCCACCAGATCCCCGGGTCCGGGTTGGTTGGCAGGCCTTCGTACAGCAGCGAGGTGCAGCCGCCGATCAGCGGGCCGTACACGTTGTAGGAATGGCCCACCGCCCAGCCCACGTCGGAGGTGGAGAACATCACCTGGCCCGGCTTGCAGTCGAACACGGTCTGCATCGACTGCGCCATCGCCACCGCGTAGCCGCCCACGTCGCGTTGCACGCCCTTGGGCTTGCCGGTGGTGCCGGAGGTATACAGCAGGTAGCTGGGCTCGCTGGCTTCCAGCCACACCACCGGCACGTCCTGGTCGCCCACATCGGCGCGCAGCGTGGCGTAGTCGACATCGCGACCGGCCACCTTCGGTTCGGCCGGGTCCAGCCCGCGCGAGACGATCAGCACGTGCGGCGGCGGCGAGGTGGCTTCGGCACATGCCGCATCGACCATCGCCTTGTACGGAATCACCTTGCCACCGCGTTTGCCGGCATCGGCAGCGATCAGCAGCTTGGGTTCGGCATCGTCGATGCGCAGCGCCAGGTTATGCGCGGCAAAGCCGCCGAACACCACCGAGTGGATCGCCCCGATGCGCGCGCACGCCAGCATCGCAAACACCGCCTCGGCCATGTTGGGCATGTAGATCACCACACGGTCGCCACGCTGCACGTCCAGGCGCTGCAGCACCGCTGCGAAGGCATTCACTTCGCGGTACAGCTGCCGGTAGGTGATCTCGCGGGTGACGTTGGTTTCGGTGGAAATGGCCACCAGTGCCAGCTGATCCGGGCGATCGACCAGGTGGCGGTCCACGGCGTTGTAGCAGAGGTTGGTTTCCCCGCCGACGAACCAGCGCCGGAAGGGCGGGTTGCTGTAATCGAGGATCTGCTCCGGCGCTTTATGCCAGTAGATGCGCTGCGCCTCTTCGGCCCAGAACGCCTCGGGTTCATCCACCGAACGCCGGTACATCTCTTCGTAACGCATGACAGCCCTCCCAGACAGAATCATGGGATCGAGCATAGTCCGATGGCGGCGAACGAACCGCCCGACCTTGGTCGTACACCGGGCCGGCCAGCGGCCGGCACTACCGGGGATTGTCGAGAGCCGGCCAGCGGCCGGCATTACCGGGGCGGCGGTTGGCGTTTCCCACAAAAAAACGCCGGGCAATGCCCGGCGTTTTTCAACAGCGTACCGGCACAGGGCCGGCAGGTCGCCGCCGGTCGATCAACCCAGCAGGTGGGCCACGCCGCTGCGCTCTTCTTCCAGCTCGGCCAGGGTCTTGTCGATGTACTTCTGGCTGAAGTCGTCCACCGGCAGGTCCTTGACCAGGGTGTACTCACCGTTTTCGGTGGTCACCGCAAAGCCGAAGATCACGCCTTCCGGGATGCCGTAGGAACCGTCGGACGGCACGCCCATGGTGACCCACTTGCCGTTGCTGCCCAGCACCCAGTCGCGCACGTGGTCGATGGCGGCATTGGCGGCCGAGGCGGCCGAGGACGAACCACGGGCTTCGATGATCGCCGCGCCGCGCTTGCCCACGGTCGGGATGAAGGTACCGGCGTTCCATTCCTGGTCGTTGATCGCATCGGCAACCGACGCACCGTCGGCGGTGGCGAAACGGTAGTCCGGGTACATGGTCGGGCTGTGGTTGCCCCACACGACCAGCTTCTCGATGCCGCCGACCGACTTGCCCAGCTTGGACGACAGCTGGCTCAGCGCGCGGTTGTGGTCCAGGCGCAGCATGGCGGTGAAGTTGCGCGGGTTCAGGTCCGGCGCCGACTTCATGGCGATGTAGGCGTTGGTGTTGGCCGGGTTGCCGACCACCAGCACCTTCACGTTGCGGCTGGCGACCTTGTTCAGCGCCGCGCCCTGCGCGGTGAAGATCTTCGCGTTTTCCAGCAGCAGATCCTTGCGCTCCATGCCCGGGCCGCGCGGACGCGCGCCGACCAGCAGGGCGATGTCGGCGTCCTTGAAGGCCACTTCGGCGTCATCGGTGCCGACCATGCCGGCCAGCAGCGGGAAGGCGCAGTCTTCCAGTTCCATCATCACGCCGCGCAGCGCGGCCTGGGCCTTGTCCACCGGCAGCTCGAGCAGCTGCAGGATGACCGGCTGGTCCTTGCCCAGCATTTCGCCGGAGGCGATGCGGAACAGCAGGGCGTAGCCGATCTGGCCGGCGGCGCCGGTCACGGCAACACGAACAGGTGCTTTCATGGGGATTTCCTCTGCTAAGAAGCTGTAGTGCCGGCCGCTGGCCGGCTAAGTAGCTGTGTGGGAGATGGCCGCGCGGGCGGGGGCAGGCCTGGCGGGGCGGCCGAAACGTAGAAACGGCCCCCTTCGCAGGGGGCCGTTCAAGGGGTGGATCAGGCCGGGATCAGCTTGTTCCACTCGGCCACGCGCTCGGCCTGGGCAGCCAGCACGGCGTCGGTGTCGCCTTCCAGGGTGATCGAATGGATCACGTCGCCCTGCTTGACCGAGTCCACGATGGCCTGACCGTCCAGGACCTGGCCGAACACGGTGTGCTTGCCGTCCAGCCAATCGGTCTTGATGTGGGTGATGAAGAACTGGCTGCCGTTGGTGTTCGGACCGGCGTTGGCCATGGACAGCGAGCCGACCTGATGGCGCACGCCGTTCTTCTCGTCTTCGAACTTGTAGCCCGGACCGCCGGTGCCCTGACCCTTCGGGCAGCCGCCCTGGATCATGAAGTCCGGGATCACGCGGTGGAAGACCAGACCGTCATAGAAGCCGCGCTTGACCAGGTTGACGAAGTTGGCAACCGTCAGCGGGGCCTTGTCGGCGAACAGCTCGACCTTGATCGGGCCCTGGGTGGTGTCGAAAGTGGCGATGAGGGACATGCAAATCCTTGGGGTACGGGGGTTTGTCGTTAGCCCCATAGGATACACCGCGCCCCCTGACCAACGGGCGCCTGTTGGACAAACGCGTCGCCACGCGCCCAGGCACCTCCGCGCCGGCAAGGAAACGCTTTGCTGAATGCCTCAGGGACGGCGGTAGTGCCGGCCGCTGGCCGGCAGCCAGGCAAAACCTGCTGGAGATCATGGGTTTGCGAGCCCGTTGCCGACGCTACCTGAATGGGGGTGCGGGACAACCTGAAACGCACTTTTCGCGATTGGTCATGTTGGCCGTATAATGTTGGACTTCTTTTTCCAAATCCGGCGCCGACTGGCCCCCTTTCGCATGTCTATCGAAAATCTTCGCAACATCGCCATCGTCGCCCACGTCGACCACGGTAAGACCACCCTCGTCGACCAGCTGCTCAAGCAGTCCGGCACCCTCTCCGAGCGCACCGTGCTCGCCGAGCGCGTGATGGACAGCAATGACCAGGAAAAGGAACGCGGCATCACCATCCTGGCCAAGAACACGGCCATCACCTGGGAAGACAAGAAGACCGGTATCAAGAACCGGATCAACATCGTCGACACCCCGGGACACGCCGACTTCGGCGGCGAAGTGGAGCGCGTGCTGTCGATGGTCGACACCGTGCTGATCCTCGTCGACGCGATGGACGGCCCGATGCCGCAGACCCGCTTCGTCACCCAGAAGGCCTTCGCGATGGGCTTCAAGCCGATCGTCGTGGTCAACAAGGTGGACCGCCCGGGCTCGCGTCCGGATTGGGTGATCGACCAGGTCTTCGACCTGTTCGACAAGCTCGGCGCCACCAATGAACAGCTCGACTTCCCGATCGTCTATGCCTCGGCCCTGAACGGCTACGCCGGCCTGGAAGACAGCGTGCGCGACGGCGACATGACCCCGCTGTACGAAGCGATCATGCAGCACGCGCCGAAGCCGGAAGTGGACCCGGATGGTCCGTTCCAGATGCGCATCAGCCAGCTGGACTACAACAACTTCGTGGGCGTGATCGGCATCGGCCGCATCCAGCGCGGCACCCTGAAGAAGAACATGCAGGTTGCGGTCATCGACCGCGAAGGCAAGAAGCGCAACGGCAAGGTCGCGCAGGTGCTGGGCTTCCTGGGCCTGGAGCGCATCGAGCAGGACTCCGCCGAAGCCGGTGACATCGTCGCCATCTCCGGTATTGCCGAGCTGACCATCTCCGACACCCTGTGCCACCCGGAAACCCCGGAAGCGCTGCCGGCACTGACCGTCGACGAGCCGACCATCTCGATGACCTTCCAGGTCAACAACTCGCCGTTCGCCGGCAACAAGGACCTCTCCGGTGGCAAGTTCCTGACCAGCCGCCAGATCAAGGACCGTCTGGACCGCGAGCAGGTCCACAACGTGGCCCTGAAGGTCGAACAGCTGGAAGACGCCGACAAGTTCCTGGTCTCCGGCCGTGGCGAACTGCACCTGTCGGTGCTGATCGAAAACATGCGTCGTGAAGGCTACGAGCTGGCCGTGTCGCGCCCGGAAGTGATCATCAAGCAGATCGACGGCCAGGCCATGGAGCCGATCGAGCAGCTGGTGGTGGACATCGAAGAACAGCACCAGGGCGGCGTCATGGAAAAGCTGGGCACCCGCAAGGGCCAGCTGAAGAACATGGAGCCGGACGGCAAGGGCCGCGTGCGCCTGGAATACCAGATCCCGGCCCGTGGCCTGATCGGTTTCCAGAACGAGTTCAAGACCCTGACCCAGGGTTCGGGCCTGCTGTTCCACGTGTTCGACCATTACGGTCCGAAGGAACAGGGTTCGATCGCCAAGCGCCAGAACGGCGTGATGATCGCCAATGCTCCGGGTGCCACCCCGGCGTACTCCCTGGGGCCGCTGCAGGAACGCGGCAAGCTGTTCGCTGCTGAAGGCGACAACGTGTATGAAGGCCAGCTGGTCGGCATCCACTCCAAGGACAACGACCTGACCGTCAACGCCATCAAGACCAAGCCGCTGACCAACATGCGCGCCTCGGGCAAGGACGATGCGATCCAGCTGACCCCGGCGATCAAGTATTCGCTGGAACAGGCCCTGGACTTCATCGAAGACGACGAGCTGGTCGAGATCACCCCGAAGGAAATCCGCCTGCGCAAGAAGGGCCTGACCGAAAGCGACCGCAAGAAGGCTTCGCGCGGCGGCTGATCGGACCCATTGTCGTGATCGACAAGCCCTACAACCCGGATCCTCACAAGCATCCGGGGTTGCACCTGATCGCCTTGCTGGAAGCCAGCAAGGCGGTCCTGGCGCTGTTGGCGGCAACCGGGCTGGAAATGCTCGGCCCGCAGCCACTGCGTGAGGCGGTCAATGCCCTGATCCGGCGTTTCAGTCTGGACCCGGATCACGGCACCCTGCCCTCGCTGCTCAACATGATCAATCCCGATGCGGTGCACCTGGCCGCGGTGGCCATGCTGGCCTACGGGGTGCTGCATCTCTTCGAGGCCTGGGGCCTCTGGCGCGCCAAGGCCTGGGCCTCCTGGCTGGGCTGCGTCACTGCCGGCATCTACCTGCCCTTCGATATCTACGCCATCATCCGCCACCCTGGCTGGGCCTCGTGGTCGGTGCTGGTGATCAACCTGATCGTGGTCGGCGTACTCGCCCGCGATATCCGCAAGCGTCATCCCACGCCGACCGCCCCGCACTGAGTTGCCAAGCGTGGCACCGGCTGGTTAGCCTGAGCGCCGGTTCCCGGGACACCCTGATGCGTCTGCCGCTGACATCGATGGTGATGATCGTGTCGCTGTGCGGCTGCGCGCCTGCGCCTGCGCCGGTTCACGCCAGCGAAGCCAACGCCGCCCCTGCCGTGTCGGCGCCCGATACCCCCTTCGCCTACGCCGAGACCGACATCGTCGACCTGCAGGCGCAGATGACCGCCGGTGCCCTGGACAGCGTCACCCTGACCCGCGCCTACCTGGAACGGATCGCGCGCATTGATCGCGCCGGCCCGCGCCTGAACGCGGTGATCGAGCTCAATCCCGACGCCCTCAAGGACGCCGCCGCCCTGGATGCCGAACGCCGGCACGGGCAGCTGCGCGGTCCGCTGCACGGCATCCCCGTGCTGCTCAAGGACAACATCGGCGCACGCCCGATGAGCAACAGCGCCGGCTCGCTGGCACTGGCGAAATTCCGCCCCGACGACGCCTTCCTGGTCACCCGCCTGCGCGCGGCCGGCGCGGTGGTGCTGGGCAAGACCAACCTGAGCGAATGGGCCAATTTCCGCTCCAGCCAGTCGATCTCCGGCTGGAGCGCACGTGGCGGCCAGACCCGCAACCCCTACCGGCTCAGCCACACCCCCTGCGGCTCCAGCAGCGGCAGCGCGGTGGCGGTGTCGGCCAACCTGGCTGCGGCAGCGGTGGGCACCGAAACCGACGGCAGCATCGTCTGCCCGGCGGCGATCAACGGCGTGGTCGGCCTCAAGCCCACCGTCGGGCTGATCAGTCGCGAAGGCATCATCCCGATCTCCTTCAGCCAGGACACCGCCGGGCCGATGACGCGCAGCGTCGCCGATGCCGCCGCCCTGCTGACCGCCATGGCCGGCCGCGACGACGCCGACCCGGCAACCGCGACCATGCCCGGGCGCGCGGTGTACGACTACACCGCGCGATTGAACGCCGACAGCCTGCGCGGCGCGCGCATCGGGGTGCTGCAGGGTCCGCTGGACCAGCTGCCGGGCATCGCCCCGGCGCTGCAGCACGCGATCGGCGTGTTGCGCGAGGCCGGCGCCGTGGTGGTGCCGGTACAACTGCCGACCCAGGGCCAGTGGCAGGATGCCGAGCGCATCGTGCTGCTGCATGAATTCAAGGCCGGCCTGCAGCGCTACCTCACCCGCTACAACGCGCCGGTGCGCAGCCTCGATCAGGTGATCGCCTGGAACCGGGAGCACGCCGACAAGGAGCTGCTGCCGTTCGGCCAGGACCTGATGGACGAGGCGGCCGCGGTGGGTGGGCTGGGCGATGCGACCTACATCGCTGCGCGCAGCCAGGCACGACGCCTGGCCGGACCGGAGGGCATCGACGCGGCCCTGCGCGCGCAACAGCTGGATGCATTGATCGCACCGACCACCGGTGTCGCCTGGCCGATCCGCGCCGGCGCGGGCGATGATTTCCCCGGCGAGAGCTACAGCGCCGCCGCCGTGGCCGGCTACCCGAGCCTGAGCGTGCCGATGGCGCACGTGGACGGCCTGCCGCTGGGCCTGTTGTTCATGGGCACGGCCTGGAGCGAACCGCGCCTGATCGAGCTGGCCTACGCCTACGAGCAGCGCACCCGCGCCCGGCGCCCACCGCGGTTCCGGACCAACAGCCTGCTGCCGCATATCAGCCCGCCCTGAGGGGGCGTACCGACCAACGGTCGGTACCTACCGGGCTTCGGCACGTTCGCGCCACCGATCCATCCCCCCGTTCGTCGGGCCACACCCCGGTAGCGCCCGACCGTTGGTCGGGCGACGACGCACCGACCCACCACGCCCGTTACGGTTCCGGCTGGATCGCCGGCGCGCCATCCTCGGCACCCGGCGAGCGCACATCCTCGGCCGGCTGCGAACGCGGCCCACGCAGACCGGGATCGGGCTGCTGCAGCAGTTCGGCACGGGTGCGCGGCAGCGCCTGCGGGTGCTCGCGGGCCAGGAAGTCCAGCATCCGCTCGCGCACGATGCAGCGCAGGTCGAAGGCATCGCCGGAATTGCGCGCGCTGACCAGCAGGCGCACCTGCAGCGTGTGGTCGGTGGTCTCGGTGACCTGGGTCACGCACACCCGGCCATCCCACAGCGCCTCGCCCTTGCAGATGCGCTCCAGCTCGGCGCGGATCGCCGCAATCGGCGCCCGGTAATCCAGCCACAGGAACGCGGTGCCCAGCAGGTCGGCGCTGCGCCGGGTCCAGTTCTGGAACGGGTTCTCGATGAACCACGTCAGCGGCACCACCATTCGCCGCTCGTCCCAGATGCGCACCACCACGTAGCTGCTGCCGATCTCCTCGACCCGCCCCCACTCGCCCTCCACGATCACCACGTCGTCCAGCCGGATCGGCTGGGTCAAGGCAATCTGCAGGCCGGCAATCAGGTTGCCGAACACCGGCTTGGCGGCGATACCCGCGACCAGGCCGATGATGCCGGCCGAGGCCAGCAACGCGGTGCCGATCTGGCGCACCATCGGGAAGGTGAGCAGGATCAGCGAGATGCCCACCAGGATGATCGCGCCCATCAACACGCGGCTGAGCACCCGGGTCTGGGTCTGCACGCGGCGCGCTTCGAGGTTGTCGGCCACCTCCATCGGGTGGTCGCGCAGGATCGCCTGTTCGCCGGCAGCCACCGCGCGCACCAGCAGCCAGATGAAGCAGGCCGTCAGCCCGATGTGCAGCATGCGCAGTGAACCCTCCAACCAGCGCCCCTGCAGCGGCGTGGCCTCCAGCGCGGGAATCAGCAGCAGCAACGGCAGTGCGAACGCCAGCGGGCGGCTGATCACCCGGACAATGCGCGCACGCCGGTAGTCACGGCCCTTGAGTCGTCGGGTCAGCGCCATCAACAGCCACCAGCCAGTGAAACCCACCGCCAGCGCGATGCCGATCGGCCACAGATACAACGCCGCCTGTTGCCCGTCCACTGTCACTGCACGCTCCTGCGGTCTTCAACGGAAGACCGCAGGGTGCCAGCGCGGCGATGACCAGCGTGTCAGCCGGATGTAAGCCGCGCGTGGACGGCGGCGGCTACATCAGGCGGCGTAATGCTGCTGCTTGCGCACGATCGCCATGGCGATCTCCAGCGACTGGTCGTAGTTCAGGCGCGGATCCACCGACGACCGGTAGGCACGCTCCAGGTCGCGTTCGGTCAGCTCGCGCGCACCGCCGGTGCATTCGGTCACGTCTTCACCGGTCAGTTCCAGGTGCACGCCGCCCAGGCGGGTACCGGCGGCGGCATGGAGGTCGAAGGACAGCTCCACTTCGCCACGCACGTTGTCGAAGCGACGGGTCTTGTAGCCGTTGCTGGTGCTCTCGGTGTTGCCGTGCATCGCATCGCACACCCACAGCACGCGGCGACCGTCGCGCTTGACCGCATCCAGCAGCGGCGGCAGCTTCTCGGCGATATGCGCCGCGCCCATGCGGTGGATGAAGCTCAGGCGGCCGGGTTCGTCATCGGGGTTGAGCACGTCGATCAGGCGCAGCAGCTGGTCCGGCTGCACCGACGGGCCCACCTTGATCGCAATCGGGTTGCGTACGCCGCGCAGGTATTCCACGTGCGCGCCGTCGAGCGCAGCGGTGCGCATGCCGATCCACGGGTAGTGCGTGCTCAGGTTCAACCAGCCCTGCTGGCGCGGCACCTGGCGCGTCAGCGCCTGTTCGTAGGGCAGCAGCAGCGCTTCGTGCGAGGTGTAGAAGTCGATCCGGTTGAGGTTGTGCACGCGCACCCCGGCCAGCGTCTCCATGAAGTGCACCGCGTCGCCGATCGACGCGACCATCTTCTGGTAGTCGGCGGCCAGCGGCGAGTGCTGCACCCAGTCCAGGTTCCAGTACTCGGGATGGTGCAGGTCGGCGAAGCCACCGTCGATCAGCGCCCGCACGAAGTTCATGGTCATCGCCGAATGCGCGTGGGCCTGCAGCATCCGGCGCGGGTCCGGCAGGCGGGCGGCCTCGGTGAACTCCGGCGCGTTGATCACATCGCCGCGGTAGCTGGGCAGGGTCACGCCGTCGCGGGTTTCGGTATCGGCCGAGCGCGGCTTGGCGTACTGGCCGGCGAAGCGGCCCACCCGGATCACCGGCTTGCGCATGCCGTGCACCATCACCAGGCTCATCTGCAGCAGCACCTTGAGCCGGTTGGAAATGGTGGTGGACTCGCAGTCGCTGAAGTTCTCGGCGCAGTCGCCGCCCTGCAGGAGGAAGCGCTTGCCCTCCTGCGCATCGGCCAGCTGCTGCTTGAGCGCCAGGATCTCCCAGGAGGTGACCAGCGGCGGCAGCCGCTTGAGCTCGTGCAGGGACGCGTCCAGCGCCAGCGGGTCGGGATAGGTCGGCATCTGCAGCGCGGTCTTGCCGCGCCAGCTTTCCGGCGACCAGGCGGTATCGACGGCGGTCGCGACAGGAGCGGCTACGGGCGGGGCGGACGGGCTCATCACGGACTTCCGGCAGGGGGTGGGGACCGGCCATGGTCGCAGAGCGCGCCGCCGACGCAAAGCACCGCGCGCCCGGCGGCGGCAGCTGAACGCCGGAAAACGGCCGGCGCGATCGGCCACGAACGGCATGCCCAGAGGCGGGCGGACAGGCGCATGATTTGTTACGGAGTAACACTGCCAGGCCGGCACCCCCTTCCCTGCCCAGCCCAACGCCGCCCCCATGAAGCCCTCTGCGCTCACCGCCGCCATTGCCTTCGCCCTCACCGTCACCAGCCTGCCCGCCCTGGCCGACGCGCCCGCCACGCCCGCCGTCACCGACCTGGATGCGGTCACCGTCAGTGCCCAGCTTGACCAGGCCCGCAACACCCTTTCGCCGGACATCGGCAGCAGCCAGTATCAGATCACCGCCGAGGACATCCAGAAGCAGCCGCTGGGTGCGTCAGCCCCGCTCAGCCAGGTGCTGCTGCAGGCCCCTGGCGTGGTCCAGGACAGCTACGGCGGGGTCCACGTGCGGGGCGACCACGCCAACCTGCAGTACCGCCTCAACGGGGTCCTGCTGCCCGAATCCATCTCCGGCTTCGGCCAGACCCTGGACGCGCGCACGATCAAGAGCATCCGCCTGATGGATGGTGCACTGCCGGCCCAGTTCGGCGAGCGCACCGCCGCCGTGGTGGACATCACCACCCGCAGCGGCGCCGAGCTGGGCAATGGCGGCAGCGCCGGCCTCACCACCGGGTCGTTCGGCACGCTCAACCCCAACGCCTCCTGGTGGGGCAGCCAGGGCCGCTGGAGCTGGTACCTGACCGGCAACTACAACCAGAACGAGGTGGGCCTGGAAAACCCGACCGCCTCGCGCCGGCCCGATCATGACGACACCCACCATGGCAAGGCGTTCGCCGACCTCACCTACCTGGTCAACGACAGCACCCGGCTGAGCCTGTTCGCCGGGTTCGCCAACAACCGCTTCCAGATTCCGACCAACCCCGGCCAGGAACCGCAGTTCGGCTACCTGGATACCGCCGGGCAGGAGTCGGCGCAGCTGGACGAGACCCAGCGCGAGACCACCCGCTTCGGCATGCTGGTGCTGCAGGGCACGCTGGGCGACACCGCCTACCAGGTCTCGGCCGGGCAGCGTTACAGCGACCTGGCGTTCAATCCGGACGTGGCCGGCGACCTGGTCTTCAACGGGGTGGCCTCGCAGGTGCAGCGCAGCAACCGCGCCACCACCGTGCAGGCTGACTTCTCCACCCCGCTCGGCGACAACCACACCCTGCGTTACGGCCTGTACGACAACAGCGAGCGTGCGCGTGCGGGCAGTACCGCCTGGGTATTCCCGGTCGATGCGGACGGCAACCAGGCCAGCACCACGCCCCTTGTGATCCCCGACACCAGCGCCTTCCACGCCAGCACCGCGGCACTGTACGTGCAGGATGAATGGCGCATCGGCACCGACTGGACGCTCAACTACGGCCTGCGCGGCGACCGCTACCGCGCCTTCGGCGGCACGGAAGGCCAGCTCAGCCCGCGCCTGGGCGTGGTCTGGAATGCCACCGACAGCACCACCGTGCACGCCGGCTACGCGCGCTACTTCACGCCGCCAGCCAGTGAACTGGTGGCCGGCAGCGACATCGCGCTGTACGACGGCACCACCAATGCGCAGCCGGCCATCGGCAGCACCACGCCGCTGTCCGAGCGCAGCGACTACTACGACGTGGGGATCTCCCAGCAGGTTGGCGAGCACCTGACCCTGGGCCTGGACGCGTACGACCGCAAGGTCGATCGCCTGCAGGACGAAGGCCAGTTCGGCGCTGCCTATATCTACTCCACCTTCAACTACCGCCGCGGCCACATCCACGGCGTGGAGTTCAGCGCGGACTACAGCCGGGGGCCGCTCAGCGCGTACGTCAATGCGGCCTACAACAAGGCGATGGGCAAGCAGGTGCTCACCGGCCAGTACAACCTGGACCCGGAGGCGCTGGCCTACGTGCAGGACAACTGGATCCACCTGGACCACGACCAGAAGCTGACCTCGTCAGGCGGGGTCAGCTACGCCTTTGCCGGCCACAACCGGGTGGGCGCGAACTACGTGTTCGGCAGCGGGCTGCGCTCGGATACCGAAGGCGTGCCCAACGGCGGTGAGCTGCCGTCCTACCTGCAGGTGAACCTGAGCGCGGCGCATGATTTCAACGCCGACAGTGGGCACCCGCTGCACGCGCAGTTGGCGCTGGTCAACGCGCTGGACCGCAGCTACCAACTGCGCGACGGCGGCGGCATCGGGGTGTTCGCGCCGCAGTGGGGCCCGCGCCGTGGCGCCTACCTGAGCCTGCAGCAGGACTTCTGAGCCATTACCCGGTCCGCCGGCCATGCGCCGGCGGGCCCGGGACGTGCGGAATCAGGCGCGGCGCTTGCGGAACGAGGCGAACAGCGCCCAGCCGGCCAGCAGCACGAACCACACCAGGCTCCACATGGGCATGGTGAGGCCGAGGAACTGCCAGTCGATGTTGCCGCAGTCGCCGGTGCCGGTGAGCACGGTGCGGAACACCTCGAGCGGGCCCATGGTTTCGCTGAGGAAGGCCAGCGGCGGGCCGCAGCTGGAGCCCATGTCCTTGGGCAGCAGCTGCACGTAGACGTGGCGGCCGGCAATGCCCATACCGACGGCGGCGGCAATGAAGGCCAGCACACCATAGGTGCCACGGCCGGCGCGTTCGCGCGGGCCATGCAGGGCGCCAATCAGGAACAGAAGGCCGAGCGCGGCGAACGCCAGGCGCTGGAAGATGCACAACGGGCACGGCTCCAGCCCGATCTTCAGCTGCAGGAAGATCGCATAGGCGAGCAGCCCGGCGCAGATCAGGAACCCCAGCAGGAACTGGGCGCGGTAATTCCAGCGCAGTGGATTCATTGGCAACACTCGTGAACGTGCAAGGCGCCAAGATTAACAGGGCGCCGCAGGCCCCGGCCCCTGCCGACCTACCGGCTATCGGCCCGCTGGACCAGACAGCGTGTTCCGAGGTCCACACCCACGCTGTGTTGCCCAGTAGGGGCGTCGGCACGGGTGGGTTGGCGGGACACGCCGTAAATCCATCCTTGGAGGCTCCGTCGCGCCATCCATGGCGCTCAGGGTCCCGCCAACCCACCCGTACCGCCGCCTGGACAGTTGGCTGGTGCCGCAGCATTGAACAGCACGCCATCGAGCGGTGTGGTTGGGCTGCACAGCCGCCGTCAAGGCACGCTGGGGTCGACAGCACGGCTTTGCCCTTCCCGTGCGCACCGACCCACTGTCCAGGCGCTGGTGGGGGTGGGTTTACGGGACCCTGAGCCGCATGGATGCGGCGACGGAGCTTACATCGACGTACTTGCAGCGTGTCCCGTAAACCCACCCCCACCAGGGCCCATCGCAGGAACCGGCGTACTGCACTGCCGCCCTTGCCTTTTCTCAGGGCCACAAACGGAAAAACCCGGCACAAGGCCGGGTTCTTCACCGAATTACGGGTGTTGCGCGTCGATTACTCTTCGACGGCTTCAGCCACGGCAGCCGGACGGTCGACCAGTTCGACGTAGGCCATCGGAGCGTTGTCGCCAGCGCGGAAGCCGCACTTCAGCAGACGCAGGTAGCCACCCGGACGGGTCGCGTAGCGCGGGCCCAGGATGGTGAACAGGTTGCCCACGGCTTCGTTGTCACGCAGACGGGCGAACGCCAGACGACGGTTGGCGACGGAGTCGACCTTGGCCAGGGTGATCAGCGGCTCGGCGACGCGGCGCAGTTCCTTGGCCTTCGGCAGCGTGGTCTTGATCAGCTCGTGCTTGAACAGCGAGGCAGCCATGTTCTTGAACATTGCTTCGCGGTGAGCGCTGGTGCGGTTGAACTTGCGGCCGGACTTCATGTGACGCATGGACGTGATTCCTTGATTGAATGTTGGATCGGTTGGGTATCGCTGTCGCCATCCTGGCGTTGCTGCTTGGACTGCGGTTGGTCCGATGCCGGCCCTCCTGGCCGACCGTCACCGCAGGCTATTGGCCTGTCGATGCGAGGTACTGCGGGTAAAGCCCCCGCACCCGAAGGTGCGGGGTCAAGCATCTTGCGTAGCGCTGGATCAGCCGAGCATGCCGTGCTGGGCGACACCGGCCGGCGGCCAGTTCTCCAGCTTCATGCCGAGCGAAAGACCGCGCTGTGCGAGGACTTCCTTGATCTCGGTCAGCGACTTCTTGCCGAGGTTCGGGGTCTTGAGCAGTTCCACTTCGGTCTTCTGGATCAGATCGCCGATGTAGTAAATGCTCTCTGCCTTCAGGCAGTTGGCCGAGCGAACGGTCAATTCCAGATCGTCGATCGGGCGCAGCAGCACCGGATCCACGCCGTTGTTGGCCGGCTTGGCAGCACCGCGGTCGCGGTGGGTGAAGTCACCGAAGACCGACAGCTGATCGCTGAGGATATCCGCGGCAGTGCGCACGGCTTCCTCGGCATCGATCGTGCCGTTGGTTTCGATGTCCAGCACCAGCTTGTCCAGATCGGTACGCTGTTCAACGCGGGCCGCTTCCACCGAATAGGCGACGCGACGGACCGGCGAGAACGAGGCGTCCAGGACCAGACGACCGATGGCACGGGTTTCTTCATCCGGACGACGACGCGCGGCCGCCGGCTGGTAGCCGAAACCACGCTCGACCTTCAAACGCATATTGATTGCCGTGTCCTTGGTCAGGTGGCAAATGATATGGTCGTTGTTGAGGATCTCGACGTTGTGATCGACCTTGATATCGGCAGCAGTCACGACACCCGGACCCTGCTTGGACAGCGACACGGTTGCGTTGTCACCGGTATGCATACGGATCGCCACGTCCTTCAGGTTGAGCAGGACTTCAAGCACGTCCTCCTGCAAGCCTTCAAGGGTGGTGTACTCGTGCAGCACGCCGTCGATCTCAACTTCCGTGATGGCGAAGCCCGGGATGGACGACAGCAGCACGCGACGCAGGGCATTGCCCAGCGTATGCCCGTAACCACGCTCCAAGGGTTCGATAACGACCTTGGCGCGGGTGTCGGTAAGGCGTTCGATCTGCGGACCGCGAGGACGCAGAACCTGGTTGGCGGTAACCGTCATGTTGCGGGTTCTCCTAGTGAATCCCCGGCCGTCGCCGGGGATTCTCCAATGTGAATTACTTCGAATACAACTCGACGATCAGCGCTTCGTTGATATCCGCAGGCAGGTCCGCACGATCCGGAACCGCCTTGAAGATGCCGGCGAACTTGCCGGAATCCACTTCAACCCACGACGGACGCAGGTCGTGCGTGGCCGACACGGTCAGGGCTTCCTGAACGCGCAGCTGCTTGGCAGCCTTCTCGGACAGCGCGACAGCGTCGCCAGCCTTGACCTGGTAAGAAGCCAGGTTGACCGACTTGCCGTTCACGGTGACACCGCGGTGCGAGACCAGCTGACGAGCAGCCGGACGGGTCACAGCGAAGCCCATGCGGTAGACAACGTTGTCCAGGCGGGTTTCCAGCAGCTGCAGGAGGTTCTCGCCGGTGTTGCCCTTCTTGGTCGAGGCCTTCTTGTAGTAGTTGCGGAACTGACGCTCCAGCAGACCGTAGATACGCTTGACCTTCTGCTTTTCGCGCAGCTGGGTAGCGTAGTCGGACAGCTTGCCCTTACGGGCAGTGGCGCCGTGCTGGCCGGGCTTCTGCTCCAGCTTGCACTTGGAGTCCAGCGCGCGCGCCGGGCTCTTGAGGGAAAGGTCGGCGCCTTCGCGGCGGGCGAGCTTACAGGTAGGACCGATATAACGAGCCATTTCTTATCGCTCCTTTAGACGCGACGCTTCTTCGGCGGACGGCACCCGTTGTGCGGGATTGGCGTCACGTCGATGATGTTGGTGATCTTGTAGCCCACGTTGTTCAGCGAGCGCACGGCCGACTCACGACCCGGACCCGGGCCCTTGATGCGGACTTCCAGGGACTTGACGCCGTAGTCGAGCGCGGCACGGCCGGCCTTCTCGGCAGCCACCTGGGCAGCGAACGGGGTGGACTTGCGCGAACCGCGGAAGCCAGCGCCACCGGAGGTCGCCCACGACAGAGCGTTGCCCTGGCGGTCGGTGATGGTCACGATGGTGTTGTTGAAAGAAGCGTGGACGTGGGCGACGCCGTCAGTGACGACGCGCTTGATCTTCTTCTTGGTCTTAGCGACGGGCTTAGCCATTTCTTAGGTCCCTTACTTCCTGATCGCCTTGCGCGGGCCCTTGCGGGTGCGGGCGTTGGTACGGGTGCGCTGGCCACGCAGCGGAAGACCGCGACGGTGACGCAGACCGCGGTAGCAGCCCAGATCCATCAGGCGCTTGATCGCGATACCGATTTCACGGCGCAGATCGCCTTCCACGATGTACTTGCCGACTTCGAGACGAAGACGCTCGATTTCCGGCTCCGACAGATCGCGGATCTTGGTGGTCGAGGTAACGCCTGCGGCGTCGCAGACCTTCTTCGAACGGGTACGGCCGATGCCGTAAATGCTTTGCAACCCGACCCAGACGTGCTTCTGGGCTGGCAGGTTGACGCCTGCAATACGCGCCATGACGCGGTTCTCCAGCTGAGTGATGGCCGACAGCGCACCATGGGGCGCGCCAATCCGGCAGGATGGATCAAAAAAGTGAACTAGCGATACTAACAAGGTTCCGGTTTACTTGGAAGCCCGTGAAACACAAGGTTTCACGAACTTGGCCCAGGGAGTGTGCCCAGGCTCCGGCGCCGGATCAGGTTGACTCCAGGAAGTGGCACTTTCGTACCCTTCCCGGTGACGCCCGCGCTACTCCCGCGCGGGACCACCCGATCTCACCCCCACCCGGAACCGCTGCGGGGGCCGCCCTTCGTTTGTGTGGCCAGGTCCGCGAAGCGGAGGACCATCACGTCAGGAAGACGAAAGTGTAACAGGCTTATCAGCCGCGGGCAAAACCGCCGCGATTGCCGCCCTTCAGGTTGGCCTTTTTCAGCAGGCTCTCGTACTGGTGCGACATCAGGTGCGCCTGGATCTGCGCAATGAAGTCCATCACCACCACCACCACGATCAGCAGCGAGGTGCCGCCGAAGTAGAACGACGCGCCCAGCTGGGTGCGCATGATTTCCGGCAGCAGGCAGACGATCACCAGGTACAGCGAACCGGCGGCCGTCAGGCGGGTCAGAACGGCGTCGACATAGTCGGCCGTTGCCTTGCCCGGACGGATACCCGGAATCAGCGCGCCCGACTTCTTCAGGTTGTCGGCGGTTTCCTGCGAGTTGAACACCAGCGCGGTATAGAAGAACGCGAAACCGGTGATCAGCGCAGCGAACACGATCATGTGCAGCGGCTCGCCCGGACCCAGCGCGTTGGCCACCTTCTGCAGCCAGGTCGCCGAACTGGCCTGGCCGGACCACATGGCCAGGGTCGTCGGGAATGCAAGGATCGACGAGGCGAAGATGGCCGGGATCACGCCCGCCATGTTCAGCTTCAGCGGCAGGAACGAAGTCTGGTTCATGTATGCGTTGCGACCGCCCTGGCGGCGCGCGTAGTTCACCGTGATCCGACGCTGGCCACGCTCGACGAACACCACGAAGTAGGTGAAGGCCAGCACCACCAGCACGATCAGCAGCAGCGCGATGAAGCTCATGTTGCCGTCGCGGTAGGCTTCCACGGTGTGGATGACCGCGCCCGGCAGGCCGGCCACGATGCCGGCGAAGATGATCAGCGAGACGCCGTTGCCGATGCCACGCTCGGTGACCTGCTCGCCAACCCACATCAGGAAGATCGTACCGGCGGTCAGCGCGACGATGGCGGTGAGCACGAAGCCCATGCCCGGGGCGTACACAACCGGCGCGCCGCTCGGCGACAGCTGGTTCTGCAGCGCCAGCGCGATGCTGCCGCCCTGCACCACTGCCAGCAACACGGCACCGATGCGGGAATATTGGGTGATCTTGCGACGGCCCGACTCACCTTCCTTCTGCATTGCCTTTAATGCCGGGAAGATATGGACCGCCAGCTGCATCACGATGGACGCCGAGATGTACGGCATCACGTTCAGCGCAAAAATGCTGAAACGGTGCAGGGCGCCGCCCGAGAACATGTTGAACATGTCCACGATGCCGCCGCCCTGCGCCTGCATGAGCGCAAGCATGGCATCGGGATTCACGCCCGGCACCGGCACATAACAGCCGATGCGATAGACGATCAATGCCCCGATGACGAACAGCAGACGCTGGCGAAGTTCCGTGAACTTGCCGAGCCCGCCGCCGAGGTTGCCAATGCCAGCTTGCGCCATGTCTTACTCCTGTACGCTGCCGCCGGCAGCTTCGATCGCGGCCTTGGCACTGGCCGTTGCAGCGACGCCCTTCAGGATGAACGCCTTGGTGACGTCGCCCTTCATGACAATCTTGGCCCGCTTAGCGGAGCTCGGGACCAGCTTGGCAGCGCGCAGCGCGGCAAAGTCGATCTCGCCGGCTTCCAGGCGTTCCAGCTGGTAGGACAGCACTTCAGCGGTGTCCTTGGCAATCTTGGAACGGAAACCGACCTTCGGCAGACGACGCTGCATGGGGGTCTGGCCGCCTTCGAAGCCCGCCTTGATCTTGCCGCCACCCTTACGGGCGAACGAACCCTTGTGGCCGCGGCCGCAGGTCTTGCCCAGGCCGGAGCCGATACCACGACCGACGCGGGTACGCTCTTTACGAGCGCCCGGTGCCGGGCTCAATTCATTCAGATGCATGGTCATTGGATTATTCCTCAACCTTGACGAGGTAGTGGACCTTGTTGATCAGACCGCGAACCTGCGGGCTGTCCTTCAGTTCACGGACATCGTTGAGCTTGCCCAGACCCAGCGCACGCACCGACAGGCGATGACGCGCCTGGGCACCACGCAGGCCGCGAACCAGACGGACCTTGACGGTCTTGGTGGTGTCATTAGCCATGGTTGAGATCCTCTACCTTCTTGCCGCGCTTGGCCGCGATGCGGGCCGGCGACTGCATTTCGCTCAGACCCTTCAACGTGGCGCGAACCAGGTTGATCGGGTTGCGCGAACCAACGGCCTTGGCCAGCACGTTCTTGACGCCAACGGCTTCCAGGACGGCGCGCATGGCACCACCGGCGATGACACCCGTACCTTCCGAGGCCGGCATCATGAACACGCGGGCTGCGCCGTGGCCGGACTTCACCGGGTGCCACAGGGTGCCGTTGTTCAGATCGACGTCGGCCAGGTTCTTGCGCGCCTGCTCCATCGACTTCTGGATGGCGACCGGCACTTCGCGTGCCTTGCCATAGCCGAAACCGACCTTGCCTGCGCCGTCACCGACCACGGTCAGTGCGGTGAAGGTGAACTGACGACCACCCTTGACGGTCTTGCTGACGCGATTGACCGCGACCAGCTTTTCGATCATGCCGTCGTCGACTTTCTCTTCGCGGTTACGGTCGCGATCGCGACCCCGCTGCTGACGTTCTTCTGCCATGTTGATTCCTTGATTGATTGAGTATGTACGGCTCGAGGCCGCTTATAGCTGTGAAGTGGTGCGGTGGATCGTTCGCCCTTGCAGAAGAAGGACGTCGCCCGGCGCAACCCGCGCCGGCAGGCAGGTGGAGGCAGGGCTGAGCCCTGCCCCCGAATCCCTTAGAACTGCAGGCCGCCTTCGCGGGCTGCGTCGGCCAGTGCCTTGATGCGGCCGTGGTAGCGGTAGCCCGAGCGGTCGAAAGCGACCTTCTCGATGCCCGCAGCCTTGGCGCGCTCGGCGACCAGCTTGCCCACCTTGGCGGCGGCGTCGCTGTTCTTGCCGTTCTTCAGGCCTTCCTTGACGTCGGCCTGGGTGGTGTTGGCAGCAGCCAGCACCTTGGAGCCATCGGCGGTGAAGACCTGGGCGTACAGGTGCTGACCGGTGCGCAGCACCGACAGACGCGGCACGCCGAGAACGCGGATGTGTGCACGGGTCGACTTGGCGCGACGCAGGCGGGCGATGTTCTTGTTGATGCTCATGATTTGAGTTCCTTGAAAGCTGAAGTGAAGCGGGCTTTTGCTTTGAGAAACCCAGCCAGTGATGGCCGGGTTTCCGTGGAAGTTCCCGCGCCTGATTAGGCCTTCTTGGCTTCCTTACGAATGATGACTTCGCCGGCGTACTTCACACCCTTGCCCTTGTAGGGCTCCGGCGGACGGAAGCCACGGATCTTGGCGGCCACTTCACCAACGCGCTGCTTGTCGGTGCCCTGGACCAGAACTTCGGTCTGGGTCGGGGTCGAAATGGTGATGCCTTCCGGCGCCACGAACACGACCGGGTGCGAGAAACCGAGCGACAGGCTCAGGTCCTTGCCCTGCATGGCGGCACGGTAGCCGACGCCGACCAGCTCGAGCTTGCGCTCGAAGCCTTCGGTGACGCCGTGGACCATGTTGGCCAGGATCGCGCGCACGGTGCCGGTGAGGGCGAGCAGGCTCGGATCGTTGGCGGCCAGGTTGGCAACGCCGTTTTCGACGGTGATTTCAACGCCAGCAACCTTGGGCAGCGACAGGGAGCCCTTCGGGCCCTTCACGCTGACGGATTCCGGCTGGATGTTCAGTTCAACGCCCTTGGGCAGGTTGACCGGCTTCTTGGCTACGCGGGACATAGTTGGTTCCTTCTCGCCTTAGGCCACGAAGCACAGGACTTCGCCGCCGACGCCCAACTGGCGCGCCTGCGCATCAGTCATGATGCCCTTGGAGGTGGAGATGATGGAGATGCCCAGGCCGTTGAGGACCTTCGGCAGCTCAGACTTGCCACGGTACTGGCGCAGGCCCGAACGCGAGAAGCGCTTCAGGGTCTCGATGACCGGCTTGCCTTCGAAATACTTCAGGACGATTTCAAGCTCGGCCTTGTTGTTCTCGATCTTGGTCACGCGCAGGTCGGTGATGTAGCCCTCGGCCTTCAACACTTCTGCGATTGCAACCTTGATCTTGGAGGACGGTGCCTTCACCGTCTGCTTGCCAACCGCGGCCGCATTCTTGATGCGTACCAGCAGGTCGGCGATGGGATCAGTCATGCTCATAGTCGATACCTTTGAGTGCACCGATATCCGCTTTCGCGAAAATCTTGCTGTGTTCCTGGGATGGGCCAGAACCCTTGTTACCTGTTCAGCGGACCAGCGGTCCGCTCTACGCCAGCCCCTGTGACGGAGCAAGACGCGGGAGTATACGGCAAAAAGAGCCCGACTTGCGTCGGACTCCTTAATTGGGAACAAACCTGAACAACCGGTCGGTCCCCCTGCCCCACATCCAGGGGATGCGGGACAGGTTCCGGGACGAATCCCTTACCAGCTTGCCTTGCGCAGGCCCGGCACGTCGCCACGCATGGTGGCTTCGCGCAGCTTGTTGCGGCCGAGGCCGAACTTGCTGTAGACGCCACGCGGGCGGCCGGACAGTTCGCAACGGTTGCGGTGGCGGCTCGGCGACGAATCGCGCGGCAGCTTCTGCAACTTCACGACAGCGTCGGCCTTGTCGGCGTAGGAAGCGGTCGGGCTGGAGATGATCTTCTTCAGCTCTTCACGCTTGCCAGCGAACTTGACGGCCAGCTTGGCGCGCTTCAGATCGCGGTTGACCATGGAGGTCTTTGCCATTTCGGTTTCCTCGACGTATCAGTTACGGAACGGGAACTTGAACGCTGCGAGCAGCGCCTTCGCTTCCGCGTCGGTCTTGGCGGTGGTGGTGATGGCGATATCCATGCCGCGGATCGCGTCGACAGCGTCGAAGTCGATTTCCGGGAAGATGATCTGTTCCTTCACGCCCATGTTGAAGTTGCCGCGACCGTCGAAGGAACGACCCGAGACACCACGGAAGTCGCGCACGCGCGGCAGCGAGATGTTGATCAGGCGATCCAGGAACTCATACATCTTTTCACGACGCAGCGTGGTCTTGCAGCCGATCGGCCAACCATCGCGGATCTTGAACGAAGCCACCGAGACGCGGGACTTGGTCACGATCGGCTTCTGGCCGGAGACCTTGGCCATGTCGGCGACGGCGTTTTCCAGGATCTTCTTGTTCGTGGCTGCTTCGCCGACACCCATGTTCAGGGTGACCTTGACCAGCTTCGGAACCTGCATCGGATTGGTGTAGCCGAACTGCTTCATCAGCGCCGGCACCACTTCTTCCTTGTAGAACTTTTCGAGACGGGTATTCATCAGCGCATCCTCAGGCGTCGAGCGCCTCACCGCTGGAGCGGAACACACGCAGTTTGCGTCCATCCTCCAGCACCTTGAAACCAACGCGTTCGCCCTTGCCCGAAGCCGGGTTCAGCACATTCACATTGGAGATATGGATCGACGCTTCACGCTCGACCACGCCGCCGGCAACGCCTGCCTGCGGGTTCGGCTTGGTGTGGCGCTTGACGATGTTCACGTTGGCGACGATCACACGATCGCCGTCGACGCGGACGACTTCGCCCTGCTTGCCCTTGTCCTTGCCGGTGTTGACGACGACCTGGTCGCCCTTCTTGATACGGTTAGCCATGATTATCTCCTGTCGCTCACAGCACTTCGGGAGCGAGCGAGACGATCTTCATGAACTTCTCGGTACGAAGTTCACGCGTCACCGGTCCGAAGATGCGGGTGCCGATCGGCTCTTGCTTGTTGTTGAGCAGGACCGCGGCGTTGGCGTCGAAACGGATCAGCGAACCGTCGGCGCGACGCACACCCTTGCGGGTACGCACCACGACGGCGTCGAACACTTCACCCTTCTTGACCTTGCCGCGCGGGATCGCATCCTTCACGGTGACCTTGATGATGTCACCGATGTGGGCGTAGCGACGCTTGGAGCCGCCCAGCACCTTGATGCACATCACTTCCTTGGCACCGGAATTGTCCGCGACCTCGAGGTAGCTCTGCATCTGGATCATGATTCAGATCTCCTTATTCAGCCGCACGCGTGATGACTTCCACCACGCGCCAGTTCTTGGTCTTGGACATCGGAGCAATCTCGGTCACGCGGACGACATCGCCTTCGTTGCAGGCGTTGTCGGCGTCGTGGGCGTGCAGCTTGGTCGAACGCTTGATGTACTTGCCGTACAGGGCGTGCTTGACCAGGCGTTCCACCAACACGGTGACCGTCTTGTCCATCTTGTTGCTGACGACACGGCCTTCGACCGTGCGCAGCGCTTTGTTTTCAGTATTGTCGCTCATCGCGGCCATCCTTACTTGGTGCTGCCGAGCAGGGTCTTGACGCGAGCAATCTCGCGGCGGACCCGGCGGGTTTCGTGAGTCTTCGGCAGCTGGCCAGTAACCTGCTGCATACGGAGCGAGAACTGCTCCTTACGCAGGTCGGTCAGGTGGGCCTTCAGATCGTCAGCCGACTTTTCGCGAAGTTGTTTGATATCCATTACATCACCGTCCGGGTCACGAAGGTGGTGGTCACGGAGAGCTTGGCAGCTGCCAGGCGGAACGCCTCGCGAGCCACGCTTTCATCCACACCTTCAATTTCATAGATCATGCGGCCGGGCTGGATCTGGGCTACCCAGTACTCCACGTTGCCCTTACCAGAACCCATTCGGACTTCGATGGGCTTCTTGGTGATCGGCTTGTCGGGGAACACTCGGATCCACATCTTGCCGCCGCGCTTGACGTAGCGGCTGATCGAGCGGCGAGCCGCTTCGATCTGACGCGCGGTCAGCTGACCATGAGCGGTTGCCTTCAGGCCGTACTCGCCGAAGCTGACAGCGTTGGCGCTCCAGCTCAGGCCATCGTTACGGCCCTTGTGTACCTTGCGGTACTTGGTTCGCTTGGGTTGCAACATTGTCGTTACCTCGCTTCACGAGCCGGGCGCTGACGGTCACCGCGGTCGCCGCGATCGTTACGATCGTTGCGCGGGGAATCGTCCTGCTTTTCCTGGCCAACCTGGGAGAAATCGAAAACCTCGCCCTTGTAGATCCAGACCTTGATGCCGATGATGCCGTAGGTCGTCTTGGCTTCAGCGAAGCCATAGTCGATGTCGGCACGCAGCGTGTGCAGCGGCACGCGGCCTTCGCGGTACCACTCCGAACGGGCGATTTCTGCACCGTTGAGGCGGCCACCCACGTTGACCTTGATGCCCAGGGCACCCAGGCGCATCGCGTTGCCGACCGAGCGCTTCATTGCGCGGCGGAACATGATGCGACGCTCCAGCTGCTGCGCGATCGACTCGGCAACCAGCTGTGCGTCCAGCTCGGGCTTGCGCACTTCGGTGACGTTGATGTGCGCCGGAACGCCCATCATCTCGCTCACTTCCTTACGCAGCTTTTCGATGTCCTCACCGCGCTTGCCGATCACCACGCCCGGACGGGCGGTGTGGATCGTCACGCGAGCGGTCTTTGCCGGACGCTCGATAAGGATCTTGCTGATGCCGGCCTGCGCAAGCTTCTTGCGCAGCATTTCCCGCACCTTCAGGTCGGCCGCCAGGTAACCAGCGAACTCGCCCTTGTTGGCGTACCACTTGGAGTTCCAGTCCTTGGAAATACCGAGGCGGATACCAATCGGATGAACTTTATGACCCATGGTGTTTTCCTTTCCGCTTACTTGCCGGCGCCCACAACCACAGTGATGTGGCTGGTGCGCTTGAGGATGCGGGTGCCGCGGCCTTTCGCCCGCGCCATGAAACGCTTCAGGGTCGGACCTTCATCTACCATGATGGTCTGAACCTTCAGCTCGTCGACGTCGGCGCCCTGGTTGTTTTCGGCATTTGCGATAGCCGACTCCACCACCTTCTTGATCAGGTGGGCAGCCTTCTTATCCGAAAACTTCAGCAGGTTGACCGCACGCTCGGCCGGCAGGCCGCGCACCTGGTCAGCGACCAGGCGGGCTTTCTGCGCAGAGATGCGCGCGGAGCGCAGGATTGCTTTCGCTTCCATTGTCATCTCTCCTTACTTGCCCGACTTCTTGTCACCACCGTGACCCTTGAAGGTCCGGGTGATGGCAAATTCGCCGAGCTTGTGGCCGACCATGTTCTCGTTGACGAGCACCGGAACGTGGTTCTTGCCGTTATGAACGGCGATGGTGATGCCTACCATTTCCGGCAGGATCATCGAACGGCGCGACCAGGTCTTGATCGGCTTCTTGCTACCCGCAGCGGCCTCCACCTTCTTGACGAGGTGGTGATCGACGAACGGGCCCTTCTTGAGTGAACGTGCCATGGTCGATTAGCCCCTACGATCGCGGACGATGAATTGCTGGGTGCGCTTGTTCTTGCGCGTCTTGTAACCCTTGGTCGGAACACCCCACGGGGTGACCGGATGCGGATTACCCTGGCCGGCCTTCGCCTCACCACCACCGTGCGGATGGTCAACCGGGTTCATGGCAGCACCACGAACGGTCGGGCGGACACCGCGCCAGCGCTTTGCGCCAGCCTTGCCCAGCTTTTCCAGGTTGTGTTCGTCGTTACCGACTTCACCGATGGTGGCGCGGCACTCGACCGGCACCTTACGCATTTCACCCGAGCGCAGGCGCAGGGTGGCGTAGATACCTTCACGAGCGACGAGCTGCACGGCGGCGCCGGCGGCACGTGCGATCTGAGCACCCTTGCCCGGCTTCAGTTCGATGCCGTGGACAGTGGTACCGACCGGGATGTTGCGCAGCGGCAGCGTGTTACCGGTCTTGATCGGCGCATCCGAACCCGCGATCACCTGGTCACCGGCCTTCAGGCCCTTCGGTGCGATGATGTAGCGGCGTTCGCCGTCGACGTAGCACAGCAGGGCGATATGGGCGGTGCGGTTCGGATCGTATTCGATGCGTTCCACGCGCGCCGGAATGCCTTCCTTGTTGCGCTTGAAGTCGATGACACGGTAGTGCTGCTTGTGGCCACCACCAACGTGACGGGTGGTGATGCGGCCGTGGTGGTTACGACCACCGGACTTGCTCTGCGGCTCCAGCAACGCTGCGTGCGGTGCGCCCTTGTGCAGATCGGGCGTAACCACGCGCACGGCCGAACGGCGGCCGGGGGAAGTGGGCTTGAATTTCATCAATGGCATGGGATGTACCTCAGGCCTTGGCCGTTACATCGATGGACTGGCCATCGGCGAGACGCACGTATGCCTTGCGCCAATCGCCGCGACGGCCGGTGCGGTTACGGAAGGACTTGTTCTTGCCCTTCACGTTCAGCACGTTGACCGACTCGACCTTGACATCGAACAGCTGCTCAACCGCGGCCTTTACATCGGCCTTGGTCGCTTCGTTCGACACTTCAAAGACATACTGGTTGGAATGTTCCTGCAGGCGCGCGGTCTTTTCGGAGACTCGCGGAGCGCGAAGAACGCTGAAGATTTTCTCGTTGGCGCTCATGCCAGCCACTCCTCGACCTTCTTGACCGCGTCAGCGGTGATGACGACCGTGTCGGCACCGACCAGCGACACCGGGTCCAGGCCCTGCACGTCACGCACTTCCACGTAGGGAATGTTGCGCGCCGACAGGTACAGGTGCTCGGAAGCATCTTCGGTGACGATCAGCGGACGCTTGCCCACTTCCAGGCCGGCCAGCTTGGCGATCAGAGCCTTCGTGTTGGTCGCTTCGACATCGAAGGACTCCACGATGGTCAGACGGCCCTGACGGTTCAGCTCGGACAGGATCGCGCACATGGCTGCACGGTACTGCTTACGGTTGACCTTCTGCTCGAAGCTGCGCGGCTTGGCCGCGAAGGTGACACCGCCGCCGACGAAGATCGGAGCCGTCAGTGCGCCATGACGCGCGCCGCCGCCCTTCTGCTTCTTCGACTTCTTGGTGGTACCAGCCACTTCAGAGCGAGTCTTCTGTGCCTTGGTGCCGGCGCGGCCGGCGTTGCGATAGGCGACGACGACCTGGTGAACCAGATCTTCGCTGAAATCGCGACCGAACACGGCGTCGGAGACCGAGACCTTGTTGTTGCTACCCGTGATAACGAGTTCCATCGTCATCTCTCCTTATGCCTTGCTCGCCGGACGGACGATCACGTCGCCACCCGCCGCGCCAGGAACGGCGCCGCGAACCGCGATCAGACCGCGCTCGACGTCGACCTTGACAACTTCCAGGTTCTGGGTGCTCTGCTGCACCGAGCCCATGTGACCGGACATCTTCTTGCCCGGGAACACGCGACCTGGCGTCTGGCGCTGACCCAGCGAACCCGGCGCGCGATGCGACAGCGAGTTGCCGTGGGTAGCGTCACCCATACGGAAGTTGTAGCGCTTGATGGTGCCCTGGAAGCCCTTACCCTTGGTGACACCCTGGACGTCGACGATCTGGCCGACTTCAAAGATGTCCGCCTTGACTTCGCCACCGACGGCGAAATCGCCGAGCTGGGCGTCTTCAACGCGGAATTCCCACAGGCCACGGCCCGCGTCGACCTTCGCCTTGGCGAAGTGACCGGCTTCCGGCTTGTTGACCAGGGCAGCGCGACGCGCGCCGACGGTCACCTGCACGGCGCTGTAGCCGTCAGCTTCGACGGTCTTGATCTGCGCGATGCGGTTCGGGGTAGCTTCAATCAGGGTTACCGGGATGGCCTGGCCATCTTCGGTGAACACGCGGCTCATGCCAGCCTTGCGGCCCACGAAGCCCAACGAATATTTCTTCGTCATGGTCGTAGTCCTCAGGTCAGCTTGATCTGAACGTCGACGCCGGCAGCCAGTTCGAGCTTCATCAGCGCGTCCACGGTCTTGTCGTTCGGGTCAACGATATCGAGCACGCGCTTATGCGTGCGGGTCTCGTACTGGTCACGCGCGTCTTTGTCGACGTGCGGGGAAACGAGAATGGTGTAACGCTCGATCTTGGTCGGCAGGGGGATCGGGCCACGCACTTGCGCGCCGGTCCGCTTTGCCGTTTCTACGATCTCGCTGGCCGAACGGTCGATCAAACGATGATCGAACGCCTTCAGCCGAATCCGGATCTTTTGGTCCGCCATGACGGTGGGTTCCTTCGTTAAAAGAGCGACGGACAAGGCCTCTGGGTTGCCTTGTCCCATGAATATCCTGAATGCAGACGCCGCACATTCCCGTGCGGCGACAAGATCTTTCCGTAGACCTCAAAAATCGAGGCAGACCGGTCTCCCGATCTGCCCAGACAAAAAGTATAGCGCGCATACAACGCGGCGGTCAACAGGGGACCTGTTGACACTGCCTGAATGGCGCGACCCTTCCTGGTCCGGGGAACACGAGGTGCGTCCTGCGCCTCTTTTCCCATTTAGTTCCGCCCCGATGCCCTACCCAGGCAACATCGGGGCGAAGATTCTAGCAGATTACGCCAGGATCTTGGAGACCACGCCGGCGCCGACGGTACGGCCGCCTTCGCGAATCGCGAAGCGCAGACCTTCGTCCATGGCGACCGGGTTGATCAGGGTG
>NZ_JCAXES010000012.1:0-111673 GCF_059758695.1 Stenotrophomonas sp. GQ19 | reverse complement strand
CTACCGGCAATCTGGCACCCGCCGAGGTAGGGTCGGTTCCCAAACGACCGCCGATATCCCGTCCACACCCGACGAACGCATGGCAATCATCGCGGCCACGCACGGTCACCGCAGAGCCGGCATCGTTCAATCGTAGGGCAGGACCTGCGCCGTTCAACGGTCATGTCGCCACCGCACGTTGCACCGTTACCGGCAGTCGATCAAAGGTTCGACCCTACCGGCGGACGCGGTGCGTGCGGTCTCCTAGGCCGCCTGTGCCAGGCGCAGGAACGCGTCGGCGGCCACCGGCCGGCCCAGGTGGTACCCCTGCAGCAGGTCGCAACCGAGGTCGCTCAGGTACTGGCGCTGGCCATCGGTCTCCACGCCTTCGGCGACGATCTGCAGCTGCAGCGAACGCCCCAGCGCGATGATCGAGGACACGATCGCGGCGTCTTCGGCGTTGTCTTCCAGGTCGCGCACGAACGCACGGTCGATCTTCAGTTCCGTGGCTGGCATGCGCTTGAGGTAGAGCAGGCTGGAATAGCCCGTGCCGAAATCGTCGATGGAGATGTTCACGCCCATGTCGGTCAGGCCATGCAGGATCTGCAGGCTGGCTTCCACGTCCTTCATGGCGGTGGTTTCGGTGACTTCCAGGGTCAGGTGGCGCGGATCCAGGGCGTGCTTTTCCAGCGTGCGCCGCACCGTTTCCAGCAGGGAACTCGAGGCGAACTGCAGCGGCGACAGGTTCACGGCCATCGACCAGTCCGGGTGGCCGGCGTCGTGCCACTGCCGCAGCTGCGCGCAGGCCCGGTCCAGCACCCAGTCGCCCAGCGGCAGGATCAAGCCGCTGCGTTCGGCCACCGGAATGAAGCTGTCCGGACTGAGCAGGCCCAGCTCCGGGTGCTGCCAGCGCACCAGGGCTTCGGCGCCGATCAGGGCCTGGCCATTGGCCGGGAATTTGGGCTGGTAGTGCAGCACCAGTTCGTCGCGCTGGATGGCACGGCGCAGTTCCTGCAGCAGCTTGAGCTGGCGGTTGGCGCTGACATGCATCGATTCGGTGAAGAAGGTATAGCCGTTCCGGCCCGAATCCTTGGTGTGGTACATCGCCGCGTCGGCGTGCGCCATCAGCGCCCGCTCGTCGGTGGCATCGGCCGGGTACAGCGCGATGCCCAGGCTGGCGGTGACCTGCAACTCCAGCGCATCGATAAGGAACGGCTCGGCCACGCAGGCGATGATGCGTTCGGCAACCACGGCGGCATCTTCGGGATCGTCCACCTGGAACACGATCACGAACTCATCCCCGCCCAGCCGCGCGAACGTGTCGTGACTGCGCAGCAATGCACTCACGCGCTCGCTCATCTGGATCAGCAGCTTGTCGCCAAGCTGGTGGCCGTAGGCATCGTTGATGGCCTTGAAGCCGTCCAGGTCGCAGAACATCACCGCAAAGCTGAACTGTCGCCGCTGCGCCTTCTCGATGGCCTGTTCAATGCGATCCTGCAGCAGCATGCGATTGGGCAGCTGGGTCAGGGGGTCGTGCAGGGCAGCCTGCAGCAGCTTTTCGTTGGCGTGGGCCAGTGAATCGGCCAGCAGGCCGGTGCGGGTGCGCATCTGGCGGTCGAACACCGAGGCCAGCAGGGCGATGCCGAGCGTGGCCAGGGTGGTCACGATGACCAGCACCGCCAGCCACTTGCTGTCCAGCCCGTCGCCGATCACGGCGCCGCAGATGCTGCCGGCGGGGAAGTTCGCCGCCGCCATGCCGGTGTAGTGCATGCCCACAATGGCCAGCCCCATCACCACCGAGGCCATGCCACGCAGCAGCAGCGCACGGCGCTGTTCCAGCCGCAGCCGGAAGGCGATCCAGAGGGCTGCACCGGCCGCAACCACGGCAATCAGCAGCGACAGCGTGAACCAGAACGGGTCGTACTCGATGCCCGGCTGCATCTGCAGTGCGGCCATGCCCAGGTAATGCATGGCCGCGATGCCCAGGCCCATCAGTACCGCACCGGCGCACAGCCGCGCCCACGGCAGTGCTGGGCGCGAGACCAGCCACAGCGCGTAGGCCGACGCGCCCACCGATACCGCCAGCGAGAACAGGGTGATGCCCAGGTCGTAGCCCACCGGGATCGGCAGGTGGAAGGCCAGCATGCCGATGAAGTGCATCGACCAGATGCCCAGCCCCATCGCACCGGCGCCGCCGGCCAGCCACCAGCGGGCGACCCGCCCCTGGGTGCTGGCCAGCCGGCCGGCCATGTCCAGCGCGGTGTACGAGGCGAGGATGGCGACCAGCAGCGAGAACACGACAAGACTCTGGCTGTAGGTGCCGGTCATGGAAAAGCCTGGAAAAGAACGGAAGGGGCAGTCGCCCGCTGTGGTATCGGCATCGCCGGGAGGATCTTTAGCGATGGGGGTGAGGCGGCGTCTCGGTTGCTGCGACGCGGCTCGGCTATCCTGCCCGACAACCGATGAAGTGGAAGTGGACATGGCCAAGCGACTCACCGCGTACGTCTGCAGTGAATGTGGCGCCGAATACAGCAAGTGGCAGGGCCAGTGCAGCGAGTGCGGGGTCTGGAACGTGCTGACCGAGATCACTCTGGAAAGCGCGACCCCCGCCGGCAAGGCCTCGCCGGCGTCGCGCCGCTCGGGCTGGGCGGGCAAGGTCGACGCGCCCAAGATCATGGCGCTCAAGGACGTGCAGCAGACCGAACACCTGCGGGTGAGTACCTGCATCGGCGAGTTCGATCGCGTGCTCGGTGGTGGCCTGGTGGAGGGCGCGGTGATCCTGGTCGGCGGTGACCCGGGCATCGGCAAGTCCACGCTGCTGCTGCAGGCGGTGGCGAAGATGGCCGCCACCCTGCCGGTGCTGTACATCACCGGCGAGGAATCGCTGTCGCAGGTCGCCGGCCGTGCGGTGCGGCTGGACCTGCCGCTGGACAACGTCAACGCACTGGCCGAAACCCAGGTGGAAGCGATCCTGCAGCACGCCAGCGTGGCCCGGCCGAAGCTGATCGTGGCCGACTCCATCCAGACCCTGTGGACCGAATCGCTGACCGCCGCGCCCGGCTCGGTCAGCCAGGTCCGCGAGAGTGCCGCGCGGCTGGTGCGCTTCGCCAAGGAAACCGGCACCGCCGTGTTCCTGGTCGGCCATGTCACCAAGGAAGGCGGTATCGCCGGACCGCGCGTGCTCGAGCACATGGTCGATGCGGTGCTGTACTTCGAAGGCGAGAGCGGCAGCCGCTTCCGCCTGCTGCGCGCGTTCAAGAACCGCTTCGGGGCGGTCAACGAACTGGGCGTGTTCGCGATGGGCGAGAAGGGCCTGAAGGAAGTCTCCAACCCGTCGGCGATCTTCCTGTCCGGCGGCAGCACCCAGCAGCCCGGCAGCTGCGTGATGGTCACCCGCGAGGGCACCCGGCCCCTGCTGGTGGAAGTGCAGGCGCTGGTGGACACCTCGCCGTTGTCCAACCCGCGCCGCGTCGCAGTGGGGCTGGAGCAGAACCGGCTGGCGATGCTGCTGGCGGTGCTGCACCGTCACGGCGGCGTGCTCACCGGCGACCAGGACGTGTTCGTGAACGTGGTGGGCGGCATCCGGGTGCAGGAAACCGCCGTGGATCTGCCGGTGCTGCTGGCAGTGCTGTCCTCGCTGCAGGACCGGCCGCTGGCCGAGAAGACCATTGCCTTTGGCGAGGTCGGCCTGTCGGGCGAGATCCGCCCGGTGCCCAACGGCGAAGATCGTCTGCGCGAAGCGGCCACCCATGGGTTCAAACGCGCGATCGTGCCCAAGGCCAACGCGCCCAAGACCGGCAGCGTGAAGGGCATGGAGGTGATCGCGGTGGAGCGGCTGTCCGAGGCGATCGAGGCGATCTGAACGCGGTGTTTCCGAAGCACCCGCCGCGCAGGCAATGCGCGGCCGGGCTGTGCTAGTTTTCCTCCCCTGAAATCCTCGTTCCAGCGCGTATCCCGGCCGGGGTGCGCCCGCCAGAGAAAACGATTCCATGCAAGAGACTCCCCTGGATGTACAGGGCGCCAGCGAGATCCGTCGCGCGGGTGTCGACCTCAACGGATTGATGACTGTCCTTGGCAAGCATCTGTATTCCACCCCGGTGGTGGCACTGCGCGAACTGGTGCAGAACGCGCACGATTCGCTGGTGCGACGGCGCCTGGAACAGGCCGACTGGCAGGAGCCGGGCCGGATCGAGGTGCACGGCGATGCGGTCAACGGCATCGTGCGCATCGTCGATACCGGCGCCGGGCTGACCCAGCAGGAAATCCACGATTACCTGGCCACGGTTGGCGTGGGCTATACCCGTGGCCTGCGCCAGGCCGGCGAGGACGACGAAGGCCTGATCGGCATGTTCGGGCTGGGCTTCCTGTCCGCGTTCGTGCTGGCGCGCCGGGTGACCGTGCGCACCACCTCCTACCAGCAGCCTTTGCTGGGCCACTGCTATGTCTCCAGCAACGCCGAGCAGTACACGGTGTCCCCGATGCCGGCACGCGCGGTCGGCACCGAAGTGGTGCTGGAACTGCATGGCAGTTACGTGCACCTGGCGCAGGAGCAGAACCTGCGCGATATCCTCGGCCGCTATTGCGCGCTGCTGGGCGAGCCGATCCACATCGGCCAGGATGCGCGCGCGATCAACCCCGAGCCGCCGCCGTGGCGCCCGCAGGCCGGCGTGGTCATGCACCCGCTGCAGGCGCAGCGCCGTGGCCTGGAGTTCGCCGCGCAGTTCGAGCGCAGCTTCGAGCCGATCGCCTGCATGCCGCTGCGCGCCGATGGCGGCAGCGATGCGGTGGGCCTGCTCTGGGTACAGGACGGCGCCACCTACGGCACCAGCGACAACCGCAATCTCTCGGTGTTCGTGCGCGGCATGCTGCTCGACGACGACGCACGCGACCTGCTGCCGCCCTGGGCCGGTTTCATCGGTGGTGTCATCGAATCCAGCCGGTTGACGCCTACCGCCAGCCGCGAGGACCTGCAGCGCGATGAAACCTACAGCGCAGTCCAGCATGCATTGGGCGAGGCGCTCATCGATGGGCTGGTGGAGATCGCACGGCAGCAGCCGGAGGCCTGGCGACGCATCCTGGCGCGGCACAACGAAGCGCTGCTGGGTGCCTCGCTGTGCGATGAGCGTCTGTTCCAGTTGCTGCTCGAACACGTGCGCGTGCCAAGTTCGCAGGGCGACATCAAGGCAAGCGAACTGCCCTCGCGCGGTGCGGTCCACGTGATCCTGGACAACGGTGGCGGTTTCGAGGAAATGCTGTTCCGCGCGATGGGCGTGCCGGTGGCGCATGGCAACCGTTACGCGGTGGTGCCGTTCCTGCGCCGCTGGACCCAGGCCAAGGGCATGCGCCTGGTGGAGCTGGGCACCGAACAAGGCAACCGCGCGCTGTTCCGCACCGATACGCTGCCCGAGGCGGACATGGAGTGGCTGCAGACCCACCTGGGCGACGGTGAGCAATTGTTGCCGGCGCATTTCAGCCCGGCCGAGCTGCCGGTGGTGGTGGTGCCCGACCGCGAGGCCGAGCTGAAACGCCGCCTGGAAGACGACGAAAACGACAAGCGTGTATCAATGGCCGCGCTGCGGCTGGCGCGCCAGTTCACCGCCCGGATCGTCGCGCGCGCACCCTCGCGCCTGTACCTCAACCTGGACAACCCCGCCGTGCAGGCGTTGCTGGCGGCGATGCGCGCCGGCAACCCGCAGGCCGCGTCCGCCGCGCGCCTGCTGCGCTCGCTGAAGGTGATCGTCAGCGCGCAGGGGCGCCCCCAGGACGGCGGCGCGGCCAGTAGCGACCTCAACCGCGCGTTCGGCGACATCGCCGATGCCTTGCAGCAGATGCTGCAGGCGCGCTGATATTCCCTTTCTTCATCATTACGCACGGCAGGACGACACGACCGCATGGATATCTGGAACTGGGTGGAAAAACTGCAGGACGATCTTGGCGAAGCCGGGCAGGCGCAGAGCGCACAACTGCTGACGCGCTTGACCGACGAAGTCTGCGAACTGCGCCTGGACCGTGTGGATGCCTTGCTGCCCGAAGCGCGTGCGTTGGGCAAAACGCTGGGCAATCCGTGGCTGGACGTGTTCGTCGGCCATTGGGACATGCGCAACCGCGTCGGCAACCGCCTGGAAGGCGAGTCGGCACTGGGTGACGCCGTGGCGCTGTTCGAGCGCGCGCACCGTGCCGACACGGTGGAGTGCCCGCAGTCGATCTGCGTAACCCAGGACCTGGCCGCCTGTTACGGCAACATCGACGGCCCCGGCTGGGTGCCCGAGCGCATCGAGGTCTGCGAGGAAACGCTGGCGCGGATCGATCCGAGCTGGGCATGCTTCCAGTGCCTCAGCTGCGAGAAGGCCGATGCATTGCTGGACGACGGCAACAGCCAGGGCGCCCTGGATTACCTGGACGTGCAGGCCGGCACCGTGCTGGCGCATGGTGGCAAGGTGTACGACAGCTTCCCGGAAATGCGCATCAAGATCCTGCTCGCCAGCGGCCGCGCGGCCGAGGCGCTGGCATTGATCGACGCGCGCCAGGCCGAGGTGGATGCCGAGGGTGACTACGAGCCGGCAAACTGCACCATCCCGCGCAAACTGTCGCGCGCATGGGCGCTGGCGCAGCTGGGTCGCGATGAAGAAGCGCTGGAATCGCTGGTGCCATGGAACCAGTTGTCGCCGAACTACCGCCGCATGTGGGCGCATACGGTGGCGCTGCTGGTGCGCAACGCACCCGAGCGCAACAGCTGGGACCTGGGCCGCCGGCTCAGCGCGACCCTGGCGCATTACGCAGCAGTCGGCGCGCATCGCTTCGTGATCGAGATTGCCGGACTGTGCGTGGACATGGCGCTGCAGCGTGGCGCGGTGTGGACCGCACGGCGCCACTTGGCGCTGGCCCGGGAGCACCTGGGCAGCCTGCGCCAGGACCGCGGTGCAAGCGAGGCCGTGAGGGCGATGGCCGCGCGCATCGATGCCGCCCCCGGCGCGGTGGCGTTGCCGGTGCCCGCCGAGGGCCTGCTGGACTGGCTGGTCGAACAGGGCGAGCAGGGCGACGGGCGCGACCCGGAACGCGAGGCGCAGTGGTTGCTGCAGGGCGTGGAGCAGCGTCCCGACGACGCGGCGATGCTGGATGTCGCCGCCTCGGCGCTGAATGCCTGCGGTGCCGAGGATGACGCGATTGCGATGCTGTGGGCGTTCGTCGAGCGCCACGCGCATGAGGATGCTCCCCCGGCGTACTCCCTGATGGGCCTGCTGGTGCAGCGTGGCGACCAGGCTGGGCTGGATCGCCTGGCGCAGCATTACCAGGCGCGGGTGCCGGTGTTCGCACTGTGGTGCCAGGCGCAGATGGCGCACAAGCTCTCCGATTGGCCCGCGCTGGAGCAGGCGAGCAGCGCGCTGCTGGCACTTTCGCCGCAGTCGCATGGCGCCCGCAACCTGCTGGCGATGGCCCTGATGGCCATGCAGCGCTTCCAGGACGCGGCCGCGCAGTACCGTCACCTCACCGAGGTACTGGAGGAGCCGCGCAGCGCGCACTGGGACCACATGACCGCCGCCAGTGCCGCCCGCGACTGGGCCGCCGTGCGTGGCTCGGCAGCGGCTATCGGCATGGAACTGGAAAGCACCGATGGCCCGGTCGAGGAATCCTTCGGCTGGGTGATCATCCGCTGCGCGGACGGCGGCGAGCCGATCGAATACTATGCGCGCCGCACCGGCCCGGTCACCGCGCGCATTGTCGAGAACGCGCCGGCCAACCGCCGCCAGCGCGTGGATGACTGGGTGGTGTTCGACGCCGAACTGGTCCATCCGGCACCGGAGGACGAGCAGGAGCGCGAGCGCTTCATGCCTACCTACGCCGAAGTCCACCTGCTTCAGCGCGGTGGCTATGCAGGCAGCTGGCTGGTCGATGGCGTGCACCCCGGTGAAGACGCGTGGACCGCATTCTCCGAGGCCGTGGAGGCCCGGGGCTGGAAGCTGTGGACGCACAGCCCGGACGATTACCAGCTCACCGATGCCCAGGGCGACGATGCGCCGCTGCCGGGCGTGCTGTTCACCCTGGCGCAGCCGCTGGAACAGCCGCCGCTGGACCTGCACCGATTCCTGCTCGAGGCCACCGCGCACTGGCCGCACCGGCTGTGCTGGCTGCGCCTGGCCGAGGCCTGTGGCCAGGACGAGCAGCGTCATGTGGACGTGATCGAGCGCTACGGTCTATAAGAGCCAGGCCGGGTGCGCCACTGGGGCGCCTGGCCCATTCACAGGGAAGGGAACGGGATATGCGGACACGTGGTTGGAAAATGTGCGGTGGCATGGTGCTGATGGCGCTGTGCGTGCCGGTGGTACAGGCCGCGCCGGCCTGTAGCGATCCGGTGGCAGTGGGGCAGGCCTTCCTGAAGGCCAGTGCGGACGATTTCCTCGCCACCTCGCCGAGCGTGCTTACCCCCGGTTTCGCCCAACTGCTGGCGGCCGAACGCGAATGCCAGCGGGTGGAGGAGGGTATCTGCCGGTTCGACAGCGATCCGTGGCTGGATGGGCAGGACGGTGAGATCGATGCGCCGCCGGTATTCACGGCCACGCCGTCGACGCAGGCCACGCGCGTCACCGTGGAAGCGCGCTACCGGGTGTGGAAGGCCGCGCGGTTGACCCGCCTGACGCTGGTGCGCGCCAACGATGGCTGCTGGCGGGTGGATGACATGATCACCCACAGCGGGCAATCGCAGCGCGCCTTGTTGTCGGCGCCGCTGTAAACCGTCGCCCGGATCCCGCCCGGCAATGGGAACCCCCGTAGTGCCGGGCTCTGCCCGGCAACCCTGGATCAGCAGCCGAGCGTAGTGCCGGGCTCTGCCCGGCAACCCTGGATCAGCAGCCGGGCAGAGCCCGGCTCTACGAGGCAACCCGTGGATCACGCAGCCGGGCAGAGCCCGGCTCTACCTGGAATGGCCGAACACCAGTTCGATCACGAACTGGCTGCCGAAGAACGCCAGCAGCAGCAGCGCCATCGCGGTCAGCGTCCAATGCACGGCCTTGGCGCCGCGCCAGCCGTACCGGCGACGACCGATCAGCAGCGTGCCGAACACGATCCACGACAGCACGCTGAGCACGGTCTTGTGCACCAGCTTCTGGGCCAGCAGGTCATCGACGAACAGCACGCCGGTGACCAGGGTCAGGGTGAGCAGCGCGAAGCCGACCGTGATCACCCGGAACAGCAGGGCTTCCAGGTCGGCCAGCGGCGGCAGGGCCCGCAGCCAGGGGCGGAAATCGCGGCGGCGCAGCGCACGTTCCTGCAGCCACAGCATGATCGCCAGCAGCGCGGCCACGCTCAGGGTGGCGTAGGCCAGCAGCGCCATCCACGCGTGCGTGGCCAACTGCCAGCCCAGCGGCTTGCTCGGCTCGTGCCCATACCCGTGGTAGATGCACAGCACCGCTGCGGCCATCGGGAAGACCAGTACGCCCAGCGCGGCCATGCGCCCGCGCGCGGCCACCAGCGAGGTCAGCCAGGCCATACCCAGGCCCACCAGCGACAGCGCGGCGAAGAAGTGCATGTCCGGGCCGCCGGTGGTGCGCATCGCCACCAGCACGTGGTAGCCGCCGTGCAGCAGCATGGCCGGCAGCGCCGGCCACAGCCAGGCGGGTGAGCGGATCGCGTCATCGCGGCTGACGGCGCGCACCAGCAGGGCGGTGGCGGTCAGGTACAGCAGGGTCGCGATGAGAACGATTGTCATCGTGGCAGTTTCGCATACCCCCGGGGTGCTGGCGATGCCTGCGGCCACGGCGCGCAGGTGCGGTCCGGGGTGCTTGGTGGACCCGCTATACTGTGCGTCTCTCTGTCTTTCGTTCTGAACAGGTTGCCTCCATGTTCGAGTCCCTGACCCAGCGCCTCTCCGGCACCATCGAGCGGCTGCGTGGCCGCGGTCGCCTCACCGAGGAAAACATCCGCGAGGCCACCCGCGAAGTGCGCATCGCGCTGCTTGAAGCCGACGTCGCCCTGCCGGTCGTGCAGGCGCTGGTCGAGCGCATCAAGGTGCGCGCCGTCGGCCAGGAAGTGCTCAAGTCGCTGACCCCCGGCCAGGCGCTGATCAAGGTCGTGCGCGACGAGCTGACCACGGTCATGGGCTCGGCAGCGTCGGACCTCAACCTCAACGTGCCGGCTCCGGCAATCATCCTGATGGCCGGCCTGCAGGGGGCGGGCAAGACCACCACGGTGGCCAAGCTTGCCAAGCACCTGAAGGAAAAGCGCAAGAAGAAGGTGATGGTGGTGTCGGCCGACGTCTACCGTCCCGCCGCGATCGAGCAGCTCAAGACCCTGGCCGACCAGGTGGGCGTGCTGTTCTTTGCCTCCAGTGCCGACCAGAAGCCCGAAGCGATCGTGCGCGCGGCCATCGATGACGCACGCAAGTCGTTCGCCGATGTGCTGATCGTCGATACCGCCGGCCGCCTGGCCATCGACGACGCCATGATGGCCGAGATCAAGGCGCTGCACGCAGCGGTCAACCCGGCTGAAACCCTGTTCGTGGTCGACGCCATGACCGGCCAGGACGCGGCCAATACCGCCAAGGCCTTCGGCGAAGCACTGCCGCTGACCGGCGTGGTGCTGACCAAGACCGACGGTGACGCCCGTGGCGGTGCCGCACTGAGCGTGCGCTACATCACCGGCAAGCCGATCAAGTTCGTCGGCGTCAGCGAAAAGCCCGACGGCCTGGACGTGTTCCACCCCGACCGTATCGCCAGCCGCATCCTGGACATGGGCGACGTGCTGTCGCTGGTGGAGCAGGTCGAGCAGCAGGTCGACAAGGACAAGGCCCAGAAGCTGGCCGAGAAGGTCGCCAAGGGCAAGAAGTTCGACCTGAACGACATGCGCGACCAGCTCGAGCAGATGCAGAACATGGGCGGCATTGGTGGCCTGATGGACAAGCTGCCGGGCCTGGGCAACATTCCCGAGCACCTCAAGCAGCAGGTCAGCCAGGGCAAGGAAGTGCCGCGCATGATCGCCATCATCAACTCGATGACCAAGAAGGAACGCCGCAACCCGGGCCTGCTCAACGGCTCGCGCCGTGCCCGCATCGCGCGCGGTTCCGGCCTCACCCCGGCCGACGTCAACAAGCTCATGAAGCAGTTCCAGCAGATGGAAAAGATGATGAGCAAGATGGCCGGCGGCGGCATGAAGGGCATGATGCGCAGCATGAAGGGCATGATGGGGGCCATGGGCGGCCGCGGCGGCCTGCCGTTCCGCTGAGTGCCCTGTGCGCGGCCGGCCTGCGGGCCCCGCGCACCCACTGCTTCAACGTAATGTCCGCACGCGTCATCGGCCTGCGCCGTTGCCTCTTGCCAGCGTCCTGGCCGGGTGATTGACTAGCCCGCTGTTGAACCTCTCAAAGGAATGCCCGTGAACAAATCGATCGTGGTGGTGGCGCTGGTCCTGGCGCTGGCCGCCTGCAAGGACGACACGTCGATGTCGCAGAAGGCAGGCAGTGCGATCAGCGGCACCGCCGCCGATTTCGTCGCCGGCCTGGGCGAGGGCGTGGACAAGCGCATGAGCGTGACGCTGCAGACCGACCCCGGTCTGGCCGCGCGCGGCCTGACCGTGACCCAGGGCAAGAGCCGTGGCATGGGCTCCAAGGACGCGGCGGTGTACGTGGTGGCCGACAAGCCGTTCAAGGGCAAGCTGGTGGCACGCGCGCTGGATGCCGAGGGCACCGAGATCGGTCGGGCCGTGGTCGAAGAAGAATTTGCCGCCGACGACGCGCGCTATGTGACCTTCACTTTCAACGAAGAAATGGACAGCCAGCTGGTCCGCACCTACGCGGTGTCTGCGCGCTGAATCCTGCCGGGGTGCATGCCGGGCAGGGCGGTGCGGCGTATGCTGGCCGGGTCTGACCCTACAGGTGCGCCGCGCGTGAGTCTTTCGCCGATCCTCGAACGCGCCGACAGTTTCTGTCGGCGTTTCGCCTTGCAGGCCCCGATCCTGCTCGCCCCGATGGCCGGCGCCTGCCCGGTGCCGCTGTCGGCCGCGCTGGCCACCGCCGGCAGCATGGGCGCCATGGGCGCGGTGTTGTCCCAGCCGCAGGACATCGTGGCGTGGATGGAGGATTTCCGCGCCCAGTCCAACGGCCCCGCCCAGGTCAACGTATGGGTGCCCGACGCGCCGCCGCAGCGCGATGCGCAGGCCGAGGCCGCCACGCGCGCATTTCTGGCGCAGTGGGGGCCGGAGGTGCCGGCCAGTGCCGCCGATGCCGGCCCAGCCGATTTCGATGCGCAGTTCGATGCGCTGATCGCCGCGCGTCCGGCGGTGGCCTCGACCATCATGGGCGTGCTGGACGCCGGTCAGGTGCAGCGTCTGAAGGACGCCGGCATCGCCTGGTTCGCCTGTGCCACTACCTTGTCCGAAGCACTGGCCGCGCAGGCCGCCGGTGCCGATGCCGTGGTCGCGCAGGGCTTTGAAGCGGGCGGCCATCGCGGCGCCTTCGAGCCAGAGGCGGCCGAGCGCCAGCTGGTGGGGCTGTTCGCCCTGCTGCCGCGCCTGGCCGACCACCTGCAGGTGCCGGTGATCGCCGCCGGTGGCATTGCCGATGGGCGCGGCGTTGCTGCCGCATTGCTGCTCGGTGCCAGTGCGGTACAGGTGGGTACCGTCTTCCTGCGCACCCCCGAATGCGCGATCGACCCGGCCTGGTCGCAGGCCCTGGCCGCGGCCGAGCCGGAAGACACCTGGCCGACGCGGGCGTTCAGTGGCCGCCTCGGTCGCGGGCTGGCCACCGCCTACGTGCGCGCCGCGGCCGGTCCCGACGCGCCGACGCCGCGGCCGTATCCGGTGCAGCGCGGGCTCAGTGCGCCGATGCGCGCGCAGGCCAACCGCGACCACCGCATCGACGCCATGCAGGCCTGGGCCGGGCAATCGGCCTGGATGGCGCCGGCACGCCCGGCCACCGAGGTGCTGCAGCAAATGTGGTCCGACGCACGGGCGCTGCTGGGATGACCCTGTACTGCAACGGCCAGCGCGCCAGCGTCGATGACCTTGCCGGCGCCTTGACCAACTACGGCCACTTCACCTCGCTGCAGGTGCGCGGTGGCGCGGTACAGGGCCTGGACCTGCACCTGCAGCGTCTGCAGGAGGGCACCGAGGCCTTGTTCGGCACCGTACTGGATGCGGCGCAGGTACAGGCCTGGATGCAGCACGCGCTGCACGCCGAAGAAATGCGCGATGCCGCGTTGCGGGTGACGGTGTTCTCGCGTGCGTTCGATTTCCGCCAGCCGCTGCGCCCGGTCGCGGTGGATGTGCTGGTGGCCGTCGCCCCGCCGGTGTCGATGCCGGCCACGGCGCGGCGCGTGCGTTCAGTGGTGTACCAGCGCGAGCTGCCGCACCTCAAGCACGTAGGCACCTTCGCGCTGTTCGAACAGCGTCGACAGGCGTTGCAGGACGGGTTCGATGATGCGGTGTTCATCACCGACGACGGGCAGGTCAGCGAGGGCAGTACCTGGAACATCGCCTTCCTGCACGACGACCAGGTGGTGTGGCCCCAGGCGCCGGCCCTGCGCGGCACCCACGAGCGGCTGCTGCAGGCCGGGTTCGCACCCGCGCAGCAGCAGGTGCGCCCGGTGGCGCTGGCCGAGCTGGACCGGTTCAGCGGGGCCATCGCGTGCAATTCGGCCGGGGTCTGGCCGATAGAAGCCATCGACGGGGTGACCTTCACCCGGTCCGAGATGTTCTGCCAATGGGCCCGGGGCAGCCTGGAGGCCGCGCCCTGGCAGCCTCTGGGGGCCATCGCCGGCGCCGGTTAGCGCGCTATTCAGCTTGGCCGGTCTTCACAGGCTTGGAATGGCGGCAGGCCGCCGCTATAATCGCCGGCTTACCGCGCCATCCTGGCGACTGGGCAATTGAGGAAACAACACCATGGTCAAGATTCGACTGACCCGCGGCGGCGCCAAGAAGCGTCCCTTCTACCACATCATCGTGACCGACTCGCGCAGCGCCCGTGATGGCCGCAACATCGAGCGCGTCGGTTACTACAACCCGGTGGCCCAGGGTGCGGAATCCCGCATCGTGCTGGACCTGCCGCTGGTCGACAAGTGGGTTGCCAACGGCGCCCAGATGACCGACAAGGTTCGCAACCTGTACAAGGAAGCGACCAAGGCCCAGGCCTCGGCGGCCTGATCCTGAAGGGCCGCGCCTGCCGCGGCCCATTCGGTCTATTCAGATGAAAGATACCGAGCGCCGGATCCTGCTGGGCAGGATTGTCGGCGCTTTTGGTGTGCGAGGCGAGATCAAGCTCGAGTCCTGGACCGAGCCGCGTACCGCCATTTTCAACTATCAGCCCTGGATCCTGCGTACGCCCGCCGGCCAGGAGAGCACCCTGACCGGGGCACGCGGACGTCAGTCCGGCAAGCATCTGGTCGCGGTGTTTCCGGGCATCACCGACCGCGATGTGGTCGAGTCGATGTACGGAACCGAAGTTTATGTATCGCGCAGCGCGCTGCCGCCGCCGAAGGCCGACGAGTATTACTGGGTCGACCTCGAAGGCTTGCAGGTGCGTACCGTTGACGGCGTCGAACTGGGGCGGGCTTCGCACCTGTTCTCGACCGGCTCCAACGATGTGCTGGTGGTGCAGGGCGACCGTGAGCGGATGATTCCGTTCGTGCAGCCCGAATTCGTTGTCTCGGTGGATTTCGAGACCAACCTGATCGTGGTCGACTGGGACCCGGAGTTCTGATCCGGTGAGAATCGACGTCATCACGTTGTTCCCCGAGTTCATGGCGCAGTCGGCCGCGCTGGGCGTGGTCGGCCGTGCCGCCGAGCGCGGCCTGCTCGACCTGCATGGCTGGAATCCGCGTGACTATGCCGAAGGCAACTACCGCCGGGTGGACGACCGTCCGTTCGGCGGCGGCCCCGGCATGGTCATGCTGATCGAGCCGCTGCGCGCCTGCCTGGCCGCGGCCAAGGCGGCCGACCCGGCGCCTGCGCCGGTGATCTACCTCAGCCCGCAGGGCGCGCCGCTGACCCAGGCCAAGGTTCGCGAACTGGCCGCGTTGCCGCGGATGATCCTGCTGTGCGGGCGGTATGAAGGCATCGATGAGCGGTTCCTCGATGCGGAAGTCAGCGAGGAAATCTCGATCGGCGATTACGTCCTGTCCGGCGGTGAGCTGGGTGCGGCGGTGATCGTCGATGCCGTCACCCGCTTGCAGGAGGGCGCCCTGGGCGATGCCGAATCGGCCGCGCAGGACAGTTTCGAAGGCCCGCAGGGGCTGCTGGACTGCCCACACTTCAGCCACCCGGCCCAGCATGAATGGGGCACTGTCCCGGATGTGCTGCGTTCGGGCAACCATGCCGCCATCGCCCGCTGGCGCCGCCAGCAGTCGCTGCTGCGGACCGCAACCCGGCGGCCGGACCTGCTTGACGAGGCCCAGCTGTCCAAGGCCGACCGGATTCTGCTCGCGCAGGCCCGGCAGGCCCTCGCCGACGACCCTTCCCCCTAGCGCGGGGCGGGAATCTTCGGTTATCATTGGCGATTCCCATCAGGCCGTTGCGCCCGGTGGTGGAAACCCTACAAAAAACGTGCAGCACAGTCCGGTGACTGCATGAGCCCACGTTGTCGAACGACACGACCACCCGAACACTATCGGTGCACCCATGAGCAAGCTGAACAAAACCATCCTTGCGGATTTCGAATCCGCCCAGATCACCCGCGAGCTGCCGAAGTTCAGCCAGGGTGACACCGTCGTCGTCAACGTGAAGGTCAAGGAAGGCAACCGTGAGCGCGTCCAGGCTTACGAAGGCGTCGTGATCGGCACCAAGAACGCCGGCCTGAACTCCGCTTTCACCGTCCGCAAGATCTCGCACGGCTACGGCGTCGAGCGCGTCTTCCAGACCCACAGCGCCATCATCGACTCGGTCGAAGTGAAGCGTCGTGGTAAGGTCCGCGCCGGTAAGCTGTACTACCTGCGTGGCCTGGAAGGCAAGGCTGCCCGCATCAAGGAAGATCTGGCTGCCGCTGCGCAGGCCAAGCAGGCCCGCCTGGCTGCTGCCAAGGCTGCCCAGTAATACCGCGCCGACAACCCCGGTTGTCGCGCAACGAACGGCCACCTTCGGGTGGCCGTTTTCGTTTGTGGCGCAAGCCAACGGTGTGGGCATGATCCGCAGGGGTACGTAGTGTTTGCCTCACCGGCCACGCACCGATTACGGTAACCCCCCCCAATGCTCAGGTCAGGATGACGATGCGCCCGTACCCCGCCAAAGTCCGCACCGCGCTGCAGCTCATGCACGATGCCGGTGTTCCGCAGGCGCTGCGCGCGCCGCCGTTGCACCGGCTGCTGTGGCGGTTGGGCATCGCGGTGCCGCCACCGCTGCTGGCCGGGTTCGCCGCCAACGCGCTGTCGATGGGCGTGTTCTTCGGCGTGACCTGGGGCGTGTTGATGCTGCCGCTGTTCGGGCTGCTGGTACCGCTGAAGACGTGGGGGATCGCGGGTAGCGCCTGCTTGGCCGGCGCATTGTTCGGCGTGATCATGGGGCTGATCATGCGCGCCCAGCAGCAGCGCTACCGGCTGCCGGCCTGGCGCAGCCTGCCGGATGGGCGCGCCGCTTAACCCGTGCGGTGTGGCACCGGTTGCGGGGCCGCCGTGGGCGGCGCTTCCGGGTTGAGGTCGGCCACCGGTGAGGGCGGCATGGCCGGCACTTCGGCCGGGGCCGCCAGTTCCTCGCGATGGGTCGGCAGCATGTGCGCCTTGCGCCAGCCGCCCCAGCGGTAATACGCCAGCGACAGCAGCATCGCGCAGAACGAGCTGACCGGGAAACTCCACCACACCGCGTCGGCGCCCCAGCTGTCCTGCAGCAGTTCGGCGAACGGCACGCGGATGCCCCACAGCGAAACGGCCAGGATCAGCAGCGGCGGAATCACCGCGCCGGTGGAGCGCACCACGCCGGAAATGACGAAGTTCACGCCGAAGAACAGGAACGACCACACCGCGATGTGGTTGAGGTGGCGGGCCACCTCCAGCGACTGGCTGGCCTCGGGCAGGAACAGCGCCAGCGTGTAGCGGTCCAGCAGGATCAGCGGCAGGATCAGCACGCCGGTGAGCAGGAAGTTGTACAGCACGCCACTGCGCGCGGTGCCCCGCACGCGATCCCAGTTGCCGGCGCCCACGTTCTGCGCCGCCATCGACGAGCAGGCCGCGCCAATCGCCATCGCCGGCATCTGCACATACGTCCACAGCTGCAGCGATGCGCCGTAGGCCGCGGCCGTGTCGGTGCCGTAGCCGTTGACCATGCTCATCATCAGGATCATCGACAGCGAGATCAGCACCATCTGCAGGCCCATCGGCACGCCCTTGACCACCAGCGCACGCAGGATGGTGGGGTCGATGCGGAACATGGCCATGTCCTTGCGGCCCAGCCACAGCACGTGCCGTTTGTTGCGCATGTACCAGAGCAGGCCGATCAACGACAGCGTCTGTGCGATCAGCGTGGCCCAGGCCGCGCCGGCGATGCCCAGCTGCGGGAACGGACCGATGCCGAAGATCAGCAGCGGGTTGAAGCCGATGTCCAGCACCACCGACAGCAGCAGGAAGCGGAACGGTGTGCGCGAATCGCCGACACCACGCAGTGCGGAGCTCAGGAACGCGAACGCATACAGCGTAGGCATCGCCAGGAAGATGATGCGCAGGTAGGCCTCGGCCAGCGGCAGCGATTCGGCCGGGGTGCCCATCGCGGCCAGCAGCGGGTGCGACAGCCACCAGCCGGCGATGGCGATCACCACCGACAGCCCGATGAAGAAGGTGGCACTGGTGCCCATCACCCGGCGCGCCTGGGGAATGTCGCGCGCGCCCATGGCCTGGCCGATCAGGATGGTGGCGGCCATGCCGATGCCGAACACCGAGCCGATCAGGAAGAACATGATGTTGTTGGCGTTGGCCGTGGCTGTCAGCGCCGCTTCGCCGAGGAACCGCCCCACCCAGATCGCATTCACCGACCCGTTCAATGACTGGGCAATGTTGCCGGCCAGGATCGGCAGCGCGAACAGGAACAGGTTGCGCCCGATGGGGCCGGTGGTCAGGTCAAGCGGCGCCTTGGCCATGTGCGGTGGAGATCGGGCTCGGGGAGAGGCACACTAGCATCAAGCCCGTCAGGGAGATATCGCGATGCCGATGTTCAACCGCAGCAGGGGCCGGCGCGCCGCACTGGCTGACCGGTTCATGCCCGCGCTGGCGCTGCTCTTGATTGCCGCGGTGCTGCCCGCATGTTCTTCGGGTATGGACCGCCTCGGCGATGCGCAGGTGCGGCCCATGGACCGACCGGAATGCCAGGTCGGCAGCGAGCGCCGGGATCTCGATGCGGGCGTGCCCGTGCTGATCGGTGGCACCGGCTGCCGCGGCAATCCGGCGGCGCCGCAACCCTTGAACCGACGACCGGCAGAGCCGGGGAGCTGAACAACCCGCATGATCGAAGCAACGCCGTTGGCCGCCGTGCGGCTGGACGTGTGGCTGTGGGCCGCACGCTTCTTCAAGACCCGCAGCCTGGCCAAGCAGGCCGTGGAGACGGGCAAAGTGGACGTGGCCGGGCAACGCCCCAAATCCTCGCGCGCGGTGCGCGTGGGCGAGCAGCTGCAGATCAGCCGGGGCGACGACGTCTACGAGGTGCAGGTGCGTGGCCTGAGCGAGCTGCGCGGGCCCGCGCCGGTGGCGCAGCAGTTGTACGAGGAAAGCGAGGCATCGCGCGCGCGACGGGCGGAGGTGCATGCCCAGCGCCAGGCTGCGCGCAACGGTTACCTGCCGCCGGAGCATCGCCCGGACAAACGCGCGCGTCGCTTGATCCGTGCACTCGGGGACATCGATTCGCTCTAGCGGATGGCGGGCTTCCACGCATTGTGACTATTGATGTCGGAAACAGGGACGTAGTCACGGTGTATGCCATGGGCATGCGTCAGGCTGCCGCTTCGTTCAAGGAGGTGCGCCCATGCGCCCGCTGTCGATCCGCCTTTGCTGCATGCTGCTGTGCCTGTTCGCCTTCAGTGCGCAGGCCGCCGTCAACACCTTCTGGAGCCAGCCGCAGCGCGGCGGCAACAGCTTCAACGAACAGCCACCGGACCGCGCCTATTTCGATGCGCTGCGCGCCACCGGCGCCACCTGGGTACGGCTGACACCGGACAAGTGGCGTTCGGCCGGTGGCCGCGATTTCCTGATGGGCAATGCCGATCGCTACCAGGGCTTGGTGCCGGCCGACGTCGCCACCCTGCGCCGGGTGCTCGACGATGCCGATGCCGCCGGCATCAAGGTGGTGCTGGTGCCCTTGTCGCTGCCGTTGCTGCGCTGGAAGCAGAAGAACGGCGGGGTGGTCGACCAGCGGCTCTGGCAGTCGTTCGACAACCATCGGCCCGCGCAGGCGTTCTGGCGCGACCTCGCGCGTGCGCTGCACGGGCACCCGGCGCTGGTGGCGTACAACCTGATCAACGAGCCCGCCCCGGAGTACGGCACCCCGCTGCGCGAGCATGCCGACCCGGCCGCGATGCGCGCGTGGTATGCCACCGTGAAGGACGGGCCGCGTGATCTGCCACGCTTCTACACCGGCTTGATCGCGGCCGTGCGCGAGGTCGATGCCGAGATGCCGTTGATGCTGGACCCGGGCTGGTATGCCGCGGCGGACGCGCTGGCGTACTGGCCCGCGCCGCTGAAAGATCCCCATCTGCTGTACAGCGTGCACATGTACGAGCCGTACGCGGCCACCAGCGCCCCCAACCAGAAGCGGGCCACGCCGTATCGGTATCCGGCCGTGGTGCCGTTCGGCCCGGGCAAGACGCAGTGGGATGCCAAGCGCGTGGCCAGCTACCTGCAGCAGCCCCTGGCGTGGGCCGACGAGCATGGCGTGGCGCGAAGCCAGATGGTGGTCGGCGAGTTCGGCTGCATGCGCCGCTGGCCGGATTGCCCGGCCTATCTGGACGATGTCCTGCGCGTGCTCGAGGCACAGAAGGTGCATTGGGCGTTCTACGCCTTCCGCGAAGACGCGTGGGATGGCATGGACTACGAACTGGGCGACGCCGCACTGCCGGCGACGTACTGGCGTGACGTGGAGGCGGGCAAGGTGCCTACGCCCATGCGCACCGAAAGCCCACAGTTCGCGCCGATCCTCAAACGTCTGCGCGCTGCCGGCCGCTGATACCCGCATGCGGCTGCAGGCCGTGGCATTGCATGCCGACGGACGCCGGAAGGGACCGACCCGCAGGTCGGTCCCCTGGATGGCTCAAGCGTGCAGGTCGTAGCGATCCAGTTCCATCACCCGCGTCCAGGCGGCGACGAAATCCTGGACCAGCTTCTTCTCGCCGTCGGCACTGGCGTACACCTCGGCCAGGGCACGCAGCACCGAGTTGGACCCGAACACCAGGTCGGCACGGCTGCCGGTCCAGCGCTTGGCACCGCTGCTTTCATAGCCACCGCCAGCGGCCTTCCACTGCGTGCGCATGTCCAGCAGGTTCACGAAGAAATCGTTGCTCAAGGTGCCCGGGCGATCGGTCAGTACGCCCTGCGCATTGCCATCAACGTTGGCACCCAGCACCCGCAGCCCGCCGACCAGTGCAGTAAGCTCCGGCGCGGTCAGCGTGAGCAGCTGCGCCTTGTCGATCAGCAGCACCTCGGCGGGCACGCTGTAACGGCCCTTGAGGTAATTGCGGAAGCCGTCGGCATACGGTTCCAGCACCGCGAACGATTCCACGTCGGTCTGGTCCTGGCTGGCATCGGTGCGGCCGGGAGTGAACGGCACGCTGATGTCGTGGCCACCGGCCTTGGCGGCCTGTTCAACACCCACGCCGCCGGCCAGCACGATCAGGTCGGCCAGCGATACCTGCTTGCTGCCGCTGCCGTTGAAGCCCGACTGGATCTTCTCCAGCGCGGCCAGCACCTTGGCCAGCTGCTGCGGCTGGTTCACCGCCCAGTCTTTCTGCGGGGCCAGGCGGATGCGCGCGCCGTTGGCACCACCACGCTTGTCCGAGCCGCGGAAGGTCGATGCCGACGCCCACGCGGTGGACACCAGCTCGGCCACGCTCAACCCGGCGCTGGCGATCTGTTGCTTCAAGCCGGCGATGTCCTGTGCGTCGATCAACGGCCGTGTCGCTGCGGGCACCGGATCCTGCCAGATGAATTCCTCGGCCGGGATCTCCGGGCCCAGGTAGCGCGAGCGCGGGCCCATGTCGCGATGGGTCAGCTTGAACCAGGCGCGTGCGAAGGCGTCGGCGAAGGCCTGCGGCTCGGCCAGGAAGCGGCGCGAGATCTTCTCGTACGCCGGGTCCACGCGCAGCGACAGGTCGGTGGTGAGCATGGTCGGGCGATGCTTCTTCGACGGATCATGCGCGTCGGGAATGATCGCCTCGCTGTCCTTGGCCACCCACTGATGGGCACCTGCCGGGCTCTTGGTCAGTTCCCACTCGTGGCCGAACAGGATCTCGAAGAAGTCGTGGCTCCACTGCGCCGGGGTGCGCGTCCAGGTCACTTCCAGGCCGCTGGTGATGGTGTCGCCGCCCTTGCCGGTGCCGAATCTGTTGGCCCAGCCCAGGCCCTGGCTCTCGAGCCCCGCCGCTTCCGGTTCCACATCGACGTTGTCGGCCGGACCGGCGCCGTGGGTTTTGCCGAAGCTGTGGCCGCCGGCGATCAGGGCAACGGTTTCCTCGTCGTCCATGGCCATGCGGCCGAAGGTATCGCGGATGTCGAAGGCGGCCTTGAGCGGATCGGGGTTGCCGTCCGGGCCTTCCGGGTTCACGTAGATCAGGCCCATCTGCACGGCCGCCAGCGGGTTCTCCAGGTCGCGCGAGTGCACGTCGCCGTCGGCGTCGTCATCGGACACCAGCACGCCGTGGTCTTCCTGCACGCCCTCGGAGCCATGCGCATAGCGCACGTCGCCGCCAAGCCAGGTGGTTTCGCGGCCCCAGTACACGTCCTGGTCCGGTTCCCAGGTATCGGGGCGGCCGCCAGCGAAGCCCAGCGTCTTGAAGCCCATCGATTCCAGCGCGACGTTGCCGGTGAGGATCAGCAGGTCGGCCCAGGAGATGGCCTGGCCATACTTTTGCTTGATCGGCCACAGCAGGCGGCGTGCCTTGTCCAGGCTGACGTTGTCCGGCCAGCTGTTGAGCGGGGCGAAGCGCTGCTGGCCGCGACCGCCGCCGCCGCGCCCGTCGCCGATGCGGTAGGTGCCGGCGCTGTGCCAGGCCATGCGCACGAACAGGCCGCCGTAATGGCCGAAGTCGGCCGGCCACCACTCCTGCGAGTCGGTCATCAGTGCGGTGAGGTCGGCTTTGAGCGCGGCGTAGTCCAGCCCCTTGAACGCGGTGGCGTAGTCAAAGCCGTCATCGAGCGGGGTGGAGCGGTTGGAATGCTGGTTGAGCAGGTCCACGCGCAGCTGCTTGGGCCACCAGTCGCGGTTGGTGGTGGCATCGCCGACGAGGGCGTGGTTGAACGGGCACTTGGCTTCGCTTTTCATGGGTCGCTACCTGTGTACTTGCGAATGTGGGCACCTGCCGCGGTTGGGCAGGGCAATCGGAAAGAGCGCTTCGCTCAGGGCGAGGAGCATCCGGCACGGTCGATGGGCATGGATTGGACGCGCGTGCGCGATGGGGTCAATCGATGCATCCGAGGATCTCCTGCGGGAATGCCTCTACGTTAAGCACGTTCAGGCATTCGGTAAATTCGAACGAATCAACCAAAGCGATAGGACAGGCCTATACCAAAGCGGCCCGCCGGTAGTGCCGGCCGCTGGCCGGCTCCCAGCACCCTATGGTCAATCGGACATCACCGCTTGCCGAGCAACCCGCCCCCCAGCTTGAGCAGATCCCCAATTCCCAGCTGGCCATCGCCGTCCTGGTCCAGCACCGAGGTGAGCAGGCCGCCACTGCTGGCCGCTTCCGCTTCCTGGCCGAGCGCCTGGCTGAGCTGGCCGGCGTTGCCGCCATTGGCGAAGCGCTGCGCCAGGTAGGACATGACGATCGGGGCGAGGATGGCCAGCAGCTGGCTGGTCTTGCTGCTGTCCAGCCCGGTGGCCTGGCTCAGGCCCTGCGCGGCGCGGTCGCTGTTGCCGCCAAACACATGGCCGAGGATGCCGGCCCCGTTGGTGGCGTTGCCACCGCCGCCGCCCAGCACGCTGCCGAGCAGGCCGCCCAGATCGAAGCCCCCCCCGGCGGCCGGCGCGTGATCGCGCTGCAGTGCGCCAAGCAGGGCGTCGGCGCCCTGCGGTTGCTGGGCGTTGCGGCCCATCGCGCCTAGCAGCAGCGGCAGCGCCGCGCCGACGGCGCTGCTGGCCTGGGCAGGTTCAATGCCCAGTTGCTGGGACACCTGCTGCAGGCCTTGGCCCTGCTGCAGTTGTTGGAAGAGAGAGGCGGCAAGTGATGCGTTGTTCACGACGGACTCCAGGCAGGTGGCGGACCGCCCGAGCATACCGCCGGATTTACTACGGGGATGCGAAGGGCCACCCGACCAACGGTCGGGTGCTACCGGGGGAAGAGGCCACTCGACCAACGGTCGGGTGCTACCGGTGTGGGGGCCGTCCGACCAATGGTCGGTCGCCCCCGTTGTGGTGTTCCGTGGGCGGTGCCCGGTTATCACCGGGTAGGGCACGGCCGTTGGTCGTGCTGCGGTGGGGTGCGTGGAGCCGGCCAGCGGCCGGCACTACCGGGGCTGTCCGATGGGTGGCGTCGTTGGGTTCGTCGTCGCCACCCGACCAACGTCGGGTGCCACCGCGTGGGCGCGTGGGCGTCCTTGCATCGCCCGGTAGGGCACGACCGTTGGTCGTGCCGGGCGCCGGTCAGACCAGCGCCTTCAACCGGTACAGCGCTTCCAGCGCCTGCTTGGGGGTGAGCTCGTCGGGGTCGATCGCGGCCAGCGCGTCCTGCGCGGCGGTGTTGGGCGCGTTGAACAGGCCGAACTGCTGCGGTGCATCCAAGGCCTGCGGGGTGACCGTGGCGACCTGGCTTTCCCCGCCACGCTGCTCCAGTTCGGCCAGGCGCCGGCGGGCCTGGGCCACCGTGGATTTCGGCAGTCCGGCCAGCGCGGCTACCTGCAGGCCGAAGCTGCGGTTGGCCGGGCCGTCCTTCACCGCATGCATGAACACCAGCGCGTCGCCATGCTCCACTGCATCCAGATGCACGTTGGCGATACCGCTGGTGCCGCCTTCGTGCTGCTCGTCGGCCAGTGCGGTCAACTCGAAGTAATGGGTGGCAAACAGCGTGTAGCAGCGGTTCTGGTAGGCGAGGTGGCGCGCCACCGCGTCGGCCAGGGCCAGGCCGTCGTAGGTGGACGTGCCGCGGCCGATCTCGTCCATCAACACCAGCGAGTGGGCGCTGGCGTGGTGCAGGATGTAGCTGGTTTCGGCCATTTCCACCATGAACGTCGACTGCCCGCGCGCGAGGTCGTCGCCGGCGCCGATGCGGGTCAGGATACGGTCGATCGGCCCGATCACCGCGCGGCTGGCCGGCACGAAGCTGCCGATGTGGGCCAGCAGTACGATCAGCGCGTTCTGGCGCATGTAGGTGGATTTACCGCCCATGTTCGGGCCGGTGATCACCAGCATGCGGCGGTCCGGGTGCAGGTCCAGGTCGTTGGGTTCGAACGGCTGCTCGCGCACCGCTTCCACCACCGGGTGGCGGCCACGTTCGATGCGCAGGCACGGTGCGGTCTCCAGCTCCGGGCGGGCCCAGTCCAGCGCCTGGGCGCGCTCGGCGAAACCGGCCAGCACATCCAGCTCGCTCAGGGCACCGGCGCACTGCTTGAGCGGTTCCAGCTGCCCGCCCAGCGTGTCCAGCAACTGCTCGTACAACACCTTCTCGCGCGACAGCGAACGCTCGCGCGCGGACAGCACCTTGTCTTCGAACGACTTCAGCTCTTCGGTGATGTACCGCTCGGCATTGGTCAGGGTCTGGCGGCGGGTGTAGTGCACCGGCGCCTTGTCGCTCTGGCCCTTGCTGATTTCAATGTAATAGCCGTGCACGCGGTTGTAGCCGACCTTCAGCGTGGCGATGCCGCTGCTGATGCGCTCGCGCTGCTCCAGGTCGATCAGGAACTGGTCGGCATGGGTGGACAGGCGGCGCAGTTCGTCCAGCTCGGCATCGAAGCCTTCGGCGATCACGCCGCCATCGCTCAGCTTCATCGGGGGCGTCGGCGCGATCGCGCTGGCCAGCAGGTGCGCGCATTCGTCGTGCTCACCCAGCGCTGCATGCAGCGCCACCAGGCGCGGCGAATCCAGCGGCGCCAGTACCGCGCGGACCTCGGGCAGCAGGCCCAGGCCATCGCGCAGGGTGGAAAAATCGCGCGGGCGCGCCGAACGCAGCGCCACGCGGGTGAGGATGCGCTCCAGGTCGCCGAGCGCCCGGAAGGCATCGCGGATGTCGCCCTCGGCACCGCGGTCGATCAGCGTGGCCACCGCATCGTGTCGGTGCACCAGCACCTCGCGCAGCCGCAGCGGGCGGTGCAGCCAGCGCCGCAGCAGGCGCCCGCCCATCGGGGTCACCGTGGTGTCGAGCACGCCGAGCAGGGTGTTGCGGGTATCGCCGTCTACCCGCGTGTCCAGTTCCAGGTGACGGCGCGTCGCCGCGTTCATCGCGATGGCCTCGCTGGCCGTTTCGGTGGCGATCGCGGTCAGGTGGGGCAGGCGCTGTTTCTGGGTCTCTTCGACATAGCCCAGCAGCGCGCCGGCCGCGGCGGTGGCGCGCGGCTTGTCGTCGATGCCGAAGCCGGTCAGGTCGTGCAGTTTGAAGAAGGCGAGCAACTGGCGGCGGCCACTGTCGGCATCGAACAGCCAGGGCGCCCGGCGGCGGATGCCGTTGCGGTGCTTGAGGAACTCGGGCCAGTTTTCTTCATCGGGCACCAGCAGCTCGGCCGGCTCCAGCCGGGCCAGCTCGGCCTCCAGCGCGTCTTCCGAATCCACCTCGTTCACCAGGAAGCGGCCACCGGCCAGGTCGGCCCAGGCCAGGCCATAGCCGTGCTTGCCGCGCGACAGCGCCATCAGCAGGGTGTCGCGGCGCTCGTCCAGCAGCGCTTCGTCGGTGACCGTGCCGGGGGTGACGATGCGCACCACCTTGCGTTCCACCAGGCCCTTGGCCAGGGCCGGGTCGCCGATCTGCTCGCAGATCGCCACCGATTCGCCCAAGGCCACCAGCCGGGCCAGGTAGCCTTCATAGGCATGCACCGGCACGCCGGCCATCGGGATCGGCGCGCCGCCGGAACTGCCGCGCTGGGTAAGGGTGATGTCCAGCAGGCGCGCGGCCTTGCGCGCGTCGTCGTAGAACAGCTCGTAGAAGTCGCCCATGCGGAAGAACAGCAGCAGGTCCGGGTACTCGGACTTTGCGGCGAAGAACTGCTTCATCAGGGGGGTGTGTTCGGGCTGCTTTTCGGTCACGCGGGGTCCATCAACGTCGGGGGCGGGCCGGAAGGCCACCAGAACGACCATTGTAGGGGAGGGGGCGGGGAGGGCGAAGCGCGGGCGGGCTGCCGGGTGCAGAACACACTCGGCCCGGGACAGCGGGCGCTGCGGATCAGTCCGTGGTCAGCCGCACGTTGGGATGCGCGGCGAAGATGTCCATCACGATGTCGAAGTAGGTCTGGCCGGTGCCGCGTTCCAACGCATCCAGCTGGGCATCGATGGCGTCGATGTTGAAGGTGCCTGGCTGTGAGCGTTTGCCCTGCAGCCAAGCCTTGGTTGCCGAAACGCCAAGGGCCGCGCGGCTGTGGGCGATGTCCTTCCAGTGCACGCGGGCGGCTGCCTGCCCGGCCAGTGCGCCGTAGCCGCCGTACAGCAGGTCATCCAGCGCGTCCAGGCTGGGCCCGAGCTGCCAGTCTTCGTCGGCCATGAACACGCGGTTGATCTCGGCATAGAAGCTGGCGATGTCGTGTATCGCGCTGCCGTCGATAAGCAGCGAGAGGGATGTCATCGCGCTACCCACGGGCTGGCAGCAAAAGATGGTTTTCCAGTGCAGCGCATGGAGGTCCACCACGGCGTGGGTGAGAGGGTCACGCCGGATCATACCGGGCCGTTGGACACGACTGCGTCGACGCCGCGCCGCATCGCCCGCAGGTGTCCGCCGCCTGAACACAATCACGACATTGACGTGGCCTCGACATGTTTTCACTGCCGGTTGCAGCCAACGGGCGCAGGCTGGCCCCATGTCCTGCGAATGAGGAGACGAACATGAAGACGATTCAACGTGTGATGTGCATGGGCGCCCTGATTGCTGCCTCGTTCGGCGCCGCTGCGCAGACCTATGGTCCGAAGGACGAAGGCCGCCGTTTCAACGACGGCAGCAAGGTGGTCTGCAAGAACGTGGAAGTGCAGCGCAACGCCAAAGACCCCAATCGTATCGCCGGTACCGCCACCGGTGCGGTGGTGGGTGGCCTGCTGGGCAACCAGGTGGGCGGTGGCAACGGCAAGAAGCTGGCGACTGTGGCCGGCGCCGTTGCCGGTGGCGCTGCAGGCCGCAACATCCAGGGACGCAGCCAGCAGAAGAACGGCGACCGCGTGGTGGAGCGCCGCTGCGAGCGTCAGTACCGCTGATTCTGCGCCCCCTGTAGCGATGACACGATGCCGGCCCCATGGGGCCGGCATTTTCGTGTCCGGGCCAGTGGCAACCTCGGGGACCGGCCGTATACTCCGGCAACACACCCCAGCACGAGCTGCCCGTGAGCGAAGCATTGGAGCCTGGCAGTACCCCCGGCCACCCGCCAACGGCGCCGGACCACGAGGGACGCTTCGCACGCCTGCGCGAACGCACCGATGAGCTGGAGCTGTTCATTTCGGGCCTGTTGGCGTTCGCGCTGTTGGCCGTGCCGGGGCGCATCTTCGAGGCGTGGGCCACCAGTACCGTGCATACCGAGGGCGTCTACGGCTACGCGTTGTGGTTTGGCTTCAGCACCAGCGTGGGCCTGTGCTACGTGGTGGCGGTGGCGCTCATCGCACACCTCGCCATCCGCGGGTACTGGGTGGGCCTGATCGGGTTGAAGGTCCACTTCCCCGACGGAATCCGCTGGGAACGGATACCGCTCATGGGGCGGGTGTCGCGGGTGTTCTACCAGGCACGCGTGGGTAGTCTGGACGGGGTGATCGCCAACGCCGACCGCGCCGCGTCCACGCTGTTTTCGGCCACCCTGCTGTTCGCCCTGACCATGGTGCTGATCGGCGCGGGCGCGGTTCTGCTGTTCGCCGTCGCCGGCGCCATCGGCGCGCTGTTCGGGAATGCCGACCGCTTCATGCTGATCATCGCCGGGCTGTTCTTCACCGTCCTGGTGCTGAGCAACTGCGTGCCCCTGGTACTCGAGAAAGTGATCGCGCGCCGGCACCTGCGCGGCGTGGCCAGCCCGGGGCTGGAACGGATCACCCATCGCGTGCTTGCCTTCAACCAGTGGTTGATCCCGATGCGCCTGCTGCTGCCGGTGCAGTTGACCCTGCAGAGCAACCGCTACGCCCGCAATTTCATGGTGGCGTACTTCGTCGCGGTGATGGTGGCGATGTCCATCGGTGGGTTGCAGGCGATCAGCTCGGCCAAGTTCTCGCTGTTCAACCGCTATGAGGTCATCACCACCGAAGCGGTGGACGAGGGCATGGTCAGTGCGCATTACGAGTCGCTGCGTGCCGACCACGATCGCCTGCTGCGCTACCCGATGATTCCCACCGACGTGGTGGAGGGTGCGCTGCTGCGGGTGTTCATTCCGCACCAGCCGCAGCGTGACAATGAACTGGCACGGCGGCTGTGCGGCGCACTGCCCGGCGGCGAGAACCGGCTGCGCGGGCCGGCGGCTGAAACGGCGGCGGTGCAGTGCGTGGCGCGCTTCTGGGCGGTCACCCTGGATGGCACGCCGGTCGCGTTGGACGGATTCGTGGCAATGGAGCGGCGCGACCTGGAAATGCGGGGCCTGGTCGGCTACCTGCCGCTGTCGGCGTTGTCACCCGGCCGCCACGACCTGCGGCTGGTCTGGAATGCCGGCGGGCCCGAGCGGGGCGCCATGCGCCACCGCGAGTTCCGCATTCCGTTCTGGTACGCGCCGGACGCTTCGCGCTGACTCAGGGCGTGCGCCGGCGCGCGCCCAGCCGCCACACGGCAAGCGCACCGTAGAGCACCAGCAACGCGGCCAGCGTCCACAACTCGTGGCTGACTTCGCCCAAGCGGGCATCCATCTGGTTCAGGCGCACCATCAGGTTGATGCCGGTGGTGGTGGGCAGCAGGTGGGCCAGGGCGACCAGCGCTGGCGGCGAGGTAACCGCCGGCCAGGACAGGTTGGCCAGGAAGAACAGCGGGATCGAGCAGGCGATGACCACCTGGAAGGCGCGTTCGCGGGTGGCGAAGAAGCTCCCGACGAACAGGCCGAACGCCACCGTAGCGGCAATGAACAACGTACCGCCGAGCACTTGCCCGAGCGGATTTCCGCCGCGCGGATAGTCCTGCACCCACGCGGTGAAGCCAGCGTAGTAGAGCAGGCCCAGCAGCCCGATGATGCCGAAGCCAAGCGCCATGCCGGCCAGGGTGGGCAGGTCGAAGCGCAGGCGCCGGCCGAGTGCCAGACGCCGCGTACCCAGCAGCACGCCAATGCCCATCAACAGCGTCTGGTGCACGATCAGTTCGGCCACACCGGGCACGATGGCGCTGCCGTAGCCTTCCAGCGTGTTGAACAGCGGCCGCTGCACCAGGGTGATCGGCGGTGGCTGCGGGGCGCCCATGAAGGCGGCCTGCGAGACCGCTGTTTCGCGCGCGAACGCGGTCAGTGCATCGGCCACGCCACCGAGTACCCAGCTGGCCCGGCCGAGGTAGGCACCGTTACCCATCAACACCAGGTGACCGGCACCGCCGCGCAGGATGTCGCGCTCCAGTTGGGCGGGAATCAGCAGGATGCCTTCGGCCTCCCCACGCTCGAGCGCGTGGCGGGCCTGGTTGAGGGTGGGGGGTTGGGCAACGATGCGCACGGTGCGCAACGCGTCCACGCGCCGCAGCAGTTCGCGGCTGGTGGCACTCTGGTCGTGGTCGACCACCACGATGGGCAGGTTGCTGGCCACCTGGTGGCGGTACGCGGCCGGGTAGAAGAACGAGTACAGCACCACCGCGCCAATCATCAGCACCACCGCATAGCGGTCGGTCAGCACCGCACGCAGGGTCTGGCGCAGGCTGGTGGTGAAGCGGCTCATGCGGCCGCCCCGTTGGAGGCCACCGGCGTGGGCAGGGCGCGCGCTGCGACGATCAGGCGCCAGCCGCCGATGCCGCCGGCCACCAGCACCATCAGCAGCAGCGTGGCCAACGGCCACAGCGATACCGTCCACGGTGCGCCCACAAACTGCTGCTGGGTCTGCAGCTTGACGTAGGCGGTGAGCGGCAGCAGCAGGTTCCAGATGCGGGTGAACAGCGGCGCATCCACCACCGGGAAGGTGGCCCCGGAGAATGCCAACGCGGTGCCGATGCTCAAGCCGATGGCCGACAGCGCGGTGCCCATGTCACGGGTGAGCCCCACAAACAGCAGCGCCACCGCCGCGCACGCGAGGTAGAACAGCGGCTGGCCCAGCATCAGCAACAGCAGGCTGCCGGCGATGCCGTCGCCGCGCAGCAGCGCCAGGTACAGCACGCCGAGTGCGCCATACACCGAGAACAGCGCGACATAGGGGCAGATCTTGCCGGCGATGGCCGCCCAGGGCGTGCTGCCCAGCCACGCACGCAGCTGGCCGTCGCGCACCTCGCGGCCCAGGCTGGCGGCCACCGCCAGCGCCAGGCCCAGCGACAACACTGCCGGAAACAGCAGGGGCAGCAGGAACAGTTCGTAGCTGCGCGCCGGGTTGTGCAGGATGTCCGACTGCACCGCGATGGGCGGCGCGCGCAGTTTGGCCGGGCCGACCTGTTTGCCGATGCCGCCGGTCAGCAGGCGCGCGTTCCAGGCACCGACCGCTTCCACGATATCGCGCACCGCCGACTGCCCGGTGGTGAGGTAGGTCGCGTTGTAGTAGGCGAACACGGTGCCCTGGCTGCCACGCAGCGCCTGGCGGGTGGCGTCGCGGGGGACCAGCACCACGGCAAAGACCTCCAGCCGCCGCAGCTCGGCCTGTGCATCGGCCAGGCTGGCCGGTTGGCTGGCCACGGCGATGCCCGGGCTGGCATCCAGCATGCGGGCCAGCAGGCGGCTCTCGGCACTGTGGTCGAGGTCGACAAGGGCAATGGGGATGTCGCGCATCACCGACGCGGCAAACAACCAGGCCATCACCGCCAGCATCAGCAGCGGCAACAGTGTCACCAGCAGCAGGTCGGCGCGGTCGCTACGCAGGTGCTGCAGCTCGCGTTGGAAGGCGGCGCCGAAGCCCGCCCGCCGCGACCGGTTCATCCCTGCGGCCACGCGAACAGCACGCTCATGCCGGGGCGGAAGCCCTCCACGCGCGCCACCGGGCGCAGCCGGATCTCGAAACTGCGCACGTCGTAGCCCGACGACTGCCGGGTAGCGCGCCAGGTGGCGTAATCGCCGGCCGGGTTGATGAAGTACACCTCGAACTCGACATCGCGATCCAGCGCGGGGACCTGACCGCGCAGTCGGTTGCCGATCTTCAGGCCCCGCATCTGCGATTCGCGCAGGTTGACCGATACCCACATGCGGTCGATGTCGACCAGGGTGAACACCGGGTAGCCTGCCGGCACCAGTTCGCCCACATCGGCCATGCGCTTGTTGATCTCGCCGGCCAGCGGCGCGCGGCCGTTGACCTCCTCGCGCGCGGCATCCACTTCGGCCACTGCGCCGCGTGCCTGGCGGACCTTGCCCTGTGCGGCACGCTTGTCCTGCTCGCGCGCGCCGGCCAGCGCCTGGTCGTACTGCGCACGGGCGGCATTGGACAGCTCGCGCGAACTGCGTGCCTGGGCCAGCGCTTCGTCGCGCTTCTGCCGGGTCATCACGCCTTCGTTGAACAGGTTCTGCACGCGCTGGTAGGTGGCATCGGCCAGCGTGGCACCGGCTTCAGCGCGTTTCCAGTTGGCCTGCGCGGCGCGGATGTCTTCGCTGCGCGCGCCGGCATCGGCCTTGTCGGCCACGGCGCTGGCAGCCTCCAGCGCGCCTTGCGCCTGTTCTTCCTTGGCGGCCACTTCCGGGCTGTCCAGCACGAACAGCACCTGGCCGGCCTGGACCCGGTCGCCTTCGCGCACCTTCAGTGCGGCCAGACGTGCGGTGATCTTGGCGGCCACGTTGACGGTGTCGGCGTCGGCCATGCCCTGCAGCTGTTCGGCCGGGCTGCGCCAGGCCAGCCACAGGCCAACCACCACCACGATCGCCAGCACCAGCGCGAGGGCAATACCGAGTTTGCGCTTGTTCGGCGGCGGCGCATCGGCGGGCGCCTGCAGTGTGTCATTCATGCGCGATCACCTCGTCGGCCTGGCGGCGGAATTCGTCATAACGGTCCATCTGTCCACTGATCTCCAGCAGTTGTGCCAGCGCCACGTCGTACTGGTACGCCGCCTGTGCGCGTTCCACCTGTGCACCGCCCAGCCCCAGCCGCGCATCGATCACGTCCAGCGAGGTGGCCTGGCCTTCGCGGAACGCCAACTCCTGCAGGCGCAGGTTCTCGCGGTTCTGTTCGATGCTGCTGTCCAGCAGCAGGAACTGCTGGCGTGCGGTATCCAGTTCGTACCAGGCCTTGCGCACGCCCAGGGTGACCTGGTTTTCCGCTTCGCGCAGGCCGGCCTCGGCCTGCTCCTGCTGCGCGCGCGCGGCGCTGATCTGCGCCGGGCGTGAACTGGGGGACAGGAAGGTGTACTTCAGGCCGATGCCGAACGCCCAGTCCGGGTCGGTCAGCATTTCGTCGCGGCGCAGGAAGTCGTACTGGCCAAACAGATACACGGTGGGCTTGAGCTTGGCCTGCTGCACGCGTACGCCTTGCTCGGCCTGAGCTACCAGTGCGCGCAGCCGCGCGATCTGCGGCTGCCGGGCCTGCGCATCGCGTTCGAAGCTGGGAAGCGCGCCGATCGGCGTGCGATGTACGAACAACGGCGACAGCGGGCGCACTTCGCCCCCGCTGCGCAGCAGGGTGGCCAGCGCGGCCTTCAGGGTCTGCAGGTCGTTGAGCGACTTCTGGTAGTCGCGCTCGGCCTTGTCGCGGGCCACGTTGGCCTGCAGGCGCTGGGCGCGGGTGGCGAAGCCTTCGCGTTCCAGCTTCAGTGCATCGTCGAGGTGGCGCTGCAGCCCGTCGCGCACGTCACGGCGCACGTCCACGGCCTGCTCGGCCAGGCGCTGCCCGAAGTAGGCCTGGGCCAGCTGCACGCTCAACGACTGGCGCTGCGATTCGCGTTCGGCGCTGGCCTGCGCGGTGGCGCCGGCGGCGGCCTGTTGGGCGGCCGGGATCAAACCGCCGGTGTACAGCGGCAGCACCGCGGTGACGACCGGGCGGGTGCGCCAGTCGCGCTCGGTGAACTGCAACGGCGACTCGATGCCGAACGCCTCGGCCACCGGGGCCAGCGAGCCCAGGGGCAGGGTCAGCGTCTTCTGGAACTGCAGGCGGCGCACTTCACCGGTGATCTCCGGCAGGCGCAGCAGGCGGGTGGCGTCCTGCAGGTCCTGCTTGTTGCGCACCGAGGCATCGGCGGCGGCCAGTGCGTCGGACACCTGTTCCAGGCGCTGCTGCGACTGCTGCCAGTCCAGCGCCGGAACGGCCGCCTCGCCGATGGACGACTGGGCCATGGCCGCGCCGCTGCACAGGAGCAGGGCGGTGCAGTGAAGTCCTTTCTTTGCGCGCGCAAGCGCCGTGTGCCGGCTCACGAATGGGCGTTCCGTATGTAAAGCATTCGGCAAAGTATGGTGCGCGCCGCGTGAAGCCCGGGTCTTCACGCCGGTCCCGTGCAGTGGCGGTGGCCTGCGAACCGCGTTGAGATGCGGTGCCTCGCATCATCGTTCGCTCGCACGCAGGCGATGCCGTGCGTATTGATGTCGATCAAGGCGCGGCGGGATCGGCGGCGTAACCTGACGGAAAGCACGGCGGTGCTACCGTCGGCGCAAGGCCGCGAGCGGCCATGCGATACCCCTGCAGACCAGAAGGATAGGTGCAATGACCCAGCAGCCCGCGCAGTCCGCTACGCCCGCCACGTCGCCCACGTTCGACCATGAGCCCGACGGCAGTGGCACCTACTGGTCCAACCAGCCGCTCAACACCCTGCCGCCGCCGGACACGATGGGCGCCTACATGCGCAATCGCCCGCTGCCGACGGAAGGCATCGCGCAGCGCCATGCGTACATCATCGGCACCGGCATTGCCGGGCTCGCCGCGGCGTTCTACCTGATCCGCGATGGCGGCATGCCGGCGGCCAACATCACCCTGATCGACAGCCTGGACATCGAAGGTGGGTCGCTCGATGGGGCCGGCAATCCCGAGCAGGGGTACCTGGTGCGCGGCGGGCGCGAGATGAACTGGAACTACGACAACTTCTGGGACCTGTTCCAGGATGTGCCCGCGCTGGAACTGCCCGAGGGCTTCAGCGTGCTGGACGAGTACCGCGCGGTGAACGACCACGACCCGAACTGGTCCAAGGCGCGGCTGCTGCACCAGCAGGGCAAGGTCCAGGATTTCTCGACCTTCGGCCTGAGCCGTGGCCAGCAGTGGGAACTGGTGAAACTGCTGCTCAAGCGCAAGGAAGAGCTGGACGATGTGACCATCGAGGACTACTTCAGCGAAGGCTTCCTGCAGAGCAATTTCTGGTTCTTCTGGCGATCGATGTTCGCCTTCGAGAACTGGCAGAGCCTGCTGGAGATGAAGCTGTACATGCACCGTTTCCTGGACGCGATCGACGGCCTCAACGATATGTCGGCGCTGGTGTTTCCCAAGTACAACCAGTACGAGAGTTTCGTGGTGCCGCTGGCGCGCATGCTGCGTGCGCAGGGCGTGCAGATCCAGTTCGATACGCGCGTGCATGACCTGGAAATGGCCGTGAACGGCGATGCACGCGCCGTCACTGCGATCCGCTGCAAGGTGGGCGGGCGCGAGGACCGCATCGCGGTGGGCGAGGGCGACCTGGTGTTCGCGCTGACCGGCTCGATGACCGAAGGCACCGCCTACGGCGACATGGATACCGCGCCGGTGCTGCAGCGTGATCGCCACGAACCGGGCGAAGACAGCGACTGGTCGTTGTGGCGCAACCTGGCGCGGCAGTCGCCGGTGTTCGGCAAGCCGCACAAGTTCTACGGCGATGTGGACCGCTCCATGTGGGAGTCGGCCACGCTCACCTGCCGTCCGTCACCGTTGGTGGACAAGATCGCCGCGCTGTCGGTCAACGACCCGTATTCGGGCCGTACCGTCACCGGCGGGGTCATCACCATCACCGACTCCAACTGGGTGCTCAGCTTCACCGTGAACCGCCAGCCGCATTTCGTCGACCAGCCACGCGACGTGCTGGTGGTCTGGGTGTACGCACTGCTGATGGACCAGGACGGCAACCACATCAAGAAGCCGATGCCGGCCTGTACCGGTCGCGAGATCCTGGCCGAGCTGTGCCACCACCTGGGCATTGGCGACCAGCTGGATGTGGTGGCCGAGGCCACCAAGGTCCGGCTGGCGCTGATGCCGTACATCACCGCGCAGTTCATGCCGCGTGCCGCTGGCGATCGCCCGCACGTCGTCCCGGCCGGCTGCACCAACCTGGGCCTGCTCGGCCAGTTCGTGGAAACCCGCAACGATGTGATTTTCACCATGGAAAGCTCGGTGCGTACCGCGCGGGTGGCGGTGTACACGCTGCTGGGGCTGGCCAAGCAGGTGCCGGACATCAGCCCGGTGCAGTACGACGTGCGCAACCTGCTCAAGGCGGCGCGGGCGTTGAACAACGGCGAGCCGTTCCCGGGCGAGCGGGTGCTGCATCGGTTGCTCGGCAAGAGCTACTTCGCCCACATCCTGCCGCCGCTGCCGGACGCGGAGAAGGCGCAGGACAAGCGCGGTTTCATGGAGGACGAACTGTCGTGGCTGTCCAGCAAGGGCAGCCTGGCATTGAAGGAGGTCTCGGCCCGCCTGGACCGCCTCGGCGACAAACTCGGCAAACGGTAGGTACCGACCGTTGGTCGGTACGTTGCGCGACCACCAACGGTGGTCGCCTACCGGGGCATTCACGTTGGGGTTGGCCGTGGGTCGACCGACACCGGTCAACGCGTCGGCGGATTCCCGGCGATGGTGCGCGCGCCGGTGATGATCATGCGCAGCATCTGCGACAGCTGCTCGATCAGTTCGGCGTCCTTTTCCTGCGGCTGGTCCACGGCGGTGGCCCCCATGGCAAACACCAGCCGGGTGATCGCCTTGGACGCGAGCGCCGGTTCGTGCAGCACCGCGCCGCCATCGGCGGCGGCCAGCCGGATCAGGTCGACCCGCAGTTCGTCTTCGAAGTAGTTCAGTTCGCGATCCACTGCCTGCTTGAACGCGTCCGAGCCGGCGCTGCCTTCGCGCAGCAGCACGTGCAGCAGCTTGTGGTCGGCGCGCAGCTGCTCGAAGAAGGTCTCCACCGACAGCCGGATCACGCTGCGCTCGGACGACGCCGCGCGCTGGCGCGCCTCGCCGATGATCGTGCGGAGAGAACGCCCGGACAGATCGATCAGCGCCACGGTCAGTTCGTCCATGTCGCGGAACTGGCGGTAGAACGAATTCGGGGCGATGCCGGCCTCGCGGGCCACTTCGCGCAGGCTCAGCGTGGAGACACTGCGGTGCGGGCCGATCAGGGCCAGCGCGGCGGCCAGCAGGTCGTCGCGCGAGATCGAGGCTTTGCGCGCCGGATGGGCATCGTCGGCAGCGGACAGGGGCAGGTCTGGGGAGGTCATCGGGGGCAGGGCGGTCAAGTCCCTGAATCATAGCCCGTCCGGTCAATATACAAGTGTATACACGCCTGTATGTGCGTGCGTATAGTGACCCCATGAGCGCCCAACCCCGCCCCCCGATCCGCCGCCGCAACCCGATCTCGCCCCGTCATTGGGTGTCCGAGGAGCTGTTCGACTTCTGGGCCGGGCGTCTGCACCCGCTGTGGACCCTGCGCCGGGCGCGGGCGCGGCTGGTGGCGCGCGAGCAGGCCAGTGCCGATGCGGTCACCCTGGTGCTGCGCCCGAACCGGCATTTCCGCGGGATGCAGCCGGGCCAGCACGTCACCCTCGGGGTGGACGTGGATGGCCGTCGCCTGTCGCGCAGCTACAGCCCCACGCGGCTGGCCGATGGCACCCTGGCGATCACCGTCAAGGTGATCGAGGGCGGCAAGGTCAGCCAGCACCTGGCCCACCACGCGGTGATCGGCGAGGCGTTCGAGCTGGGCCAGGCCTTCGGCGAGATGATCGTGGACCCCACCCAGGCCCAGCGCCTGCTGCTGTTGGCCGCCGGCAGCGGGATCACCCCGATGCGCGCGCTGCTGCGCCAGCTGGATGCCGCCGGCATGCCCGGCACGGTGGACCTGGTGTACTGGGCCCGCCGCCGCGAGGAACTGTGTTTTGCCGACGAACTGGCGGCACTGGCCGCGCGCCACCCGAACCTGCGCGTGCACCTGGCACTGACCCGCGACCCACACGCCGCGTCGCCGCGCGTGGATGCCTACGCGTTCGATGCACTGGGCGACCTCCGTGCGGCCCAGGTGCTGGTGTGCGGCCCGGGTGGCTTCGTTGATGCTGCCCGCGCACGCCTGCAGGGCAGCGTGGCCGCGCTGCAGTTCGAAGCGTTCACCCCGCCGCTGCTGCCCGACGCGGAAACCGGCACGGTGCAGGTCGAACTGCGCCGCAGTGGCCGCACCCTGACCCTGCCGCGCGGCACCTCGCTGCTGCAGGCGCTGGAAGCCGAAGGCCTGCGCCCGGCCAGCGGCTGCCGCATGGGCATCTGCAATACCTGCGTGTGCGGCAAGGCGTCCGGCGTCACCCGGCACACCCTGACCGGCGACTACGCCGATGAACCGGCCACGCAAGTGAAGCTGTGCGTCAACAGCGCCTGCACCGACCTGATCCTGGAGCTCTGAGCATGTCTTCCGTGCACAACCGCGTGCTGTCGCCTACCGAACTGGATGCGTTCGGCAATGAACTCGATGCGCTGCGTGCGCGCCAGCTGGCCACGCTGGGGGCCGCCGACGCGCGTTACATCCGCCGCGTGGTGGCCGGCGTGCGCTGGACCGGCGTGGCCGGCCGCGCGCTCCTGTTCCTGGGTGCCTTCGTGCACAGCGTGCTGATCCCGGCGTGGATCGCCGGCGTGGTGCTGCTGGCGCTGTCCAAGATCCTGGAAAACATGGAGCTGGCGCACAACGTCATCCACGGCCAGTACGACTGGATGGGCGACCCGCAGCTGCAGGGCAGTACCTACGAATGGGACATCGTCGGCACCGCCGACAACTGGCGCAAGACCCACAACTTCCGCCACCACACCTACACCAACGTGCGCGGGCTGGACGATGACATCGGCTACGGCCTGCTGCGCATCTTCCCCGAACAGCGCTGGCGCCCGTTTTACCTGACCCAGCCGGTGGTGGCGGTCGTGTTCGCACTGCTGTTCGAATGGGGCATCGCCATCCAGGACCTGCGCCTGGGCCGCTGGTTCGCCGGCAAGATCACCTTCCGCCAGCTGCTGGCGCAGGCGCGCCCGGTGGGCCGCAAGATGGGCAAGCAGATGTTCAAGGACTACCTGCTGTTCCCCGCGCTGGCCGGCCCGTTCTTCCTGCCGGTGCTGCTGGGCAACGTGGTGGCCAACCTGATCCGCAATGTGTGGACCTACGTGATCATCTTCTGCGGCCACTTCACCGCCGACGCCGAGACCTTCCCCAAGGAATGCGTGCGCGACGAAAGCCGTGGCCACTGGTACCTGCGCCAGCTGCGCGGCTCGTCCAACCTGACCGGTGGCAAGCTGATGAATGTCATGTCGGGCAACCTCAGCCACCAGATCGAACACCACTTCTTCCCGGACATCCCGGCCAACCGCTATGCAGCCATCGCGGTGGACGTGAAGGCGATCTGCGCACGCTACGGCCAGCACTACAACACCGGCTCGTTGCCGAAGCAGTTCGGCCAGGTGATGTGGCGCATCGTGCGGCATGCCTTCCCGAGCCGGCCGGTGCGCGCCAAGGCCGCTGCCGTCAACGCTCAGCCACTGCCGCAGCAGGGCTGAGCCGGAACGCCGGGGCTCAGTCCTCCAGCCCCATCGTCCCCTCGGCCAGCGGCACCCGGCTGCCGTCGAGCAGGCCGCGGCTGAGCACCCCGTCCTCGATGAACAGCAGTTCGCCGTTCTCGCCATTCTTGATGCTGCTGTCGATGGCGATGATGCGGTCGCCGTGGAAACTGCTCACGTGCGGCATCGAGGTGTGCCCGACCACGATGCGCTTGAGGTCCAGCTGGGTGAGCAGCGCATCGACCTGGGCCGTGTCCAGTTGCCCGTCGAAGTAGCCGCGGTACCAGATCGGGCTGGTCTTGCCGTCGAACAGGCGCGCCGTGTCAGGCGCTGCCTTGACCTGATCGCGCGGCAGCCCCACGGCGGCCTGGTAGGTGGCGTTGGTGGCGTCCATGCCGCGCACCAGGTCCAGGTTCTCCGGTGCGATGCCACCATGCAGGAACAACGTATCGCCGATCTTCAGCAGCACCGGGCGGGTGCGCAGCCACTGCCCGATCACCGAATCCGGCCCGTACAGCGCCGGGTAGCTGCGGCCCAGTAGCTGCGCGCTCCGGAGGTACTTCGGGTTCACGTAGCGCAGGTCGTCGTAAAGCACCATCGTTTCGTGGTTGCCCAGCACGAAGTGCACCGCGCCGCCGGCCGCGCGCGCCTGCTGCTGCAGGTTGTACAGCAGCCAGAACGCCTCGGTCACCTGTGGGCCGCGGTCGAACACGTCCCCGGCCACCACCAGGGTGGCACCGCCCAGCGACCACTGGTCGTGCGCGTCGATCACGTGGTGGGCGCGCAGCAGCCTGACCAGCAGGTCGTACTGGCCGTGGATGTCCGACACCGCGACAATGCGGGGCGTGGCCGGATACTGCGCCACCTCGGCGGTGCGCGGCGGCAGCACGGTCACCGGATGCGGGTAGCCGCACTCGGGCAGCACCTGGGTGGTATCGCCGCGGGCGTTCAGCGTGCGGCGCACGATGTGGTCGTTGCAGATCCACTCTGCTTCGTGGCCCTTGGCGGTAACGAACACGTACGGGCCGTCTGCATCGACGTGCTCGGCCGGTGCGGCCACCTCGCGCGCGCTGGTTGTGGACGTGGCCAGCAACAGCAGGCAGGGAAGCAGCGCGTGCATCGCGCGCAGGGAACGGCAGGCAGGCATCGGCGACGTCCAGGCAGAAAAAGGTGTGCGCAGGCGCACCGGATGATCCTACTCGGCGGCGCATGCGTTGGGCATGCGCCGTTGGTACCGGTGGATGTGCAGGAACAGGCGGTTGGCGGGTGACTCAGCCGCGCTGCAGGGCCTGGCGGCCGGGCGCCTCCGGCAACGTATCGTCGGCCAGCACCACGCGGTTGCGGCCGCGCTTCTTGGCCTGGTACATCGCTGCATCGGCGCGCGCCATCAAGCGCTCATAGTCCGGGTGGCCATCGTGCGCCGCCACGCCGATGCTGGCGGTCAATGCCAGTGCGGTGCCATCGGCCAGCTGTGCCGGGGTCTGTGCAATCTGCCGGCGCAGGTTCTCGGCGATCACCTCGGCCTGTGCCGCGGTGGCCTCCACCAGCACCACCACGAACTCCTCGCCGCCATAGCGGAACAGGTAGTCGCTGCCACGCGTCAGCTGCCCGAGCAGCGCGGCCACGTGCTGCAGGGCGCGGTCGCCGCCGTCGTGGCCGTGCGCATCGTTGATCGCCTTGAAGTGGTCCAGGTCCAGCAGCAGTACCGAGAACGGGGTGCTGGCCGAGGTGGCCAGCTCGATCTCACGGCGCAGCACGGTGGGCAGGAAGCGCCGGTTGAGCAGGTTGGTCAGGGCGTCGCTGCCTGCGTCCAGTTCGCCGATCCGCTCGAACAGCATGCCCATCAGGGTGCGGATGCGCGCCAGCTGCTCGCGGATGCCCTGCAGCGCACCGAAGCGTGCGGCCACATCGGCATGGGCCAGTGCGGCGTGCAGCTGCGCGTCCACCTGGGCCACCAGTGCGCCCACCTGCGCGGTCTCGCTGCTTTCGCCGAAACTGGGAATGCCCTTGTGGGTGAACCACAGGCCGAAGTCGGAGTGCGCCAGATCGACGGTATCGGCGTCGGTGGCCTGGCTGGCGATGGCGTACAGCAGCGCGTTTTCCCAATCCAGCAGCAGGGCCCGTTGGCGTTCGCGTTCGGTGCTGACGTTCTGCACCAGCGAAAACAGCCGGTACGCCGCATCGGTGCGCGAGGAGCGCTCGCGTGCGTGCGTGTAAGCCAGGGTCATGCCTTCCAGGGCGATGTCCACCGAGGCACTCAGGCAACTGATGGCGTCGAACGCCACGTGGCTGTTCGGTGCCTGGGCGACGATCCGCTCGAACAGGCGCTGCTTGAGCACGCGCGTGCCGCGCGTGACCAGGTCTACCGGAATGCCGACGCGCGCATGCACGTCGCCGATCACCCGTTGCGCAACCACCAGTGCGGCGACGCTGGCGGGCGTGGCCGTCAGCAGCTGGGTCAGCCAGCGCTGCATGGCCGGCTTCAGCCGCAGCCGCACCTGGTCGTGGGACAGGAAGCGGCTGGCGCGCGGGTCCTCCAGCAGTACGTCATAGAAGTGATGGGCCAGGTCAGGCGGCGAGTGGGCTGCCAGATCGGCCAGCAGTGCGGCCGCCTCGGGGCGGGTGGCCTGCAGCGTCTGCTGCCATGCATCGGCCAGTGGCCGGCTGGCCTCATCCAGGTTTGGAACGATATCCACGATGGTTGCTCTTCCCGCCACACAGGCCGTCGAAGGTTAACGGCCGCGCGTGGCTGTAATGAAGTTACAGAATGAACGCGAGCCCAAGTGTAATAGTCTCCGCCGCATTGCCTGCTTACTCTGCGCGCATTGCAACGGAGACACCTTCATGGGTCACGACCACGATCACCTGCCCAGCGAAATCCGCCACGAAAAACCCTTGTGGTGGGCGCTGGGCCTGACCACCACCTTCCTGCTGGTGGAAGTGGCGGGCGCGTTCTGGACCAACAGCCTGGCGCTGCTGTCCGACGCGGCGCACATGGCCACCGACACCTTGGCGTTGATGATCGCGCTGGTGGCGGTGCGGCTCAGTCGCCGCCCGCCGGATGCCAAGCGCACCTATGGCTACGCGCGGCTGGAAGCGCTGGGCGCGATGTTCAACGGCGGCATGCTGTTCGTGGTGGCCGGCTACATCCTCTGGGAAGCCATCGAACGGTTCCGCCAGCCGCAGGAGATCGCCTCCACCGGCATGCTGGTGATCGCCGCGTTTGGTCTGGTCATCAACCTGATCTCGATGCGCCTGCTGCGTGCGGGCAGCGGCGAAAGCCTCAACGTGAAGGGCGCCTACCTGGAAGTCTGGGCCGACATGCTCGGGTCGGTTGCGGTGATCATCGGCGCGCTGCTGATCCGCTGGACCGGCTGGAAACCGATCGATCCGATCCTGGCGGTGCTGATCGGTCTGTGGGTGCTTCCGCGGACGTGGGTGCTGATGCGCGAGGCCATCAACGTGCTGCTTGAAGGCGTGCCCAAGGGCACCGACATCGCGGCCGTGCGCGCGGCGTTGTGCGCGCAGGACGGCGTGGTCGATGTGCACGATCTGCACGTATGGGCGCTGGCATCCAGCACACCGGCATTGACCGCGCACGTGGTGATGGCCGACGGCGTGGAGGCCGATGCGCTGCGACGCGCGCTGACCACCACGCTGCATGACCGGTTCGAGATCGAGCATGTCACCCTGCAGATCGAAGCCGATCATTGCGGCGACAGTTGCAGCGTGGGCAGCCCCACGGCGGGCGATGCGCACGCCGGCCATGACCACGGCGACCACGCCCATGCCCATGCCGATCACACGCATGCTGCCACCGACAGCGGTCGCACCGGCACCGACGCGCAGGGCCACCACGGTCATCCACATCCCTGAACCGGCCCGCCCGGCTGCCGGGTGCGGGGCAGGGCAGGCTTGCCGCTACAATGCGGGTCTGCCTTGCCATCTGTCGGAGATACTGCAGTGACCCGGAAACTCGTACTGTTGCGCCACGGCCAGAGCCAGTGGAACCTGGACAACCGCTTCACCGGTTGGGTGGACGTGGAACTCACCGAACAGGGCCGCCGCGAGGCCGCCGCCGCCGGCCGCCTGATGCGCGAAGAAGGGCTGCAGTTCGATGTGGCGCATACCTCGGTGCTCAAGCGCGCCATCCACACCTTGCAGGGTGCACTGGCCGAACTGGACCAGGACTGGCTGCCGGTGAGCAAGAGCTGGCGCTTGAACGAACGCCATTACGGCGGGCTGCAGGGCCTGGACAAGGCCGAGACCGCGGCCAAGCACGGCGAGGACCAGGTCAAGATCTGGCGCCGTTCCTACGACATCCCACCGCCGGCCATGGACATCGAGGACCCGGGCCACCCGATCCACGACCGCCGCTACGCCGGCCTGGACCGCAACGCGCTGCCCGGCACCGAATCGCTGGCCACCACCCTGGACCGCGTGCTGCCGTACTGGTTCGATGCGATCGCCCCGCAACTGAAGGACGGCAAGACGGTGCTGGTGACCGCGCACGGCAATTCGCTGCGCGCGCTGTACAAGTACCTCAACAACGTCTCGCAGGAAGCCATCCTGGAGCTCAACATCCCGACCGGCATTCCGTTGCTGTTCGAACTCAACGACGACCTGACGGTGCAGTCGTTCCGCTACCTGGGCGACCCGGAGGCCGCCCGCAAGGCCGCCGAAGCGGTGGCCAACCAGGGCAAGGCGAAGTAACAACGAAAGGCCGGCGCAAGCCGGCCTTTTCTTTACCCCTGCGGGTAGAGCCACCCCATGGGTGGCTGCACGCGATGCACGGTTCACGCAGCCACCCATGGGGTGGCTCTGCCGGCGTGTGATGGTGTGACCTTTGGCCGGTCCCCCGCCGCCGCTGCCGCGCTACGCTGCCTGATTGCCCGCCCGCCGGGTAATGCATCCATCTGTAGCCGGAGAGACGAATGAAGTTTTCCAAGCTGGTCCCGCTGGGCCTGACCGTTGCCATCGCCGCGTCGCTGGCGTCCTGCGGCAAGACCGATACCGCGCCTGCCGCCACCGCCGATGCGGCCACGCCGGCGTTTGATCAGTCGCAGATCAAGACCGCGCTGATCTCGCTCAACAGCGCCGACCTGGACCCGTCGATCGCCGCCTGCACGGACCTCAACGGCTTCGTCAACAGCAAGTGGCTCACTGCCAACCCGGTGCCCAACGACCAGACCACCTGGGGCAGCTTCGAGATCCTGCGCGAGCGTTCGCTGGAAGTGCAGCACGCGCTGGTCCAGCAGGCCGCCGCCAGCAAGCCCAAGGCCGGTTCGGTGGAAGCCAAGATCGGTGACATCTGGAGCACCGGCTCGGACGAGGCCAAGATTGAAGCGGCCGGCATCACCCCGCTGCAGCCGCAGCTGGACAAGATCGCCGCGCTGAACGACACCGCCGCCATCACCCAGTACCTGCGCGACAGCCAGGCGCAGGGCCAGGGCGTGCTGTTCTCGCTGTCGGCCAATGCCGACTACAAGGATTCGGCCAACGTCATCGCCTACGTGGGCCAGGGCGGGCTGGGCCTGCCGGAGAAGGGCTACTACATCGATGATGCGCAGGCCAAGATCCGCGACGCGTACGTGGCTTACATCGCGCAGGCGCTGACCCTGTCCGGCGTGGATGCCGCGCAGGCCAAGACCGAGGCCAAGGCCGTGCTGGACTTCGAAACCCGCCTGGCCAAGGCCTCGCTGTCGCGCATCGAACTGCGCGATCCGGCCAAGCGCTACAACCCGGTCAGCGCCGCCGAAGCCGACAAACTGACCCCGAACTTCAGCTGGACCGCGCTGTTTGACACCCTGAAGGTGCCGGCCGCGCAGAAGTTCTCGCTGGCCCAGCCGGGTTTCTTCACCGAAGTGGACAAGATGCTCGCCGACGTGCCGGCCAGCACCTGGCAGGCCTACCTGCGCTTCCACACCATCGATGATGCCTCGCCGTACCTGAGCAGCGCGTTCGAGAAGGCCAACTTCGACTTCTACAGCACCACCCTGCGTGGCCAGAAGGAAATGCAGCCGCGCTGGAAGCGTGTGCTGGAATCGGTGAATGGCGCGATCGGCGAAGGCCTCGGCCAGCTGTACGTCAACGCGGTGTTCCCGGCCGACTCCAAGGTGCAGATGCAGCACCTGGTGGAAAACCTCTCGGTGGCGCTGAAGGCGCGCCTGGAGAAGCTGGAATGGATGGGCGAGGACACCCGCAAGAAGGCGCTGGAAAAGTGGGCCAGCTTCACCCCGAAGATCGGCTACCCGGACAAGTGGCGCGACTGGTCGGGCTATGAAACCAACGCCGACAGCTACCTGGGCAACATGCAGGCCGCGCGCGCGTTCAACTACCGCTACATGCTGAACAAGATCGGCAAGCCGGTGGACAAGACCGAGTGGGGCATGACCCCGCAGACCGTCAACGCCTACTACAACGCCACCAAGAACGAGATCGTGTTCCCGGCTGCCATCCTGCAGGCGCCGTTCTTCGACGCCAAGGCGGATCCGGCGTTGAACTACGGCGGCATCGGCGCGGTGATCGGCCATGAAATGATGCACGGCTACGATGACTCGGGCAGCCAGTTCGCCGCCAACGGCAACTTTGACAACTGGTGGACCGACAGCGACCGCAAGGCCTTCACCGGCCGCACCGACCAGCTGGTGGCGCAGTTCGACGGCTATGAATCGCTGCCGGGCGTGAACGTGAAGGGCAAGCTGACCCTGGGCGAGAACATCGGCGACCTGGGCGGCCTGACCGTGGCCTACGACGCGCTGCAGATGGCGTTGAAGGAAGACCCGAAGGCCAACGTGGCCGTGGACGGTCACAGCCAGGACCAGCGCTTCTTCATGAACTGGGCCACCGTGTGGCGCCGCAACTTCAACGAAGGCGAGCTGCGCGTGCGTCTGAACACCGACCCGCACGCCCCGGCCAACTTCCGCGCCAACGGTGCGCCGTCGAACATGCCGGCCTATGCCAAGGCGTTCGAGTGCAAGGCGGGCGATGCGATGGTGCGTGCCGATGACAAGCGTGTTGTGATCTGGTGATCGCACCCGGTTGAGTGAAACAGAGAACCCGGCGCAAGCCGGGTTTTTTGTTGGAGCATCGATGCGGGCGGTTGGCCATGCCCGGCGATCCGTGCGCGTCGCCGTGGCACGCGGAGGTAGGGTTGGATCCCAATCAACTGCCGTGAGCGGGTCAACGCGCTTTGACGCATGGAGCTTGAACGGGAAAGCGCCTTCACCGTTCTCAGGTGCTGCGTTCGTCGCGCGTTGAATGATGGTCTGCGGTCGATCGGGATGCGACCCTACCTCTGTGGGGCAGTGCCGCTTCTGCGCGTTGCGTTCATCGACCTTGCGTTCGTCGCGTGCTGCACGCGCATTGCGTGACAGCGCGATCGGATCCGTCCTGCGCAACTGCAGGTGTACTCGTTCGGCACGGGGCCTTACGCCAGCGCCGGTTCGCGCCGCAGCAGGTCCTGGAAGGCATCCAGCAGGTACGCGTCGATCATGCCGCCGGACGCGTCGTCCAGGATGCGCATGACCCGGCCGCGCTCCATGGCGCCGCGGTAGGGACGGTCGCTGGTCATCGCGTCCCAGGCGTCGACGATGGTGAGGATGCGTGCGCCCAGCGGAATGCTCTCGCCGCGCAGACCGTCGGGGTAGCCGCTGCCGTCGAAGGCTTCGTGGTGCGCGCGGATCAGGCGGGCCACGTCGGCGGCGTCGGCGCGCCCGGTGGCCAGGAAAATGCGTTCGCCGTGTTCGGGGTGTTGGCGCATGATCGCCTGCTCGGCGTGGTCATGCCGCCCGGGGTTGAGCAGTACGTCGTCGGGAATGCCGATCTTGCCGATGTCATGGAAGCAGGCGGCCAGTTCGATCTGGTCGCACTGGGCAGGGTCCAGGCTGCAGTGCCGGGCCAGCGAGCGGGCCAGCAGGCCGACGCGGTCGCAGTGGTGGCGGGTGTAGGCATCGCGCAGCTGCAGCGACACCGACAGCGCGTCGATGGAGCAGGCCAATGCGGCGGGGGCGTCGTGTGGGGAGTAATCGGTCACGGGGAAATACTGCCACGCTCCCGGTCGCCGAAGCGACCGGGAGCGGCGGAATCAATGCCTCTGCAGCTGGATGCCGTGCTTCTTGGCGTACGCATCCTGCGCCGCGTCCAGGGCCTGCATTTCCGTATCGATACGGTTGCCGACGGTCTGCAGCTTCTCGGCCAGCGGCATGACCTGTTCCTTGGTCTTGTCGGCCGGCAGCGCGGCCATTTCCACCAGGATGCCGAACATTTCCTCGGCGCTCTGCACGTAGGCGCGCAGCTTCTGGTGCACGTCCTTGGCGTCCTCGTCCGGCGGCATCTGGTCGATGCGGGTCAGGTACTGCTGCATCTCGGTGCGGGCGCGTTCCAGGCCGGGCTTGAGCGTGTCCAGGCCCTCACCGGTGGCCAGTGCCTTCTGCAGCGGCTCGCTCTTGTTGCCGACGGTCCACTCCTGCACGGTGCTGGCAGCGCCGTTCCAGAAGGCGACGTTCTCGGTGAGGTATTCGCTGGCGCTCATGCCACTGCCACTGCCACCGCAGGCGCTCAACAGGCCGAGGCTGGCAGCCAGCAGCAGGGTACGGAATCGTTTCAAAGCAACTCTCCTTGTCGCGGGCAGATAACAGGGAAAAAACCCTCCGGCCCGCAGAAGCGGAGGGTCACAGGGGAAACAGGGATCAGCGTGGCGACAGGGTCAACAACAGGGCCTTGGCCGCGCTGAAACGGTCTTCGGGCAACGGCAACGGGTGCTTTATGCGCAGTTTGTCCGGACCGTCCATGGTGTACAGCTTGGGCTGCTTCTGGATCATCTGGATGACCGCCATCGGATCGATCGCCGGCTTGGCCTCGAACACGATGCGCCCGCCATTTTCGCCCAGTTCCAGCTTGCGCACGCCCAGCACGTTGGCCTGCAGCTTCAGTTCGGCGATGGCGAACAGGTGCTTGGCCGGGTCGGGAAGCAGGCCGAAGCGGTCGATCATCTCCACCTGCAGTTCGCGCAGTTCATCGGTGTCGCGCGCGCTGCTGATGCGCTTGTACAGGGTCAGGCGGGTATGTACGTCGGGCAGGTAGTCGTCGGGGATCAGCGCCGGCACATGCAGTTCGACCTCGGCACCGCGCACTTCTTCGCCGGCATCCAGGTCGGGCAGCTTGCCCAGGCGGATGCTGCGCACCGCTCGTTCCAGCAGTTCGGTGTACAGGCTGAAGCCCACCTCGGCCATCTGGCCGCTCTGGTCTTCGCCGAGCAGTTCGCCGGCACCGCGGATTTCCAGGTCATGGGTGGCCAGGGTGAAGCCGGCGCCCAGCTCGTCCATCGACGCGATCGCATCCAGGCGCTTCTGCGCGTCGGGGGTCATCGCGCGCTTGTCCGGCACCACCAGGTAGGCATAGGCGCGGTGGTGCGAGCGCCCCACGCGGCCGCGCAGCTGGTGCAGCTGGGCCAGGCCGAAGCGGTCGGCGCGGTTGATGATGATCGTGTTGGCGTTGGGGATGTCGATGCCCGATTCGATGATCGTGGTCGACAGCAGTACGTTGTAGCGCTGCTTCTGGAAGTCCAGCATCACCCGTTCCAGCTCGCGCTCGGGCATCTGCCCGTGGGCGATGCCGATGCGGGCCTCGGGCACCAGTTCGGCCAGGTCGCGCTGCATGCGGCCGATGCTTTCCACGTCGTTGTGCAGGAAGTACAGCTGGCCACCACGGGCCAGTTCGCGCTGGAAGGCTTCGCGCAGCAGCGCGTTGTCCCAGGCGGTGATGAAGGTCTGCACCGCCAGCCGGTTCGGTGGCGGGGTGGCGATGATCGACAGGTCGCGCAGCCCGGCCATGGCCATGTTCAAGGTGCGCGGGATCGGGGTGGCGGTGAGGGTGAGCAGGTGCACGTTGGCGCGCATCGCCTTCAGCGCTTCCTTCTGGCGCACGCCGAAACGTTGCTCCTCGTCCACCACCACCAGACCCAGGTCCTTGAACTTCACGTCCGGCTGCAACAGGCGATGGGTACCGATGATGACGTCGATGGTGCCGGCGGCGACCTTCTCCAGCTCGGCCTTGATTTCCTTGGTGGTCTTGAAGCGCGACAGCACTTCCACCCGCAGCGGCCAGTCGGCGAAGCGGTCGCGGAAGTTGCGGTAGTGCTGCTCGGCCAGCAGCGTGGTCGGCACCAGCACGGCCACCTGTTTGCCGGCGCTGGCCGCGGCGAACGCGGCGCGCACGGCCACTTCGGTCTTGCCGAAGCCGACGTCGCCGCAGACCACGCGGTCCATCGGCTGGCTGCTGGCGAGGTCGCGCAGGGTGGCGTCGATGGCGGCCAGCTGGTCGGGGGTTTCCTCGAACGGGAAGCCGGCCGCGAACGGCTCGTACATCGAGCGGTCCACGTGCAGCGCCAGCCCGGCGCGGGCGCGCCGGCGCGCCTGGATTTCCAGCAGTTCGGCGGCCACGTCGCGGACCTTTTCGGCCGCACGGCGTTTGGCCTTGCTCCACTGCTCGCCGCCCAGCGAATGCAGCGGCGCGGTTTCGGCCGATGCGCCGGAGTAGCGACTGATCAGGTGCAGCTGCGCCACCGGCACGTACAGGCGGTCGCCCTTGGCGTATTCGATCTCCAGGAATTCGCCTGGCATGCCGCCGGCGTCGAGCACGATCAGGCCGCGGTAGCGCCCCACACCGTGGTCTTCATGGACGATCGGCGCGCCTTCGGTGAGTTCGCCGAGGTCGCGGATGATCGCTTCCGGCTCGCGCCCCACGCGGCGGCTGCGGCGGGTGGTGCCGGCACGCTCGGGGAACAGCTGGCGCTCGGTCAGCACCGCGATCTGCGGCGTGTCCAGCGCGAAACCGTCTTCCAGCGGCGCCACGGTGATCGCAAAGCGGCTGCTGGCGTCGGCCAGGAACGCCGGCAGGTCGACCACCACCGGCGGCTTCAGCTCGGCTGCCTGCAGCACTTCCAGCAGCGCTTCGCGGCGCCCCGGCGAATCGGCGGCAATCAGCACCCGACCCGGGTAGTGGCCAATGAAGGACTTCAGTGCTTCGCCGGCCGGCGCATCGCGCGCGGCCACCGGCAGCGGCGGCAACGGCTGGTCGCCCAGCGGCTGCGCGTCGTCGATGCGCGCGTGGTCGGCGTTCCAGATCTCGATGCGGTGCAGGGCATTGAGGGTGGAGTTCAGTGTTTCCGGGCTGAGATACAGCTCCTGCGGCGCCAGCAACGGGCGCTCCACGTCATGCCGGCGCTGCTCGTAGCGGTTGCCGGTCTGCGCCCAGAAGGCGGCGGCCGCTTCGCCCACGCCGGCGCCGACCACCGGCAGCACGTTCGGCTGCAGGTAGTCCAACAGGGTCGCGGTCTGGTCGAAGAACAGCGGCAGGTAGTACTCCACGCCGGCCGGGGCCAGCCCGGCCTTGAGATCCTGGTACAGCGCGCTGCGCCGGGTATCCACATCGAAGCGCTCGCGCAGGGTGGCCAGCACCCGCGACACGGCCAGGTCGTCCAGCGGCACTTCGCGGCCGGGCAGCATGCGGACCGCATCCACCTTGTCCAGCGAGCGCTGGCTCTCCGGGTCGAAGGCGCGGATCGAATCGATGTCCTCGTCCAGCAGCTCGATGCGCAACGGCGTCTGTGCGCCCATCGGGAACACGTCGAGCAGCCCGCCGCGCACGGCGAAATCGCCCGGGTCCATCACCTGCGGCACGTTGCGGTAGGCCGCCGCTTCCAGGCGTCGCTTTTCCGCATCCAAGTCCAGGCGCTGGCCGACCTTCAGGTCGAAACTGCCCCCGATGATGTACTTGCGCGGGGCCAGCCGCTGCAGCAGGGTCTGCACCGGCACCACCACGATGCCACGGGTGAGCGTGGGCAACTGGTGCAGCGCGGCCAGGCGCTGGGAGATGATGTCCGGGTGCGGGCTGAAGGCGTCGTAGGGCAGGGTTTCCCAATCCGGGAACGCGACCACCGGCAGCGCGGACGCGCTGCCCAGCAGGGTGCGCAGATCCGATTCGATCTGGTTGGCCCCGTGGTTGTCGCGTGCGATGACCAGCAGCGGCCCGTCATGGACCTCCGCGGCACGGGCGACGTACCAGGCCAACGCCGTGGCCGAAGCGGGAGCGCGCCACCAGGCGCGGAGCTGGCCGGAACGGGGCAGCGGCGGAGCGGGATAGGAGGGACGTGACATGAACCGTCGATTTTAGCAGACGCCGAAGTCACGGCCATGTCAGCCCGGCTCCTCGCCGCTCACCGTTGCGTGTCTGGTGGCACAGCCCCGGTAGGTGCCGGCCGTTGGCCGGCACGCCCTCTAAACCGTAGGTGCCGGCCGTTGGCCGGCACGCCGTCAGCTGTCGAGCTCCAGCACCATGCGCACCAACCCGGGCGTGCCCTGCGGGTGCGGCACCGGCTTGAAGCCCAGCGAAGCAGCCAGCTGCTTCATCGGCTCGTTCTCTTCGGCCACGTCGCCGTACAGGCGATCCAGGTACTTGCCGCGCGCCCACTTGACCAGCTTGCGCATCAGCTGCCGGCCCAACCCCTGGCCCACCAGGAAGCGGCTGACCAGGATGGCGTACTCGGCCTCGCGGGTGCCTTGGATGATCGAAGCCCGTGCCACCGCGCCGACCACGGCTTCACCGGCGGGCAGCGACTCGGCCGCCACCAGGGTGATTTCGCTCTTCGGATTGGGGTGGGTCAGGCGCTGGGTGGTTTCCGGCGACAGCTCGGTCACCGATTGCAGGAAGCGGTCGCGGATCTCTTCGGGCCCGAACAGGCTGAAGGCCGCATGCAGCGGCGCCCCGTCTTCGGGGCGGATCGGGCGGATCAGCAGCTCGTGGCCACTGGGTGCCTTGAAAATCTCGTGCCAGGGCGGCATGCGGTTACGGGTAGCCATACCGGTGATTCCTAGGTGGTCTTTGGATTCTCGCATCCCGGGGCGCCGGTTCCGTGAACGGAACGCTCACGCCGTTCAGGGGCGCGCAAGGACGCTCATTCGGCCTGCTTGAGCCACTGCAGCCGGGTGCTGGCGCCGGCCTCGCCCAGGAACTGCTTCAGCGCCGGCATGGCCGGGGCCAGCACCTGGTCGAACTGCCAGGGCGGGTTGAGCAGCAGCATGCCGCTGCCATTGAGCCGCAGCGGCGAGTCGTCCGGCCGGATCAGCAGTTCGGCGGTCAGCACCGACTTCACCGGCAGCGCACAGGCCTTGCGCAGGAAATGCAGGATGGTGCGGCGCTGCTTGATCGGGAACCAGATCGCGAAGGTGGCCTGCGGCCAGCGGCCGAGGATCTCGCTCACCGAGGCCAGGATGGCCTGGTATTCGGCGTCCTGGCCCTCGTAGGGCGGGTCGATCAGGACCAGCCCGCGGCCGATCTTCACGCCGTTGGCCTTGGGCGGCAGCAGGGCACGGTTCTGGGCGTAGCCGTCGGCGTGGTAAACGCCGACCCGGCTGTCGTGGGCGAACAGCGCCTTCAGCGAGGCCGCCTCGTCGTCCTGCACCTCGCAGACCGCCATGCGGTCCTGCTCACGCAGGGCGCGGGCGGTCAGCAGCGGCGAGCCGGGGTAGCTGATCATGGCCCCGACCGGGTTGTCGGCCTGGACGGCCTTCAGGTAGCGCTCGACCACCGCCGGCAGCGTGGGCTGGGCCATCAGGCGCATCACCCCTTCCTCGGCCTCCAGGGTCTTGCGGCTTTCCTCGCTGGCCAACAGGTAGCGGCCAGCGCCGCCGTGGGTGTCCAGCACGAAGAACGGGCTGTCCTTGCGCTTGAAGGTGTCGAGCAGGGCAAGCTGCACGATGTGCTTGAGCACATCGGCATGGTTGCCGGCATGGAAGGCGTGGCGGTAATTCATCGGCGCAGTGTACGGGGCGGCGGGCCCAGCGGCTATGCTGCGCGCATGAACCGCCCCCTGCACAACGTCCTGGTCGTCGAAGACGAAACCGCCATCGCCGACACCGTCCTGTATGCCCTGCGCAGCGAAGGCTACGGCGCCCAGCACTGCCTGCTGGGCGGTGGCGCGCTGGAGGCCCTGCGCCAGCAGGCCTTCGACGTGGTGGTGCTGGATGTGGGGTTGCCGGACATGAGCGGGTTTGAAGTGTGTCGCAGCCTGCGCACCTTCAGCGAGGTGCCGGTGATCTTCCTGACCGCGCGCAACGACGAGTTCGACCGCGTGCTGGGCCTGGAACTGGGCGCGGACGATTACATGGCCAAGCCTTTCTCGCCGCGCGAACTGGTGGCCCGAGTGCGTGCGCGGCTGCGCCGCAGCAGCAGCGCCCCGGCCGAGCTGGCCGGCTGGCAGCAGCACGGCCGCTTCGCGATCGACCGCGAGGGCCGTCGCATCCGCTTCGCCGAGCAGCCGCTGGAGCTGACCCGCTACGAGTACGCGCTGATGGCCGCGCTACTGCAGCGCCCGGGGTCCATCCTCAGCCGCGCCCAGCTGATGGACCGTGGCTGGGACACCGACGCCGACAGCGCCGACCGCACCGTGGATACCCACGTCAAGACGCTGCGGGCCAAGCTGCGTGCCGCAGGCGCCGACCCCGACCCGATCCGCACCCATCGCGGGCTCGGCTACGCGCTGGAGGTCTGAGCCATGCGGCTGGGCCTGAAGCTGTTCCTGGGGTTCTTCCTGATCGTGGGCATCGCCGCATTCTTCGTGATGCGCATCTTCGTCAACGAGGTCAAACCGGGCGTGCGCCAGGCGATGGAGTCGACCCTGGTCGACGCGGCCAACGTGTTGGCCGAGATGGCCGCCGCCGACCTCAAGGCCGGGCGCATCCGCAACGGTGCGTTCGTGGCCAGCCTGGCCCGCGCGCAGCGCCGCGACCCCAAGGCGATGGTGTGGCGTTTTCCCAAGCGCACGCTGGATTACCGGGTGACCATCACCGACGCCAAGGGCATCGTGGTGTACGACTCCACCGGGCAGGGCATCGGCCGCGACAACTCGCGCTGGAACGATGTCTACCGCACCCTGCGCGGCGAATACGGCGCCCGCTCCAGCCCGGAAACGCCAGGCGACGACACCCATTCGGTGATGCACGTGGCCGCGCCGATCCATGACCCGGCCGATGCCACGCGCCTGATCGGCGTGCTCAGCCTGGCCCAGCCCAACCGCAGCATCGACCCGTTCATTGCCGCCAGCCAGCGCGCCATCATGCGGCGGGGCGCGTGGTTGATCGGGTTGTCGGCGCTGATCGGGCTGCTGATGACGGCGTGGTTGATGCATGGCGTGAACCGGCTCAACCGCTACGCCAAGGCGGTCAGCGCCGGCGAACCGGTGCCGCCGCCGAAGCCGCGCCGCGATGAGATCGGCGACCTTGGCCAGGCACTGGAAACCATGCGCCGCAAGCTGGAGGGCAAGGCCTACGTGGAGCAATACGTTCAGTCGCTGACCCACGAAATGAAGAGCCCGCTGGCCGCGATCCGCGGCGCGGCCGAGCTGCTGCAGGAACCGTTGCCCGATGCCGACCGCGTGCATTTCGCGCGCAGCATCCAGGGCCAGGAGCAGCGCCTCACCGAAACCATCGACAAGCTGCTGGCGCTGGCCGAAGTGGAACAGCACGGCTGGCTGCAGAAGCGCGAACGCATCGCGCTCGCCCCGTTGCTGCAGGCCGCTGCCAGCGCGGTGGCGGTGCGCGCGCAGGCGGCCGCGGTGGCGATCGACGTGGAGGTCCCCGATGGCCTGGTCATCCAGGGCGACGGTTATTTGTTGCGCCAGGCCTTGAACAACCTGCTGGAGAACGCGCTGGCGTTTTCCAGTGCCGACAGCCGCCTGCAGCTGAGCGCCGCGCGCGAGGGCGACGGCGTGGTGCTGCGCGTGGCCGACCGCGGCAGCGGCGTGCCCGACTATGCGCTGGACCGCGTGTTCGAGCGCTTCTATTCGCTGGCGCGGCCCGCTACCGGCCTGCGCAGCTCCGGGTTGGGGCTGTCGTTCGTGCAGGAAGTGGCGCGCCTGCATGGTGGGCGGGTGCAGTTGCGCAACCGCGAAGGCGGCGGTGCGCTGGCCTCGCTGTGGCTGCCAGTACGCGACCCCGGCGCGCCGATCCGGCGCTGAGCCCAGGCGCCGCGGGCACTTCACACAGACTTCAAACTCAGCACAAACCCCGCACACCACCGCGCCCGAAGCTGGCCCCCTCCCAACCGAGGACGGGCCATGAAATCCCTGAAGATGCTGTTGCGGTTCGCCATTGTCGGCGGGCTGATCCTGTTGCTGCTGATCCCGTTGATGATGATCAAGGGCGTGATCAAGGAGCGCGAGGCGTACCGCGACGAAGCCTACCTGCGCGTGTCGCAGAGCCGCGCAGGCGCGCAGACCCTGACCGGCCCGGTGCGCGTGGTGCCGTGGACCGATACCCGCGAGGTCGAGGTGGTCGACGCGGCCGGCAACATGAAGAAGGAAATCCAGACCGAGCATAGCTACTGGCTGCAGATGCCGGCCACGCTGCGGGTGGACGGGCAGATGCAGCCCGACGAACGCCGGGTCGGCCTGTTCCGGGTGCCGGTATACAGCTGGAAGGCCAAGATCACCGCCGAGTTCGCCGACGACGATTATCCGATCAAGGCCGGGCGCGTGTATGGCACCCCGTACCTGGCCGTCGGCATCGCCGACCTGCGTGGCCTGGTCGGTTCGCCCACGCTGCAGGTGGATGGGCAGGCGTTGACGCTGCAGCCGGGCATCGGCGAGGTCAACGGACTTGGCAAGGGCCTGCACGTGCCGCTGCGCGACTTCGACGACAGCATCGGCGGCATGCTCAAGGGCAGCCGCCTGCAGCTGGACATGGTGCTCGACGGCACGCGTTCGCTGGCGGTGGTGCCGGTGGGTGACGACAGCCGCATCGCGATCCGCTCGCCGTGGCCGCACCCGCTGTTCGGCGGCAGCTTCCTGCCCAACCAGCGCACCGTCACCGACACCGGGTTCGACGCCCAGTGGGCCGTCTCCTCGCTGGCCTCCGAAGCACAGCGCCAGCTGCGCGACAGCAAGGACCTGGACCCGGAAACGGTCAGCGTTGAACTGGTCAACCCGGTGGACATCTACACCCAGGCCGACCGGGCCAGCAAGTACGGCATCCTCTTCATCCTGCTCACCTTCGTCGGCTTCATCCTGTTCGAGCTGATCAAGCGCCTGCGCATCCATCCACTGCAGTACCTGATGGTGGGCCTGGCCCTGGCGATCTTCTTCCTGCTGCTGCTCAGCCTGTCCGAGCACATTCCGTTCTGGCTGGCCTATCTGGTGTCGGCGGTAGCCTGCATCGGGGTGCAGGCGGTGTATCTGTCGGGGGTGTTGAAGAGCTGGACGCGCGGCCTGGGCTTTGCCGGCATGCTCACGGTGCTGTACGGCGCGCTGTACGGCCTGTTGATCTCGGAGAACAACGCGTTGCTGATGGGCTCGCTGCTGCTGTTCGGCGTGCTGGCCAGCGCCATGTGGATCACCCGCCGGATCGACTGGTACGAAGTCGGCGCGAGCCTGAAGTAAGGAGAGGCACATGAGCTGGCGCAACGGGTTGCGGCAACGCGCGTGGCAGGGCATTCCGGAACTGCTGGAAGTGGACGCGCTGCTGCAGGCCAGCAGCGTGCTGGCGGCCTTGCCGGGGGCGCGCATCGCCCCCGGCCTGGTGCGCTTCAAGCTCGCGGCGCGGACCTGCGAAGGGGTGCAGCAGCAAGGCCTGGACTGGTTGTCCGGCGCACGCCAGGGCCGCGGTGCCCTTGCCGGAAAGGTGCCGCGTTACCGGCCATGGAAGGCCGGCGATGCGGCGCTGGCCGAGATCGGCATCGCCGGGCTGCCCATGGACTGGCCGGCGCACGCGGCGGTGTATGGCTGCAGCAGCGTTGACCGCCGGCACTGGCTGTTGCTGGTGCCGGGCAGCGCTCAACTGTGGCTGGGCTGGACCGGCTGAGCAGCGCCCGCCGGACACATCCATGCGTGCGCACATGACCGATGGGACGGGGGCCAGGCGCTCGCGCTGGCTAGACTCGATGGCTTGACGAGCAGTGCCGAAGGGCCGGGGTGGGGCGTGTTGAAGTGGAGCGGGCTGAAGTGGGGCGTGCTGGCTGTAGCGCTGGCGATGGGTGGCAATGCAATGGCGCAGCAGCGCGAAACGGTGGACCTGGACATGGTGGGGAAGATCCGCCAGCAGGCCTTCCACCAGTCCCAGGTGATGGACACCTTCAGCTACCTCACCGAACGCATCGGGCCGCGCCTGACCAACTCGCCGGCGATGGGGCGCGCCAATGCCTGGACGCGCGGCCGGTTCAACGACTGGAAGCTGGACAACGTCCACGACGAAGCCTTCGATGCCTTCGGCCGTGGCTGGGAATTCACCTCGGCCAGCGTGGAGATGCTGGGCGATCGCGTGCAGCCACTGCATGCGCTGCCCAAGGCCTGGACGCCGGGCACCCAGGGCCCGGTCGAGGGCGAGCTGGTGCAGGTGGACATCAAGAAGCCCGACGACATCGAGAAGTACCGCGGCAAACTGCGCGGGAAGATCCTGTTGCTGGGCGAGGCGCGCGAGTACAAGCGGGGCACCGACGCCGATTCGCACCGGCATGACGCAACCTCGCTGGAGGGCCTGCAGGAATTCACCCTGCCCAAGGACAAGGACGTGGCGGCCGACCGCGCCAAGCGGGTCAAGGAGTACCAGGAGAAGCAGGCGCTGGCGGCCAAGGTCAACGCCTTCTTTGTCGACGAAGGCGCACTGGCCTCGATCAGCATCAGCAGCTGGGACAACGGCATCATCCGTGTTGCCGGCGGTGGCTCGCGCAAGGCGGGTGAATCGGTCGGTATTCCGGAGCTGGCGATGATCGCCGAGCATTTCAATCCGCTGGCGCGTGCGCTGGAGGCCAAGCAGACCGTGCGCCTGCGCGTGGATGTCGCGGCGCGCTTCACTGACCAGACCGACCAGCCGGGCTACAACACGCTGGCCGAGATCCGCGGCAGCAGCCGGCCCGATGAAGTGGTGATGATCGGCGCGCACCTGGATTCGTGGCACAGCGGCACCGGCGCCGCCGACAACGCCGCCGGCGTGGCGGTGATGATGGAGGCCATGCGCATCCTCAAGGCCGCTGGCGCCAAGCCGAAGCGCACCATCCGGGTGGCCCTGTGGAGTGGTGAAGAACAAGGGCTGATCGGCTCGCAGGCCTATGTGGCCAAGCACTTCGGTGGCTTCCCCGAGCCTGCCGATGCGGCGCAGAAGGCGCTGCCGGCCTCGTTGCGCGAACCGACCGGTGCCCTGCAGAAGACCCGCGATTACAGCAAGTTCCAGGTCTACTTCAACATGGACAACGGTTCGGGCCGCTTCCGCGGGATCTACGCGCAGGAGAACATGGCGGCCGTGCCGATCTTCGAGGCCTGGCTGGCCCCCTTCCATGACGTCGGTGCCACCACCGTGGCCACCCGCAACACCGGCAGCACCGACCACATCAGCTTCGACCGCATCGGCCTGCCGGGCTTCCAGTTCATCCAGGACCGGCTGGACTACTTCACCAACGTCCACCACAGCCACCTCGATACCTGGGACCACGCCGAACCGGAAGACCTGAAGCAGGCCGCCGCCATCGTGGCGTCCTTCGCCTACCACGCGGCCATGCGCGAGCCGTCCTTCCCGCGCAAGCCCGCGCCTCAGCCGCAGCCGTAAGGAGGCCGGACGGAGGGGGCGCCCGCCGCCTCCGTGCCCTCCCGGGGGTAATGGTAAAATCGGGGGATTCCCGTTCCCCGAGCCTTCCATGACCTGCCGCACCCGCTTCGCCCCCAGTCCCACCGGCTACCTGCACATCGGTGGCGCCCGCACCGCGCTGTACTGCTGGCTGGAGGCCCGTCACCGTGGCGGCGAATTCGTGCTGCGCATCGAAGACACCGACCGCGAGCGCAGCACCCAGGGCGCGATCGACGCGATCCTGGAGGCAATGGACTGGCTGGGCCTGGGCTACGACGAAGGTCCGATCTACCAGACCCAGCGCGTGGCCCGGTACCTGGAAGTGGCCGAGCAGCTGGTCGCCGACGGCAAGGCCTATTACGCCTACGAAACCCGCGAAGAGCTCGACGCGATGCGCGAAGCGGCGATGGCGAAGCAGGAAAAGCCGCGCTACAACGGCGCCGCGCGCGACCTGGGCCTGCCGTACAAGGACGACCCCAACCGCGTCATCCGCTTCAAGAACCCGCTCGAGGGCACGGTGGTGTTCGACGACCTGATCAAGGGCCGCATCGAGATCGCCAACAGCGAGCTGGACGACATGGTCATCTTCCGCCCGGACGGCTTCCCCACCTACAACTTCGCGGTGGTGGTGGACGACTGGGACATGCGCATCAGCGAAGTGATCCGCGGCGATGACCACATCAACAACACCCCGCGCCAGATCAACCTGTACGAAGGCATCGGCGCGCCCGTGCCGAAGTTCGGCCACATGCCGATGATCCTGGACGAGCAGGGCGCCAAGCTGTCCAAGCGCACCGGCGCGGCCGACGTGATGCAGTACAAGGACGCCGGCTACCTGCCCGACGCGCTGCTGAGCTACCTGGCCCGGCTGGGCTGGTCGCACGGTGACCAGGAACTGTTCAGCCGCCAGGAGCTGATCGACCTGTTCGACGTGACCAACTGCAATTCCAAGGCCGCGCGCCTGGACATGGCCAAGCTGGGCTGGGTCAACCAGCACTTCCTGAAGACCGAAACGCCGGACAGCATCGCCCCGCACCTGGTCTACCAGCTGAACAAGCTGGGCCTGGATCTGGCCGCCGGCCCGGCCCCGGCCGATGTGGTGGTGGCACTGCGCGACCGCGTGCAGACCCTGAAGGAAATGGCCGAGAAGGCGGTGGTCTGGTACCAGCCGCTGACCGAGTACGACGAGGCGGCCGTGGCCAAGCACTTCAAGCCGGGCGCGGAACTGCCGCTGGGCAAGGCTCGCGAGCTGTTGGCGGGGGTTGCCGACTGGACCGCCGAGGGCGTGTCGGTGGCGCTGCATGAGGTGGCCACGGCGCTGGAGATCGGGATGGGGAAGGTGGCCCAGCCGCTGCGCGTGGCCATCACCGGCACCCAGGTCAGCCCGGACATTTCACAGACGGTGTTCCTGGCCGGGCGTGAAGAGGCCTTGAAACGCATCGACGTCGCACTTACTAAAGTACCGACGGCCTGACCACAGGAGACCGCGCATGCCTGCCAAATCCGCTTGTACCGCCCCGCACCACCACGTCCACGACGCATCCGACTTCGTGAAGGTGGTGGAACGCGTGTGCTCGGAACGCGGGCTGCGCCTGACGCCGATCCGCGCCAACGTGCTGCGCCTCATCGCCGAGGCCGGCAAGCCGGTCAAGGCCTACGAACTGCTGGAGTGGGTGCGCAACGGCAAGGGCGTCGGTGCCGACGCCCCGCCCACGGTGTACCGCGCGCTGGATTTCCTGATGGCCAACGGTTTCGTGCACAAGCTCGAATCGGTCAACGCGTTCGTGGCCTGCCACCATCCCAGCAGCGCACAGCATTCGGTGCCGTTCCTGATCTGCAACAGCTGCCACAGTGCGGTGGAACTGGAAGACAAGGAGATCGTGAGCCAGCTGGAAAAGCGCGCCAAGGAGCTGGGCTTCCAGCCGCAGGCGCAGACCCTGGAAGTGCACGGCCTCTGCGCGCGCTGCGCCGGGTAGGTACCGACCGTTGGTCGGTGCGCTCGCTGCAAAAATCGCCGCGCCCTGCGCGGCTTTTTTTTGCTTCTTCGCCCATCTGCGGGGCAAGCAGAAATGTGCCTTGGCACTTTCCAGGCGCGGTTGTTGGCGGATCGGGCGCTGGGCCCCATGCCCTTTCCGGCGAATGTCCCCCGGCGTCGGCCTGCGGCCGCCCCCTCCTCCTTTATTTCGCCTCCAAGGGCATGGGGCCCAGCGCCCGACCCGCCAACAACCATCAAAAAAGCCCGGCTCCCCGCCAGTACCGCAAGCCGAGCCCCGTAGCGGCCGGTAGGCTCCTGGGCAAAATAAAGGAGGAGGCCGCCCCGCGGCCGGGGGACATTTGCACCAGGGGCCTACCGGCCGCTGCGGGGCCCTCACGCTCGCGACAGGCCTGATCGGCGACGCCAGCCGATCCAAACGGCGCCCGCACACCCGGGCACCCGCCCTTGCAACAAGTCGCTCCCCTCGATGGGAGAAGAGCCTTCTTTGCGCGATGTCCCGGATCGATCATCCCCTTGGTAGAACCACGCCATGCGTGGCCGCCCCGGCGATCAGCTGCTCCACCTCCAGCGCACCACCGTAAGCCGCCGGCGCGCTGCCCTTGGCCGCCTTCTGCGCCAGTGCGTTGAACTTCATCGGCGCTCCGCCGCGGCGGTATCGCTGCCGTCTGCCGCCGTATCCACCTTCACCACCACCGACATGCCCGGGCGCAGCCGCTTGGCCAGCGGCTGGTCCGGGTCGATGGAAATGCGGATCGGCAGGCGCTGCACCACCTTGGTGAAGTTGCCGCTGGCGTTGTCCGGGCGCAGCACGCTGAATTCCGAGCCAGTGGCCGGGGCGATCTGCTCGATGTGCCCGTGCAGCTTTTCACCGTCGAAGGCATCCACCTTGAACGAGGCGGGCTGGCCGATGCGCATTTTCCAGGTCTGGCCTTCCTTGAAGTTGGCCACTACCCACAGCGTGTCCGGCACCAGGAACAGCAGCTGCGAGCCGGCCGTGACGTACTGGCCCAGGCGCACTGAGGCTTCGCTGATCTGGCCGTCGCGCGGGGCATGGATGACCGTGTTGGCCAGGTCGATCCGGGTCAGTTCCAGCTGCGCCTGTGCGGTTTCCACGCGGGCTTCCAGACTCTTGCGTGCCACCTGGGTGGAGGTCAGCGTTTCCTCGGCGATGCGGATCTGCGCCTGCGACTGCAGCACGGCCGCCTGCGCCGACTGCGCCCCGGTACGTAGCTTGTCGCGGTCGCTGAGCGCCACCAGCTGCTGCGCGGCGAGGGCTTCATAGCGCTTGAGCTCGGTGCGTGACCGCGCCAGCTCCGATTGGCCGGCAACAAGGTTGGCCTGCGCGGCACCAATCTGCGCGCGGTTCTGCGCCTGGGCCTGGTCGGAGTTGGCCAGCGCGGCCTTGGCACTGTCCAGGTCGGCCTGGGCCTGCGCCACTTTTTCCTTGTAGATGCGGTCATCGACGCGCACCAGCGGGTCGCCTTGTTTGACGTGCTGGAAATCCTTGACCAGCACCTCGGTGACATAGCCATTGACCTGCGGCGCCAGCACGGTGATCTGGCCCCGCACATAGGCGTTGTCGGTGCTCACCCGGGTGCTGTCGAACGGCCACAACGACCACGCGCGCAGGATCAGCGCGATGCCCAGCAGCGCGATCACGATCATGATCACCACGCTGCGGGTGCTCGGCTTGAGGTACTTGGGCGCGCTCGGCGGCGGCACCGCACCCGGCGCGGCCGCACTGCTGGCGGGGGCGGCATCGGTCGGCGGGGCCGGGTTGACGTTCTCGGGTGCGCTGTCGTCGCGGGGCGGGGGCGTGGGCATGGGGGGGCTCATCGGGGCGGGGCGGGCAACGGCGCCGCGACTGAAGGGGAAGAGGGGGCAGGGTGGCGCTTGCGCCACTGCTTGAGGACGGCGGTACGCACCGATAGCAGCAGCAACCAGCCCAGGAAGCCCAGCGCGACCGTGCCGCTGAGCCGGAACACATCATTGAAGGCGCGCACATTGGCTTCGCGGCGTGCGGTCAGCGCCAACTGCGCCGTGCCCTGCGCACTGCGCTGCACCGGGTCGGTGATCAACCCGGCGTAGAGCTGCTGTTGTTGTTTCAGGCGCTGTGCGACCACGCCGTCGGCCGGGTCGAGCTGGCTGACCAGTGCGCTGGAATACAGCTGCTCGCGGTGCAGCTGGTAGGTGCCCAGCACCGCCGAGCCGGCCAGCCCGCCCAGGGTCTGGGTGATCGACAGGGTGACCAGGAAGGTGATCATGTGGTCCACACCCTGCTTCAATGCCTGGGTGATGCCAAGCATGATCAACGGCCCCATGAACATGCCGGCGCCCACCGACGCCAGGAACTGGCTGGCGTAGAAGTCGTGCGGGCGATCCAGGCTGGTGCGGCTCTGGTCGAGCAGGGCCGCGCTGCCGAGCAGCAGAATGGCCATCAGCAGCTGGGCGATGATGCGCTTGGGGCCGAAGGTGAGCGAGGCAGCCGCGATGCCGGTGACCACACCGGCCAGGATTACCCCGAACAGCGGGCGCATCTGGTCCGGCCCCATGCCCAGCTGGCGCATCAACCCGACCACGCCGTACGACTGCTCGGTGGTGAGAAAGCGGATCAGGAACGCGCCGACGATGAAGTGCAGCACCGGCAGGCTGGCCAGCCAACGCGTCTGTAGCAGCGGGTTGCGCCGGTAGTGCTCGAGGATGAAGCCGGCGGTGGCCAGCGCGACGGAGGCCACCAGCGCCCACCCCAGCCACGGCGTGTCCAGCCACCAGCGCACGTAGCCCTGCGCCAGCACCACCACCAGCAGGCCCACCGCCGGGGCGAGCAGGGCGAAGGTGAGGAAGTCCAGCGGCTCGAAGGCCTTGATCTGCACGCCCGGCGGCAGCTTCAACACCACCACCGCGGCGAAGGCGCACAGGGCCAGGCCGGCCTCGAACAGGTACAGGTTGTGCCACTGGCCGGTGTCCACCAGCCCCGGCGACACCAGCCAGGCGATCGGCACGGCCAGCTGCGAGATGCCCACGCCGATCACCAGCAGGTTGCCGGTGTATTTGCGCGGCAGCGACTGCAGCATGTACAGCGTGCCCAGGGTGCTGCAGGCAGCGCCGGCGAACCCGCTGGCCGCGCGTGTCAGCACGGTGGTTTCATAGCTGCCCACGAACAGGTGCAGCACCGCCAGCGCGGCATACAGGCCCAGGCCGATTTCGGCGAACAGGCGGATGCCGTACTGCTGGCGGAACTTGAAGGCGAGCAGGTTGGCGGTGACATTGACCATCGCATAGGCGGCCACCAGCCAGCTGCCCTGCGCCGGGGTCAGGCCGAGCTGGCCCTGCATGAAAGGCAGGTTGGCGGTGACCAGCGCATTGCCCAGCCCGCCGGTGATGCCCACCAGCAGCGCCACGGCGGCATAGGCCACGCGCCGGTGCCAGGGATGCCATGGCATCGACGCCGAGCCGGGCAGGGTCGGCTTTTCGTGGTCTTCCCAGTCCGGGATCGGTTTGAGGTACTGCGCCATCAGCCCTCCGCGTCGACGGGTCCCTGCAGTCCGGTACGCAGCAACTGCAGGGCGCGCGCCACCAGCTTGGCCCGCTCTTCGCGGGATTTGCCACGCAGCGCGGCTCCCAGCATGCCTGAGATCAGTGAAATGTCCGTCACCTGCAGGTCCGCCCGGCACAGGCCGGCGGCGATCGCGCGCTGGATCGGCGCTTCCAGCAGGCCCCAGATGGTGTGCCGGGCGGCCTTGATGGCCGGGTCATCGGGGTCCACCGCGCGCCAGTAGTCCGACAACGCCGGCGACTGCACGATGCGGGCGGCCATGCTTTCGAGCACGTCGAACAAGGCATCATCGCGTTCGCCCAGGCTCTGCACCTGGCGGTTGATGCGGGCCACCGTGCGCTGCAGCAGCGCCTCCACCAGCGCGGTGCGGTCGGGGAAATTGCGGTACAGCGTGGCGCGGCCAACCTGCGCACGTTCGACCACCAGGTCGAGCGGGGCGGTGACGCCATGCTGGCCGAACACCGCATCGGCGGCGTCCAGGATGAGGGCGCGGCGGGCAGCCGCATCGGCACGTTGGGAGGTCATGAGACATCTTCGGACGAAAATGTCCGCAACGGAAGGGGCCGATGAGACGGGGGTGGGGCAGGATGCGGAAAGGTCTGCGGGGCGTGAAGCCGTCGACGATCGCGCGCCCAGGCAGTGTCAGCTCACAGCACCCGCGGACGGTACTGCAGGATCCGATCGGCGATCTGGGGCGCGGACAGGTCTGCATGGAAGATGTAGTTCACCGCGTCCGGATCGAGCACAGCGTCCACCAGCCGCTGGATATCGGCATCGGTGTCCTGTTCGGTGCCCGGTGCGGCCTGGATGCGCGCGATGAGCGCGACCAGCGCGTCACGGTCCAGGCGTGAACCGGCGGGGAAGGAATCGGTCATCGGTGCACCGGCATCAACGGGAGGTAGGGACACCGTGGCAACCATAGCGCGCTTCGCGGATCGGCAGGTTGACCAGGGCGGCGATGGCGGCCAGCGCGATGTCGGCGTACCACATCCACAGGTAGTTGCCGGAATGGGCCAGCGCCACGCCCCCCAGCCACGCACCGAAGAAGCCGCCGAGCTGGTGCGAGAGCAGGGTCAAGCCGAACAGGGTGCCGAGGTAGCGCGGGCCGAACAGCTTGCCGACCAGGCCGGCGGTGGGCGGGACGGTGGCCAGCCAGGTGAAGCCGAGCGCGGCGGAGAACACGTAGAAGGTGGTCGGGGTGGGCGGGGCAACCAGGTACAGGCCGATCATCACCGCGCGACTGGCGTACATCCAGAACAGCAGGTACTTCATGCGGTAGCGCTGGCCGAGCGCGCCCACGATGAGGCTGCCTGCGATGTTGAACAGGCCGATCAGCGCGATCGAGGTGGAGGCGACGGTGGGCGACAGCCCGCACAGGGCGATTTCGCCGGGCAGGTGGGTGACCAGGAAGGCGATGTGCAGGCCACAGGTGAAGAAGCCCAGGTGCAGGCACCAGTAGCTGCGGTCGCGCACGGCCAGGCGCAGCTGTGCGCGCAGGCCGCCGTCCTCGTCGGCGCTGGCGCCGGCGGCATGGTCGCCGGCACGGCGGCGCAGGGGCCAGGCCAGGGGGAGCGAGAGCAGGGTGATGGCGGCCATGGTGAACATGGCGCGGGCCCAGCCGGCGCTGCTGATGATCCATTGCACGAGCGGGGCGAACACGAACTGGCCCAGCGAGCCGCCGGCGTTGATGAGGCCGGCGGCGAAGGAGCGTTTTTCAGCGGGGAGGCGATGCGCGGTGGCGCCGATCAGCACGGAGAAACTGCCGGCGCCGGCACCGGCGGCCATGAGCAGGCCGAGGCTGAAGCTGAGGCCGAGCGGGCTGGTGAGGTAGGGCGCCAGCAGGAGGCCGATGGCGAGCAGGACGCCACCGAACAGCAGTACGGGGAGCGCGCCGCGCTGGTCGGCCACGGCGCCGAAGACGGGTTGTACGGCGCCCCAGACGAACTGGCCGATGGCGAGGGCGAAGCTGATTTCAACAATGCTGACGCCGGTGCTGCGGTGGATGGGGTCGAGGTAGAGGCCGCTGGTCTGGCGCACGCCCATGGTGACCATGAGGATGGCGGAGGCGGCGACGAGCAGGCCCCAGTGCATGGTCGGGGCGCGCGGGGTGGCGGGCTGGGCGGTCATGCGGGGGCTCCAGGCGCGAGGGCGTGGTCGAGCTGGTCGAGGAGGGTGTTGAGGTGGGTGGTGGGGAGGGTGCCGAAGGCGCGTTCGATGTGTGCCTGGGCGCGCTGCCAGAGGGGGCGGGCGCGGCGCAGGACGGCTTTGCCGGCGGGGGTGATGGCGATGAGGCGTTGGCGGGCGTCGTGACCGCGTTGTTCCTGGAGCCAGCCGGCGAGGAGGAGGGGTTTGAGGTTGCGGGTGAGGGTGGTGCGGTCCATGCCGAGGGCGTCGGCGAGTTCGCCAAGCTGGCGGGGCGCGGGGGCGCGGCGAAGGATGGAGTAGGCGTTGAGGCTGAGTCCGGCGGGCGCGAGGTGGCTGTCATAGATCTGCGAGAGCTGGCGCGAGGCGCGGCGCAGGCGGAAGCAGGTGCATGGGCTGGCGGTGGTGGGGTCCATGGGGGCGCGCCGGGTGGTCTGGCTGGATCATACGTGTATATGCACGTAAAAGGTCAAGTGCCAGGGCCAGAGCTGGAGCCGAAGCCAGAACCGGAGCCGGAGCGGTTTGGCGGTGGCCGGTGGTTGGCGTGTATGGGCGGCGGGTACGCGGTTCCAGGACACGCCGTGAACCCATCCCTGGGGGCTCGTGGGCGCCATCCATGGCGCCCAACGGTCCTGGAACCGCGTACCCGCCACCCATCTCACAGATCACGCGCGTGCTGGCAAACAGCTGGGGCATCGGGGCTTTTGTTTACTGCGACGCTGGCATTGGTGATCGAAGCGGCTGTTGCTCTAGAAATTGCTTTCGCAGTTGCGATGGCAGTCGATCTTGTTGTTGATCTTGTTGATCTTGTTGTTGTTGTTGCTGTTGTTGCTGTTGTTGCTGTTGCTTTAGCGCTTTCGATTGCTCTTGTTTTTTTGGGCCACCGTAAAACTGTCGAGGGTGGGGGTCTGTGGGTTCACGGGACCCTGAGCGCCATGGATGGCGCGACGGAGCCTACAGGGACGTACTTGCGGCGTGTCCCGTGAACCCACAGACCCCCACCCACCCAGGTAGACAGTGGAACAACAAGCTTTTAGCTTCAGAAAAAAAAGGGGGCCTTTCGGCCCCCTCAGGGTGATCAAACGACCCCAGTCGAAACGAGTGTCTTAGAAGAAGGCGCGGATACCGAACGCGACGCCGCGGCCCGGCAGTGGGGAGTAGTCGCGCAGCAGCGAGGTGTGCGGGCGCACTTCCTGGTTGGTCAGGTTGTTGCCGTCCAGGAAGACCTCGTAACTGTTGCTGTCGTTGCGGTCCCAACGGTAGGCCAGGTGCGCGTCCACCAGCGTGTAGCCCTTGCTCGTATCCTCGTTCTGCGCCACGTCCTTCTGGCTGCTGTAACGCACTGCGCCCACCGATGCGCGCCAGCCGTCACGCGACCAGCGCAGGTCCGCGCCCACCCGGCCCGGCGCGATCCGCGGCAGGTAACCGGTGTTGGCCAGCTCCACGGTGTAGTTGTGGTTGTGATCGCCGTGCGGCACGGCGATGTCCACGTTGCGGCTGCCGCTGCCATCCAGCTCCGCCTTCACGTAATCGCCGAACACCCGCAGATCCCAATCACCCGCGTTGCCCTCGAACAGGTGGAACAGCGCTTCCGCTTCGGCACCCTTGAAGGTGGCGTCCTGCTGCGTCCACAGGCGGACCGGCAGCGATTCGACCACCCCGGTGTCGGCCAGGTAGATGAAGTCCTTGAACTTGGTCTGGTAGATCGAGGCGGAGAAGTCGATGCGGTCGCTGTGGGTATGGATGCCCAGTTCGACGCGCTGGCCGCGTTCGGTCTTCAGGTTCGCATCGCCGATCTCCAGCGAGCGGGTGGCGATATGCGCACCGGCGGCGTAAAGCTCTTCGTTGGTCGGGGCGCGCTCGGAGCTGTCGATGCCGAAGCGCAGATCGACGGCGTCGTTGAGGGTCCAGATGCCGGCCGCGGAGAGATTGGTGGCGTCGAATTTGCGCGCGCGGTAATCGCCGGTCGGGTCCAGCTTCACCTGATCATGGCGGCCGCCCAGTTCCAGCTTGAACGGGCCGAACTGCTTTTCCTGCAGCACGAACAGGCCGATGTTCTTCGTGCCCGTGTCCGGCACGAACGCTTCCTCGCCCTTCGCGCCGAAGTCGCTGTTGCCGAACTGCAGGCCGAACGCGCCGTCCCAGCCGCCGATCTGTTCCTGCACCGCTTCCAGGCGGCCTTCGATACCACGGTTGGTGAAGCGCGTGGCCGGCGTGCCGGCTTCCAGTTCGGTGTGCTCGTAGTCGGTGTAGGCCGTACGCAGGTTGATGTTCTTCAGGAACGAGGTCGGCTGGTAAATGCCGCCCTTGGCCTCGAAGCGGTTCTGCACCATGTCGATGCGGACGTCATGCTCGTCGCCTTCTTCCTCGTCGCCATGGTCGTGATCGTGGTCATGACCATGGTCGTCGTCGGCATGCACGTGCGCGCCGTTGGGAATGCCGTAGTTGGTGCGGTAGGTGCTGGCGGACACGCCGAAGTAGCCGTCATCGCCCAGCCAGGTGGCACCGACGCCGCCGGCGCGGGTACGGATCGAACTGTTGTCCAGACGACCGCGGCGCGGTTCGTCGGTGTCGCCTTCGGCGTGCTCGTGACCGCTGTGGTCTTCCAGGCCATCGATCACCGCATAGCCGGGAATGCGGTAGTCATCGCCGTTGCGGACCAGGCCGTCCACATGCAACACGACGTTGCCGCTGACACCGTCCAGGCGGAACATGCCGCTGCGCTCATCATTGACCGAATTGCCGCGCAGTTCGGCGCGACCACTCAGCGGACGGTCCGGCAGTTCGCGGGCGATGCGGCCGTCCACCACGTTCACCGCGCCGCCGATCGCGCCACTGCCAAACAGCAGCGTGGCCGGGCCCTTCAGCACTTCGATCTGGTCGGCCAGGAACGGCTCGATGCTGGTGGCATGGTCGGCGCTCACCGTGGAGGCATCCATGTTGCCCATGCCGTTGGACAGCACCGCCACGCGCGGACCTTCCTGCCCACGGATGATCGGGCGGCCCACGCCGGGGCCGAAGAAGGTGCTCTGCACGCCGGGCAGCTTGGCCACGGTGTCGCCCAGGGTGCCGGCCTTCTGCTCGTCCAGGCGCTCACCGGCCAGCACGTCGACCGGGCGGGCCAGCGATTCGGCATCGCCCTGCAGCGGCGAGGCGGTGACTTTCACGGTGGACAGTTCGGTCAGGTGGCCGTCGCGGTGGCTGCCGGGGGCGTCCGCGGCCATGGCCAGCGACGGCAGCAGGGCGGCGGCAAGCGCCAGGGACAGGGCGTGGGGTGTGAGCAGGAGGGAGCTGGAGCGCATAGGGCAAGGGCCTTCGGTCAATTGTTACAATATATCAATGGTAGGGCGCGCGGATCCCGTAACGGGACGGGGGAGGGCAAGTCAGGGGGAGGCAAGGGTGCGCGTCAGGATTGATGTTATATTATTCCATAACGCTTCGCCGACCCTGCTGGAAGTCATGCCCCTGTTCGCTCGTGTTCGCCATCTGCTGGATCGTTTCGGTGCCACCGGCTCGTTGCTGTGCGCCGTGCATTGCGCTGTGCTGCCGGTGCTGCTGGCGGCTGCGCCGTCGTTGGGGCTGTCGGTCTGGATGGGCGACGGCGTGGAGCTGGCCCTGGTGAGCTTTGTCACCCTGCTGGGCCTGTTCAGCCTGGTCTGGGGCTGGCGCCGGCACGGCGCGTTGCGCGCGCTGGCCTTTCTGATTCCGGGCCTGACCGCGCTGTGGGCGGGGTTGCTGTACGACCCGCTGCACCACTCGGCGGTGCCGCATGCGGTGGTGATGACCCTGGGCGGCGTGCTGGTCGGCGTGGCCCATCTGGTCAACCTGCGCCTGAACCACGGCCACGTCCACGACGCCAGCTGTGCTCATTGAGAGCGCGCATGGTAGGCTTCCAGATCGTGCGCGGGGGCGCCTGAGAGGGCGGCCCCGCCGAACCCGTGTCAGTGCGGGGTAATCAGAATCAGGTTTCAGACTAAGGAGTTGACGACATGGGTAAGGGTGACCGCAAGACCGCCAAGGGCAAGCGTTTCAACGCCAGCTACGGCAATTCGCGCTCGCACGTGGTGAGCAAGGTGGCCGTGGGCGCAGCTGCGCCGGTCGCCAAGAAGACCGTTGCCAAGGCACCGGCCAAGAAGGCCGTGGCCAAGAAGGCTGTCGCCAAGGCCGGTTGATCCCGCCTGGCGGGTCGAAGAAAACGCGGCGCTTGCGCCGCGTTTTTTTTATGCGTCACGCACAGGCCGCGCGGCGCGCGCGGCATGCAGATCAGCGCAGCGCCGGCAGCAGCCGCTCGGCATCGCCATCATTGGGGGCCGCTGGAACGCCCAGCAGGCGCGCCAGCAGCGGATACACGTCGACGTTGTCGAAGCCTGCGATGGTCTGGCCCTGCTTGAACGATGGACCGCGTGCAATGAACACCGCGCGCATCGAGGGCAGGGCGTTGTCGTACCCGTGCGAACCACGGGTACCGGGCGCGCGGGTGGCCACGCTGGCGCGGCTGAGTGCGTTCCAGCCCTCGTGCATCTGGCACACGATCGGGGGAATACGCGGGTTGGACCCGTAGTGCCAGCGCGCCGGCAGCGTCTGCCGGGTCCAGCAGTCGTACTGCGCGTGTGCCCCCAGCAGCGCCTTTTCGGCTTCGCGGCGCTTGCCCGGCAAGGGCGCAAACCCCACCGACTGCCCCATCGACACATCCGTGGCAATCGTCGGGTCGACCATGTCTTCGATGGCGATGGTCTGGCCGTCGGGCACGCTGGCCATGCCGTGGTCGGATACCACGATCACGTTGGTGCTGTTTTCCAGCCCGCGCGCTTGCAGGCCGTCCAGCAGCCGACCGATGGCCTGGTCGACCTCGCCGATCGCGGCGGCATACTCCGGCGAATCCGGGCCATGGTCGTGGCCGGCGTGGTCCACCTGTTCCATGTACAGCGTGACCAACCGCGGCGCATCGACATCGGTCTGGCCGACCCAGCCCAACACCTGGTCCACCCGGTCGGGCAACGGCACGCTGGCATCGTAGGTGCGCCACTGGCTGGGGCGTACGCCCTGGATGGCGGCTTCGCTGCCGGGCCAGGACAACGTCGCGGTGCGCACACCGGCTTTTTCCGCGCCCACCCAGATCGGCTCGCCGCCCCACCAGCGTGCATCGGTCACCGCTTCACGCTTGCTCAGACGGAAGCTGCCCAGTGCGTCCTCGTGCATGCTGTTGTGGATGATGCCGTGGTGGTCCGGACGCAGCCCGGTGACGATGGTGTAGTGGTTGGGGAAGGTCAGGGACGGATAGGACGGGGTCATCCAGCGTGCACGCACGCCCCCGTCGACAAGGCGCGACAGGTTGGGGGTGATGCCGCGGTCGAGCATGTCTGCACGCAGGCCGTCGATGGACACCAGCAGCAGCTTCGGCGTGGTAGCGGGCGCGGCAACCGGCACGCGGCCCGCCGTCGCAGAGTCGAAAGGAACGCTGGCACAGCTGGTCAACGCGAGGGTGGCGGCAAGCGCCAACGAAAGGCGGACGGAAGTCATCCGGCCATGATAGTCCGGTGGGGTGACGCGGCGAAGACAACCGATGGCAGGGTCAGGCCAGGTGAGCGATGTGCATCACCTGCGCGATCAGGCGAACAGCGCGCCGGTGTGCGTTTCCAGCTGCAGCAGCGCGGCCTTGGTCGGCAGCCCGCCGCCGAAGCCGGTGAGTGCGCCGCTGCTGCCGATCACGCGGTGGCAGGGCAGCACGATCGGCAACGGATTGCGGCCGTTGGCGGCACCGACCGCGCGGCTGGCCGTGGGGTGGCCGATGTGGCGGGCCAGCTCCACGTAGCTCCAGGTCTGGCCGAAAGGAATGTCGGCCAGCGCCTTCCACACGCGCAGCTGGAAGGGCGTGCCATGCGGGGCCAGCGGCAAGGCGAAGCGCTGGCGTTCGCCCTGCAGGTACTGCAGCAGTTGCGTACGCGCATCGCGCAGTGCATCGGCGTCGTGCTGCCACTGCGCGCGGCCCTTGGCGTCGTAGCGGTTGTTTTCGAACAGGATGTGGTGGATGCCCTGGGCGTCACCGGCCACGGTCAATGCGCCGATGGGGCTGTCGAAGGTGTCGTAGAACAGGGTCATGGGGTCGCTCCGGAAGTGGGGGTGGACAGGTGCCAGAGGTGCAGCACCGCATAGGCGCGCCACGGTCGCCAGGCCTGCGAGCGCGCTTCGGTGGCGCGTTCGCTCAGGCGGGTCTGGCCGCCAAGCACCTGCTGCAGCACCAGGTCGCCGGCGGGGAAGGCATCGGGAAGCGCCAGTGCGCGCAGTGCCATGTAATGCGCGGTCCACGGCCCGATCCCGGGCAACGCCACGCAGCGTTCGACGAAACTCTCCAGCCGTTGGCCGGCGCTGAAATCCAGGCGGCCTTCTGCTACCGCCAGGGCCACGGCGCGCACGGTGGCGGCGCGGGTTTTCGGCAGCCCGATGCTTTCCAGCGGCGCCTCGGCCAGTGCCTGCGGGGTGGGGAACTGGCGGTCCAGTCCGGCCGGCATGCCCGCCAGGTCCTGTCCGAACCGATCCACCACGCGCCGCGCCAGGGTCGTGGCGGCGGCCACGCTGACCTGCTGGCCGAGCACCGCGCGCACCGCCACTTCGAAGCCATCCCAGCCACCGGGCACGCGCAGCCCGGGGCGCAGTGCGATGCCGCGCGCGAGCAGCGGGTCCTGCGCCAGCGTGGCGTGCACGATGCGCAGGTCGGCATCGAGGTCGAAGATGCGACGCACCCGGCGCACGATCCCGGGAATGGCACGCGGGTCGACCTGGCCCAGCTGCAGGCGCAGTTCGGCACGTTTGGGGTCGGCGCTGACCCGCAGCACGCTGGGCCGTTCGGGCGGGCCGATGACGCGCTGATAGCTGTCCGCGTCGATGCACTCGATGCCGGGAATGGAGCGGCGGCGCAGGAAATCCAGCATCGCGGCGAAATCCAGCGGCGGCCGATAGCCCAGGCGCAGGGTCAGCGCGCCATCATCAAGGGCCCCGCGCTGGCGGCGGATCGCGGTGGGCGGCATGCCGCAGCCGTCCACGAACGCGGCGTTGAAGCGGCGCAGGCTGTTGTAGCCGGCAGCCATGGCCACGTCGGTGACCGGCAGCGCGGTTTCGGTCAGCAGCTGCTTGGCCAGCAACAGGCGGCGGGTGGCATGGATCTGCGCCGGCGCCGCGCCCAGGCGCGCCACGAACAGGCGCTGCAGCTGGCGCGCGCTCAGTCCCAGCCGGGTGGCCAGCGCGGGTACGGCGGCGTCCTGCAGGTAGCCATCGTGGATCAGGGCCAGGGCGCGCTGCAGCGTTTCGTTGCTGAGGGCGTCCTGGGCCTCCGGCGCCAGTTCCGGGCGGCAGCGCAGGCAAGGACGGAACCCGGCCGCCGCGGCCGCCGCAGCGGTGGGGTAGTAGTCCACGTTGCGCGGCTTCGGCGGGGGCGCCGGGCACACGGGCCGGCAGTAGATGCCGGTGCTGCGCACGGCGGTGAAGAACACCCCGTCGAAGCGCGCATCGCGGGCAAGGCGGGCGCTTTCGCAGGCGGCGTAGTCCAGGGGCAGGGCGGTGTCCATGGGGCCCAGTCTATGCCCGGCCGTCGCGCTCGGCTCGCCATTTTCGGACAGCAATGCGACGGCCGGTCGCGTTGGTTCAGGGCAGGTTCCCGCGCAGACGGTCGCGCACACTAGACTGTGTGTTCACGCGCCGCTGCGCGCGCTCCTTCGTACGGATACCGGGTCGTTCATGTTGCTCAAGTCGTGGTGGTTGCCCCTGTTGTGCCTGGGTCTGGCCGGTTGCAGCCAGCTGGAGAATCCCGGCAACGTCACTGCCGCCGACAAGGCGGTGCGTGCACAGACCGCCGATGGCGACCACATGGTGTCGTTCAACGCCGCCGATGCGCCGGCACCGGCCCCGTTGCCGCCCAAGCGCGGCGACCAGGGCTGGGGCGAGGCGGCGCTGGAAAACGGCAAGGCGTGGGTGAGCTGCGACACCGATTACGCCGGCGAAGGCGGCGATGGCATCGCGCTGGAAACGCTGGACCGCGCCAGCATCGACGCCGCGCTGGCACCGTGCGTGGAGCGCGGGCTGGTGCGGGTGCGCTACGTGGGCAAGATCAACCCCGGCTTCTCCGAGCTGGTGGCGCGGTTGGCGATGGTGGCCGACGCGCAACGCATCTCCAAGCGTGTGCTCGACCTGGATTCCAGCGGTGGCCAGGTGGAAGCGGCGATCGTGGCCGGCGACCGCATCGGCGAATCCAACTGGACCATCTGGATCCGCGAAGGCTCGGTCTGCCACAGCGCCTGCGTGTTCGTGCTGGCCGCCGGCGACAACCGCCTGGTGGCCGGCAAGGTCGGCATCCATCGGATGATGCGGATCAGTTCCAAGGCGACCTCGCGGGCCGAGCTCAACCGCGAGCTCCATGAGGTCTACGACAACGTCAAGGACTACCTGCAGCGCAACGGCGTGGCGGTCGGCGTGGCCGACCTGATGATGACCGTGCCCAACCGCAGCCTGCGCCTGCTGACCAGCGACGAGTTGCGCCAGTTCGGGCTGGATGGCACCAACGCGGTGCAGGACGACTTGGAGCGGATCAAGCAGATGCGCAAATGCGGCGATGATTTCGTGCGGCGCAAGGACGCGTTCCTGATCGCCTTCGACCAGACCTGCAAGCGCGAAGGCACCGAACTGGAGACCGTCAACAGCTGCGGGCAGACGCTCAAGCAGCGCTACGGTTTCCCCGATGCCACCTGCCCGGACGAGAGCCCGCTGTCGGAGATCGACGTGTCCACGCTGCTGCCGTCCAGCGTTGCGCCCGGCCATGACGCGCCGGCCGAGCGCACTGCCAGCGACGTTGGCCAACCCTCGCCGGAAACCGCCGAACGCAACTGACGAACCACTCACGGGGTTCCCGTAGACTGGCCTGGATCCTTCCAGCCAACGGTGTCCTGATGCGTGTTCCGCTGCTGCTGTCTTCGCTCCTGCTTGCTGCTGTTGCCCAGGCCCAGACCCCGCCGCCGGCCACGCCCGCGCCGGCCCCTGCGCGCCCGGCTCCGGCCGCCGCACCCGCTGCACGCCCGGCCCTGACCCCGGCGCAGCAGGCGCAGGTGCACAAGCAGGATGCGGAAATGAGTGCAGCCGCGTTGCAGGTGGCGCAGCTGGTGGACACCAACCGCGCTGCCGAGGCATGGAAAGGCGCCTCGGCCGTGGCGAAGAAGTCGGTCACCGAACAGGCCTTCGTCAGCCAGCTCAACGCCGACCGCAAGCGCCTCGGCGCGCTGGCGGCGCGCGGCCAGCCGGTGGTGACCCGGGTCAAGTACGCCGCCGGCGCAACCGTGCCCGAAGGGCTGTACATCAACGTCAGCTTCCCCACCCGGTTTGCCAACAGCGCCCAGCCGGTACGCGAGCTGGTGTCGTTCCGGCTGGACGAAGACCGGGTCTGGCGCCTGGCCGGTTACAGCGTGCGCGCCGCTACGCCCTGATCGACCCCGTCATTTCCTGAGGAGTGCAGCATGAGTATCGAGATCCAGATGCTGGTGTGGTCGATGGTGCTGGGTATCGTGCACCTGTTCGCCGCCTCCACCGCCGTCACCCGCGAGCGCGGGTTGCAGTGGAACGCGTCGGCCCGCGATGGGCAGAACCCGCCGGTGCGGCCGCTGACCGGGCGCCTGCAGCGTGCGCAGTCCAATTTCATGGAAACCTTCCCGTTCTTTGCGGCGGCGATCCTGGCGGTGGTGCTGACCCAGCGTCAGGACGGGCTGACCGCGCTGGCCGCGCAGCTCTATTTCTGGGCACGGGTGGTGTATCTGCCGTTGTACGCAGCCGGCGTGCCGTACGTGCGCAGCCTGGTGTGGCTGGCCTCGCTGGTGGGCATCGTGCTGTTGCTGTGGGCGTTGCTGTAACGCACCAGTGAACGGCGGCTGCGGCCGCTGATCCAGATCAAGGCGGGGCGCGCGCGATCGGCGCTAAGCTGGCATGGACCAGTCACCGCAGGATCGGACATGTCGGACCAACCCACCCAGGAGCAGTGCATGCCGGAGCAGCCGGTGGACGTGGTGGTGGTGGGCGCCGGCCCGGCCGGGCTGTGTTTCGCCCGCGCGCTGGCCGGCAGCGGCCTGCAGGTGGCGCTGGTGGAACAGCAGCCGCGCGCGGCACTGGCGGAGGCCGCCTTCGATGGCCGCGAGATTGCGCTGACCCATGCCTCGCGGCAGAGCCTGGAGACGCTGGGCATCTGGCAGCGGCTGGACCCGGCCGAGATCTCCCCGCTGCGCGACGCCAAGGTGATGGACGGCAGCTCGCCGTTCGCGCTGACCTTTGCCGCCACCCAGCGCGATACGCAGGATCTGGGCTGGCTTGTACCCAACCATCTGATCCGCCGCGCCGCCTGGGCCAGCGTGCAGGACCAGCCGGGCCTGCAGATCCTGGATGAAACGCGCGTGGCCGGCATCGTGCCGGGGGCAGGGCGCAGCGTGGTCACCCTGGCCGATGGACGCCGCCTGGCCGCGCGCCTGGTGGTGGCCGCCGACAGCCGCTTCTCCAGTACCCGGCGCATGCTCGGGATCGGGGCGCGCATGCGCGACTTCGGCAAGTCGATGCTGGTCTGCCGGATGCAGATCGAGGTGCCGCACCAGCACACCGCGTGGGAGTGGTTCGGGTACGGTCGCACGATGGCGCTGCTGCCGCTCAATGGCGACCAGGCCTCGGCGGTGATCACCCTGCCGCCGCGCCAGATCGAGGCCTTGATGGCGCAGGAGCCGGCCCGCTTCGGGCACAGCATCAGTGGCTTGTTCGAGCAGCGGCTGGGGGCGATGGTGCCCAGCGCGGCCCCGGTGGCCTACCCGCTGGTGGGGGTATATGCCCATGCGTTCGTGGGCGATCGCTGCGCGTTGATCGGCGATGCAGCCGTGGGCATGCACCCGGTCACCGCGCATGGGTTCAACCTGGGCCTGGCCGGCGCGCACCGGCTGGCCAGCGTGCTGAACCAGGCGGCGGCCCGCGGCGGCGACATCGGCGCACCGGCCGGGTTGGCCAGTTTTGAGCGCGGCCACCGGCTGGCCTCGCGCCCGCTGTACGAGGCCACCAATGCCATTGCCACGCTGTACACCGATGACCGCCTGCCCGCGCGGATGCTGCGCCGGGCCGGGTTGCGCCTGGCGCACGGTGTGGCCCCGTTCCGCCAGTTGATCGCCGCCCACCTGACCCAGCGCGACGCGCGGGTCTGAGGTGGGTCAGGGGGCGTCGCTGTCGGCCAGCACGTTGATGGTGGTGTCGCCGAACTGCACCACCTGGCCGCCGCGGATCTTGCAGGCCTTGCGCAGTTCGACCTCGCCGTCGACCAGGACCTGGCCGTCGCCGATCACGGTCTTGGCCTCGCCGCCGCTGGTGACCAGGTCGGCCAGCTTGAGCAGCTGCTTGAGCTCGACGTAGTCGCGGTCCAGTTCAAATTCGAGGGTCTGCATGGAACGGGTATCCTGGGAAGGGGCGCGGACGTGGGACCGGGCCGGGAGAGGGCGCGTATTGTGCGCCAGCAGGCGGCAGAACGGCATCCATGCGGAAATCTGTACGCGTTGTTCAGGAACGATGGAGTATCATCGCGGCCTGAGCGAGTGAATTCTCCTCCGACCGAGCAGCGCTAGGGCACGCGATAAGAAAGGGCGCCCAAAGCGCGGACCATCCCCTTTTTTATCTCACTGCCTCCTCAACGGCAGTGCTTTGGAGTTCCCCATGTCCCAAGAAACCTCCGCGCCGCTGCTGTTCGCAGACCTCGGCCTGTCCGACGCTGTGATGCAGGCCGTCGCCACCGTCGGTTACGAAACCCCGTCGCCCATCCAGGCTGCCACGATCCCGGCGATGCTGGAAGGCCGCGACGTGCTCGGCCAGGCCCAGACCGGTACCGGCAAGACCGCCGCCTTCGCGCTGCCGGTGCTGTCCAACCTCGATTTCAACCAGACCAAGCCGCAGGTGCTGGTGCTGGCGCCCACCCGCGAACTGGCCATCCAGGTCGCCGAGGCGTTCCAGACCTATTCGTCGGGCATCCCCGGCTTCCGCGTGCTGCCGGTGTACGGCGGCCAGCCCTACGGCCAGCAGCTGCAGGCCCTGCGCCGTGGCGTGCACGTCATCGTCGGCACCCCGGGCCGCGTGATCGATCACCTCGAGCGCGGCACCCTGGACCTGTCCGAGCTGAAGACGCTGGTGCTGGACGAAGCCGATGAAATGCTGCGCATGGGCTTCATCGACGACGTCGAAGCCGTGCTGAAGAAGCTGCCGGAGACCCGCCAGGTCGCCCTGTTCTCGGCCACCATGCCGTCGCAGATCCGCCGCATCGCGCAGACCTACCTGAAGAACCCGGCCGAAGTGACCATCGTCAGCAAGACGACGACCTCGGCCAACATCCGCCAGCGCTACTGGTGGGTGAGCGGCATGCACAAGCTGGACGCGCTGACCCGCATCCTGGAAGTGGAACCGTTCGACGCGATGATCATCTTCTCGCGTACCAAGGCGGCCACCGAAGAGCTGGCCGAGAAGCTGCAGGCCCGTGGCCTGGCCGCGGCCGCCATCAACGGCGACATGCAGCAGGCCCAGCGCGAGCGCACCATCGGCATGCTGAAGGAAGGCAAGCTCGACATCCTGGTGGCCACCGACGTGGCCGCCCGTGGTCTGGACGTGGAGCGCATCAGCCACGTGCTGAACTACGACATCCCGTACGACACCGAAAGCTACGTGCACCGCATCGGCCGTACCGGTCGTGCCGGCCGCACCGGTGACGCGATCCTGTTCGCCACCCCGCGTGAAAAGGGCATGCTGCGTGCCATCGAGCGCGCCACCCGCCAGCCCATCGAAGAGATGCAGCTGCCGAGCGTGGACGCGGTCAACGACACCCGCATCACCAAGTTCATGAGCCGCATCAGCGATGTGCTCGATGCCGGCGGCACCGAGTTCTACCGCGACCTGCTGCAGCGCCTGGAAGGCGAGAAGAACGTGCCGGCCATCGAGATCGCCGCCGCGCTGGCCAAGCTGCTGCAGGGCGATTCGCCGTTCCTGCTGACCCCGCCGGTCCGTGGTGCCCGTGAAGAGCGTGCCCCGCACCAGCGCAACGAGCGCAGCAACGACCGTGGCGAGCGTCCGGCCCGTTTCGAGCCGCGCTTCGAGCGTGGCCCGCGTCGTGAAGACGACCGCGGCCCGCGTCCGCCGCGTCCGGAAGGCGACTTCGGCAACAGCGACGGCGGCTTCGAACGCGCCCCGCGCCGTGACATCGCCCCGCGCGGTGCCGCCGAGCCGGGCATGGAAACCTTCCGCATCGAAGTGGGCCATGTGCACGGCGTCAAGCCGGGCAACATCGTCGGCGCGATCGCCAATGAAGCCGGGCTGGAAAGCCGCTTCATCGGCCGCATCGACATCCACGACGACTTCTCGGTGCTGGACCTGCCTGCCGAAATGCCGCAGGACCTGCTGACCCACCTCAAGAAGGTGTGGGTCTCGGGCCAGCAGCTTCAGATGCGCAAGGTCGAGCCGGGTGAAGACCTGACCCCGTCGGCGCGCCCGGCCTTCAAGCCGAAGTTCGGTGGCAAGCCGCGTGGTCCGGGTGGTCCGGGTGGCCATCGTGGTCCGGGCGGCCCGGGCGGCAATGATCGCCCGCCGCGTCGCGACGGCTTCAAGCCGCGCGGTCCGCGCAACGGCTGATCGCCCACGCGATCCAGACAACGCCAGCCTTCGGGCTGGCGTTGTCGTTTCCGGGGGGCGGAAATGCCGCAACGCGCCGCCGCTCGGTTTCGCACCGTTTCAACATCCCCCGATCTAGCCTGAAGGTTGATGGGCTCGATACACCACCCACTCCACGGCTCCGGGGGGATCCGCGATGCTGGCAACTGGCAGGGATGTTGGTGCAACAGCGGTACCGTATCTCACGCGGGGATTGACCCTGCGCTTCGTCCTGCTGACCGGCATGGCGATTGGCCTGGTGGGCATTTCCGCGCTGATCCAGGAGCTGCAGGCCGCGTCCACCGCGTGGATCGTGGGGCAGAGCCACTGGTCGCGGAGCCAGCAGCAGGCCAGCTTCGCGCTCAGCCGCTATATCAACCACGGTCGACCGCGTGACTTGGCTGAAGCCCGCCAGGCACTGACCGTGCCGTTGGGCGACCTGGACGCGCGGCGCGCGCTGGAGCAGGACGACGCCGACCTGGCCCGGGCCCGGCGCGGGTTCCTCGGCGGCGGCAACGCGCCGGGTGACATCAACCGCCTGATCCTGTCGTTCCGGTACCTGGGCCACCTCGGCTATTTCAAGGATGCAGTACGGCTGTGGCGACAGACCGACGCCCCGTTGCTGCAGCTGGCCGGCCTGGTCGGCGCGGCGCAGGTCCTGCACGCCCGCCGCGACGTGGAACCGGTGACCCAGGCGCTGTTGCTGGACCAGCTGCAGGCCCTGGATCGTGACCTGCAGGCCCGTGCCAAGGCCTTTTCGATGTCGCTGCAGCGCACGGCCTCGATCGTGCGCATCACCACCTTGCTGGTGGGCGGATTGTCGGTGCTGTTGATCACCCTCGTGGCCGTGATGCTGTCGCGACGGGTGCGGCACGATCTGCTGGAACAGGAAAGCCGCTTCCGTGCGGCCTTCTACCAGGCCACGGTGGGCATGCTCAAATTCGACCAGACCGGTGGTGTCATGGAGGTCAACCAGGCCATGGCCGACATCCTGGGCTACTCGCGCGATGCGCTGCTCGGGCTGTCCATCCAGGACCTGGTGGCCGAGGGCGAACTGGTGCTCGACGACGCGGGCCAGATCGACTGGGGGCGCCAGCTGCGCCCGGCCGAGCTGCGCTTCCGGCGCGCCGATGGCGGGCTGATGTGGGGCCGCTGGAGCGGCACGCTGGTGCGCACGGCCGGCCGCGAGGTGTCGGTGTTCGCCATCGTGGAAGACGTGTCGCAGAACCATGCGTTGGCCCGCGAGGTGGAACACCACGCCAGCCACGATCCGTTGACCGGGCTGATCAACCGGCGCGAGATCGAACGCCTGCTGGAGCAGGCCCTGATCGATGTTCGCAACCATGGCGGCGTGCACAGCCTGTGCTACATCGACCTGGACTATTTCAAGCTGGTCAACGACGGGCTGGGCCACGCCGCGGGCGACCAGTTGCTGCGCAACTTCGCCGATTACCTGGTGGGGTCGGTGCGCGAGGGTGACTGGGTAGGGCGGCTGGGCGGCGACGAGTTCGCGCTGTTCCTGGCCAATGCGGCCCAGGAAGAGGCCAAGCAGGTGCTGCAGCGGATCGTGCGTTCGCTGGGCCAGGCCAACTTCCAGCATGGCGACGGCAGCCTGCGGGTCAGTTGCAGCGTCGGCGTGGTGGAGGTCACCCGCGAGGCGGTGGACGTCAACTGGCTGATGAGTGCGGCCGACAGTGCCTGCTATGCCGCCAAGGAAGCCGGGCGCAACCGCGTGCACTGCTACAACGAAAGCCGCATGGCGCTGGACGAGCGCCGGCAGGAAGCCGAACGCCTGGCGCGGGTGACCAGTGCCATCGCCGAGAACCGCATGCTGTTGTATGCGCAGCGCATCGAGCGCGTCGGCGATCCGGGCTTCCTGCATTACGAAGTGCTGGTACGCATGCGCAGCCCCGACGGCCTGCTCCAGGCCCCCGGTGAGTTCATGCCGGCCGTGGAGCGCTATGGCATGGGCATGGCACTGGACCGGCACGTGCTGGGGCTGCTGTTCCGCCACCTGCAGGTGTGCCCGGCGCACGTGCAGCGGTTGGGCCTGTGCAACGTCAACGTGTCGGCGCAGTCGATTGCCGAGCCGAGCTTCCTGGCCTTCGTCTGCGACCTGCTGGAGCGCAACCGCGGGCTGGCGCGCAAGCTCTGCTTCGAGGTCACCGAGACCGCCGCCATCAGCAGCCTGGCCCAGGCGCGCAGCTTCATCGAAGCGGTCAAGGCGCGGGGCTGCCAGGTAGCGCTGGATGACTTCGGCTCGGGGCTGTCCTCGTTTGGCTACCTGCGCCAGCTGCCGGCGGACATGCTCAAGATCGACGGTGTATTCGTGCGCGACATGGACATCGATCCGGTCAGCCGCGCCGCGGTGCGCGCGATCACCGAGATTGGCCGTGAGCTGCACATGACCGTGATTGCCGAATGGGTGGAATCGACCGACGTCGCCGAACAGCTGCAGGTGCTGGGGGTGGACGGGCTGCAGGGGTATGCGATCGAGCGACCGATGGCGCTGGAGCGGATGACCCAGCCGGCGCTGTGGCCGGGGCGCAGCGCGCTGCCTTCGGAGGGCCGGCCGGGCCAGCCATGAGACCAATGGCCCGCGCCGCCCGCCGCGATGGGCTGCGTGAAAGCGCCAGGTTCGGGCGATAATCCCCGCCAGGGGCGGCACGCGACCTGCGTGGCGGCATCGAGGTTGGGGCAGGGTGTGAGGGGATGGCGCGGCAGGTGGATGGAATGGGGCGCAGTGCAGGTACTGCTGGCCCTGCTGTTGCTGCCGGCCTGGGCGGCCGCCGACACCGTGCTCGCCGCCACCACCCGGGTGGGCACCGACGTGCTGCTGCTGGGCGCCGCTACGGCTGAACGCACCCCCCAGCGCGCCTGCACTGCCGAAGTGCTGGCCCGCCACCAGCAGGTGCTGCACGTGCCCGCGCCCGCGGGCGGCTGGTCCGGTGAGCCGCAGGCGGTGGACGTGTTCGGGGTGCTGGCCGGCGAGGTGCGGATCAGCCACGGTGACCGCCAGATCTGCGGCAGCATGCATGATGCGCGCACCCGTGATTCCCGCTTCCGGGCCGGGGTGGGCATGGTGGTGGTGCCCACTGCCGGCGATCACGAACCGATCGTGGTGTCGTGGGCCGCGCCGATCAAACCCCGCTGGATTCCCACCGTGCAGCTGGGCGCGCCCAGCCCGGTGCAGCAGGACGACACCGCCCGGCTGCTGGTGCGCGCGGCCTGCGTGGCGGTGGCCATTGCCTTGGCGCTGTCGGCGCTGATGGGCTATGTGACCACCAAGGACCGCTCGTTCCTGATCTACGTGGCCATCTGCCTGCTGCTGGTGCTGTGGCAGGCCGTACTGGGCGGGTTGAGCGGGTATCCCGAGCCGTGGTTGCCGGTCGAGAACCGGGCCTCGTGGTGGCTGGTGTCGCTGACCGCGTTCACCGAGGCAGTGCTGCTGCCGGTGCTGTGGCGCCTGTGTGGCGGCGACCGCCGCTGGCCAGGGTCACGGCCGGCCCAGCATGTGCTGCTGTGGGGCTTGTTCGCGCTGGGTCTGGGCGTGCCCTGGATGCACTTTGCGGTGTTGCCGGGCGTGGCCGCCGGACTGGAAGCGTTGTTCGTGCTGGGCTGCGTAGCCTGCCTGGCGGCCGGCAGCTGGGGCGTGCTGCACCGCGACCGCTACGCGCTGGCCGGGCTGAGCGCGCTGCTGCCGTGGTGGATCATGATCATGGCCGATGCGCTGCACGCGCAGTGGCTGGTGGCCTACCGGATCGAGTCGCTGCAGCTGGGCACGACCTGGTTCCTGATGATGGCCGCCTACGCGCTCAACCTGCGCCTGGGCCGGCTGCGCCAGCAGCGCGACGAACTGCGCCAGCTGGCGGATACCGATGCCCTGACCGGCCTGCCGAACCGACGCGCCGGCCTGCGCAAGCTGGCCCACTACCTGGAACGTGCCGTCCAGGACGAACAGCCGCTGGCGATCGGGTTCCTGGACATCGACCTGTTCAAGGACATCAACGACCAGTTCGGCCATGCCGTGGGCGACCAGGTGCTGGTGGCGGTGGCGCGCCAGCTGCGCGATTCGGTGCGCAACCACGACGATGTGATCCGCATGGGCGGTGAGGAGTTCCTGGTGCTGCTACCGGGCGCCAACCGGGCCAGCGCCTTCGCCCGCCTGGAAACCGTGCGCCAGCAGGTGCAGGCGGTGACCCGGGTGCTGGCCGTGCCGGGGTTGGAGGTGTCGGGAAGCATCGGCCTGGCCGTGCTGCGCGGGGACGGCGACGACCTGACCTCGCTGCTGCGCCGCGCCGACCACGCCATGTACTGCGCCAAGCGGGCCGGCCGCAACCAGGTATTCGACGCCGACCAGGCCGCCCCGGCCGACGCGCCGCTGCGTGTGTGAACAGCCGGCGCCCTGCGCGGGCCGGGTTTGCCGGATAATGGGCCGATGACAATCCGACTCAACAAACACATCGCCGAAACCGGCTTCTGTTCCCGGCGTGAAGCCGACCGCCTGATCGGCGAACGCCGCGTCACCGTCAACGGCCACCCGGCCGGCACCGGTGCGGTGGTCGGCGAGGGTGACGTGGTGCTGGTCGACGGCCAGCCGCTGCGTGCCCGCGAAGCCAAAAAGGCCGGCGGCCGCAAACACGTCTACATCGCGCTGAACAAGCCGGTCGGCATCACCTGCACCACCGAAAGCACGGTCAAGGGCAACATCGTCGAGTTCGTCGGCCACGAGCAGCGGATCTTCCCGATCGGCCGCCTGGACAAGGATTCCGAAGGCCTGATCCTGCTGACCAGCAACGGCAACATCGTCAACCAGATCCTGCGCGCCGAGAACGGCCACCAGAAGGAATACATGGTGGCGGTCAACAAGCCGGTCACCGACGAGTTCCTGCGTGGCATGGCCCGCGGTGTCCGTATCCACGATGAAACCACGCTGCCGTGCCGCACCAGCAAGCTGGCCAAGTTCGGCTTCCGGATCACCCTGCAGCAGGGCCTGAACCGGCAGATCCGCCTGATGGCCGCGGCCTTCGGCTTCCGCGTCACCCAGCTGCGTCGCGTGCGCATCGACAACATCAAGCTGGGCGCGCTCAAGCCGGGCCAGTGGCGCAACCTGACCGACGCCGAGCTCAAGGGCCTGCTGCCCAAACAGCTGGAATGGTAAGGACGCGCGTCACGCGGTGAGCTGGCCGTCCGGCTAGACTGCGCAGGCACAACCCGCCTGCCTGCCGCCGATGATCAAGCCGTCCCTGCCGGACAACGAAGAGCAGCGCCTGCTGGCGCTGCAGCGCTACCAGATCCTGGATACCGCCAAAGAGCGGTCCTTCGAGGATCTGGTCACCATTGCCACGGCATTGTGCGGCACCCACATGGGGGCGGTGACCCTGATCGACCGCGACCGCCAGTGGTTCAAGGCGCGCCAGGCGCTGGATGCCACCGAAACCTCGCGCGACATCTCCTTCTGCGGCCATGCGATCCTGCAGCCCGACCAGGTCATGGTGGTGGAAGACGCACGGCAGGACCCGCGGTTCTTCGACAACCCGGTGGTGGTCGACGACCCGCATATCCGCTTCTATGCCGGCGCGCCGCTGCTCAGTTTCGATGGCCTGCCGCTGGGCACGCTGTGCGTGTTCGACGCCAACCCGGGGCACCTGCGGCCCGACCAGGCCCAGGCGCTGGTGGCGCTGTCGCGCCAGGTGTCGCTGGTGATGGAGCTGCGCCGCTACGCGTATGAGATCCAGCAGCACATGCGTGACCGGGCCTGGTACGAGCAACGCCTGTCCGAATACAACGCCCTGCTCGAACAGCAGAACGCCGACCTGGCCGAGCAGAGCCGCACCGATCCACTGACCGGGCTGCCCAACCGGCGGGCGATGAGCCTGGCGCTGGAAGCGGCGGTCACCGATGCGGACGGACAGCCGCGGCAGACCGCGGTGGCACTGCTGGACATCGACCATTTCAAGAACGTCAACGACCTGTACGGCCACGCCACCGGCGACCACGTGCTGGCCGAACTGTCGCGCCTGCTGCGCGCGCATTTCGCCGGGCAGGGCCTGGCGGCACGTTACGGGGGCGAAGAGTTCGTGGTGCTGATGCCCGACACCACGCTCGGCACCGCCGAGCTGCAGTGCGACTTCCTGCGCATGGCCGTGGCCGACCTGCCGCTGGGCATTCCCTTGACGATCAGCATCGGAGTTGCCGCGCATCGCCATGGCGACGGCGTGGACCAGACCCTGGCACGTGCCGACGCGGCGCTGTACCGGGCCAAGCATGAAGGTCGCAACCGGGTGGTGCGCGCGGAGTAGGCGCGTCGCACCGCCTGCGAACGCGCTGCCGCAGACTGCCGGGCCCTCCACGCCGAGCCCTGCGCATGCTGCAGACCCTTGCCATTGCCAACTACCGCTCCCTGCACCAGCTGGTGGTGCCGATGGAGCGCCTGAACCTGGTCACCGGCGACAATGGCAGCGGCAAGTCCAGCCTGTATCGCGCGCTGCGGCTGTTGGCGGAGACCGCGCAGGGCGGGGTCGCCGCGGCCCTGGCCCGCGAGGGCGGGCTGGGCTCGGCGCTGTGGGCCGGCCCCGAACAGATCGACCGGCGCATGCGCCAGGGCGAGATCCCGGTGCAGGGCACGGCGCGTACGCAGCCGGTGTCGCTGCGGCTGGGCTTCGCCGCCGAGACGTTCGGCTATGCCATCGACCTGGGGTTGCCCGTGCCCAGCCAGTCGATGTTCGATCTGGAGCCGCAGATCAAGTCCGAGTGCATCTGGGCCGGGCCGTTCCTGCGCAGCAGCACGCTGCTGGTGGAGCGCCGTGGCGCGCGCGTGCGGCGCCGCAGCGGCCACGGCTGGGAAGGGCTGGACGAACCGCTGTCGGCCTTCGACAGCTTTTTCACCCAGCTGGCCGACCCCCAGCGCATGCCGGAAGTGATGCAGCTGCGCGAGTACATCCGGCGCTGGCGCTTCCACGATCATTTCCGCACCGACAGCGGCGCGCCGGCACGGCAGCCCACGCTGGCGATCCGCACCCCGGTGCTCAGCCACGATGGCCACGACCTGGCGGCCGCCTGGCAGACCATCCTGGAAATCGGCGACGCGCCTGCGCTGGCGCGTGCGGTGGACGACGCCTTCCCGGGCGCACAGGTGCACATCGACGCACACGAAGGACGCCTGGCGCTCAAGTTTCTACAGCCAGGCCTGTTGCGGCCCTTGGCGGCAACGGAACTGTCCGACGGCACGCTGCGTTACCTGCTGCTGGTCGCCGCGTTGCATACGCCGCGACCGCCACCGCTGATGGTGCTCAACGAACCGGAAACCAGCCTGCACCCGGACCTGCTGCCCGCGCTGGCGCGGCTGATCATCGCGACCAGTGCACGCAGCCAGCTGTGGGTGGTGTCGCACGCCAGCCGCCTGATCGCGGCGCTGCAGGAGGCACCGGCCTGCCACACCATCGGGCTGCACAAACTGTTCAGCCGAACCGAGGTGATGGGACAGGGGCTGCTGGACGCACCCGCCTGGCACTGGCCGTCGCGGTAGATGGCTACCGTCGGTCGGCACGATGCGGCGTTCAATCGACGACGTTGTGCGCCTCGGCCGTGCCCAGGATCTCCGGGTGTTGCACCCGCTTGCGCCGGTTCAACAACGGGTGCAGGAACACCGCGCCGACGATGATGGCCACGCCGACGTAGAACACCGGGGTCAGTTCACGCTGCTCGCTGAGCAGCACCATCGCCAGCAGGATCGCGTACACCGGCTCCAGGTTGGTCACCAGCTGCGAGGTGTAGGCACTGATGTGGCGCAGCGCGACCAGGGCCAGCGCAAACGGCAGCAGGGTGCAGACCCCGGCCAGCACCAGCAGCAGCACGCCGTCGTGCAGGCTGGGCACCACCCACAACGGGCCGGCCAGCGGCGGCAGCAGGAAGGGCAGCAGCGGTGCCAACAGGGTCAGGGTGACGGTACCGGCACCCAGTTCCAGCGCCGTCACCGTGAGCGGGTCGGCGTGGCTTACCAAGCGCTTGTTGAGCGACCCGAACACCGCCACCAGCAGCGCCGACAGCGCCCCGATCAAGACCCCCAGGCGCATGCCATGCGGCACCCCACCCACCACCAGCGCCACGCCCGGCAGCACGGCGATGCCGAAGGCCAGTTCGCGCAGCTGGAACGGCCGCTTGGCCACCCACGGTTCGATCACCGCGGTGAACACCGGGGCCAGTGCGATGCAGGTGGCGGCCACCGATGCGTTGGCCAGCTTCACCGCGCCATAGAAGGTCAGCCAGTGCAGCGCGACCAGCGCGCCGACCCCGCAGTAGCCGGCAAACAGCGCCGGTGACAACTGGCGCAGGCCGCGCCAGACCCGCGGCAGCACGGCCAGCATTGCCACCACCAGCAGCATCCGCCACCACACCAGTGGCAGCGCGGGCAGGGTGATCAGCTTGCCGAGGATGGCGGTAATGCCCCACAGCAGCACACAGAAATGGATTTGCAGCAGCGCGCGGCGGGTATCGGTCATCGGCATCGGGATATTGTGCGGCAAGCCGCGGCCGACCGCGACAACCGCGCGGCACCTGGCATGGCATCCTGCGCACATGCAGCCCCATGTCCACGCCCCGCGTCCGCCCGCCGCCGCACCTGCCGTGCCGTCCGCCAGGGCGCGCGTGTGGGCCGGCCTGACCGCCGTCGTCGCCGTCGCCGCGATCACGCTGCAGTACGCGGTGCTGCTGGCCTCGGTGGGGGCCACCGCCGGCAGCGGTCAGGCACTGCTGCGGCTGCTGGGCTACTTCACCATTCTCAGCAACATCGGCGTGGCTGCCGTCTGTCTGGCGCGCCTGCGGGGACGCACCGGCGGCATGGCCGCCCCGGCACCCAGCGCCGCGGTGGCGGTGTACATCGGCATCACCGGCCTGGTCTACGTGCTGGTGCTGCGCACGCTGTGGCACCCGCAGGGCCTGCACTGGTGGGCCGACACCGGCCTGCACTACGTGGTGCCCGTGCTGTACCTGCTGGGCTGGCTGGCCGGACCGCATGGGCAGCTGCGCTGGCGCCAGCTGGGCGGCGTGCTGCTGTTCCCGGCGCTCTACCTCGGCTGGGCGCTGCTGGTGGGGCGATGGAGCGGGCAGTACCCGTATCCGTTCCTGGATCTGGCGGCGCTGGGTGCGGTGGGCGTGGCACGCAACGCGGCCGTGGTGGGGCTGGCCTTCGTGGCCCTGGCCGCGTTGCTGTGGCGGATCGACATGCGGATGGGCGCGCGATCACGCACCGTGCGGTAGGTATCGACCGTTGGTCGATACGGGTTTGACGCAGGGCGAAAAGGCAGCCGGGCAGAGCCCGGCTCTACGTGGCGCCTACGCGCGCCAACTGGTCGCGCAACGCCATCGCCGCGCCGGGATTGCGCTGCTTGGCCGCACCAATGAACAGCATGTACACCTCGCGCGGGCCCGAGGTCGGTGCTTCGGCGGCCACATGCGGCAGGTCCGGATTGTCCTCGCCGCGGGCCCAGCGCATCGCACGCAGGCACCACTGTTCCAATGCGCGCTCCGGGTAGCCCGCACGCAGGTTCGCGCGCGCATGCATCAGCCGCGCGTAGACGAAGTCCGCGGTGGGGTCGGCAAAGCTCGGGTAGTCGTTGGAGCCGCTGAAGACCAGCGCGGCGTTGTGCGCGCGCGCCACCGCCACCAGTTCCGCGCTCCACGCGGCCGGGTTGCGCACCTCCAGCGCGTGCTGCAACGCGCGCCCGTCGGCCTTGCGCGGCAGTTGCGCCAGGAACCGGTCGAACTCCTGCGCGCCCGCCGGATGGGTGTCGCCGAACTGCCACACCAGCGGTCCGAGCCGATCGCCGAGCGCGACGATGCCGTCGATGAAGGCCTCCGCACGCGCGCCTACCGTCGTCAGGTCATGGGTCTGGGTGATGGTGCGGGGGGCCTTGGCCGAAAAACGGAACCCCGGCGGCGTCTGCTCGCGCCACTGCGTGTAGATAGCCGGCTTCTGTGCCCGGTAGAAGGTGCTGTTGATCTCGATGCAGCCCAGCGCCCGGCTCGCGTGCGCCAGCTCTTCGCGTTGCGCCAGGCCGGCCGGATAGAAGGTTCCGCCGCGCCAACCCGGAAACACCCAGCCGCCGATGCCGGTACGGATGCGTCCTGCCGCCGTCATGCGTCGCCCGCGTGGGCGCGCCACGGGTCGTAACTGCCGAACCACCACAGGTAGCCTTCCAGGTCGCGGCACGCGTAGCCGCGGCCGCCATAGGCCTGGTCGGCGATGTCCATCACCACCTGCGCGCCGGCGGCCACGGCGCGCGCGTAGTGCGCATCCGGGTCGGCCACGATCACGCAGGCACTCTGGGTCTGGCGGCCGTCCACCTCGTCGGGGTGCACGCTGTAGCGCCCCCACTCGCTGGCGTTGTCGACCGAGCCGAGCATGATCATGCCGTGGCCGTACACCAGCTGCGCGTGGTGTACGACCTCGCCATCGGCATATACCGCCTGCGGCTCAAAGCCGAACGCGCGCTCCAGCCACGCAATGGCGGCGTGCGCATCGTGATAGCGCAGGCAGGGAATGACGGTGGATACGGTATCGGCAGGCGCGGTCATACAGGGCTCCGGGGCGGTCCGCCTTCTGGCACAGGCGAGCCTGAGCGCCCCCGCGTTACCATCGTGCGAAACCCGGCCCAGGCGCGCCTGCGCGCCTCAACGCCCCCGCGACACGCAACTGGAGACACTGCTTGAACACATCCTGGATCGGAGGCGTTGTGCTGCTTGCATGCGCACCTTTGGCATCGGCGGCGGTGCCGGCCGAACTGCAGCGGCTGGACGCCACGGTCGAGCGTGCGCGCAGCACATTCGACGTACCCGGCATCGCGGTGGCGGTGGTCAAGGATGGCCAGGTGGTATTCGAGCGCGGCTACGGCGTGCGCGAGCTGGGCAAGCCGGCACCGGTGCAGGCCGATACCCTGTTCGCCATCGCCTCCAACACCAAGGCGTTCACCGCCACCGCGCTGAACCTGCTGGCCGAGCAGGGCAAGCTGAAGATGGACGACCGGGTGATCGACCACCTGCCCGGGTTCCGCATGTCCGACGCCTACGTCACCGGCGAAATGCGCATCCGCGACCTGCTCTCGCACCGCAGCGGGCTCAGCCTGGGCGCGGGCGACCTGCTGTTCTGGCCGACCACGACCTACAGCAACCAGGAAGTGGTCGCTCGCCTGGCCAAGGTGCCGCTGAAGGCCGGTTTCCGTGACCGCTACGCGTACGACAACATCCTGTATGCAGTGGCCCAGCAGGTGATCGAGCAGGTGTCCGGGCAGTCCTACGCCGATTTCCTGCAGCAGCACATCTTCACCCCGGTTGGCATGGCCGGCACCCGCTACAACGCCGACCACCTGCAGCCGGGCGACAACGCCGCCGTTGGCCATGCCAAGTACGACTTCAAGGCCCTGCGCACGGTGGCGCCGCTGACCTGGTCCAACAACGCCGGTGCGGGCGGCATCTATTCCAGCGTGCATGACATGGCGCGCTGGATGAACGTGCAGCTGGCCCACGGCACGCTGGAAAACGGCACGGCGCTGTTCAGCGCAAAAAGCCAGCAGGGCATGTGGCAGATGATCACCCCCCAGGTGGTACCCGAACCGAGCGTGCCGCAGCTGGCGGCCGCGCGCCCGAACTTCGCCGGCTATGGCGAAGGCTGGAGCCTGAGCGACTACCGGGGCCAGAAACTGGTCTGGCATACCGGCGGCTGGCCGGGCATGGTGTCGCGGGTGACGCTGGTGCCCGAACAGAAGCTGGGCATCGTGGTGCTGACCAACCAGGAAGTGGGCGCGGCCTTCAACGCCATCACCATGGACGTGCTGGACGCCTACCTGAGTGCACCGCAGACCGACTGGGTGGCGGCCTATGCCGCGGCCGTGGCCAAGGCGCAGGACAAGGCCGATGAAGGCTGGGCCACCCACCAGGCCGCACGCGACGCGAAATCCACGCCCTCGCTGCCGCTCGCAAGCTACGCGGGCGGCTACCGCGACGCGTGGTATGGCGACGTCTTCGTCGAGCAGAGCGCGGGCAAACTGCGCCTGCGCTTCGGCAAGACCGCGCAGCTGGTGGGCAAACTGGAGCACTGGCAGCACGACACCTTCATCGTGCGCTGGGACGACCGCTCGCTCAACGCCGATGCCTTCGTCACCTTCAGCCTGGACCCGGACGGCAAGGTTCGCGATGTGCGCATGCAGGCCATCTCGTCGTTGACCGATTTCAGCTTCGATTTCCAGGATCTGCTGCTGGTGCCGATCAAGACCGACGTCAAGGGCTGAACCGCACGCGCGGCGTGAGCTGCAGGTAAAGGCATGCAGCAGGCCGCGGTGGGATAATCGCGGCCTGCTTTGCTTCGGGGTAATGGAATGTTCCGCTGGTTCGAGTCGCTGATTCCGGTTTTTCCGCCCATCGACGGGCGCATGCCACCGCGCAAGGTCGTGCCGTTCTACATCCACTACCTGCGCCCGGTGTGGCCGGTGCTGCTGGCCACGCTGATTGCCGGGCTGCTGCTGGCGCTGGTGGAAGTGGCGATGTTCGACTTCCTCGGCCGCATCGTGGACATGGTGGCCGAACAACCCGGTGCCGGGTTCTTCCAGCGCCACGCCAACGAGTTGCTGTGGATGGTGGTCATCACCGTGCTGCTGCGCCCGGTGCTGGTGGGCCTGCACAACCTGCTGGTCAACCAGGCCATCGTGCCGGGGCTGAGCAACCGCTCGCGCTGGCTGATGCACAACTACGTGGTGCGGCAGAGCCTGAGCTTCTTCCAGAACGATTTCGCCGGCAGCATGGCCAACCGGGTGATGCAGACCGGTACCTCGCTGCGCGAATCGGCCGTGCAGATGGTCGATTCGCTCTGGTACATCGTGGTGTACACCGGCACGGCGCTGTACCTGTTCGCGCAGGCCGACTGGCGGCTGATGATTCCGCTGCTGCTGTGGATGGTCGCCTACGTGGTGATCATGTGGTACTTCGTGCCGCGTGCGAAGGAACGCGCCTGGATCGCCTCCGAAGCGCGTTCCAAGGCGATGGGCCGGATCGTGGACGGCTACACCAACATCCCCACGTTGAAGCTGTTCGCCCACGGCGGGCGCGAGCAGGCGTATGTGGCCGAGGCGATCGACGAGCTGGCGGCCAAGCACCGCCGACAGACCCGGGTGACCACCGGCATGGACCTGACCATCGCCATCGTCAACGGCTTCCTGATCGCCGGCACCTGCGGCCTGGCGCTGTGGCTGTGGAATGGCGGGCACATCAGCGTGGGCGCCATCACCCTGGCAACGGGGCTGGTGATCCGCATCCACAACATGTCCGGCTGGATCATGTGGACCATCAACGGGATCTTCGAGGACATCGGCACGGTGCAGGACGGCATCACCACCATTTCCCAGCCGTTGACCGTGCAGGATCGCGACGACGCGACCGCGCTGCAGGTGACGCAGGGTGGGGTGCATTTCGACCACATCCACTTCCACTACGGCAAGACCGGCGGGGTGATCGCCGGGCTGGACCTGGACGTGAAGCCGGGCGAGAAGATCGGCCTGGTCGGACCGTCGGGTGCGGGCAAGTCCACGTTGGTGAACGTGCTGCTGCGTCTGTATGACCTGGAAAGCGGGCAGATCCGCATCGACGGCCAGGACATCGCCAGCGTCACCCAGGAAAGCCTGCGCCGGCAGATCGGCGTGGTCACCCAGGACACCTCGCTGCTGCATCGTTCGATCCGCGACAACCTGCTGTACGGCCGCCCCGACGCCACCGACGCGCAGCTGCGCGCCGCCGTGGCCAAGGCGCGTGCGGAAGCGTTCATCGACACCCTGCGTGATGGCGAAGGCCGCCAGGGCTACGACGCGCACGTGGGCGAGCGCGGGGTGAAGCTGTCCGGTGGCCAGCGCCAGCGCATCGCAATCGCGCGCGTGCTGCTCAAGGACGCGCCGATCCTGGTGCTGGACGAGGCGACCTCGGCGCTGGACTCGGAAGTGGAAGCGGCCATCCAGGACAATCTGGACGAGCTGATGGCCGGCAAGACGGTGATTGCCATCGCGCACCGTCTTTCCACCATCGCGCGCATGGACCGGCTGGTGGTGATGGACCAGGGCCGCATCGTGGAAACCGGCACGCACGCCGAGTTGATCGCGGCCGGCGGCCTGTACGCGCGCTTGTGGGCGCGCCAGACCGGCGGCTTCGTCGCCGCCGACGCCTAACCGACGCCGACGCTGCCGGGGGGGGTAGAGCCGACTGTCAGTCGGCTGCTCCGGCTCTACGAAACCACACAAAAAAACGGCCCGGTTCGCACCGGGCCGTTGCCTGTCTGACGAGGAACCAGGCGGGTTTACTCGATCGGCTGGTCCAGCATCAGCTGGCGCGCGAAGCGCACCGGCGGGGCGCCGTAGGACAGCATCTGGTCGTGGTAGGCCTTCAGGTTGAACTTCGCGCCCTGCTTGTCCTGCACGGCCTTGCGGGTGTCGAAGTGTTCCTGCGCACCGACGAAGTAGGTCGGCAGCTGGGCCGAGGTCAGCTGCGCGCGCACCCACTTGCCCGACGCTTCGCTTTCCTGCTGGAACGCATCGTGGGTCATCAGCTGCATCGCCTGCTCACGCGTCCAGTTGTCCACGTGCACGCCCTGGTCCAGGATCGCGTTGGAAATGGTGCGCAGGTAGAACTTCAGCTGCACCAGGTGGAACAGCGGATCGTTGTCCAGGTAGCCCTGCTCCTGCATCATCCGCTCGGTGTACACCGCCCAGCCTTCGGCGAACAGGCCCGAACGCAGCACCGCGCGCAGCGTCGACGGGAACTTGCCCGAATGCCAGCCTTCCAGGTAATGGCCCGGCGTGCCTTCATGGATGCTCAGCAGGTGGATCATGCGGCTGTTGTATTCGCGGAGGAACGAGTCGACCTGCTTGTCGTTCCAGTCGTCGGGAATCGGCGAGACCGCGTAGAAGGTCTTCAGGTTCTTGTCCAGCGGGCCCGGCGAATCGCAGTAGGCCACGGCCACGCCGCGCTGGAACTCCGGCATCAGGATGATGTCCACCGGCGAATCGGGCAGGGTCATCAGGTCATGCTTGCGCACGAACTCGGTGGACTGCGCCAGCGCGGCCTTGGCATCGTCGACCACCTTGTCGCGGGCCGGCTTGTCGGCGTAGGCCAGCTCCAGCGCCGCTTCGATCGCGGCCTGCTGCTGTTCATCGCTCGGGTTGGCCGGCAGTGCCGGAGCACCCGGCTTGTCCTTGAGCACGGTCTGCGCGATGCCGTACATGTCCTGGCGCACGCGCTTGAGTTCGGCGCGCGCGCGCTCGCCGATCTCGGCGCGCGACAGCGACGAGTTCAAGGCGAACTTCAGCTTCTGGTCGTACAGCTCCGCACCGATGCGGAAGTCGCCCTTGGCATTCGGCACCAGGGTCTTGTCCAGCCAGGTCTGCTGCTCTTCAACGGCCTTCTTCAAGCCATCGATGGCCGCCTGCAGGCGCTTGCCGTCTTCGGCCGGCAGCTCGCCGATGTGCGGGGTGATGAAGGTATCGACGATGCTCAGGATGCCGCGGTTCTGCTTGGCCACGGTCTCGGCATGGATCTTCGGCACGCGGGCCGGGTCCAGGTTCTCACGGGCCTGGGCAAAGATCTGCGGCAGCTTCTCCATGCGCGCGGTGGCCGACTTCAGGCGCTCGGGCAGCGGTGCGAACTCGCGTGCCATCAGGCCGTAGATCGCGCTGCCGGCCACGCCGTTGTAGATCTGCGGATCCCACTTGGACGACTGCAGCACCTCGGCGCTCCAGATTTCCGACTGCAGCTGGTTGCGCAGGATCGCCGCGTCCACCTGGTTCTCGCGCGAAAGCTTGCTGACGTCGATGCGGTCCAGGTCGGCGACAAGGCCCTTGTAGGCCGTCAACATCTTCTGCTGGCCGGCGGCGCTCAGGTCGTCGATCTCCGCATCGTAGCGGTGGTCGCCGATCTGGGTGGCGCTGATCGGCGACAGCTGCATCCAGGTATCCAGCGCGCGCTTGGACAGGTCGGCAAAGGCGGCGTCCACGGCGGCGTCGCCAGCGGGGGCAGCGGCGGCCGGCGTACCGGGTGCGGCGGTCGGGGCGTCGGCCTGCTGGCAGCCGCCGAGGGCGGCGATCAGGGCGAGGGCGAGAAGATGCTGGCGCATCGGCGATCCTGTGCTGTGGTCAATCGCCGAGCATAGGCCCCCGCGCCCGGCCGCGCCCGTGCCATTGGATTACCATGGCCCTTTCCCAGCCGGAGGGTGCGCCATGCAGTACGAAGGGAGCTGCCATTGCGGGCAGATCGCGTTCGTGGTCGAGGCGGCCGAGCCGATCACCGAGGCCCTGGACTGCAACTGTTCGCTGTGCCGTCGCCGCGGTGGCCTGCTGTGGTTCGGCCCGCGCGAGGCGCTGCGGCTGACCACCGATCCGGCCGACGTGGCCACCTACCAGTTCAACCAGCACCACCTGGAACACCACCATTGCCGTACCTGTGGCACCGCCCCGTTCAGCGAGGGCGTGGATCCCCGCAGTGGAAGCAGGATGGTGGCGGTGAACGTACGTTGCCTGCCCGGGGTGGACCTGGACGGGCTCACGATCAATCGCTTCGACGGAGCAAGCAAATAAATGAAACGGACGATGTGGCACCCCAAGGGTGCATGGGCAGGGATGCTGGTGCTCGGGCTGGCCGGCTGTGCGGCCCAGAATCACGGCGAAGCGGCCGCCGACGCGGGCGCCGGTGCACTGGCATCGCCGGAAGGCGCGATGCTGGCCTACGAACACGATCTGGACATCACCCTGGACGCGGCCGGTATCGCCCCGCGCGTGAAGCAGATCGCCGAGGCGTGCCAGTCCGCGCGGTTCGGTGACTGCGCGGTCCTGCAGGTGGGCCAGCAGGGCGGCGAATACCCCAGCGGTTCGGTCAAGGTGCGGATCGCGCCCAAGGGGGTTGAGCCGCTGATCGGGCTGGCCGGGCAGGGCGGTGAGGTGGCCTCGCGCAACACCCATGCCGAAGACCTCGCCCAGCAGGTGGCCGATACCGCGCTGACCAAGGCGCGCCTGCAGAAGGAACACGAACGGCTGCTGGCCTACCAGGACAGCAAGGACATCAAGCTCGCCGACCTGCTCACCATCACCCAGCGCCTGTCGGAAATCGAGGCCGGGGTCGAGCAGGCCAACAAGGAGGCGGCCCAGCAGCACCGCCGTATCGACACGCAGCTGGTGACGATGCAGTTCCACACCCCGTCCGGGCAGCGCAGCCGCAGCCAGATCGGTGAAGCACTGAGCGAGTCCGGCGCCGTGCTGACCACCAGCGTGGCCTTCCTGATCCGCGCGCTGTCGGCGTTGCTGCCGTGGGCGGTGGTGGCCTGGGTGTTCGCCTGGATCGGCAGCGTGCTGTGGCGCCGCCGCAAGCGCCGCCTGGCCGCACGGGCCAGCTGACGCGGCAAGGCGCGGTGCCGGTCAAACCCGGCACCGCGCAGCCATCAGCCTTCGTCGTGTTCGTATTCCACGAACACGTCCAGCTCCAGCGCCAGTTCCTGCACCGCATCGCGCACGCGCTGGGCGGCGAGCGCATTGCCTACCTCCACTTCCAGCTCGTGGATGCCCGGGCCGATGTCGTCGGACAGGCCGGCCGAACTGGAATCGTCATCGTCCATGTGCGGCATCAGGTCGTCGGTTTCCTCGACATGCTCGATGCCTTCGATGCTCTGCAGCAGGTCGGTGATGGCACGCGCGTCGTCATCGCTGCCGGTAATTCTGAGTCGCAACAGGGCCATGGAACACGCCTTGGGGGAAAGGAACTCCAGCCTAGCCAGCGCGTGGACAAGGCCGGGTGAGGATGGGCGCTACCGCGCACCGGACAATGCGGGCCGGCCCAGCAGTTCATCCGGCAGCGCCGGTATCGGTGTGCGCTCATCCAGCGCTTCGCGTTTGAGCCAATCCATGAAGGCCACCGCGGTGGGGCTGAGCGGGCGGTGTTCGGCATGCACCACGTAATAGGCATAGCGCGCCTTCAGGGCCGGGCCGGGCAACCGCACCAGTTCATAGCGTTGCAGATACGGCTGGGCGATGTGCTTGCGCGCCAGCACCGCGCCGATGCCATACACCGCCGCGCGCATCGCGTCGGTGCTGTCGCTGAATGAATGCACCGACGGCAGTTCCAGACCGCGCACCCCGGCGGCGCGGAACCAGTCGCGCCAGCCCTGCGGCGACATGTCGCTGATCAGGGGCAACGCCGCGATCTGCGCCGGTTCGCGCAGGGCCGCCACGCCGGCCAACGCGGGCGACGCGACCGGGCACAGCTCGTCGTCCATCAGGTGATGCGCGCGCAGGCCGGGCCATTGCCCCAGCCCGTAGCGGATGCCCAGTTCCGGCCCGGTGTCGTCGAAGCGCACCAGCTCGGTGCTGGTCTGCAGTTCGATGCGCACCTGCGGGTACTGGGCGGTGAAGCGGGCCAACCGGGGCACCAGCCAGCAGTACGACAGCGAGCGGATGGTGGTCACCCGCAGCGGCACGATGTCGGCCTGGGGATGCAGGTTGCCGGCCACCGCGTTGAGATCGCTCAACGCCGCGGCGGCGGCATCGGCCAGCTGGCGGCCTTCGGCGGTCAACCGCACCCCGCGCGCGTGGCGCTGGAACAGCACCGTGCCCAGCAGCACTTCCAGCTTGCGCACGTGGTGGCTGACCGCACTGGCGGTCAGGTGCAGCTCTTCGGCGGCATGGGCAAAATTCTGGTGGCGCGCGGCGACCGCGAAGACCCCCAGCGCGGGCAGCAGGGCAGGGCGCAGGATCATGGACGAGACCCAAATGAGATTTGTGGCTTGCCCGGATACTACGCGCTTGTGGGCCCCTTCCGGTAGGCGGATGCTGTGCCCCTGTCCCCTGGAGCCGCCCCCATGTTGCCGTCCGCGACCGCCATTCAGCCACGCATCTGCCTGTTGTCCGGGGTGCGTCCATGAGCGGCGCACCGCTGGCCAGCGCCGTGGTCGAACGCGACTGGCGCACCCCGCTGGAACTGACCGTGTTGGGCGCGATCTGGGGCTGCTCGTTCCTGTTCATGCGCGTGGCGGTGCCCAGCTTCGGCCCCTATGCGCTGGTGGAAGTGCGGCTGCTGCTGGGCGCGCTCGTGCTGCTGCCGTTCCTGTGGCAAGCCCGCGCGCAGTTCCCGGCACGGCGCTGGCTGTGGTTGGCGCCCATCGGCGTGATCAACTCCGCGATCCCGTTCGTGCTGTTCGCCTGGGCCGCGCAACACGCCCCGGCTGCGATCGGGGCGATCTGCAATGCCATGACCGTGCTGTTCGCCGCGCTGATTGCCTTCCTGTTCTTCGGCGAAAAGATCGGCATGCGCCGCGCCATCGCGCTGCTGGTCGGCTTCGCTGGCGTGGTGGTGCTGGCCACCGCCAAGGTGTCGGGGCTGAGCATCGGCGCGGCGGTCATCGCCGGCGCTTTGGCCGCGCTGCTGTACGGCCTGGGGGTGAACCTGGTGAAGCGGCACATGACCGGCTTGCCGCCGGCCGCATCCGCGGGGGCCACCCTCGGCTGCGCCGCCATCGCGCTGCTGCCGATGGCGCTTACCCACTGGCCCACCGGCCCGATCCCGACGGTGTCCTGGGTTTGCGCCATCGCCTTGGGCGTGGTGTGCACCGGTCTGGCGTTCCTGATGTTCTACCGCCTCATCGCCCGCATCGGCCCGGCCCGCGCCTCGACCGTCACCTACCTGGTCCCGATCTTCGGCGCGCTGTTTGCGTGGTTGTTCCTGGGCGAAGCGGTGACCGGGGCGATGGTGGTCGCCGGTGCGTTGATCCTGGGTAGCGTGGCCGCGTCGCAGAAGCGGTAGGTCGTGCGGTCGCGGGCAGGGGCAGCCGACCAACGGTCGGCTCTACCAACGCCTCTTACCCAACCGCACGCGCAATCTGTCCAGAGGCAGGGCGACCCGCCGGCCGCGCGCGCAGACAATCAAAACGCCAACGCGTGTGCCGTTACCGCACCGGCACCGCGATATTGCACAGGTCGATGTGCCCCGCCGGGCGCTTGTAGAAATCATCCACCCGGTTGCGGCGTGCCTCCACCACATCGGCGAACGTCTTCGACTCGGTGCGCAGCACCTCCAGCTTCGGCCGTTGCGCCGCCGGCACATCGCTGGCGCGCTGGATCGACTGGATCGCCGTGCGCTGCGCGGCGTCGGCATAGAAGCCCATCGGCGCCGGCCCACGCGGCAGCGCACTCAGCAGCTCCATGCCCTGCAGCACCCGCCCCACCACCGTGATGTTGCGGTCCAGCTGGCGTGGCGACTGCCCGGTTACCACGTACAGCTCCGCCCCGATGCTGCTGTCTTCCTCGTTGCTGCGCCCGGCACCCAGCGCGCCGTAGCAATGCGCAAGCCACGTCTTCCCGTCCTGCCGGTCCTGGCCCACCGGGAAACCATCGACGAAGCCGGTCTGGTCGGCCCAGCCGTCACGGTCGGGCAGCACGCTCACCTTCAACCCCTTGCTGTCGCGCTGGAACTCGGCCGGGAGCTTGCGCTTGGCACTGCCCAGGGGCTTGGCCTTGGCCGCATCGTCGGCATCGGCGTCGCCGAACTGCACCACGAAGTTGTCCTGGGCCCGGTAGATGCTCTCGCCATCCCAGAAATGTTCGTGCGCCAGCGTCTGGATGTTGGCCACGTGCTTGGGCGCGAACGCCGGGGCCAGCTCGATCGTCACCCGCCCGGCCGGCAGGGTCATGTACAGCACGTTGGCCGGGTCCGGCGTGCGCCAATCGCTGGCCGGGGAGGCATCCAGAATCTGCTGCGGGCTGCGGTAGGGTGTAGCCGCGCCAGCGGTGGCGGGCAGCGCGCAGGCAAGGGCGAGGGCAAGCAGGGCAGTGCGGCAAGGCGACATGGCGAACCCGTTCAGGAAGTGTCTGCCGATTGTGCGCGAAGCGCGGTCGCTGCGACCAGCGGAGGCGTGGTGTCCAACCGGCACGGTGACTAAGGGCACATTCGCTATACCGGACTTCACACTAGTGTTGACTCCACGCTAGTTGGAGAACGCGATGAGCGACCACGATGCCTACCTGAAGAAGTTCCAGAAGGAGCTCAGCTCCGGCACGGTCTCGCTGGCCTTGCTGGCGGTGCTGGCCAAGGCCGGCGAGCCGCTGTACGGCTACCTGATCGCCAAGGAGCTGGAGCGGGTCGGCGAAGGCGTGCTGAGCGGCAAGCAGAGCGCGCTGTACCCGGTGCTGCGCAACCTGGAAGGGGCCGGGTTGCTGGAAAGCCATGTTGAACCGTCGATGGCCGGTCCGCCGCGACGCTACTACCGCATCAATGACACGGGCCGTGAGGTGCTCCGGCAATGGACCGCCGCGTGGCGCGCTACCCGTGATTCCGTCGATTCCGTCCTGGAAGGGGTAATTGAATGAACATCGCGTCCGTGGCCGGTCGGGCCTTGCCGACCACCATTCCCGAGTACCTGGCGCAGCTGCGCGCCGCCCTGCATGACGCCGACCCGGCGATGGTGCAGGACGCGTTGTACGACGCCGAAGAGTACCTGCGCTCCGAGCTGGCGGCCCAGCCCGGCCGCAGCGAGGCCGAGGTGATCGCCGACGTCGCCAGCAGCTATGGAGCGCCGGAAGAAGTGGCCGATATCTACCGCGAAACCGAAATCACCGTGAACCGCGCGCTGCGGACGCCCAGCGCGGGTGCCGCGCCGCTGCGCCGGGCCGTGGTGGCCACTGGCACTGTCGGTGGGGCGGCGGCCGCGGCAAGCATCGGCACGCCGCCGGCTGCCACGCCCAAGCCGCGTTCGGCGCTGGCCCGGTTCTTCGGCGTAGCGCTGGAAGCACGCACTTATGGGGCGCTGTTCTACATGCTGCTGTCGCTGGCTACCGGCACGTTCTTCTTCACCTGGGTGGTAACCGGGTTGTCGCTGTCGCTGGGGTTGATGGTGCTGATCATCGGCATTCCGATCACCGTGCTGTTCTTCGGATCGGTCCGCGGCCTGTCACTGCTGGAAGGGCGGCTGGTGGAAGCACTGCTGGGCGAGCGCATGCCGCGCCGGCCGACCTATTCCGACCGCAGCCGCAGCTGGCTGCAGCGGGTGGGCGACATGTTCACCGATGGCCGCACCTGGCTGACGCTGCTGTACTTCGTGCTGATGCTGCCGCTGGGCATCGTGTACTTCACCATCGCGGTGACCTTGCTGTCGATCTCGCTGAGCTTCATCTGGGCGCCGGTCGCAGCCTTGTTCACCGGTGAGATACCGGGCATCTACATCGAAGGCGAGCAGATGCTGTCGATGTGGGCCACGCCGCTGCTGGCGGTGGCCGGGGTGCTGCTGCTGTTCGTCACCCTGCACCTGGCACGCGGCATCGGCCGCCTGCACGGGATGATGGCCAAGCACCTGCTGGTGCGGCTGTAGATCCCGACGGTTGCCCGGTGAACGAAACCCGGTAGTGCCGGCCGCTGGCCGGCTCCAGGCAATGCAGAACGAAACCAGGTAGTGCCGGCCGCTGGCCGGCTCCAGGCAACGCAGGATGTACAAGGAGCCGGCCAGCGGCCGGCACTACCGGATGCGATGCGGCTGCGCCGCACGCATGGCAAGGCGGTCTTAGCCCGCCTTGCGCCGCAACGGGGTGACGTTGCTGGTGATCTTGGCGGCCTTCTTCGGCTTGGTCGCGGCCGTCTGCGCATGGGCCGCGAAGAAATCACGCACCTTCGGGTACACCGTTTCGCGCCAGCGGCGGCCGCTGAAGATGCCGTAATGGCCGGCGCCTTCCACGATGAAATGCTCACGATGCTCGGCCGGAATGCCGCTGCACAGCGCCTGCGCCGCTTCGGTCTGGCCCAGCCCGGCGATATCGTCCAGCTCGCCCTCGATGCTCAGCAGGGCCGTCCCGGTGATCGCCGCCGGGTTCACGTGCTCGCCGTTGACGTACCACTCGCCACGCGGCAGCAGGAACTGCTGGAACACCACCTCGATGGTGTCCAGGTAGTACTTGGCCGGCATGTCCAGCACCGCGTTGTACTCGTCGTAGAAACGACGGTGCGCGTCGGCGTCTTCCATGTCGCCCTTGACCAGGTCGGCGTAGAAATCCCAGTGCGAACTGAAGTGCCGGCTCGGGTTCATCGACAGGAACCCGGCATGCTGCAGGAAGCCCGGGTACACGCGGCGACCGGCGCCGGGGTAGGTGCCCGGGACGGTATGGATGACGTTGTTCTCGAACCACGACAACGGGTTCTGCGTGGCCAGGTTGTTCACCGCGGTGGGGCTGCAGCGGGCATCGATCGGGCCCCCCATCATCACCAGCGTGCGCGGCGTCGGTTCGCCACGGCTGGCCATCAGCGATACCGCCGCCAGCACCGGCACGGTCGGCTGGCACACACTCACCACGTGCAGCTTGTCCGCGCCCAGGTGGCGGATGAATTCCTGCACGTAGGCGATGTAATCGTCCAGGCCGAACTCGCCTTCGCTGCCCGGCACCATGCGCGCGTCCACCCAGTCGGTGACATACACGCGGTGGTCGCGCAGCAGCGTGCGCACGGTGTCGCGCAGCAGCGTGGCGTGGTGGCCCGACAGCGGCGCCACCACCAGCACGAACGGCTGGTTGAGCATGGTGTGCAGCTGGTCGGCTTCGTTGCTGTGGCGCTTGAAGCGCAGCAGCTTGCAGAACGGCTTGCTGACTTCCTCGTGCACCACGATCGGCACGCGCTCGCCATCGACCTCGATTTCGTTGATGCCCCACTCGGGCTTCTCGTAATCCTTGCCGATGCGATGGAACAGCTCGTTGACCGCCGACAGGCGATCGGCACCGGGCATCTGCGACCACCAGTGACCCTGGTTGGCGAAGAACTTGGCGTTGGCCTGGGCCTGGTGAACCCACGGGGCGAGCATGTTGCGGGTCAACTCATGCAGTTGATAGAGCATGGCGTCCGAATATGTATGGTCTTATGTTGCCGCGCAGCATAGCCTACCGGCGGGATCGGCGCGTTAATACGGGGTCTGTCTCAGTTGTTATCGAGATTCAGCGGTCGGCACGTTCCAGCGCGGCGGCATGCCCGGCCAAGGCCGGAGACAGCCAGCAGTGCGAGCCCAGCGCGGTGAAGCCGGCGTTCTTCAGGCCGCTGCGGTACCAGCGCGCCGGACGCGCCTGGAAGCCCTCATGGTCGCCGTCGAATTCGTCCTCGGCGCTGAACGCCTCCAGGAACGCCACGCCGCCCGTGAGTTCGGCAAAACCGTCCAGCGCCGGGCGCAGCTCGCGGCTGGGCACGTAATGCATCACGTCAGAACAGACCAGCAGGTCGACCGGCGCACACGGGCGCAACCAGGCGAAGTCGCCGACCTTGGCCATGTGCAGGTTGCGGCTGCGGCCATAGCGCTGGATGGCGTACGCGCTGTTGTCGAAGCCCAGGTACTGCACGCGCGGGCGCAGCTTGAGCAGCGGTGCGCGCCAGGCGCCTTCGCCGCAGCCGATGTCGAGCACGCTGCGGATCGGGCGTTCCAGGTAGTACTCGGCGCTGGCCACGGCCAGGGCCACCTTGCGCGCCAGGCGCGCGGCACCACCGGCCTGGTCGGCCTGGTACCAGCGCTTGAAGTAGTCGGCGTCGTAGGTCTTGTCCATGGCGATCATGCGAAGTCGTGAAAACGGCGCCTATCGTACGGTGTCGCGCGGCGGCCTGGGTGGCGGTGGTGTGGCGATTGGTCGCGCCAGCCACGCATGGGGCGGCTGTACCCGGGCATGCGAGAATGCCCGACAACCTACGCCAGCCGCTGGAGCGAGCGCATGCAGAGCTATTACTGGGTCAAAACCTTCCATCTGCTGTTCGTGGTGGCCTGGATGGCGGCGGTGTTCTACCTGCCGCGGATCCTGGTGAACCTGAGCGAGACCGCCGGCCAGCTGCCGGTGACAGAGCGGCTGCAGCTGATGGGCCTGCGCCTGTACAAGTTTGGCCACATGATGTTCGGCTTCGCGCTGATCCTGGGCCTGGTGCTGTGGCTGGGTTACAAGGTGATCCCCGATTTCCCGACCATGGTGGCCCCGGGTGCGGCCGGTTGGTTGCACGCCAAGCTGGGCCTGGTGGTGCTGCTGCTGGTGTATTACTCCTGGACCGGTCGGTTGCTGAAGGGCAACGTGCGCGGCAAGCCGCTGCCGACCTCGCGCGCGCTGCGCTGGTTCAACGAACTGCCGCTGGTGCTGTTCATCGGGGTGGTGTGGTTGGTGCTGGCCAAGCCGTTCTGAGGGGAGCAACCGCAGCCGACCAACGGTCGGCTCTACCCGATCGGGTCATCGCAACGGTTGGGCAACGGCAACGGCAGCCGACCAACGGTCGGCTCTACCGGTAGTGCCGGCCGCTGGCCGGCTCTCGACCGTGTCCTGTGACCTCGATAGCCGACCAACGGTCGGCTCTACCCGGTGGGGGGCATGAAAAAAGCCGGGCGCTTTCGCGTCCGGCTTTTTTCGTTCCACCCGGAAGACAATCCGCTTAGATGGTCTCGTAGGTGCCGTAGCTGCGCAGGCGCTCGTAGCGCCGGGCCAGCAGGTCGTCCACCGACAGCTTCTGCAGGGCGTCCAGTTCGTTGAGCAGCACGGCCTTCAGGCGCTTGCCCATCTGGTTCGGGTTGCGGTGGGCGCCGCCGGTGGGCTCGCGCACCATCTTGTCGATGAGGCCCAGGCTCTTCAGGCGCGGGGCGGTCATGCCCAGCTGCTCGGCCGCTTCCTTGGCCTTGCCGGCGTCCTTCCACAGGATCGAGGCGCAGCCTTCCGGGGTGATGGTCGAGTACACGCTGTATTCCAGCATCACGGTACGGTCGCCCACGCCCAGCGCCAGCGCGCCGCCCGAGCCGCCTTCGCCGATCACGGTGCAGATCACCGGTACCTTCAGCTCGGCCATTTCCATCAGGTTGCGGGCGATCGCCTCGGACTGGCCGCGCGATTCGGCGTCGATGCCCGGCCAGGCGCCTGCGGTGTCGATCAGGGTCAGCACCGGCAGGCCGAAGCGTTCGGCCATCTTCATCAGGCGCAGCGCCTTGCGGTAGCCCTCCGGCTTGGGCATGCCGAAGTTGCGTTTGATCTTTTCCTTGGTGTCGCGGCCTTTCTGGTGGCCGATCAGCATGACCGAGCGGCCGCCGATGCGGGCCAGGCCACCCATGATGGCCTTGTCGTCGGCGAAGGCGCGATCGCCTGCCAGCTCCTGGAACTCGTCACAGAAGATGCGGATGTAGTCGGCGGTGTACGGGCGCGAGGGATGGCGGGCCAGCTGCAGGACCTGCCACGACGTCAGGTTGCGGAAGATCTGCGCGGTACGCACCCGCAGCTTGTCCTGCAGGGCGTTCACCTCGGCCTCGACATTGACCGCAGGCCCGGCGCTGGCGCTGCGCAGGTCCTGGATCTTCGCCTCCAGATCAGCGATGGGTTGCTCGAAGTCGAGGTAGTTCGGATTCATCGGAAACCGTCGTGAAGTAAAGAGGGAAAGTGTAGCCGAATGCGCCGAAAAGCCCCGTACGCCGTCGTCTGGAAACCGACGGTAGCGCAGCGGGGCGGGTCGCGCCAGTCAGCTCAGGGCACAACCAGCGCGGCACTGCCCATCAGGCTGCCGCGGGTCTGCACGAAGGTGTTGTAGGCCTCGTTGGCCTCCACCGGCAGGCCCGAGCCGAGCGCGGCGGTGGCGGCGGTGAAGGCCATCTGCGCCTGGAACGCCTCCTGCTGCAGCTGCAGCTGGGCGTCGGCGGTGGTGGCCTTCAGGTAGCGCGCATACAGCTCGCGCAGGGGCGCGGCATGCCGTTCGAAGGCCGGGTCCAGCGCGGGCAGGGCGGTGGGCGCCGGCTCCAGCGTGTAGGTCGGGGCCTGGTAACCGGCCGGCTGCTGCCGCCGGTAGGCGCCGGGCTGGCCGCTGCGCGCCTCGGCGTAGTCGATGAAATCGGCGGCGGTGAAGATCTTGGTGTTGATCCGGCCACCGGTCTCGTCCACGTGGGCCACGGTCTGTTCGTCGGGGAACGGCTCGCGCACGCCGAAGGTCCAGGCGTGATCGATGAACAGCGCGTGGGTCGTGCTGTACGGGCCATCAAAGCCGACCCCGCCCAGCGCGATATGGTTGTCCACGGTGCCGAAGTGGCGCAGCTTGTCTTCGCCGGTGACGTAGACCTCGCTGGCAATCACATACTCGCCCAGCGTCGGGTTGATCAGGCCGCCTTTGCCGCGGGCGTAGACGATGAACCGCACATCGCCCAGGGCCGGGGTCTGCAGGTGGTGCTCACCGGGCTTGAGCTTCACCGGCCGCGAGGCGTGCGCGGCGATCGGCAGTTCGTTGCCGTCGATGCGCAGGGTCAGCGGGGTGTCGCCCGGGTTGTCGATCTCGAAGGTCTGGGACGGGCTGGAGCAGCCGCTGAGGGCAAGGGCGGCAAGCAGCAGCCCGGCAAAACGTGTGATCAAAACCGGTTACCTGTTGTGTAGCGGAAGAACGGTGGGACGTGGAACGGTAGAGCGGATCAGTTCGCCCAGGGCGGGCTGTAGCGGACCTTCACGGTGCGCACGGCGGGGTCGGCGCGCAGCGCGTCCACCAGCTGGCTGTCCACCCGCACGGCGATGTCGCCGCCGACGTCGAGCATGCCGGCCACCGGACCCTGCTCGGACCCCAGCAGCAGGTCCATGCGCAGCGGCGTGCGGCCGGGGCGGTGACGGTCGAGCAGGGCGTTCACGCGCTCCCACACGGGGCCGTCCTGGCGCAGGTCCAGGCGCAGCGACAGGCGGGTGGCGTAGTTGGCGCACACCTCTTCGTAGTCCCAGCACTGGCGGATGCGCAGCGCGTAGCCGCCGTTGAATTCATCCTCGCGCAGGCCGCCCTTGACGATCAGGATGCGGTCCTTGGTCATCAAGTGGCCGAACTCGGCCAGGCCGTCGGTGAAGGCACTGCACTCCACGCGGCCCTTGCTGTCTTCCAGCTGCATGAACACCTGGCTTTCGCCCTTGCGCCGCACGCCCACCACCTGGCCGGCCAGGATCACCGGGGTTTCCTGGCGCCATGCCCGCTTCTCGCCGTCCTTGCTGGGACGGGGGGGGGGAATCAGGCGTTCGAGCATGCCCAGGTCGGTGCCGACCAGTTCCTTGACGTCGTCGGCGTACGGATCGAACGGATGTCCGCTCAGGTAGAAGCCGAGCGTGTCGCGCTCGCCGTCGAGCAGCTGGTTCAGCGCCCATTCCTTGGCTTCGGGCAGGTCCAGCTGCTGCGCGGTGGCCTGCGGGCTGGGGGCACCGAACAGCGAGTTCTGCCCCGACGCCTTCTCGCGGGTGATCTGGTCGGTGGCCTTGAGCACTTCGGGCAGCTGCAGCATCAACGAGGCGCGGTTCTTGCCCAGGCCGTCCATCGCGCCGCAGTTGATCATGGCTTCCAGGGTGCGCCGGTTGAGCTTGCCCGACTCGGCGCGCATGCAGAAATCCAGCAGCGATTCGTAACGGCCGCCACGCGCGCGTTCCTCCACCACCGCTTCGCATGCGCCCTGGCCCACGCCCTTGATCGCGCCCAGGCCGTACACGATGGTGTCGGCACTGGAGGCTTCGAACATGTAGGCCGATTCGTTCACGCGCGGCGGCAGCACGGTCAGGCCGAGGTTGCGCACTTCGGCCAGGAAGCCCACCACCTTGTCGGTGTTGTCCATGTCCGAGGACAGCGTGGCCGCCATGAACTCGGCCGGGTAATGGCGCTTGAGCCAGGCGGTCTGGTAGCTGACCAGCGCGTAGGCGGCGGCGTGCGACTTGTTGAAGCCGTAGCCGGCGAACTTTTCCATCAGGTCGAAGATGGCGTCGGCCTTGGCCTCGCTCACCCCGTCCTTGGCCGCGCCCTCGCGGAAGATCTCGCGGTGTTTGGCCATTTCGGCCGGCACCTTCTTGCCCATCGCGCGGCGCAGCAGGTCGGCGCCGCCGAGCGAGTAACCGCCCACGATCTGCGCCATCTGCATCACCTGCTCCTGGTACACCATGATGCCGTAGGTGTCTTTCAGGATCGCTTCGGTGCGCGGATCGGGGTAGATGATTTCTTCCTGCCCGTGCTTACGCGCGTTGAAGGAGGGAATCAGGTCCATCGGGCCGGGGCGGTACAGCGACACCAGTGCGATGAGGTCTTCGAAGCGGTCGGGGCGTGCGTCCTTGAGCAGGCGGCGCATGCCCGAGGATTCGAACTGGAACACCGCGCCGGTGTTGCCGTTGGCGAAGATGTCCTTGTAGGTGGCCACGTCGTCCAGCGGCAGCGCGGTGATGTCCACCGGCGGAATGCCCGCGCGTTCGTGGCGCTTGTTGATCGCCTTGACCGCCCAGTCGATGATCGTCAGCGTGCGCAGGCCGAGGAAGTCGAACTTCACCAGGCCGATTTCTTCGACGTCGTTCTTGTCGAACTGGGTAACCGGGTTACGGCCGCGGCCGCCTTCGTCGTGTTCGGCGAACAGCGGGCAGAACTCGGCCAGCGGCTCGGGCGCGATCACCACGCCACCGGCGTGCTTGCCGGCGTTGCGGGTGAGGTCTTCGAGCTGGCGGGCCAGGTCGATCAGGTCGCGGACGTCGTCTTCGTTCTGGTAGCGCTGGATCAGCTCCGGCGACGCCATTTCCGAGTCCTTGCCTTCGCCCATGGCGTCCTTGAGCGAGATGCCCAGGATGTTGGGGATCAGCTTGGAGACGCCGTCGACCAGGCCATACGGGAAGCCGAGCACGCGCCCGGAGTCGCGCACCACCGCCTTGGCGGCCATGGTGCCGTAGGTGATGATCTGGCTGACGCGTTCGCGGCCGTACTTGCGCGCGACGTAGTCGATGACTTCGTCGCGGCGGTCCATGCAGAAGTCGATGTCGAAGTCGGGCATCGACACGCGTTCGGGGTTGAGGAACCGCTCGAACAGCAGGTTGTACGGGATCGGGTCCAGATCGGTGATCTGCAGCGCCCAGGCGACCAGCGAGCCGGCACCGGAACCACGGCCGGGGCCGATCGGGATGCCCTGGTTCTTTCCCCACTGGATGAAGTCGGCCACGATCAGGAAGTAGCCGGGGAAGCCCATCTTGATGATGGTGGCCAGCTCGAATTCCAGGCGCTCGAAGTAGTCGGCGCGGGTCTTGCCTTCGGCCAGCGGGTTCTTTTCCAGGCGCGCTTCCAGGCCCTTGCGCGATTCGCTGCAGATCCAGCTGTCGAGCGTTTCGTCTTCGGGCACCGGGTAGTTGGGCAGGAAGTAGGTGCCCAGGCGCATTTCGATGTTGCAGCGTTCGGCCAGCGCGAGGGTGTTGTCGATCGCGTCGGGGATATCGGCGAACAGCGCGCACATGTCGTCGGCCGACTTGAGGTACTGCTGGTCGCTGTAATCGCGGGGACGCTTGGGATCGTCGAGCACGCGCCCGGAGGAGATGCACACGCGCGCTTCGTGGGCGGCGAAATCCTCCGGCTGCAGGAAGCGCACGTCGTTGCTGGCCACCACGGGCAGGCCGCGCTGGCCTGCGGCGAGCAGGGCAAACTGGTTGAAGGCTTCTTCGCCCTCGCGCCCGGTGCGGGTGAGCTCCAGGTGCAGGCCATCGCCGAACACGCGCTGCCAGTCGGCGAGCTGCTGCTCGGCCAGGTCGTGGCGGCCTTCGCCGGCGAGGCGGCCGGCCAGGCTGTCGCGGCCGGCCAGGGCAAACAGGTTGTGGCAGCCGGCCTTGAGCCAGTCCGGATGCACGGCCACGCCGCCTTCGGGGCGGTGGCCTTCCATCCAGGCGCGGGTGAGCAGGCGCGAGAGGCTGAGGTAGCCGTCACGGTCGCGGCACAGCAGGGTCATGCGCCAGGGGGTCATGCCCTCTTCGGCGATCATGATGTCGGCGCCGGCGATGGGCTTGATGCCCACGGTTTCGGCGGCCTTGTAGAACTTGACCAGGGCGAACAGGTTGTTCAGGTCGGTCACTGCCAGGGCAGGCAGCTTGAGTTCCACCGCGCGGCTGAGCAGGTTGGCCTGCTTGGCTTTCTTCGGGTCAGCCTGATCCGGCTTCGCCGGGACACGGATGGTCGAATCCGCCAGCGAAAACTCGGTGTGGACGTGGAGATGTACGAAACGGGAAGTGGACATGCCGGGCCAATGTAATGCCCGGTCAGGGTAGCGGCGCGCGCCTGAGCGAACAAGGCTTGACAGGGGTGTTACAGGGGGCGGGGTGGGTTGCGGGGTTCAGGTTAGTTTTTGTTTTTTTTCGAAGCTGAGGTCAAGTTCAACGGCAACGGCAACGGCAACGGCTACAAGCCCGGGGTGCGGGTGCCGAAGGGCTGGGGCGGGGGAGGCAGGGTCGCGGGACACGCCGCAAGTACGTCCTTGTAGGCTCGTTCGCGCCATCCATGGCGCTCTACGGTCCCGCAACCCTGCCTCCCCCACCCCCCGATAGTGCGGCTTTGCTCATGGGGGAGCAGGAGCGGAGCAGGAGCCGAGGCCGAGGCCAGAGCCAGAGCCAGAGCCAGAGCCAGAGCCAGGGCGGTTGGGTGGTCGATTGGGGGGAGGGCAGTGCCGAGCAACGCTCGGCACCTACGAACAAACCCCAATACCCACAATCCCCAATTACCGAATTACCGAATTACCGAATTACCCAATCTACGAATCCGACGCCGAAGCCCCAGTGCGTGGATTCACAGAGAACGTCCCCGAAACCAAAAGGCCGCTGTCACTCACGGCTACGGGTGGTCTGTCGAGGGGCGGTACGGTTGGGTTGGCGGGACCGTAGAGCGCCATGGATGGCGCGA
>NZ_JCAXES010000011.1:0-196907 GCF_059758695.1 Stenotrophomonas sp. GQ19 | reverse complement strand
GAATGAAAAAAAGCCCGCGCAAGCGGGCTTTTTTCTCTGTCCGGCGGCATGCTGCAATGGCGAAACGTCGTAATGACGGCACGCCGCAATCGGTAGGTACGGACCGTTGGTCGGTACCCATGCAAGCAGCCGACCAACGGTCGGCTCTACCGCCCGCGCTTAATTCATGCCTTTGATCGTCAGGTCCAGCGCGTCCTTGCCGCCCTCACGCTGCAGCAGGCGGGCCGGTACCGGGAACTCCTTGACGATCCAGGCGATCAGTTCCTTGTTGCCGTCGGTGCGCGACACCTTGGTGGCGTCATACGACTTGCCGCCCACCGTGATCTTCTCCTGGCCGACCACCTTGTAGCTCATCGGCTTGATGCGGCCTTCGTCCACCATGCGGTAGTTCAGCGGCTTGCCGGCGGCCAGGTCGCGCGCGATCGCCAGGTTGATCAGCAGCGCGTCCATGTCACCAGTCTTCAGCGCCACCGGGCCACGGCGGTCGCCCTTGACGTCACCGGTCCAGGTGGCCTGGTTGCTGGACCAGTTGTAGGTGGCATCCACGTTGCGCTTCTTCACCAGCAGCACCGAACGGTCGTTGCTGCTGAGCGGGCGCAGGCGGCCGTTGGCCTCCTCGAACACGGTGCTCTGGCTGAGATCGGCCAGCTGGTTCTTCACGTTCAGGCTGTAGCGCCACTTGTTGCTGCCCTCGCTGGCCAGCGTCATCGTGCCGTTGGCCTGCATGCCCATATAGCTGGCCAGGTAGTCAGCCTTGAACGGCTGCAGCGCCATGGCCGGCAGGCTGACCAGGGCCAGGGCACCAGCGGCGAGCCAGCTCAGGGGGCGGTTCATCAGGTTCATTGCTCAGACTCCTTGGTATTCGATCAGGCGAAGATCGATCCGATCTTCCCCATCTTCGCGTTGCAGGATGCGCACCGGCGTGGGGACACCGTTGGCGATCCAGAGGATGGTTTCGTCATTGCCGCCGTTGGTCCGGTGGACCCGCAGCGCGTTGTAGGACAGGTCGCCGACCTGCACGTTCTCGGTGTCGGCCGCCGCCTGGTAGTCGTGCTGGCGCACGCGGCCCACGTCGACATAGCGGTAGTGCATCTGGCTGCCGGGGCGGGCGTCGCGCATGATCGCCAGGTTGATCAGCAGCGCGCTCTGGTCGCCGGGCTGCAGCGGAATCGGCTGGGTGCGTTCCTTCTTCAGGTCGCCCAGCCATTGCGCGGTGCCGGCCTGCCAGTTGTAGGTGCCACTGACCTTCTTGCCCAGGAACAGGCCCTTGCGCACGGTGGCCTGGCTGATCGGTACGTAGACCTCGCCCTGCTTCTCGAACACGGTGCTCTGTTCCAGGTTCAGGCCCAGCACGCTGGCAAAGCCGCGCCGGCCCACGACCTGCATGTCCACCCGCCACTGCGCGCCGCCGGTGTGGGTCACCTTCATGGTGGCGTCGCCCGCATCCTTGCCCTTGTACAGGGCCTGGTAGGTGGCGGTGAACGGCTCCAGCGGCGGCGCTTCCCAGCTGATCGCCGGTACCGGCAACGGCGCGGCCGCCTGTTCCGGCGCGGCCGCAGGCGGTTCCTGTGCCTGTGCGATCGCCACGGTGCACAGCAGGGATGCAATCAGCAGCACTGGCTTGGACAGGGAGGTGTTCATGCGGGCACGGGAAAGGGGGAAGGGGGAGGATGCCAGCGTCCGGATCAGCAGCGCGTGTGCGCGCCGCTCACCTGTTCAGCTTACCGGCGGAATCTAGGCGCAAGGGGCTAAACAGGGGGTGACCGTCGACCACCAGCTGTCCGTGCCGTTCAGCCACGCGGCCGGACACCAGCCACTGCAGGCTGGCGATCAGCAGCGGGTGTTCCACCGCCAGCACCCGCTGGGCCAGTGTTTCGGGGGTGTCGCCGGCCAGTACCGGCACCCGCGCCTGCGCCAGCACGGTGCCGGCATCCAGTTCGGGCACCACGAAGTGCACGCTGGCGCCATGCGCGACGTCACCGGCTTCCAGTGCGCGGGCGTGCGTGTGCAGACCCTTGTACAGCGGCAGCAGCGACGGATGGATGTTGACCAGCCGGCCGTCGAAGCGTTCGACGAAGGCCTGGCCCAGGATGCGCATGTAACCGGCGCAGACCACCCAGTCCGGGGCGAACCCGGCCAGTGCGTCGCCCAGTGCGGTATCGAAGGCGGCGCGGTCGGCGAAGTCCTTCGGCGAGCGCGCCCAGCGCTGTTCGGCAGCAACCTGCTGCAGGGCGGGCGCATCGGGTTTGTCCGACAGCACCGCCACGACCTGCGCATCGAGCTGGCCGGCCGCGATGGCTGCGGTGATCGCCTGCAGGTTGCTGCCGCGGCCGGACGCGAGCACCGCCAGGCGTGCCGGTGCGCTCATCGCTGCACGCTCCGCTGCGCCATCGGCCAGACCAGCAGGCTGCCCACCGTGGCCAGCAGCATGTCAGCGTGCGCGTCCCACATATCACCCTGCTGGCCGTTGTAGGCCTCGGCTGCTTCGGGCGACAGCAGCAGCGCAATGCCCCATTCCAGCCATTCGTAAGCCAGGCTGGAGCACATCACCACCATCACCGCCAGGGTGAAGGCCTGGCCGATGCGCAGCGCCGGCCACGCATGGCGCGCCAGTTGCAGCAGCGCCGGGGTGAAGCAGACGCCGTACAGGAAGTGGATGAGCCGGTCGAAGTGGTTGCGCTGCCAGCCGAAGGCGGCGTTCGGCGACCAGTGCAGCGCCGCCTGCAGCCACGCGTCGTAGGGCACGTTGGAATACAGCCAGCGCGCGGCGATGCAGTGGATGGCGATGAAGCCGCAGATCGCGGCGAACGCGCCGTTGCCCAGCCCCCAGCGGCGGTCGACCCACCACAGCGCCACCAGACCGATCACGGTCAGCGAGCTGTGCAGGGTCTGCTCAAGCGGCCACAGCGGTTGGATCCAGCTGGCCGCGAACACCGCCAGCACGGCGGCAAGGGCGAGCTTCTTGGCCATCGAAAACGGACGGGCACTGCGGCCACGGTGGTTCATGCGCGTCAGCCGGCAGGTCAGGGCGTGGAAGGGGGCGGGGTGGCGCCGTGCGCGAAGCGCTCACGCACCGAGGTGCGGGTCAGGGTGACCAGGGTGAACACGCCCAGGATGGTGCCCAGCGGCATGAACATGCAGCACACGCCGGCGGCGACCATGCACAGCGTGTGGCGCTGCTCGCGCGCCAGGCAGCGCCCGGCGTAGCCGACCAGTCCGGCCATGGCGAGCATGCCCAGGAAGAACACCGCACCCAGGCCGGTGAACACCCAGCCCATCAGCTGGACCTCGCCCGGCGACGACGCCGTGCTGCTGTCCACCGGCATGGCCCCGCTGAGCACCGCGATGCCCACCACCAGGTAGATCACCGGGAAAAAGGAAAACAGCGCGGTGAAGCCGGCCATTACGTAGTGCAGCACCGACAACAGGCGCAGCTGCGCCGCGTCGTCCTGGCCGCCGCGCGGCGGCGCCATGGGCAACCGGGGCGGCAGCGGCGGTGGAGCGAGGGCATCCATGCGGGGCTCCATGGGCGCGATCAACCGATCTTGACGCGCTCGGCACCGTCGGCGACGGTCACCGTGCCGATGGTCCAGTGGTCCAGGCCCTGTGCGGTCACGGCAGCGGACACGGTCTGGACCTGGTCGGCGGCCACGATCAGCACGAAGCCGATGCCGCAGTTGAAGGTGCGCCACATCTCGCTGTCGGCCACCGCGCCTTCCTTCTGCAGCCACTGGAACACCGGCGGCAGGGTCCACGCGTTGGCCTGGATGTCCAGGCCCAGGCCATCGGGCACCACGCGGATGATGTTCTCGGTGAGGCCGCCACCGGTGATGTGGGCCATGCCGTGGATGGCCGCGCCATGTTCCTTCAGCAGCGCCAGGATCGGCTTGACGTACAGCCGGGTGGGCGCCATCAGCGCGTCGACCAGCTTGACCCCGCCGTCGAGCTCCAGGTCCGCAGGCTGGCCGGCGCGGTCGTAGATGCGGCGCACCAGCGAGTACCCGTTGGAGTGCGGGCCGGAGGAGGCGATGCCGATCAGCACGTCGCCGGCGGCCACGCTGGCGCCGTCCTTCAGCTCGCTCTTCTCGACCCCGGCCACGGTGAAACCGGCCAGGTCGTACTCGCCCGGGGCGTACATGTCGGGCATTTCAGCGGTTTCGCCGCCGATCAGCGCGCAGCCGGCCTCGGTGCAGCCGTTGGCGATGCCGCCCACGACCGCCGCGGCGGTGTCGATGTCCAGCTTGCCGGTGGCGAAGTAGTCCAGGAAGAACAGCGGCTCGGCGCCCTGCACCAGCACGTCGTTCACGCACATGGCCACCAGGTCGATGCCGATGGTGTCATGGCGGCCCAGCTGTTGTGCGAGCTTCAGCTTGGTGCCCACGCCGTCGGTGCCCGACACCAGCACCGGCTCGCGGTACTTGTTGGACAGGTCGAACAGCGCGCCGAAGCCCCCCAGCCCGCCCATCACTTCGGGGCGGAAGCTGCGCTTGACCAGCGGCTTGATGCGCTCGACCAGTGCATTGCCCGCGTCGATGTCGACACCGGCGTCGCGGTAGGTCAGGGGAGAGGGGTTGGACGGGGAGTTGGTCACGGGCGTCGGCGCTGCGCTGGGGTGAATCGGCGATTTTAACAGGCCACGTTGGCGCGCAGGCCCTATTCGGGCAACAATTCCCCCCGGATACGCTCAATGGAAGTCCTGATGCGCCGCAGCCTCTTTTTGATGATGCTCCTCACGCTATGCCTGCCGGTGGCCACGATGGCCCAGAGCGGCCTGCGTACCGAAGGCGATGTGGCCAGCGCCACGGGCGCCTATGAGGCCGAAGTGCCGGTCAACAGCCAGGCCGACGCCGACCGCAATGGCGCGTTGGCGCGCGCGCTGGGCAACGTGCTGGCCAAGCTGTCGGGCGACCGCAGCGTGATGGGCCGCCCGGGCGTGGCCCAGGCCCTGCGCGGGGCCAAGGATTACGTGGCCAGCTATGACTATCGGCAGGACCAGAGCACCTCGGCCAGCGGGGCGCCCAGTTTCCGCACCACCCTGGTGGCCCGTTTCCGCCAGGACGACGTGGATGGGCTGATTTCCGCGCTGGGGCTGCCGCTGTGGCCGCAGCCGCGGCCCAAGCCGGTGGTCTGGCTGGCCATCGACGATGGCAGCGGCCCGCGTCTGGTCAGCGTGCAGCAGGCCAACGCCGCCCGCCCGTTGCTGAACCGCGCCATCGAACGCGGTTACAAGCTGGGCCTGCCCGGTGGCAGCGCCGCCGAGCAGGCGGTGGTGGGCGCCATCTGGCGCCAGGACACCGCCGCGGTGGCCCGCGCCTCCTCGCGCTACGCCCCGCCGATGCAGCTGGTGGGCAAGCTGTACCGCGCCAACGGCGGCTGGGTGGCCGACTGGGTGTTCGTGGACGGTGGCAAGGAACTGAACAAGTGGACCACCAAGGACACCGACGCCCGCCGTGCCATGGCCAGCGGCGCCGACGGCACCGCCGACGCGCTGGTCCGGCGGTACGCCAAGGCCGGGGCCGCCACCGGCGCGGCCGGCAGCTACACCATCGTGGTGAGCGGGCTGGACAGTGCCGAGGACTACCTGCGCCTGGCCGCCGGGCTGCGTGAAAACCCGGTGGTGCGCAACATCACCCCGCTGCGCGCGTCGGGCAACCGCCTGGAGCTGTCGCTGGAGATGACCACCGGCCTGTCCGGCCTGAACCGCATGCTCGGCGACAACGGCGTGATCGTGCCGCTGGCCCCGCTGCCGGTGCCGGTCGACGGCGATAACGCCCCCGGTACCCCGCCGCCCCCGGCCAGCAACGAGTACCGACTGCGATGATCCTCACTCCCGAAGCCGAGATCGCGCAGTTCCTGCGCCGCCTCAAGTACGTTCTGGCGGCGCTGGCAGTGGGCTGGGTGATCTGGCTGCTGGGCCCGATCCTCACTCCGTTCGTGCTGGCCCTGGCGCTGGCCTGGCTGGGCGACCCGCTGGTCGACCGCATCGAGGCCACCGGCCGCTCGCGCAACACCGGCGTGGTGCTGGTGTTCGTGGCGATGATCCTGCTGATCACTGCCGCGCTGCTGATCCTGGTGCCGATGATCGAGCGCCAGATCGCCACCCTGGTGGCGGCCATCCCGCAGGCCCAGCAGTGGCTGATGCAGACCGGCATTCCGTGGTTCGAGCAGAAGACCGGGCTGGAGATCATGCAGTGGATGGACCCGGACCGGCTGATCGAATGGGTACGCAGCCACTGGCAGCAGGCGGGCGGCTTCGCCAAGACCTTCTTCGGCTACGTGTCGCGCTCGGGCTTCACGATGGTGACCTGGGTGGTCAACATCCTGCTGCTGCCGATCCTGGCGTTCTACTTCCTGCGTGACTGGGACAAGCTGGTGGAGCGGGTGGCGTCGATGATCCCGCGCAACCACATCGGCACCATCACCAAGCTGGCCCGCGAGTCCGACGAGGTGCTGGGCGCGTTCATCCGCGGCCAGTTCCTGGTGATGATCGCGCTGGGCGTGGTGTATGCCGCCGGCCTGTCGCTGGTGGGGCTGAAGCTGGGCCTGTTGATCGGCCTGGTGGCCGGCCTGATCAGTTTCATTCCCTACCTGGGCGCCACCACCGGCATCGTGATGGCCATCGGCGCCGCGCTGGTGCAGGCGCAGGGCTTCGACCTGAAGCTGCTGATCCTGGTCGGCGTGGTGTTCACCGTGGGCCAGCTGCTGGAAAGCTACGTGCTGACCCCGCGCATCGTGGGCGACAAGATCGGCCTGCACCCGGTGGCGGTGATCTTCGCGGTGATGGCCGGTGGCCAGCTGTTCGGCTTCCTGGGCATGCTGCTGGCGTTGCCGGTGGCGGCGGTGAGCAACGTGCTGCTGCGCTATGCACACCAGCGTTACCGCCAGAGCGACCTGTATGCCGGCGAGAAGTCGGCGATCGTGCTGGATTCCTACATCGACACGCCCACCATCATCGTGGATACCTCACCGAAGGCGCCTGACTCGAAGTGAGCGTCGTTCCGCAGTTGCCGCTCGCCCTGCGCTACCCGCAGGACGAGCGACTGGAAACCTTCATCGGTGCACCGGATGGTGCGCTGGCGCAGCTGCGTGCGATCGCGGTGGGGGCCGCGCACGACTGGGTGTACCTGGAAGGCGCGGCCGGCACCGGCAAGACCCACCAGGCGCTGGCGATGTGCTCGCTGGCCGAACAGGCCGGCCGCCAGCCGACCTACCTGCCGCTGAAGGCGGTGGTGGGGCGCACCCGCGCCGCGCTGGAATCGCTGGAAGGGCGCGACCTGGTCGCGCTGGATGGGCTGGATGCGGTGGCCGGGCAGCGCGAGGACGAGGTGGCGCTGTTCGATTTCCACAACCGCGCGCGCAGTGCCGGCATCACCCTGCTGTATACCGCCCAGCACGGGCCGGACCAGCTCGGCCTGGTGCTGCCGGACCTGCGCTCGCGCCTGCAGCAGTGCGTTCGCGTGCAGTTGCAGCCGCTGGATGACGAAGGCCGCGCGGCGGTGCTGCGCGAACGCGCGTTGCGCCGTGGCCTGGCCATCGACGAGGCGGCGATCGAATGGTTGCTGACCCGCACCGGCCGCGAACTGGGCAGCCTGGTCAGCCTGCTGGACTGGCTGGACCGCGAATCGCTGGCCGCACAGCGACGCATCACCGTGCCGTTCCTGCGGCAGGTCCTGGAAGACGGCCCGCACCGGTTGTAGAGCCGACCGTTGGTCGGCTGCTCTGGAGACAGGCCCCCACCGTGTAGAGCCGACCGTTGGTCGGCTGCTCCGAAGACGTCCCCCACCATGTAGAGCCGACCGTTGGTCGGCTGCTCTGGTCGGCTCGGGCGGAGAGCAGCCGACCAACGGTCGGCTCTACCACCGGGTCGCCCAGGTTCGTGCCTGCGGTGTTTTACCCGTGCCGGGACTGCAACTGGGCGTCCAGCTGCGCCAGGCGCTCCGGCGTGCCCACGTCGGTCCAGCGCCCGCGGTGGTGCTGCCCGCCCACGCGGCCCTGGCCCATGGCATGCCGCAGCAGCGGGGCCAGGCCGAACTGCGGCGGTTGGGCCGCCGCGCCTGCGGTGGCGCCGATCACCGCGCGCCAGCGGTCAAGGATGGCCGGGCGGTACACGCCGATGCCGGCATAGGTCAGGCGTGCGGCGTCGCCATCTTCATCAATGCGGCCATCGGGATGCAGGATGAAATCGCCGCGCGGATGCTGGACCGGATTGTCGACCAGCACCAGGTGCGCATCGCCCGCCGGTGCCTCCGGCAGCGTGCCGAAATCCAGGTCGGTCCAGACATCGCCGTTGACCACCAGGAAGGGCGCATCGCCGAGCAGCGGCAAGGCGTTGAGGATGCCGCCGCCGGTTTCCAGCGGCACCGGGCCTTCGTCGATGAGATGCAGGCGCAGGCCCCAGCGCGCGCCGTCGCCCAAGGCGGGGCCGAACTGGTCGCCCAGCCACGAGGTGTTGACCACCACCTCGCGGATGCCCGCAGCGGCCAGCTTTTCCAGGTGCCAGGCGATCAACGGCTTGCCGCCGGCCCGCAGCAGCGGCTTGGGCGTGTGCAGGGTCAGCGGGCGCATGCGCTCGCCTTTGCCCGCCGAGAAAATCAGTGCCTTCATGGGCGCGCCAGCACCGGGCTGGCCAGCTGCGCCAACGCCGGTTTGATGCGCCGCTGCAGCAGGTCGTCCAGCGCGGCCAGTTCGGGATGGCGCGGCAGCACTTCGTCCAGGTAGGCGATGAAGCGCGGGGCGTCGTCGAAATAATGGCCCTTGCCGTCGCGGTCGCGCAGGCGCACGAACAGGCCCAGGATCTTCAGATGGCGCTGCACGCCCATCCAGTCGGCGTCGCGCAGGAACTGCGGCCACGGCCGCACCGGCAGGCCCGCGGCCAGCGCCTGGGCGTGGTAGCGCGCCAGCCACGCATCCACCTTGGCCAGCGGCCAGCTCAGGAACGCATCCTTGAACAGGCTCACCGGGTCGTAGGCGATCGGCCCGCGGACCAGGTCCTGGAAGTCCAGCACGGCCGGGCCGCCGTCGACCGGCATCAGGTTGCGCGGCATGAAGTCGCGGTGGGTGAGCACCTGCGGCTGGTTCAGCGCGTTGTCCATCAGCCGCCGGTGCACCAGTTGCAGCTGCTCCAGCTCGCCGCAGTCCAGCTGCAGGCCCAGGTGGCGCTGCAGGAACCATTCGTCAAACAGCCCGGCGTCGCGCTGCAGCAGCGCCTCACCGAAGCTGCCCATGCCCTCGGGCACGGGAATCTGTTGCAGGCGGATCAGCTGCGCGAACGCGGCATCGAACCACGCATCGGCATTGCGGTCGTCGATGTGCCGGGCCAGCGTGGGCCCGCCCAGGTCTTCCAGCAGCAGGAAGCCCTGCTCGACATCGCGCTCGAGCACCTGCGGCACGCGCACGCCGTTGGGTTCCAGCAGGTCGTGCATGCGCAGCCACGGGCGCACGTCCTCCAGCCCGGGCGGGGAGTCCATCACGATGTGGCTGCCGCGCGTGCTGGTGGCACGCCAGTAGCTGCGGAACCCGGCGTCGACCGAGGCGCGGTCGAGCGCCAGCTGCGGGTCGTTCAGCGCGGTGCTGGCCCACTGGCGGCGCAGTTCGGCACGCAGGGGATCGGAAGCAGGATCGTTCATGGACAGGTACGTCGAAGCGGCACCGGGGGGCGCCAGGGGAATGAGAAACGTGCGGGGGCTCAGCGCTTGTCGCCGCCGCTGACCAGCCGCAGCACGGCGAGCACGGCCACCGCACCGAGGACCGCGCCGAGGAAGCCGGCCGGCTCACCGGCGGCATACCAGCCCATGTACTGGCCGAACCAGCCGGCCAGCAGTGCGCCGACGATGCCCAGCACGATGGTCAGCAGGCAGCCCATGCGGTTGTTGCCGGGCATGAAGAAGCGCCCGAGCAGGCCGACCACGAAGCCGACCAGGATGATGTAGAGCCAGCTGGTGCTGCCAAACAGTCCGTTCATGCCATCTGCGCCGTCGAAGGATGGACGCAGCCTAGCAAGGCCAGGCTGCGTCCGTCACGGCATGACGCAATCAGCAGCAGCCGTGGCCGCCGTGGCGGGTGCCGCTGTCGGCGGCAACCGGCGAACCGCTGGTCTCGCCGCGCAGGCTGGCCGCGTAGTGCTCGCTGATCACCTTGGACACGCACGCGGTGACCTTCTTGCCCATCGGAATGTGCAGGAACTCGTTCGGGCCATGCGCGTTGGAATGCGGGCCGAGCACGCCGGTGATCATGAACTGCGCGCCGGGGAACTTCTCACCCAGCATGCCCATGAACGGGATCGAGCCGCCTTCGCCCATGTACATCGCCGGCTTGCCGAAGAAGGTCTGGCTGGCATCGTCGATGGCCTGGGTCAGCCACGGCGCCATGGCCGGGGCGTTCCAGCCGCTGGAGGCCTTTTCCAGGTCCAGCTTCACTTCCGCGCCGTTCGGCGGGTCGCGCAGCAGCGCTTCCTTGAGCAGCTCGCCGCAGGCCTTGCCATCGGCGGTGGGCGGCAGGCGCAGCGACAGCTTCACCGCGGTATGCGGGCGCAGCACGTTGCCGGCCGACGCCAGCGGCGGCATGCCGTCCACGCCGGTCACCGACAACGCCGGGCGCCAGGTGCGGTTGAGCACCAGCTCGGTGAGGTCTTCGTTCATCGGCTTCAGGCCGTCGACCATCGGGAATTTCTCGAAGATCGCGGTGTCCACCACATCGGCGGCGCGCTTGGCCTGTTCCAGGCGCTCGGCCGGGATCTCGACATTCATGCCGTCGATCAGGATGCGGCCGGTGTTCTCGTCCTCGATGCGCGACAGCAGCTGGCGCAGCAGGCGGAAGCTGGACGGGATCACGCCGGAGGCATCGCCGGAATGCACGCCTTCGTTGAGCACCTTGACCGAGAAGTTGCCGCCGGTCAGGCCGCGCAGCGAGGTGGTGCACCACAGCTGGTCGTAGTTGGCGCAGCCCGAATCCAGGCACACCACCAGCGACGGCTTGCCGATGCGGTCGGCCAGGTGGTCCACGTAGGCCGGCAGGTCGTAGCTGCCCGATTCTTCGCAGGCTTCGATCAGCACCACGCAGCGCGCATGCGGCAGGCCCTGTTCCTGCAGCGCCAGCACGGCAGCCAGCGAACCGAACATGGCGTAACCGTCGTCGGCGCCGCCGCGGCCGTACAGCTTGTCGCCGCGCAGCACCGGAATCCACGGGCCCAGGTCGTCGTCCCAGCCGGTCATTTCCGGCTGCTTGTCCAGGTGGCCGTACAGCAGGATGGTGTCGTCGCCGGTCTCGGCGCCGGAGGCGGGGATTTCCAGCAGCAGCAGCGGCGTGCGGCCTTCCAGGCGCACCACCTCCACCGTCAGGCCCGGCAGATTCTGGGCACGGGCCCAGGTTTCCATCAGGGTAACGGCCTGCTCCATGTACCCATTGGCCACCCAATCTGCGTCGAACATCGGCGATTTGTTGGGAATACGGATGTAATCGACCAATTGCGGGACGATTTCGCTGTCCCACTTCTCACTGACGAATTGGCCGAGTTTGGTGCTGTCCATCTGACACTCCGGATGCATTGGCAAGTCCTCACATTCTACGCCCGGGAGCGGGGTAGGGATTTCCCTACACAACGTCAGGTATTTGGCTGGCTGTGTGAAGCTGCTGTGGACGATAGGCTGTGTGTATGTGGCGAGGCACGCTGGAGCTTCCGACGGGATAGCCGGCAGGCACCGGTTCCGAGCCACAAGGAGTAGCAAGGTGGGGCCTTGGTTTTCGTGTAAGGCGCTGGTGCTGGGACTGTTGCTGATGGGGGCTGCGCAAGCATCCGACCGGATCGACATCAATACAGCAGATGCGTCGACGCTGCAGCAGGGATTGGCGAACGTGGGGCCACACAAGGCCGAGGCGATCGTCGCGTACCGGCGACAACACGGCCACTTCCTTCGCGTCGAGGATTTGACGCGGGTGAAGGGGATAGGGACAGCAACGGTCGAACGGAATCGACAACGGATGACGACGGGGATCATGAAGAGTCCCGCCGCGGAACCGCCCAGGAGGGCGTTGCCGGCATCCGTACCGAGGCGCTGACCAGACAGGACAGGTCGGGGACGGGCAGGGAGCCTGTCACTGGTTGCCGCGCAGGACGCGCGGTGACACCGACATACGCAGGGACGCGGTGCGCAGGGATGCGGGCGCGGAAGGAATGGCGCGGATCCACCAGGATGGTGGCATCCAGACCCGGGAAGGGCTGTGATGGCGGAACAGGATACGGCCGAGTGCAGGGAGCATGGCCGGCACCCATACTGGGCAGGATGCACAGGGGGAAGGCGGGATGCCGACAAGGATGTGACGATTGCCCGGTACTGCGCAGGGATGCGTGGCCGGGCAATTTCTTTTTGGACGGCGTGGTGTGCTCGCGCCGCTGGCGCCACACGCTGCGTGGCGGCGGCTCCCCGCCCTGCGAACACCTGTTTCATGCAGCGCGTTGGTGTAGCGTCTGCGCATCACTGGATGGAATGATCCCATGGCACCACGCCGCGCGTTGCTTACCCTGGCCCTGGCCACCCTGTTCGCCAGCGGACTCTGCTCGGTTGCGGTCGCTGCACCGCCGTCCGCAGCCGCCGTCGAAAAAGCCACCGCCGCACCGCGCGGGCCCACCGATCTCAAGCCGGGCGAATTTCTCTGGCATCCGGAAATCTCGCCGGCCGGGCCGATCGTGCTGGTGGTCAGCCTGGACGAGCAGCGCGCCTATGTGTACCGCAACGGCATCGCCATCGGCCTGAGCACGATCAGCTCGGGCAAGACCGGGCATGAAACCCCCACCGGTGTGTTCACCATTCTGCAGAAGGACAAGGACCACAAGTCCAACCTCTACAACAGTGCGCCGATGCCCTACATGCAGCGGCTGACCTGGGACGGCATCGCCCTGCACGGCGGCAACCTGCCCGGTCACCCGGCCTCGCACGGCTGCGTGCGCCTGCCGCAGGCGTTCGCACAGAAGCTGTTCGGTGAAACCAAGCGCGGCGACACCGTGGTGGTGGCCGACGCCAAGAGCGCGCCGATGACGCTGGCCTACCCGGCGGTGCTGGCCCCGGTGAACAGCACCGGCAAGCCGTTGGTGGAAACCACCGATGCGCCGGCGCATTACTGGAACGACGCGGCCGCGCCGAGTGGCCAGGTGGGCATCCTGGTCAGCCTGCACGACCAGCGCCTGTACGTGCTGCGTGATGGCGTGCTGATCGGCGAATCGCGGCTGGAGGCCAAGGCGCTGCCGGCGTTCGAGGGCACCACCCTGTTCGTGATGCAGCAGGGCTACTCGGACGTGCCCAGCCCGCTGGACGCGCACCAGCGCCTGCACAAGTGGACCGCCTACCCGTTGCTGGGGCAGAGCGCCGGCAACGCCAGCCCGGACCTGCTGGCTACCCCCAGCCTGCCGATGGCGCTGCCGCCTGAATTTGCCGAGCAGCTGTACAAGGCGCTGGTGCCGGGCACCACGCTGTTGGTGACCAGCCTGCCGGCGGTTCGGCCGGTGGCCGATGAACAGAACCTGCAGCCGGTGTTGGAATCGGACGCGGGTGGGTCCACCTTGTAGGGATTGGCCCTGTTGGTATGTCGTCCATGCGCGTGACCCGGATAACTCGAACTGCCCTGTGTGGGCTGGCGCTGGCCGGGTCGGCCGTGGGCGCGTGCGCGGCCGCCGCGCCGGCCCCGCTGCCGCCGGCGCAGCTGGCCGACATGCTGGCGCGCGCGGCGCCGGGCGCCGACCGCAAGGTGCTGCAGCTGGCGGCGAAGGCGATGACCTGCGCGCTGCGGCGGCCGGAACTGGGCATCGACCCGACCCGGCTGAGCGTCATCGACTACTCGCGCCCGTCCACCGAGCAGCGCATGTGGGTGTTCGACCTGGCCCGGCAGAAACTGCTGTTCGAGGAATGGGTGGCGCATGGCCGCAACAGCGGCGGCAACCAGACCGAACATTTTTCCAATCGCGATGGCAGCTTCATGTCCAGCCTGGGTGCGTTTACCGCCAAGGAAACCTACATGGGCGGCAATGGGTATTCATTGCGCCTGGAAGGGCTGGAGCCGGGCTTCAACGACAAAGCGCGCGACCGCGCCATCGTCATCCACGGCGCCCCGTACGTGAACCCGACGATGGCCCGGGTGCAGGGCCGGCTGGGCCGCAGTCTCGGCTGCCCGGCGGTACGGCTGACCGTGGCCAAGCCGCTCATCAACAGCCTGCGTGACGGTGCGATGGTGTTCGCCTACTACCCCGACAAGGACTGGCTGGCGCGTTCGCAGCTGCTGGGTCCGGACTGCGGCGGCCGCGCCGGCTGAGGCACAATGCGGGCATGTCGACCGAACCTGTCCTGAGCGCGGCCACGCGCGTGATTCCAAGTTTCGAGTACCGCCGCGAGCGCTGGCGCAATGGGCTGGGCTGGACGCGGGAAATCCTGCGCGTGCCCGACACCGATGATTGGCAGGTGCGCCTGTCGATCGCCGAGATCGAGCAGGATGCGGCGTTCTCGTCGTTCCCCGGCATCGAGCGCGAACTGGTGTTGCTGCGCGGCGAAGGCCTGCGCCTGCGCTTTGCCGACGGGGCCGTGCAGACGCTGCTGCCGCCGCACGACAGGTTGCGCTTTGCCGGCGAAGCGGAGATCCACGGCGAGCTGGTGGACGGGCTCACCCACGACTTCAACCTGATGTGGCGCCGCGACGCACTGGAGGCCGAACTGCTGCACCGACCGCTGGTGGGCAGCATGTTCTTCTTCACCGAACCGGCCACGGCATGGGCGATCCATTTACTGGCCGGGCAGGCGCAGTTCGAGGGCGACACCGACCTGCCGCCAATGGACGCCGGCGACACCGCCTGGCTGGCGGCCGGGCCGCGCACGCGATTTGCGTTGCGTGGCGGCGGTGAACTGCTCGCGATTCGACTGAGCCCCCGGTAGGGTCGCATCCCGATCGACTGCCGATAACCTGTGCAGCGTTCGGTGGTGGCATGACATGTGTCGAAGGCGGTTACGGTGCGGGTCATGCGTTCGCCGCGTCGATCATTGCCATCGGCAGTCGTTTGGGAACCGACCCTACCGTTGGTGGTGCAAACGGTCATCGGCGGTTGATTGGGAGCCGGCGGTCGCGCGAGAGGTCATCGGCCGTCGCTTGGAAACCGGCGTTGGTGCGAGAGGTCATCGGCCGTTTATTGGGGGCGGTGGCGGCGTGATCTGCCTTGGTAGGGTCGCATCCCGATCGACTGCCGATAGCCTGTGCAGCGTTCGGTGGTGGCATGAGCTGTGTCGAAGGCGGTTACGGTGCGGGTCATGCGTTCGCCGTACCGATCACCGTCATCGGCAGTCGTTTGGGAACCGACCCTACCGGTGGTTGTGCAAAAGGTCATCGGCGGTTGATTGGGAGCCGGCGGTGGCGCGAGAGGTCATCGGCCGTTTATTGGGGGCGGTGGCGGCGTGATCTGCCCTGGTAGGGTCGCATCCCGATCGACTGCCGATAGCGTGTGCAGCGTTCGGTGATGGCATGACCTGTGTCGAAGGTGGCCGCGTTGCAGGTCATGCGTTCGCCGCGGCGATCACCGTTATGGGCAGTCGTTTGGGAACCGACCCTACCGGTGGTGGTGCCAACGGTCATCAGCGTCGATTGGGAGCCGGTGGTGGTGCGAAAGGTCTTCGGCGGTCGTTTGGGCACCAACGTCACCGGCGCGCGGCGCGTCCGTGCACTCAATACACGTCGCGCCGGTAGCGGCCGGCCACGATCAGCGCTTCCTTGCCTTCGCGGCCCAACGCGCGTTCGATCACTGCGTCCACGGCCGGGGCCATGCCCTGCAGGCTGCCGCAGACCAGGATCGTGGCGCCTTCGCGCGACCACTCCCACAGCCGGTCGATGTGCGCCTGCAGGCGATCCTGCACGTAGCGGTGCTCGCCGCCGTCGCGGCTGAACACCGTATCCAGGTGTTCGATCCAGCCGGCCTGCTGCCAGGCGGTCAGTTCGTCGCCAAAGTAGAAGTCGTGCGCCTGCGTGCGCTCGCCGAACAGCAGCCAGGTGCGCCGCGCGCCCGCGTCTATGCGGGCACGCAGGTGCGCGCGCAGGCCGGCGATGCCGGTGCCGTTGCCGATCAGGATCAGCGGGGCGTCTGGCGCAGGGGCATGGAAATTCGGGTTGCTGCGGAAACGCAGGTCGATGCGGCCGCCCAGCGCGGCGTGGTCGCACAACCAGCCGCTGCCCAGACCGGGCGTGCCGTCCGGACGCAGTTGCCGGCGCAGCAGCAGCTGCACGTGGCCTTCGCCGGGCATGCTGGCGATGGAGTATTCGCGGTGCGGCAACGGGCGCAATGACGCCACCAATGCCGCCGCATCGTTGTCCGGTGTTTCATCGGCATCGGGCAGATGCGCGCGCGACAGGTGCGTGTGCAGGGTGTCGCCGTCGATCTGCTGCGTGCCGTCCAGCGCGGTGGCGGCCAGCCACGCATCCACCGCGGCGGGCGCATGCCGCGGGCCGATTTCCACCACGTCGCCGGCCTGCCACGCGGGCAGGACGCCGTCGGCGGGCACCAGCGATACGCGCCAGGTGCCGGCACCGGGGCTGCCCGGGTTTTCCAGCGTGCGGCTGCGCAGCTGCCAGTGCAGGTAATCGGCCGGGGTCCAGTCGGGCAGGTCGGTGGCGGTGCCGCCGAGCTGGCCCAGCAGCTGCTGCCAGTGGCGCAGCGCGGCCGGGTCGGCGTTGTCCACTTCCACGGTGTCGAACAACGGGTGCGCACCGTGCTGGCGCAACCACGCATCCAGTTGGTGGCCGAACGCGCAGAAGTGCCCGTAGCTGCGGTCGCCCAGTGCAAGCACACCGTACTGCAGCTGCGGCAGTGCCAGCGCCTGTGGCATCACCGTGCGCAGGAACGGCAGCGCGTGGTCGGGCGCATCGCCCTCGCCGGTGGTGCTGGCGATGAACAGGACCTGCGTGGCCTGCTGCAGCGTGCTGGCGTCCACCTGGTGCAAGCCGCGCAGCCGCACCGGTATGCCCGCCGCGCGCAAGGCGTCGGCGCTGCGTTCGCACAGCTGCTGGGCAAAGCCGGTCTGGCTGGCCCAGACCAGCAGCAGTGGTGCCTGCCCGCCTGCCACCGCGGCATCGTCGCGCGGCCGGCCCCGCCACCAGATCAGGGCGCAGAGCACGGCATAGCCGAACACGCTGGCGGCGGCGATGCGCCAGTGCGATGCCAGCGGTGCGCCCTGCCACCACGGTTCCTGCAGGTGCAGGCGCAGCAGCAGCCACGCCATCACCACCAGCAGGGCGATCACCAGCACGTTGCCGACCGTGGCGCGCGACGGACGGCTCATGCGCGCGGCGCCGGCGGTGCATCAAGCAGCTGCGCGAAGGCCGGGCTCATGTGTTCTTCGATGCCGTGCGCGCCGCGGCTGACAAAACGTGCGGCCAGCGCGTGCTCGCGGGCGAAGGCCAGGCCCTGCGTAACGCCCATCACGGTCAGCGCGGTCGCCCAGCCGTCGGCGTGCATCGCATCGCGTGCGGCCACGGTGACGGCCGCGGCGGCACGCGTGACCGGCGCGCCGGTGCGCGGGTCCAGGGTGTGGCTGAACTGCGCGCCGTCCTGTTCGAAGTGGTGCCAGCGGTCGCCGGAGGTGGCCACGGCCAGGTCATCCAGTGCGAGCACCCGCGGTGGCAGCGCGCTGCTGGCCTCTTCCTCGGGACCGGCTTCGACCAGTACGCGCCATGGCTGGCCATCGGGCTTGCGGCCGTAGCCGTGCAGTTCACCGCCCACTTCCACCAGCGCGGCGTGCACGCCCTGCTGGCACAGCCAGGCGCTGACCTGGTCCACGCCGAAGCCTTTGGCAATGGCGGACAGATCCAGTTCCACGCCACCGGGTTGCTGCAGGGTCTGGTCGGCCCAGTGCAGGCGCTGCCAGCCGCAGCGGGCGCGGGTGGCGGCCAGCGTGGCGGGGTCGGGAATGCGTTGTGCGTGGGCGTGCGCGCCAAATCCCCAGAGCGCGACCAGCGGCCCCACGGTGGGGTCGAAGGCACCCGCGCTGCGGCGGGCGATGTCCACGGCGGCGTCCACCACGCGTGCGAACAGGTCGGGCACGCGCTGTGCGCTGCCGGGCGCGGCACGGTTGAAACGGGCGATGTCACTGTTGGCTTCCCAGGTGCTCATCTGCGCCACGATGGCGTCGAGCTGGGCCTGGATGCCGGCATGCAGCGGGTGCAGGTCACGCGTGCGCGCGACCACCAGCTTTACCTGCCAAGTGGTGCCCATGGTGTGGCCACCGAGGCTGGCGATGTCGAGGGGTACGTCATTCATGGGCTGGGGCAGGGGGGGCGTGCGGCCCGCGCCATCATCGATCCTGGTCAAAGGCCCCCTCCGCCGGGGAGGGGGCGTGCCGCAGGTGCGGCCTGAAGCGGAACTGCGCGGGTTACTGCGGCAGCACTTCGAGGGTAGCCACATAGCTCAGGCGGCGGGTCTTGGCCTGCTTGGGCGAGGTCTTCTTGTCTTCGCTGCCGGTTTCCAGCCAGTACATGCCAGCCTCGGGCCAGGTGACGCTGAACTCGCCCTTCTTGTCGGTGGTGACCTTGATCTCTTCCTGGGCGTTGCGGTAGCGCGTGCCGCCGCGGGTGATCTCGAAGGCCAGGCCGGCGCGCGGCTTGCCGTCGACCAGCACGCGGAAGCGGGCGGCTTCGCCGGCAACCAGGTCGTTGGGATGACCCAGTGCGACCATTTCGATGCCCTGCTTGGTCGGCTTCAGCGCGGTGTCGTTGGGGGTGCCGTTGGTGACGAAGGTTTCCACCCGGCCGACCGACTGCGATACCTGCAGCTTCTTGGCCTTCTTCGGCACTTCGGTGGCGAAGGTGGCCGGGGTGCCGCGCCAGCGCTTGGGCTTGCCGTCTTCTTCCCAGCTGGCCGACAGGCCGTTGTTGACGGTGGCCAGGCGGTAGGTGCCCTGCTGGGTGAGCTCGACATCGAACACGCTGCGGAACTTGCCGGTGGCTGCGTTCTGCGGCTGCACGAGGGTGCCGTCCGGAGCGGTGATGATCAGGTTGTCCAGGCGCAGCGGCACATGGTTGAAGTAGAACAGGTCGTTGGACACGGCCGCATCGACGGTGATCCACGGCTTCTCGCCGGCGACGACGGTCTGCGAGGGCTGCAGCCAGGCTTTGTGGGCCAGGGCGGAGAACGGAAGTGCGGCGGCCAGGGCGGCGGCTAGGACGAGCGAGCGCTTCATCAACAACTCCATGTAAGGGGGCAGGTGCAAGGGACATGCCCGGTGAACGGGGAACGGTCCGACCGCCGATGCTACGCGGCGGTGCGGGGGTGTGGTGTGCCCGCCGGCGAAGACGGGCGGAAGGTCACGGTTTGGCGGTGAGGGTGACCAGGCCGAGTTCGGTGGCGCCCTGCGCCTTGCCGTTCTGGGCGGTGGTGACCGGCCAGGTGAAGGGGATTTTGAGCAGTTCGCGGCCACCGACTTCGCGCACGGCTTCGACCACGAGGGTGTAGTTGCCGGGGGCCAGGGCCTTCAGCGCGGGCTGCTTGTCGTTGAACGACAGGGCCTGCTTGCCGGCGGGGCGGGTGGGGCCGGTGACGCCGTCGACGGGCACGTCCAGGGTGCGGCCGCTCTTGCGCCACCACTGGCGCAGGTCGGGCAGCCACTTGGTGCCATGGCCTTCGCTGTTGCCGGTCTGCTGGTACCAGACCGAGAGGTTGGCGGCCACTTTCTGGTCGGCGCCTTCCAGCCACACGGCGACGTAGGGGCGGTGATATTCGGCGACGGTGAGCTTGGGCACTTCGACGTTGATGTCGAGGGTGGCGGCGTAGGCGGGGCTGGTGGCGAGCAGGCCGCTCAGGGCGATGGTCAGGGTGACGCGCATGGTGCGGCTCCGTGGGGGCGATCAGTGGATGAGGATGAGGGCGATGAGCAGGGGGATCATCAGGCCGAGGCCGACCAGGGGCCAGGTCATGCGCCGCTGGCGGGCATGCAGGTGGAGCAGGAACAGGCCGGTGATGCAGAAGACCAGGCAGGCGGCAGCGAACACGTCGAGGAACCAGCCCCAGGCGGGTCCGGCGTTGCGGCCTTTGTGGAGGTCGTTGAAGTAGGAGACCCAGCCGCGGGTGGTGGCTTCGTATTCGACGGCGCCACTGTCGCGGTCGATGCTGAGCCAGGCGTCACCGCCGGGGCTGGGCATGGAGAGGTAGATTTCGCCATCGGACCATTCGGCGGGGCGGCGGCCAATGGCGATATGCAGTTGGGCATCGAGCCAGCGGGCGGCGGCACGGGGCAGGGGCGCGTTGCCGTCGGCGCGGTCGCCGAGCGTGGCGAGCAGGTCGGCGGGCAGGTCCAGCTGGCGGTTGACGACCTGCGGGGTGGCTTCGATCCTGGCGGCGTGGTTGAGGGTGATGCCGGTGGCGGCAAACAGCAGCATGCCGATGAGGCAGACGGCCGAGCTGATCCAGTGCCACTGGTGCAGGGTGCGCAGCCAGAAGCCACGACTTTGTTGCTGCTGCACGCTGGAGGTTGGAGTGGGCACTGGGGGTGGACTTTGATCGAATGGCGAATTACACCATTGATGAGAATGGTTCGCAATTTGTGGGTGGTTTTGGCCAAAGCTCAAAGCTTTCAAGCAAAGCAGCACTGTGGTCTGCCGGGGCGTGACGGCGGGTATGGGTTCACGGGACACGCCGCAAGTCCCGCTCCGCGGCCCTGCCCAGCCGCTGGCGGCTGTGCGTTCGGGCGCATGCGAGGCGATGCCTCGCAAGCAATGCGCCCTCACCCTTGTAGGCTCCGCCACCGCATCCATGCAGTGGAGGGTCCCGCGAACCCATACCCGCCGTCCCGTGGACAGAATGTCGGTGCGCAGGGGAAGAGCGGGCTGTTGGCCGTTTTTTGGAGAAGGGGTGCCGAGCATGGCTCGGCAAAAACCAGGCCCCGATCCGGTAGAGCCGAGCGTTGCTCGGCTGCTGTTGCACTTGCTGTTGCACTTGCTGTTGCACTTGCTGTTGCACTTGCTGTTGCACTTGCTGTTGCACTTGCTGTTGCACTTGCTGTTGCACTTGCTGTTGCTCTTGCTGTTGCTCTTGCTCTTGCTCCCCCGCCCTTGACTGCGCCGGGGCCCCGACCAACTGTCGGGGGTCGGTGGGGGTGGGGTTGCGGGGCCCTGAGCCGCATGGATGCGGCGACGGAGCTTACACGGACGTACTTGCAGCGTGCCCCGCAACCCCACCCCCACCGACTCAGCCATAGACCCAAAAAAGCCCCGACGCACTTGTTCCTCAGAACTTCGCGTTCAACGACATCCAGTAGCTGCGGCGCTGGTCCTTGGTCGCGTAGTCGTCCACGCAGTTGTATTCGCTGTCGCTGATCAACACGCACGACTGCGACACGAAGTCCTTGTCGAACAGGTTGTTCACCCGCGCATTGAGCGTCAGCCAGCGGTTGATGTTCCAGCTGCCGCCCAGGTGGAAGATCGTGTAGTGCTCGTAGTAGCGCACCTGCGACGTGCTCACCCCGCCCACGTTGCCCACCAGCGTGTCGCGGTAGCGGTCGTAGCGGCCTTCGCCGATCAGCGACAGACTGACCGCATCGTTGAGCTGCCAGTTCAGGCTGGCATTGGCCATGTGCCGGGCCGGCGTGGTCGTGCCGCCCACCGGCTTGCCCTTGTCCACGCCGCTGGTCTGCTCGGACGTGGTGTAGGTGTAGTTGCCGCGCAACTGCAGGCTGTCCAGCAGGTCCACGTAGGCCGCCGCCTCGACACCGCGCGTTTCGGCCTTGTCGATGTTCACGCTCTGGCTGAAGGTGCTGTAGCCCAGCGCTGCCCAGCCCGGGCCCACGTCCACGCAGTACCCGCTGCCGGCCGGGGCCACTTCGCAGTTCGGGAACGTGCCGCCGCTGGCGATCTTGTCGTCGAACTTGTTGAGGAACCCGGTGACGTTGAAGCCCCAGTCGCTGCCTGCGTAGTACGCCGCCACCTCATAGTTGGTGCTGGTTTCCGGCTGCAGGTTCGGCGAACCCACCAGCGGCAGCACGCCCTGGCCGCCGAACCCGGTCACGCCCGGGAACAGCTGGTCCGGGCGCGGGGTCTTGTAGCCGGTGCTCACCCCGCCCTTGATCGTCCACGCGTCGCTGGCGTTCCACACCAGATACCCGCGCGGGCTGACGTGGCTGCCGAAGATGTTGTGGTCGTCGTAGCGCACGCCCACCGTGGCGGTCAGCGTGTCGGTCAGCGACCAGTTGTCCTCGGCGAACACCGACCACATCCGGTGCTGCTGCTTGACGTTGTCACGGTAGCCGGCGCCGTCCATGCCGAACACGCCGTCCACCATGTCGGTGTCGTTGTACTGGCCACCCACGGTCAGCTTGTGCGCGCCGAAGGTCATGTCGAGCATCGTGTCCAGCACGTAGCCTTCCAGCTCCATCGTGCGCAGCGGGCGCGGCAGGAACGCCTGCAGGCGGGCCTGCTCGCTGGCGTTCAGGGCGGTCAGCGCATTGCCACGCCCTGCGGCGCAGTTGGCCGCCGCGCCGGTGCGTGCGCACACATCGTTCCACAGCGTCTGCAGGTCCGCGCGCTCGTCCAAGGTCAGCGGCAGCGAACGGCCCAGGTTGTTGCTGGTGGTGTGCGTCAGCGTGGTCTGCCAGGTACCGAAGCTGTAGCGGCCCTGGTGGCTCAGCGCCAGCTGGTCGCGCTCATAGCGCTGGTAGGCGGTGTAGCCCACGCGCGGCTGCACCACGCGGCGGGTGACCGTGCCGCTGCCGTTCGGATTGGGAATGGTCGCGTTGCCCACGCGCCACAGGCTGGCGGCGCTGTCCAGGGTGCCGGTCTGGCCTTCGCTGTTGTCGTACTTCTGGCGCGAGACGTCGTAGTCCAGGCTCAGGTCGTGGTCGTCGTTGATCGTCCAGTTCAAGCGCAGGCCGGTATTCCAGTTGGTGTTGGCCACCGCCTTGCCGCCACCGCCGAAGCCGATGCTGCGCTCCCACAGCGTGCCGTCCGGCAGCGGCAGGTCATCCCACTCCGGGTTGGACGCCTTGGCGTCGTAGTAGCTGCCGCGCACCGCCAGGGCCAGGCGGTCCTTGAGCAACGGGCCGGTCAGGTACACATCGGTGGTGCGCGCATCGCCGAACTGGTCGTCCTGCTGCACGGTGAAGCCCTGGGTGACCGAGCCGTGCCAGCTGTCCTGGTTGCGCCGGGTGATGATGTTGATCACCCCGCCCATCGCGTCCGAGCCATACAGGGTGGACATCGGGCCACGCACCACTTCGATGCGCTCGATGGCATCCAGCGGCGGCAGGTAGGCAAACTGGCCGCCGCCGAAGTTGTTCGGGTACAGCTGGCCCACGTTGCTCTGGCGGCGGCCGTCGATCAGCACCAGGGTGTATTCGGACGGCATGCCGCGCATGGAAATGGTGGCGCGGCCGTTCTTGTCGGTGGTTTCCATGCCCACGTCGATGCCTTCCACGTCGCGCAGCGCATCCACCAGGCTGGTGTACGGGCGCTTGCTCAGTTCTTCGCGGCTGACCACGCTGATGCTGGCCGGGGCGTCAGTGATCTTCTGCTCGAAGCCGGCGGCGGTGACCACCACCTTGTCCAGGGTGGTCGGCGAGCCGGCAGCGGCACCGTTGGCGAAGGCCGGGGCACTGAGCGCGCCGAGCAGGGCGATGCTCAGCGAACAACGGGAAAGGGACGTATGACGACGCTGGCGCTGGGCCATGGCAATAACCTCGAAGGAAAGCAGACGGACGCGCGCGGGCGCGGCCAGCAGGCCACGCCACGCACCACAGATCAGGAAGGGGCCCGCAGGGCGGGCAGACAGGCGGTGATCGGCATCGACGGCGCGTTGGCGCCGCAGGCGATGCGCGGGATCAGCCCTGCGGTGGCGCCTGGCCGCGCTGCACGCGCAGCCCCGGGGCCGACGGCAACGGCGTGGCCGGTGCCGAATCAACAGACGGCGATACCTGCGGCGGCAGCACGATCATGGTGGCCATCAGCGCGCCCAGTGCATCCACCGGTTCGGGCAACGGCGGCAGCGGCGTGCTTGACGCCCGGGCGCTGGCCACCCGGCGCAGCTTGGCCGGTGCGTCTTCCTGCGCGGCGGTTTCGCCGCCGCCGGCGGGGCGTTCTTCCACCGGCATCTGCAGCACGATGGCGCTGCTGCCCGGTACGGCGTGCTCCAGCACCGGCAGGCCGGTGAGCAGCATCGCCACCAGGGCCAGCCAGGCCAGCACGCTCGCCAACGCCGGACGCTGCCCGCGCATGGCGGGGGCGAAGCTGCGGTGGCGGTGCGGGTGGCGCAAGCGGGGGGTGTCCGGTCTACGGCGGCCCGGAGTTTCGGGACGCAACGCGCCGGGATTGTAGTGAGATACGTTCCCGGGTGCAAATGGGAATGATTTGCGATTGAGGGTGATGCACCCGCCGCAGGACAGGCCCCGGTACGATCAGACCTCGCTCCAGCGGCGCAGCAGGTTGTGATACACGCCGGTGAGCTGCAGCACGGCGGCCGCGTCGGCACCGCCGGTGCGCAGCGTCTCGATGGCGCTGTCCATCTCCAGCAGCATGCGCCGCGCGCTGTCATCGCGGACCATGCTCTGTACCCAGAAGAACGAGGCAAGCCGGGCACCGCGTGTCACCGCGTTGACCCGGTGCAGGCTGCTTGACGGGTAGACCACCAGATCGCCGGCAGGCAGTTTCACCTCGTGCTCGCCATAGGTGTCGCTGACCACCAGTTCGCCGCCGTCATAGGCCTCCGGCGGGCTCAGGAACAAGGTGCAGGACACATCCGAGCGCAGGTGGGCACGCTGCTCGCCGTGGCCGGTGATCATCACCGCCCCATCGACATGCAGGCCGTATTCGCCGCCGCCCTGGTAGCGGTTGAAGCGCGGGGGCAGGATCCGCAGCGGCAGCGCGGCGGCAAAGAACAGCGGATGCCGCTCCAGCGCCGCCAGCACCACCTGCCCCAGTTCGGCCTTCAGGGGCGAGGCATCGGGCAGTTGCTGGTTGCGCTTGACCTGCGCGCCCTGTGCCCCCACCGTTTCGCGGCCATCGGCCCAGTCCGCCGCCGCAAGCGCGCGCTGCAGATGGGCCAGTTCATCGGCGGACAGTACGTTGGGAACATGCAGCAGCATGGCGGGATCCTCTACGCGGCGCGGGGAACCTCCCCGCGCCGCCCACGCATCAGAAGCGGTAGTCGGCGCTGAGCAGGAACGAGCGCGGTGCGCCCGGGGTGTAACGGTACCCGCTCTTGTTGATCGCAGCCACGTACTGCTTGTCGAACAGGTTGTAGGCGTTCAAGCGCACCACCAGGTGCGGGTTGATGGTGTACGAGGCGACCGCATCGTAGACCGTGTAGGACTTGGTGAATGCCGGGGTGCCCACCGCGCCATCGGTACCGCGGTGCATCTGGCCGGCATACCGGGCGCCACCGCCCAGGGTCAGGCCGAACGGGAAGGTGTAGCTGGTCCAGCTGGTGAAGGTATCGCCCGGCGTGTAGGTCAGGTTGCGGGTGCCGTCGGCGGCAACGTTGGCGCCTTCCTCCACGTCGGTATCGAGGTGGCTGTAGCCGGCGCTCACCGACCAGTTGTCGGTGATGCGACCCACCGTGGACACCTCGATGCCCTGCACCGACTTCTTGCCGGTCTGGGTGGGGTTGCCGGCGTCATCGAGCACCTGGGTGTTGATCTCGTTGCTGACTTCGGTCTTGAACAGCGCCACGTTCAAGGCCAGTGCGTCGTCCAGGAAGCTCCACTTGGTGCCCACCTCGAAGGTCTTTGCCTTCTGCGGATCCAGGCTGGGATTGTCGGCGCTGCTGGCCGAAGTGCTCAGCTGGAAATTGCTGCCACCGGGAGGCTGCTGCGAGATGGCGTAGTTGGCATACAGGCTGACCAGGTCATCGACCTTGTACACCGCGCCGACTTTCCAGTTGAGCAGGGTGTCCGACTGCGCCAGCGACGGATTGCGGATCACCGTGCCGACCGGATTGCTGCCACAGGCGGGGCCGCGCCCACCGCAGACCGACGCGCTCTGGTAGTCGGTCTTGTAGTGGTCTGCACGCAGGCCGGCGGTGAGCAGGAAGCTCTCGCCGATGGTGAGCGTGTCAAACAGGTACGCCGACGACGTCGTGGTCTTGCCATGGCTGTCGGCGCCGTTGTGGGCCCAGGTCAGGCCGGTGGCGTTCCAGTCCGGTGCGTACAGGTTGGCCGCGGACCACACGCTGCCGCCGGTGGCGGCCTGCCCGAAACTCTTCAGTTCTTCGCGAGTGAACTCCAGGCCGGTGCTCAGGTTGTGCGCGACCGCACCGGTGGCGAAGTCGGCGCGCAGGTTGAGCTGGTCGGTAAGGATGGTGTTCTGCTGGTCCTTGAAGGTCGGCAAGCTGCGCGCGAGGGTGTAGCTGCCCAGGTCGGCGGCAGAGGTGTAGCGGATGTTGCCGGTCGCCGCGCCATTGGCACCGCGGGTGCCGGTGCCCATGAAGGCGGTCAGCATGTAGTCCTGGTCGGTGCGGCCCCAGCGTGCGGTGTTGGTCAGGCGCACGTTGTCGTTGACGTCGTGCTCGATGCGGAACGTGGCCATCTTCGCGGTGACGTCGTCGTGGTCGGCGCGGGTACCGTAGAAGTTCTCCGGGTCCACCGGGTGGCCGGCCAGCTGCTCCAGCGTGGGCTGCGGCGTCCAGCCCGGCAGGCCCAGGGTGGGCACGCCGCCGTCGGGCACGTTGTCCTGTTCCACGTAAAGCAGGTTCAGGTAGTAGCGCGTGGCGGTGCCCAGGCCGAACGCGAGCGACGGGGCGATGCCCCAGCGGCTGTTGTTGACGTGGTCGCGGCCGGGCTGGTCGTTGTCCTGCCACATGGCATTGAGCCGCAGCGCGCTGGTAGCGCCCAGGGTCTGGTTCCAGTCGGCGGTGGTGCGCGCCTGGCTGTCGGTACCGGCCGAGACGGTGCCGGACACCGTGTCATGCAGGGTGGCCTGCTTGCTCACCATATTGATCGCGCCGGTGGGGGCGGAACGGCCGTTGTCGGTACCGGCCGGTCCCTTGGCCACTTCCACCTGTTCGGTATTGAACACATCGCGCGAGATCGAGCCGATGTCGCGCACGCCATCCACGAAGATGCTGCTGGAGGTGTCGAAGCCGCGCATGAAAATGCTGTCGCCGGTATTGGTGTTGCCGTTCTCGCCCACGTAGAACGTCCCCACACCTGGACTGTTGCGCAGTGCATCGGTCAGCGTGGTGGCACCCTGCTGATTGAACAGGTCGGCGGTGATCACCTGGATGGTCTGCGGCGTGTCCTGCAGCGACTGGGTGAACTTGGGCGAGGCGACCTTGTCGGCCTTGTAGCCGCGCACCCCGAGCACGTGCACCTGGTCCAGGGTCTGCGGCGTGGCGGTGCTGGACTGGGCAAGGGCTGTGACGGGCAGCGCGGCCAGGCCCAGGCCGGTGACCAGGCCGGCGGTGGCCAGGCAGGCGGCGCTGCGCGAAGAGGGAGAGTGCTTGCGGCTCTTGATCATGGAGGACGGTCCAGAAGGGCGAAGGTAGGCAGCAGGGGCATGCAGCGATCTGGCGGGCCGATCGGCGGTGCAGGCGGGGCAGGGCAGGGCGAACAGGCGCGGCCGCTGGCTGCGCGACGCGCAGGCAGGGCAGGGCCACCACGCGGTGCGTGGCAGCGGGATCAGGCGTGGGGAGGGGCGTGGCCGGGGTTGAGCCGCAGCGACGGTTCCATCCGCTGCCAGCGCAGCGCATCGGCCGGCCACAGCGGCACCACCGCCACCCAGGCGGTGCGGCGCAGGCGCAGGGTCACCCCCGCGGCGCTGGTGTCAGGATCGGCGCCGCCTTCGGTGGTGGCGGCCTGTTCACTGGCCGGGGGTTCGGGGCAGGGGACCGGTGTCTGCGGCAGCGTGGCGGTGGCATCGACCGGCGACAGGGACAGCGCGGACAGCGCCACGGTCGGCGGTGCCAGCGGGATGCTGGCGCGTGCGCCGCTCAGCCAGCCGGCGGCCAGCAGCACCACGCAGAGCGTGGCCCACAGGGCAGCAACACCGAGGGCGGAACGGGTGGCGGACACGGTTTACCAGGCAGGCGCGGCCGGGCGGCCGCGGCGCACATGGTAATGGTAGTAATTCCCATTTTCAAAACGCCGCTGTTCAGTCGCGGTCGTCGCGGGCCCAGACCCCGTCGTGTTCGCGCTTGACCGGGAACCTGGCCACCGGCGAATAGGCCGGGGCGCACAGGGCGCGGCCATCGCGGATGTCGAAACGGGCGCCATGCAGCACGCATTCGATGCTGGCCTCGGCGGTGTCAAAGGTGCCCGAGGACAGCTCGAACTCGTCGTGGGTGCACTGGTCTTCCAGGGCGTACAGCTCGCCGTCCAGGTTGAACACCACGATCGGGGTACCGGTGACCTCGTCGAAGGTGCTTTTCATCTCGCCCGGCAGCAGGTCGGCGCTGGCGCAGACGAAGGTCCAGGTGTCGCTCACGCCGGGACCACCAGCGGCTTTTCCAGGATCTCAAAGCGCAGGTCGTCGCGCTTGGGGATGCCGAAGCGCTCATCGCCATACGGGAACGGCTTCTTGATGCCGGTGCGCGCGTAGCCACGGCGCTCGTAGAAGGCGATCAGCTCCTCGCGCACGTCGATCACGGTCATCTGCATCACCGACACGCCCCATTCGCGGGCGGCGTGGGCCTCGGCAGCGTCCATCATCTGCTTGCCGATGCCGCCACCCTGCTGGGCGGGGTCGACCGAGAACATGCCGAAATAGCCCTTGCCGTTGTCGTCGGCCACGTGCGCGCAGGCCAGCAGGTGGCCATCGCGCTCAGCCAGCAGGATGGTCGAACGCGGCTTGGCCAGGTCGGCCTGCAGGCCCTGCGCGTCGATACGGGCGCCGTCCAGCAGGTCGGCTTCGGTGGTCCAGCCGGCGCGGCTGGCGTCGCCGCGGTAGGCCGAGGTGACCAGGGTGATCAGGGCGGGGATGTCGGCGGCAGTGGCCGCGCGGAAGGTCAGGGTGCTCATGCGCCCATTCTAGGCGGGGAGCGCGGCGCCGGGTAGGTACCGGCCGTTGGCCGGTACGCGCTTCAGCGCATGAAAAACTCCACCGGGAACGACAGCTCCACCGGTGCCGGGCGCTCTTCCGGCACCTTGGGCAACGGCGCGGCGCGGCGGAAGGTTTCCAGCGCGGCTTGGTCCAGCAGCGGGAAGCCGGAGGTGGCTTCCAGCGAGAGCGCCAGCAGGCTGCCGTCGCGGGCCACGCTGACCCGCAGCTGGGTGATGCCTTCCTGGCGACGCGCGCGGGCGGCGTTGGGGTAACGCCGGAAGCGCTCCAGGCGCGCCATTACCCGGCCCTCCCAGCTGTCGCGGCCGGGCGTGGCTTCGCTGGGGCCGGCCGGCAGCGGCGGGCTGGGCGGTGCGGCGGCAACCGAGGCCTCCTGCTGCTGGGGCGCGGGTGAATCGGGGGTGGGCTGCGGTGGCGTGGGCGGCGGAATGACCCAGTTGGCGGTGGCGCGTGGCGGTGTCTGCGGCAGCGGGCGTGGCGGTTCGGGCTTCTGTTTGGCCACCGATGCGGCGGTGCTGGGCGTGGGCGCGACGATCTCTTCCAACGGCACTTCGGGCGCACGCGGCGGCAGCAGGATCAGCTGGGTGCGCTCGGCCAGCGGTGGGGGCAGGTTGGCGGGCGAATAGGTCTGTGTCCAGAGCAGGGCAACGAAGACGCCCACATGGGCCAACGCTGTGATGCCGGCCGCCAGGGCACGCGCATGGCGTTCGCCGAACGCCGGCAGGCGGGGCGACCACGGCGGACCGAGGTGCGGCTGGCCCGTGCGAAGGAGGGGAGACGACATCGCCAAGTGCGGAAATGAGAAGTGTTCGCATTATCGCATTGTTGGGCTGCCGGTGGGCGCGCGTTGGGCTACGCTGCCCGGAGCGAACGTGGGGCCACCGGGAGCGCCTGAACGCAGAACGCCGCGATCTCTCGCGGCGTTCCGGGATCGCCAAGCGTCGGTTGCTGTCAGCCCAGCAGCTTCCGCACCTTGTTCAACGCCACGATGAAGCGCTCGATCTCGTCATGCGTGTTGTAGAACGCCAGCGACGCACGGCAGGTCGCCGCCACCCCGTAGTACTGCAGCAGCGGGTGCGCGCAATGCTGGCCCGACCGCACGGCCACGCCCTCCAGGTCCAGCAGGGTGGCCAGGTCGTGCGAGTGGGCACCCTCGATCAGGAACGACACCACCGCCGCTTTGTCCGGCGTGGTGCCGAAGATGCGCAGGCCGTCGATCTTGCCCAGTTCTTCGTTGAAGTGCGCCAGCAGCTCGGTTTCGCGGGTTTCCACGTGGTCCAGGCCGAGCGATTCAAGGTAGTCCACCGCCACGCCCAGGCCGATGAAACCGGCGATGTTCGGGGTGCCGGCTTCGAACTTGTGCGGGGCATCGTTGAACACGGTGCCCTCGAAGCTCACTTCCTTGATCATCTCGCCGCCACCGATGAACGGCGGCATCGCGTCGAGGTGCTCGCGGCGTGCCCACAGTGCGCCGGTGCCGGTGGGGCCGCACATCTTGTGGCCGGTGATGGCATAGAAGTCGCAACCGATCGCGGCCACGTCCACCTTGCGGTGCGGTACGGCCTGCGAGCCGTCGACCACGGTGATGATGCCGCGCTTGCGCGCTTCCCGGCAGATCTCGCGGACCGGGTTCACCGTGCCCAGCACGTTGGACACGTGCGCCACGGCAAGCAGCTTGACCTCGGCGGTCATCGCACGCCGCAGCGCGTCCAGGTCGAGCGCGCCGTCGGGGGTGATTTCGGCCACGCGGATCGTGGCGCCGGTGCGCTCGGCCACCAGCTGCCACGGCACGATGTTGGCATGGTGCTCCATGCGCGACACCAGGATCACATCGCCGGCCTTCAACCGCGGCAGGGCCCACGAATAGGCCACCAGGTTGAGCGCGAAGGTGGTGCCGCTGCACAGCACCAGTTCGCTGGCGCGCACGTTGAGGAAGCGCGCCAGCTTGGTGCGCGCGCCTTCGTAGGCATCGGTGGCCTCGGTGCCCAGCGCGTGCACCGCGCGGCTCACGTTGGCGTTGTAGCGGCGGTAGAACTCATCCACCGCGCCAATGACCTGCACCGGCTTCTGGCCGGTGTTGGCATTGTCGAAGTACACCAGCGGCTTGCCGTGCACTTCGCGCATCAACAGCGGGAAGTCCAGGCGGACGCGGTCCCAGTCCGGGGCCACCGCGGTATCGGGGGCCGGGCGCGCGGTGGAGAGGTTCATGCCACGCCTGCCTGGGCCAGGGCGATGTCGAGCTGGCGGCGCAGCTGTTCGGTCAGGCGGGCGTCCAGCGCGTTCAGCGGTTCATGGCAGAACGCCGCACTGAGCAGCTGCTGGGCCTGGTCGGCGGCCAACCCGCGCGAGCGCAGGTAGAACAGGGCGTTGGCATCGAGCTGGCCGACGGTGGCACCGTGGGCGGCCTTCACTTCGTCGGCGTCGATCACCAGCGTGGGCTGGGTATCGATCTCGGCGTCGGCCGACAGCAGCAGGTTCTTGTTGGACAGGTTGGCATCGGTGCCATCGGCGCCGGCGCGGATGTGGATGCCACCATGGAACACCACGCGGCTGCGGTTGGCCGCCACGCCACGCCACAGCATCTGCGAGCTGGTGTCGCGCGCGATGTGCTCGATGCCCAGGCGGGTATCGATATGGCGGCGGCCATTGCCCAGCAACACGCCGTTGGCGGTGAGCTGGGCGTTGTCGCCTTCCAGGCGCACGTTGAGCTCGTGGCGGCTCAATGCGGCGCCCAGTTCCAGGTCGATGCGGCGGTACTGCGCGTTACGTGCGAGCACGGCGTCGGTGCGCAGCAGGGTAGTGGCGCGACCGCTGTCGGCCTGCACGCGGGCGTGCGAGAGCACGGCGTCCTGGGCTAGGTGCACGTGCACCAGGGTGTTGCCCAGGTGCGCGGCATCGCCCACATGCAGGTGGTGTTCGACCACGCCGAGCGCGGCACCGGCGCGCAGTTCGATCAGGTGGCGATGGTGCCAGGCCAGGTCGGTCTCGCCGGCCACGCTGATGAAGACCAGCTGCAGCGGCAGTTCGACCTGTGCGCCGTCTTCCACGCGCACCACCACGCCTTCATCGGCGAGGGCGGCGTTGAGGCGGGCGAACACTTCGTCGCTGCGCTCGAAACGGCGGCCGAGAAAGCGCAGGGCTTCGTCGCCGGCGGCCAGCGCCGAGGACAGGGTCTGCAGCTGGATGCCGGCCGGCAGCGCGGCCACATCGCTCAGTGCCTGCGACGGACGGCCGTTGACGAACACCAGGCGCGGCGACGGAATGTCGGCCAGCAGCGCGGCATCGACGTCGGTGGCGGCCAGGGGCGCCGGGCTGAAGCTGCGGCGTTCCAGCTGGCGCAGCGAGGTGTACTTCCAGGCTTCGGTACGCGGGCCGGGCAGGCCGGCCTGCAGGGCGGCGTCCAGTTCGGCGCGGCGCGCGTCGCTGCCGCAGAAGCCGCTGGCAAGGGAATCGAGCAGGGCGCTCATCAGACCGCTGCCTCCGGCACCACGCGGTCCTTCAGGAAGTGGTAGCCGTGGGCTTCCAGTTCCAGGGCCAGTTCCGGGCCGCCGCTCTGCACGATCTTGCCGTCGGCCAGCACGTGCACCACGTCCGGCTTGATGTAGTCGAGCAAGCGCTGGTAGTGGGTGATGACGATGAACGAACGGTCCGGCGAGCGCAGCGCGTTGACGCCGTCGGCCACGCTCTTGAGCGCGTCGATGTCCAGGCCCGAATCGGTTTCATCCAGGATCGCCAGCTTGGGTTCAAGCACGGCCAGCTGGAAGATCTCGTTGCGCTTCTTCTCGCCACCGGAGAAGCCTTCGTTGACGCCCCGGTGCAGCAGTTCGTCCTTCAGGTGCAGCACGGCCAGCTTCTGGCGCACCAGCTTGAGGAACTGCATCGAATCCAGTTCCTCTTCGCCGCGCGCCTTGCGCTGGGCGTTGAGCGCGGCGCGCAGGAAGTAGGTGTTGTTGACGCCGGGGATTTCCACCGGGTACTGGAAGGCCAGGAACAGACCGGCGGCGGCGCGTTCTTCCGGCGCCAGCTCGAGCAGATCGCGGCCTTCGAACTGCACGCTGCCCTCGCTCACGTCATAGCCGTCGCGGCCAGCCAGCACGTTGCCCAGGGTGGACTTGCCGGCGCCGTTGGGGCCCATGATGGCGTGCACCTGGCCGGGCTTCACGTCCAGCGACAGGCCCTTGAGGATTTCTTTCTCGCCGATGCGGGCGTGGAGGTTGTCGATCTTCAGCATGATACGAATCCGGGGTAGCGCCACGCCATGCGTGGCTGAAAAATTCAAACGAAGGCGGCGGTGGGGTTAACCCACAGACCCTTCCAGCGACACTTCCAGCAGCTTCTTGGCTTCCACCGCGAACTCCATCGGCAGCTCGCGGAAGACCTGCTTGCAGAAGCCATCGACGATCATCGACACCGCGTTTTCCTGGTCGATGCCGCGCGCGCGGCAATAGAACAGCTGGTCGTCGGAGATCTTGGAGGTGGTTGCCTCGTGCTCCACCGTCGCGCTCGGGTTCTTGACCTCGATGTACGGGAAGGTGTGCGCGCCGGAGGTCTTGCCGATCAGCAGCGAGTCGCACTGGGTGTAGTTGCGCGCGCCGTCGGCGTTGCGGTCCACCTTGACCAGGCCACGGTAGGTGTTCTGGCCACGCCCGGCACTGATGCCCTTGCTGACGATCTTGCTCTTGGTGCGCTTGCCGATGTGGATCATCTTGGTGCCGGTATCGGCCTGCTGACGGTGATGGGTCAGCGCGACCGAGTGGAACTCGCCCACCGAGTCATCGCCCAGCAGCACGCAGGACGGGTACTTCCAGGTGATCGCCGAACCGGTTTCCACCTGGGTCCAGGTGACCTTGCTGCGCGCGCCACGGCATTCGGCACGCTTGGTGACGAAGTTGTAGATGCCGCCGACGCCGTTCTCGTCGCCCGGGTACCAGTTCTGCACCGTGGAATACTTGATCTCCGCATCTTCCAGCGCCACCAGCTCGACCACCGCGGCGTGCAGCTGGTTTTCATCGCGCATCGGCGCGGTGCAGCCTTCCAGGTAGGACACGTACGCCTTGTCCTCGCAGATGATCAGGGTGCGCTCGAACTGGCCGGTGTGGCCGGCGTTGATGCGGAAGTAGGTGCTCAGTTCCATCGGGCACCGCACGCCCTTGGGAATGAACACGAAGCTGCCGTCGGAGAACACCGCCGAATTCAACGCGGCGAAGTAGTTGTCGCCAACCGGCACCACGGTGCCCAGGTACTGTTTGACCAGTTCCGGGTGCTCCTTGATGGCTTCGGACATCGAGCAGAAGATCACGCCCTTCTCGGCCAGTTCCTTGCGGAAGGTGGTGCCCACCGAGACCGAATCGAACACCGCATCCACGGCCACGCCGGCCAGCTTGGCGCGCTCGTGCAGCGGCACGCCCAGCTTGTCGTAGGTGTCCAGCAGTTCCTTGGGCACGTCGTCCAGCGAGGCATACTTCGGGCCCTTCGGCGCCGAGTAGTAGCTGAGCGACTGCAGGTCGATCGGGGCGATCTGCAGCTTGGCCCAGTTCGGCATCGGCATGGTCAGGAAGTGGCGGTAGGCGTCCAGGCGCCACTGCGTCATCCATTCCGGCTCTTCCTTCTTGGCCGACAGGGCACGGATGGTGTCCTCGTCCAGGCCAGGCGGCAGCGAGTCCGATTCGATATCGGTGATGAAGCCGGCCGAATACTTGCGGCCAAGCTGCTCGTGGATCTCGCGGTTGGGGGTATCGCCGGTGGCGACGGTGTCGAGGATATCGGTGGCCATGGGGGCTGCCTGTGGATCAGGAGACGACATCGGCCGCGATCACGCGGCGCGAAGCATCAACAAGGGGAAGAGGGGGCAGGATCTGCGCCAGGCTGACCGCGCGCAGTGCTTCGGACACCACGTCGTTGATCAGCCGCCAGCTGCTGCGCGCGCCGCATTGCATCTCGCGCCCGCACTGGCTGTGCTCGTGGGCGCACTCGGTCAGCCCCAGCGGGCCCTCCATGGCTTCCACGATCTCGAACAGGGTGATCTGCTCGGCCGGGCGGGTCAGGCGGTAACCGCCGCGCACGCCGCGCAGGCCTTCGACCAGCCCGGCCTGGGCCAGCGGCTTGAGCAGCTTGCTGACGGTGGGCGGTTCAAGGCTGGCGAACTCGGCCAGTTCGGTCGCACTGAGCACTTCGCCCGGGCGGGCGGCGAGCACGGTCAGCACGACGGTGGCGTAATCGGTGAGTTTGGTGACGCGGAGCATGGGGAGGGTGGAATCGTAAAGCGGACTGAAATTGTACGCTTTTCTCCGCGGGCATCCAACCCACCCCGTTCAGGGGCGATCCGGCGAGGCGTTGCAGGGGCTGGGTGTCGCGTGGCTTTGGCAATCACAAAGATTAAGCGAGAATCGGGACTTACCTTCCGCAACGGCCAGCCACATGCCCAAGAAGATCCAAGCCCGCAAGTCCTCCATCCACGGCAATGGCGTGTTCGCGCTGGCGCCGATCAAGCAGGGCGAGCGGGTCATCCAGTACAAGGGGTTGCTGCGCAGCCACGCCGATGTGGATGCCGATGATACCGGGGATGTCGAGAGCGGGCACACGTTCCTGTTCACCCTGAACGACGATTACGTCATCGATGCCAACTACAAAGGCAACGACGCGCGCTGGTTGAACCACAGCTGCGACCCGAACTGCGAAGCGGTGATCGAGGAAGCCGAGGGCGACAACCGCCGCGAGGACAAGGTGTTCATCGAGGCGATCAAGGACATCAAGCCGGGCGACGAGCTGACCTACAACTACGGCATCACCCTGGCCGAGCGCCACACCGCGCGCCTGAAGAAGATCTGGGAATGCCGCTGCGGGTCGAAGAAGTGCACCGGGACGATGCTGCAGCCCAAGCGCTGATCCGGCGGCGTGCGCGGGGTGCCGGTGGCTGCCGGCACTGCCCACGCGGCCTGCACATGCTGGTCACCGTTGCCCAATGCGCGGCGCGGCAGACTGAAGGCTCCTTTCTACCGGAGCCTTTCCATGGCACACGCACTCAACGGCAAGCAGGTGGCGATCCTGGCCACCGACGGTTTTGAACAGTCCGAGTTGCAGGAGCCCAAGCGCCTGCTGGAAGGCTGGGGCGCCACGGTGACGGTGATCGCACCGGGCGATGCCAGCCAGATCCGCGGCTGGAAGGGCAAGGACTGGGGCGAATCGGTGGCGGTGGATCAGGCGCTGACGGCGGCGAAACCGGATGCGTACCACGCGCTGGTGCTGCCGGGCGGGGTGATCAACCCCGACACGCTGCGCATCGACACGCAGGCCGTGGACTTCATCAAGGCATTTGGCGCAGCGGGCAAGCCGGTCGCGGCGATCTGCCATGGCCCCTGGCTGCTGGTGGAATCGGGGTTGGCCAAGGGCCGCGCGGTCACCTCGTGGCCGTCGCTGAAAACCGACCTGACCAACGCGGGCGCGCAGTGGCGCGATGCCGAGGTGGTGGTGGACGGCAACCTGATCACCAGCCGCAAGCCCGATGACATTCCCGCGTTTGCCGACGCGGTGGCCAAGGCATTGGCCGGTTGATCGCGGCGGGGACCGACGGGGTGCGTACCGACGTGGTGCGTACCGACCTGATGCGTACCGACCAACGGTCGGTACCTACCGGATCACTTGCCCAACATACCCGCCGGGACCAGCTTGCCCAGGTCCTGGTTGAAGGTCACCACCAGCTTGCCGTTCTCCACCTGCGCCGATTGCACCTGCAGCGCGCCGAGCACGCTGGCCACGGTGGGGTCGATCTTGTAGATCGGCTCGCGGCGCGCGTAGTCGGTCAGCCAGGCATTGAGCAGGCTGCGTGTGCGCGAATCCAGGCGCCCGCCGTTGTTGGCCGGGGTGAAGTCATCCACGGTCGGCTGATCCAGGTGGAAGCCCTGGGTCTGGGCGTCGTAGCGCAGGCCACTGCTCAGTTTCACCTTGCCCAGCGCGGCCGGCGCACTGCCGGCCGTGGCCATGGCCACATCAAACCCCAGGTCCAGGCGGTTGCCCTGCGGCAGCGCCAGCTGCGGGTGGCTCATGGTCATGGCGATCAGGCCGCCGAGCGCATCCTGGGTGCGCGGGAAGCTGCCGTCCAGGTACTGCTGCACGTCGCTGGCGCCTACCGACAACTGGCGACCGGACACACTCGGCGCCGCCTGCGCACCAACCGCGGCGGCGATCAGCACGGTGCATGCGGCGAGGCGGGACAACAACGGGCGTGCGTTCATGGGGGCGGGCCGTGGCGAAGGAGGAGACGCCAACGATAGCGCTTCCGGCTGAATCCAGCTTGGACGCCGCCTCGACGTGGCGCTGTCGTTGCCGGGCGGTCAGTCCAGTACCGGTTGCAGCGACGCGCCGTGGATTTCCCAGCCGCTGCCGTCGGCCCGCGGCTGCAGGCGGTACCAGCCCTGGAACCGCAACGTGCGCTCGCCGGTGACCACGCGGATCCGCACCGGTACTTCGCGCAGGCGCGAGGGCTGTGCGTCGTCGCGGGCGATGGGCAGGTCGCTGTCCATGCGCAGGGAGCGCACGTCGGCTTGTTCGGGGTGATCGGCTAGGCGGCGCAGCGCCGCGTCATCGGCGTGCGAGGCCGGCTGCCCGCCGCTCCAGAACGCGTCGGCGGTGGCACGGTCGCCCCGCATCAACGCGTTGAAGTAGTCGCGCACCACGGTGCTCTCATCATCGGCGCCCGCGGCGACGGCACTCAGCGCCGCCAGCGGAGCCGCCGCCAGCGCGGTGGCGGCGGCCGGGGCGTGATCGGGGGCGGCGGTAGGTGCATCGGCGGCCGGTGGCGCCGGGGGGGGAGTGCTGTCATCCCCGTGGCGCTGGCAGGAACACCCACCCAGCAGGAGCAGCGGCAACAGGATCACGGCACGACGCATTGGACTCTCCCCGGGCAAGGGCAGAGTGTAGCGGCCTGTTGCGGTGATCAGGGTGCCTGCTGGATCGCCTCGAGCGCCTGCAGCACGTCGCCCAGCTGCGGCTGCAGCGCCGTCAGCGGGTGGCTCGGGTCCTGTGCGTGGCGGCGCGCCAGGTCGTGCAGCAGCTGGGTGGCGACGATGGCGGCGGCACGCTCGTCACCGCTCAGGCCGGTCTGGCGCCGCGCGATTTCCAGCAGGCGCATCCAGTCCTGCTGCGCGCGGTGTTCCAGTTCGATCGTGCAGCGTCCGCTGCACTGCAACCCGTCCTTCTCGATCGGGGTGACGGTAATGCGGTAGCGCTGGGAGGGGCTGGTCATGGCGGCAGGTGTTGGGGGGACGAACCCACCATAGGCGTGCCCGTGGCCGGGGGCGACGGGCGCCGCCGCACGCAGTGTTCCACCGTGTGCGTTCCACGCCGGCGCACGCGGCCGGAGATGGCCGTGGGCGCAGCGTTTGCGCGGCATGCGGGACGGTGTGCCCCAATTGGCAACGCTGTGTTTCGCTGCGTGCGAGGGGGGGGCAAAGACCGCTTGTTTGTCTCCTCGCCGGGGAAGACAGACGGTTGGCGCTGTTGCCTGCATCGGGACAGAGCCGGGATAGGTGAGCCCCAAAGAGATTTGTTTGCGAATGCAGTGAACGCTCTGCGTTTCCGTGTCCCGCCCATCCCTCCGCATCTGCCCACACACGGTACCGTCCGCACTAGCCGCGCTGGTTCTGGCGCCATTCCAGCTGAGTGTTCCCAAACGAAAGACGCCAAAAAAGAACGGGACGGCCAAGGCCGTCCCGTTCGGGTGCTGCAGGAAACGCGCTGGTTAGAGCGCAGCGTCCTTGAGCTTCTTGAGCGGACGCACCTTCAGCTTGGTGGAAGCCGGCTTGGCGGCAAACCACTGCTCTTCCTTGGTGAACGGATTGATCCCCTTGCGCTTCGGCTTGGCCGCAACGCTGACGGTGGTGATCTTCAGCAGGCCCGGCAGGGTGAAGCTGCCCGCGCCCTTCTTGTGCACCGAAGCGGCGACGGCGCCTTCCAGCGAGGCGAGCACGGCGCGCACGTCCTTGGCGACAACGCCGGACGTTTCAACGATGTGTGCAACCAGACCAGACTTGCTCAGTACGTCCTTGATCGGCTTGGGAGCGGCCGGCTTGGCGGCTGCCTTGGTAGCGACTTTCTTTACTGCCTTCTTCGGGGCAGCCTTCTTAGCGGTCTTTGCCATGGTTTCCTGTTCCGTGAACGGTTGGTTGTTTGGTCGCGCCGAACCCGGTCGGCAAGCGAAATGTAGGCCAACCAGGCGGCGCCGCCAATAGGCAATCGCATAAAAGTTCGCGATTTCCTGCCTGCCGGTTACTGCAGTGCATCAGCACATGCCCGAAAAACAGGGCCGACGGTCGGTCCTGTGGCGTCGGTCAGGATCGCCTGGCGGCCTGCCGCTACCGCCAAAACCCCTTGAAAACAGCGGTTTTCCTGTTGCCGTGTGGTGCGGCGGCGGGGCCTGGGTCAGCGCCCGGCGTGGGCGCGGCCGCCGGACCGACGCCGTGCTAACGCCGCCTCGTCCATGCTGGACCTGCCATTCATCCGCAGGAGACACACCGATGGGTATTTCGCGTCATGCCACCGCGCACTGGGAAGGTGACCTCAAGACAGGCAAGGGACAATTGAGCACGCCGCAGAGCGGCCTGCTGGACAAGACCCGGTATGCCTTCAGCAGCCGCTTTGGCGATGAGAAGGGCACCAACCCCGAAGAACTGATCGCCGCCGCGCACGCCGGCTGCTTCACCATGGCGCTGTCGGCCAAGCTCACCGAGGCCGGGTTCGTGCCGACCTCGCTGGATACCGAAGCCAAGGTGGATCTTTCCATGGAAGGCGGCCCGCAGCTGTCGCAGATCACCTTGAAGGTGAAGGCCGTGGTGCCCAACATCGACGCCACCCAGTTCCGGGCGATCGCCGATGACGCCAAGCAGAACTGCCCGGTGTCCAAGGCGCTGAGCGCAGTGCCGATCAGCATGGAAGCCGAGCTGGCGTAAACGCCCAACGGCTGCTTCAGGGGTGCCGGCCAATGGCCGGCACCCGCAGGGCGGCGGTACCCGTAGGGCAGGCCGCGGCCGGTTCTACCAGTCCAGTGTGCCGCGGATCACGGTCTGCACCTGGCCGCCCGACCACACATCCCCGTCGGCATCGATATACAGGCTGAGCCGCGCGTCGTGGCCCACTTCGCGACCCTGGCTCACCACGTAGCGGCGCCCTTCGCCGGGCAGCGCATTGCGGGTGTCCAGCCACGCGGCGAGCACCGCGTTGGCGGCCCCGGAGGCGGCGTCCTCGAAGCGGCGACCATTGCCGACGAACGCCCGCACCGCCAGGTCCCACGACTCGCCGGTGCTGCGCGCATAGGCGAACACACCCATGCTGTCGGTGCTTTCGGCCAGTGCGGCAATTGCGTCCCAGTCGGGCCGCAGCGCACGCAGGGTGGCCTCATCGCGCAGTTCCACCACCCACCAGCTGCGTCCACCGGCCATGCGCGCCGGCGGCAACGCGCCCAGCGCCCAGCCGGCCAGTGCGGCCTGCAGGCGCGGGTCGCCCGGCTGTGCCACCTCGGCCACGCTGGCGCGCGGGGTGCGGATGGCGATGGTGCGGGCCGCGCCCGTGCCGTCCACCTGCAAGGGCAGCGTGCCGGCAATGCCGTCCTGGACCAGCACGCCGTCCACCGGCGCGGCCACCGCTTCCTCCAGCACCGCGTGCGCGGTGCCCACGCTGGGGTGGCCGGCGAAGGGGACTTCCTTCTGCGGGCTGAACATGCGCAGGCGGTAGCTGCTGCCGGGCGCCTCTGCTGCGAACACGAAGGTGGTCTCCGGCAGCCGGGTCCAGCGCGCGATGGCCTGCATCGCCGCCTCGTCCAGGCCTTCGGCGTCCAGCACCACCGCCAGGGGGTTGCCGGCGCCGGGGTAAGGGGAAAACACGTCCAACTGCAGGAAACGGCGGGAAGTCATGGCGTCAGGGTCTGCGAAACGGTCGGGCAGCTTACCAATCCGGGACGGCCCCGGGCCCGGTTTCGGGGCACCCAAGGTGCCCGCGCAGGCCCTGCCGGGGCCGGGCTTGGCATAGAATCGGGAGTTCGGCCGGTGTGCCGGGCGAATCCCCCCTCACTACGAAACCCTCTTTACTTCCATGTCAGCTTCCCCCCTTGTCGATCGTTGGATCGTACTGAAGTTCGGCGGCACCTCCGTGTCGCGTCGTCACCGCTGGGACACGATCGGGAAGCTGGCGAAAAAACGTGCGGAGGAGACCGGCGCGCGCGTGCTGGTGGTGGTGTCGGCGCTGTCCGGGGTCACCAACGAACTGACCGCCATTGCCGACGGCGCCGCCGACAGCCGTGCCCGCGTGGACGCGCTGGTGGCCCGCCACCGCGAGTTCCTGGGCGAGCTGGGGCTGGACGCCACCGCGCTGGATGAACGCCTGGCCGGGTTGTCCGGACTGCTCGATGACCCGCGCGCGGCCAGCCGCCCGCTGGACTGGCAGGCCGATGTGCTGGGCCAGGGCGAGCTGCTGTCCTCCACCGTGGGCGCGGCGTACCTGCATGCCAGCGGCCTGGACTTCGGCTGGATGGACGCGCGGCAGTGGCTGGATGCGCTGCCGCCGCAGCCCAACCAGAGCGACTGGTCGCAGCGGTTGTCGGTGAACTGCCAGTGGCGTGCCGATGCCGACTGGGCCGCGCGTTTCCGCGCCCAGCCCACGCGCATGCTGATCACCCAGGGCTTCATCTCGCGCCACGCCGATGGCGGTACCGCCATCCTCGGCCGCGGCGGCTCGGACACCTCGGCGGCGTACTTCGGTGCGCTGCTGGGTGCCAGCCGCGTGGAAATCTGGACCGACGTGCCGGGCATGTTCAGCGCCAATCCGCGCGACGTGCCCGATGCGCGCCTGCTGACCCGGCTGGACTATTACGAAGCACAGGAAATCGCCACCACCGGCGCCAAAGTGCTGCACCCGCGCTCGATCAAGCCGTGCCGCGACGCCGGCGTGCCGATGGCCATCCTGGACACCGAGCGCCCGGAACTGCCGGGCACCAGCATCGACGGCAATGCCGCGCTGGTGCCGGGGGTGAAGGCGATCAGCCGCCGCAACGGCATCGTGCTGGTGTCCATGGAAGGCATCGGCATGTGGCAGCAGGTGGGCTTCCTCGCCGACGTGTTCGGGCTGTTCAAGAAGCACGGGCTGTCGGTGGACCTGATCGGTTCGGCCGAAACAAACGTCACCGTGTCGCTTGACCCGTCCGAGAACCTGGTCAACACCGACGTGCTGGCCGCGCTGTCGGCCGATCTGTCGCAGATCTGCAAGGTGAAGATCATCGTGCCGTGCGCGGCGATCACCCTGGTCGGGCGCGGCATGCGGTCGCTACTGCACAAGCTGTCGGACGTGTGGGCCACGTTCGGGCGCGAGCGCGTGCACATGATTTCGCAGTCGTCCAACGACCTCAACCTGACCTTCGTCATCGATGAAGCCGACGCCGACGGCCTGCTGCCGATCCTGCACGCCGAGCTGATCGACAGCGGCGCGATGCCGGTGGAAGAAGGCGAAGTGTTCGGCCCGCGCTGGCGCGAGATCGCCGGTACCGTGCGCCCGCGCGAAACCGCCTGGTGGCGGGGCCAGCGCGCGCACCTGCTGACACTTGCCCAGGCCGGTACGCCGCGCTACGTGTACAACCTGCCCACGGTGCGCGCCCGTGCGCGCGCGCTGACCGCGATCAAGGCCATCGACCAGCGTTACTACGCGATCAAGGCCAACTCGCATCCGGCCATCCTGGAAGTTCTGGAGCAGGAAGGCTTCGGCCTGGAGTGCGTGTCGCACGGCGAGCTCAAGCACGTGTTCAACACGCTGCCCACGCTGTCGCCCAAGCGCGTGCTGTTCACCCCCAGCTTCGCCCCGCGCAGCGAGTACGACGCGGCGTTCGCGCTGGGCGTCACCGTCACCGTGGACAACGTGGAGGCGCTGCAGCGTTGGCCGGACCTGTTCCGCAACCGCGAACTGTGGCTGCGCGTGGACCTGGGCCGTGGCGAAGGCCACCACGCCAAGGTCCGCACCGGCGGCAAGGACTCCAAGTTCGGCCTGCCGATCGCCCGCGTGGACGAGTTCGTGCGCCTGGCCACCGAGCTGGGCACCCGCGTGGTGGGCCTGCATGCGCACCTGGGCAGTGGCGTGGAAACCGCGCAGCACTGGCGCCTGATGTGCGATGAGCTGGCCGGTTTCGCGCGGCGCATCGGCAGCGTGGAAACCATCGACATTGGCGGTGGCCTGCCCATTCCCTACAGCGCCGACGACGAACCGTTCGACCTGGACGCCTGGGCCGTCGGCCTGGCCGAGGTCAAGGCGGTGCACCCGGCGTTCCGGCTGGCGATCGAACCGGGCCGCTACCTGGTGGCCGAATCGGGCGTGCTGCTGGCCACGGCCACCCAGGTGATCGAAAAGGACGGCGTGCGCCGCGTGGGCCTGGATGCGGGCATGAACACGCTGATGCGCCCGGCCCTGTATGACGCCTGGCACGACATCGAGAACCTGAGCCGGCTCGGCGGCTATGCCGAAGCTGCGTTCGACGTGGTCGGCCCGATCTGCGAGTCCAGCGATGTGTTCGGCAAGCGCCGCAAGCTGCCGGTCTCGACCGCGCCGGACGATGTGATGCTGATCGCCGATGCCGGTGCCTACGGTTACGTCATGGCCAACACCTACAACCAGCGCGAGCTGCCGCGCGAGGACGTCATCGATGACGGTCCTTGACCGCCGCCTGCCGCCCACCCTTGAAGACGCGCCGTGCACACGCACGGCCGCCCTCTGAACCGGATACACCATGACTGCTTTCGATAAACACCAGGTTGCCGTTTTCCGCTTCGTCCGCTGCGAATTCGCCGCGGATACCGGCGTGGCGCAGCTGGTCTATGCCTTCGACGACGGCCCCGAGCTGACCGAGACGGTCACCATCCCCGGCGCACCGTTCGCGCTGGACGGCGCGCGTGCCGAGGCGGTGCAGCGCGCCCTGCGCCTGCTGCACCTGATTGCCGGCGTGAGCTACTACAAGGCCGGCGTGCCCGAACAGGTCCGCATCGACAGCTACAGCATCGACGCGGCCACCGCGGCGCTGGTGGAGGAGATCTACCTCAACGGCCTGGGCGAGTTCGCCTACCGCAACGGCCTGAACCTGCGCGGTCGCTTCCGCCTGCCGGTGGACGGCGAAGCGTTCAGCGCCCCGGCGGTGGGCCTGCGCGAACACGCGCTGGTGGCCATTGGCGGCGGCAAGGATTCGCTGGTCAGCATCGAGGCCCTGCGCGGGCTGGGCATTGCCGAAACGGTCACCTGGATCGGCGGTTCGCAGCTGATCCGCGCCTGCGCCGAGCGTACCGGCCTGCCCACCTTGAACATCGGTCGCGCGCTGGCCCCGGAACTGTTCGACCTGAACCGCCAGGGCGCGTGGAACGGGCACATCCCGGTGACCGCGGTGAACTCGGCGATCATGGTGCTGGCGGCGCTGCTGCAGGGCGTGGACCAGGTGGTGTTCTCCAACGAGCGCTCGGCCAGCTATGGCAGCCAGATTCCCGGCACCGGCGAGGTGAACCACCAGTGGTCCAAGGGCTGGGCGTTCGAGCAGGCGTTCGGGGAATACCTTGAGCAGCACGTGGCCGCCGACCTGCACTACTACTCGCTGCTGCGCCCGCTGTCGGAGCTGGCGGTGGCGCGGCAGTTCGCCAAGAGCGACTTCTACGACGCGCACTTCTCCAGCTGCAACCGCAACTTCCACATTCTGGGCGAGCGCCCGGTGAACCGCTGGTGCGGGGTCTGCCCGAAGTGCCACTTCGTGTTCCTGGCGCTGGCCCCGTTCATGCCCAAGACCCGCCTGGTGGCGATCTTCGGCCGCAACCTGCTGGACGATGCGGAACAGGCCGGCGGCTTCGATGCGCTGCTGGAATTCCAGGACCACAAACCGTTCGAATGCGTGGGCGAAGGCCGCGAATCGCGCGCGGCCATGGCCACCCTGGCGGCACGCCCGGAGTGGGCCGAAGATGCGCTGGTGAAGCGCTTCGTCAGTGAGATCCAGCCGCAGCTGGACAGTGCCGAGCTCGGCATCGCGCCGTTGCTGGTGCTGGAAGGCGAGCACCGCATTCCGGCGCGGATCTGGGAGCGCCTGCGTGCGAATTTCGCAGCTTGAGGGCAAGCGCGTTGCGTTGTGGGGCTGGGGACGGGAAGGGCGCGCTGCCTTCGGCGTGCTGCGTCAGCGGCTGCCATCGCTGCCGCTGACCCTGTTCTGCCCCGACGCCGAGGCCGCTGCCGCACGCGCGGAAACCGCCGGTGCGTTGACCGTGCGTTCGGACGTGACCGGCGAGGCCTTGGCCGCGTTCGAGGTGGTGATCAAATCGCCGGGCATCAGCCCGTATGGCGAGGCGGCACTGCACGCGACGGCGGCGGGCACACAGTTCATCGGCGGCACCTCGCTGTGGTTTGCCGAACACGCCGCGGCTGATGGCACCGTGCATGACACTGTGTGCGTGACCGGCACCAAGGGCAAAAGCACCACCACCTCGCTGCTGGCGCACCTGCTGCGCGCGTCCGGCGCACGCACCGCGCTGGTGGGCAACATCGGCCTGCCGCTGCTGGAAGTGCTGGACCCGCAGCCGGCGCCGCAGTACTGGGCGGTGGAGCTCTCCAGCTACCAGACCGGCGAGGTCGCGCGCAGTGGCGCGCATCCGCAGGTGGCGATCGTGCTGAACCTGTTCCCCGAACACCTGGACTGGCACGGCAGCGAAGCGCGCTACATCGCCGACAAGCTGCGCCTGGTCACCGAGGCGCAGCCGCGCATCGCCGTGCTCAATGCCGCCGACCCGCACCTGGCCGCGTTGTCGCTGCCGCACAGCCAGGTGGTGTGGTTCAACCAGCCGCAGGGCTGGCACATGCGGGGCGAGGTGGTATATCGCGGCGAACACGCGGTATTCGATACCGCCAACACGCCACTGCCCGGACGGCACAACCGCGGCAACCTGTGCGCGGTGCTGGCCGCGCTGGAGGCCCTGGGGCTGGATGCCGCGGCGTTGGCACCGGCCGTGCAGGACTTCCGCCCGCTGCCCAACCGCCTGCAGACCCTGGGCACGCGCGATGGCCTGACCTTCGTCAACGATTCGATCAGCACCACCCCGCACGCCAGCCTGGCGGCGCTGGACTGCTTCGCCGGGCAGCGCATCGCGCTGCTGGTGGGCGGCCATGACCGCGGGCTGGACTGGCACGACTTCGTGCAGCACATGGCCCACGACGTGCCGCCGGTGGAGATCATCACCCTGGGCGCCAACGGCCCGCGCATCCATGCGCTGCTGCAACCGCTGGCCGACGCCGGCCGCTTCGGGCTGCATGCCGCCGCCGACCTGCCTGAAGCACTGCAGTTGGCCCGCACCGCACTGGGCGAGCAGGGCGGGGTGGTCCTGATGTCGCCGGGCGCGCCCAGCTACGGCGTCTACCGCGACTACGTCGCCCGCGGCCGCCATTTCGCCGAACTGGCCGGGTTCGACCCGGACGCCATCACCGCCATCGCCGGCATCGGCATCGCGTAGCGCCGACCGTTGGTCGGCTGCGTCCCCCAAGGCAAACGACCCCGCGCCCACGCGTGCACCCGATCCCACCGGGCCTCAACGCATTACCCGTCCTGATCAGCCATGAACAGGTACTCGCCCTCGATCAACTGCTCCAGGTACGCATCAAAACCCGGCGCGATCACGGCATAGCTGTCCGGGTCATGCAGGTAGCGCACCACCTGGCCCACGGTGCCGCCGGGCGCGGGATCGAAATCCAGGTACAGCACCGAGGTGCCCCCGTTGTTGCAGCAGTGCGAGAAGCACAGGCGCTGGCCCATCGGCAGGTCGGCATCGATGCCGGCGCCGAGGATGTCGGGGTCTTCCTCCAGCCATTCCTCGTAGATCGAGCGGATGCTCTCGCCCCAGCTGTCCCACTGGGCGGTGTCTTCGAAGACCTGTTCGACCGACCGCAGGTAGTACGGATAGTGGCCGACGTCCGAGCCGAGCATCAGCACGCAGACTTCGCCGGCGGGGTAGGCACGGTAATGCGTGCCATCGATCCGGCCCAGCAGTTCCACCAGGCTGTCGGGCACCTGCGGCCAACGGGCACGCAGGCGCTGCAGGTCGTCGGCGCTGGCACCTTCGGCCCAGGCCCACATGGCGACGTCGTCGTCGGGCAGGCGGGGCACCAGGCCGGTGAGGAAGCGGTCGACAAGCGTCATGGAACAGCGTCCGTGCAGAAGCGGCCGACAAGGGTGACAGATTTTCGTAGAGCGGGGCTCTGCCCCGCTGCTTTGGATTCCGCGTGGTACGGAAGGGCAGCGGGGCAGAGCCCCGCTCTACGGGATGTGCACAGCGGGGCAGAGCCCCGCTCTACACGGGGTGTTCGCCTGGCCGTCCTACACTCGGGGTTCTTATCCGGAGGAGCAGGCGCATGGTCAGGCAATGGCGGTGGGGGGCGGCGGTGCTGTTGGGGATGGTGGCGCTGCCGGCGATGGCGGCAATGAAGACCCAGCCGGTGGAGTGGCAGCTGGACGGCACCACCTTCAGTGGCGTGCTGGTCTACGACGACGGTGACAGCGACAAGCGCCCCGGGCTGGTGATGGTGCCGAACTGGAAGGGGGTCAACGACTCGGCGATCGCCAAGGCCAAGCAGCTGGCCGGCGACGACTACGTGGTGCTGGTGGCCGATGTGTACGGCAAGGGCGTGCGCCCGAAGACCGACGCCGAGGCGGGGCCGGTGGCGACCAAGCTGCGCAACGAGCGCCCCGTGCTGCGGGCGCGCGCGCTGAAGGCCATCGACGTGCTCAAGGCCCAGGCCGGCAAGGCGCCGCTGGATGCATCGCGGATCGGCGCGGTCGGCTTCTGCTTCGGCGGCACCACCGTGCTGGAAATGGCCCGGGCCGGCGCACCGCTGGCCGGCGTGGTCAGCCTGCACGGCGGGCTGGGCTCACCGTTGCCGGCCAAGGCCGGTGGGCCCCATCCCTCGGTGCTGGTGCTCAATGGCGCCGACGACAAGGGCGTGAGCAAGGACGACATCGCCAGCTTCGAGCAGGAAATGAACGCGGCCAAGGTCGACTGGGAGTTCACCAACTACAGCGGCGCGGTGCATTGCTTCGCCGAAGCCGACGCCAACAGCCCGCCGGGCTGCCTGTACAACGAACGCGCCGCCAAACGCGCCTGGAAGGCGCTCGACGAATTCTTCGACGAGCGTTTCGAGACGCGCCGCCGGTAAAGCCGACCGTTGGTCGGCAAAGGCAAGCGGTAGAGCCGACCGTTGGTCGGCTGCACCGCGCAGGGCGTGGTGCATGTATCGGGTATCGCGGCGTTGGGAGGGAGGGCAGCCGACCAACGGTCGGCTCTACCTGGGAGGGACCACATTGCTCCGGGTGCCGATACGAACAATCCGGTAGAGCCGACCGTTGGTCGGCTGCACCGCGCAGGGCGCGGTGCATGTATCGGGTATCGCGGCGCTGGGAGGGAAGGCAGCCGACCAACGGTCGGCTCTACCTGGGAGGGACCACATTGCCTCGGGTGCCGATACGAACAATCCGGTAGAGCCGACCGTTGGTCGGCTGCACCGCGCAGGGCGCGGTGCATGTATCGGGTATCGCGGCGCTGGGAGGGAAGGCAGCCGACCAACGGTCGGCTCTACCTGGGTGGGCCCAGATTGCCTCGGGTGCCGATGCGAACAATCCGGTAGAGCCGACCGTTGGTCGGCTGCACCGCGCATGGCGCGGTGCATGTATCGGGTATCGCTGCGTTGGGAGGAAAGGCAGCCGACCAACGGTCGGCTCTACCTGGGAGGGACCACATTGCCTCGGGTGCCGATACGAACAATCCGGTAGAGCCGACCGTTGGTCGGCTGCACCGCGCAGGGCGTGGTGCCCGTATCGGGTATCGCGGCGTTGGGAGGAAAGGCAGCCGACCAACGGTCGGCTCTACCGGTGAGGGCCGGTGCCGGCGGTCAGCCAGCACACCCCGTCAATGCGAACGCTGCACCGCGTAACGGGCCAGCCCGCGCAGGGCGGCAACGGCGTCGTTGTCGGCCAGGCCGTCAAGCGCGCGTTCGGCGGCATCGGCGTATTCCACGGCGCGGGCGCGGCTGTATTCCAGGCCGCCGGTGGCGTGGATGGCGGCCAGCACTTCCGGCATGGCGTCGGCGTCGCCGTTCTGCACGATCGCTCGCAGGCGCTCGCGGGTGGTCGCATCGGTATGCGCCATGGCGTGGATCAGCGGCAGCGTCGCCTTGCCCTCGGCCAGGTCGTCGCCCAGGTTCTTGCCCAGCTCGTCGGCGTTGGCCGAGTAGTCCAGCACGTCATCGGCAATCTGGAAGGCATACCCCAGCGCCATGCCGTAGTCGTACAGCGCCTGCTGGGTGGCCTCATCGACCCCGCTGGCCAGCGCGCCCAGGCGGGTGCCGGCCGCGAACAGCACGGCGGTCTTGCGCTCGATCACCCGCAGGTAGGCCGCTTCGTCGGTATCGGGGTTATGCACGTGCAGCAGCTGCAGCACCTCGCCTTCGGCGATGCGGTTGGTGGTGTCGGCCAGGATCCGCATGACCGGCATGCGGTCCAGTTCCACCATCAGCTGGAAGCTGCGCGAGTACAGGAAGTCGCCCACCAGCACGCTCGGCGCGTTGCCCCACAGGGCATTGGCGGTACTGCGGCCGCGGCGCAGGTTGGATTCGTCCACCACGTCGTCGTGCAGCAGGGTCGAGGTGTGGATGAACTCGATGATCGCCGCCAGCTGGTGGTGTTCCGGGCCGGCCTGGCCCACCGCGTGGCCGGCCAGCATGACCAGCATCGGCCGCAGGCGCTTGCCGCCGGCGGAGATGATGTGGTCGGCGATCTGGTTGATCAGCACGACATCCGAGGACAGTCGGCGGCGAATCAGCGCATCGACGGCGGCCATGTCGGTCGCGGCGAGCGTCTGGATCTGGGGCAGGCCCAGCGCGGGGCGGGTGTCTTCGGTGATGGTCATGCGGTCTGACTTTCAGGCTTGACCTTAATTATAGGCGGTGCCGTCGTGTTTCGCCCGCGAAGGCCGGCCGCGGCCCGCTGCCCGGCGCGCGGGTGGTCATCCGGCCCGCCGGAGGGGTGGGCGGCGCCCGACCATCACCCTGGCGCCCGGTGGTCCCACAGGCCGGCCCGGAGGGCGCCATCGGCGCATATGACGTGAATACGTATGCATGCAGCGCCATCGCTGAAGGTGCAGGGCTAAGCTTGTCGGGTTCGTTTTGGCACCCCGTTCGGCGGGTGCATGGAAGCCCGGAGGGGGGCCCTCGATGTCGCAGACTCCATGGTGGCGCGGTGCCGTCATCTACCAGATCTACCCGCGCAGTTTCCTCGACGCCAACGGCGACGGGGTCGGTGACCTGCCCGGCATCATCGACCGGCTGGAGTACGTGGCCGCGCTGGGCGTGGACGCCATCTGGGTGTCGCCGTTCTTCACCTCGCCGATGGCCGATTTCGGCTACGACATCGCCGACCATCGCGACGTGGACCCGCTGTTTGGCACGCTGGCCGATTTCGACCGGCTGCTGGCCAAGGCGCATGCGCTGGGCCTGAAGGTGATGATCGACCAGGTGTTCAGCCACACCTCGATCGACCACGCCTGGTTCCGCGAGAGCCGCCAGGACCGCACCAATCCGAAGGCGGACTGGTATGTGTGGGCCGACCCGCGCGAGGACGGCACGCCGCCCAACAACTGGATGTCAATCTTCGGCGGGGTGGCCTGGCAATGGGAACCGCGCCGGGAACAGTACTTCCTGCACAACTTCCTGGCCGACCAGCCGGACCTGGATTTCCATAACCCGGCGGTGCAGCAGGCCACGCTGGACTACGTGCGCTTCTGGCTGGACCGGGGCGTGGACGGGTTCCGCCTGGACTCGATCAACTTCTGCTTCCACGACGCGCAGCTGCGTGACAACCCGGCCAAGCCGCTGGAAAAGCGCGTGGGCCGTGGCTTCAGCGCGGACAATCCGTACGCCTACCAGTACCACTACTACAACAACACCCAGCCGGAGAACATCGGCTTCATCGAGCGCCTGCGCGGGCTGCTGGACGAGTACCCGGGCACCGTGAGCCTGGGCGAGATCTCCGCCGAGGACTCGCTGGCCACCACCGCCGAGTACACCGCGCCGGGCCGCCTGCACATGGGCTACAGCTTCGAGCTGCTGGTGAAGGATTTCAGCGCCGGCTACATCCGCGACACCGTGTCGCGGCTGGAAGCGACGATGACCGAAGGCTGGCCGTGCTGGGCGATCTCCAACCACGACGTGGAGCGTGCGGTGACCCGCTGGGGCGGCCATCCGGCCCAGCCGCGGCTGGCGCGGATGCTGGTGGCGCTGCTGTGTTCGCTGCGTGGCTCGATCTGCCTGTACCAGGGCGAGGAGCTGGGCCTGGGCGAGGCGGACGTGCCGTTCGAGGCGCTGCAGGATCCCTACGGCATCACCTTCTGGCCGAACTTCAAGGGCCGCGACGGCTGCCGCACGCCGATGCCGTGGATCGATGCGCCGTTGGCAGGGTTCACCAGCGGTGAGCCGTGGCTGCCGATTCCGGCCGAGCACCGCGCCGCAGCGGTGGCGGTGCAGGAACACGACCCGCACTCGGTGTTGAACGCGTTCCGCCAGTTCCTGGCATGGCGCAGGACGATGCCGACGCTGCTGGTGGGCGACATCGTCTTCCTGCAGACGGCCGAGCCGGTGCTGATGTTCGAGCGCCGCCATGCGGGGGAGACGCTGCTGCTGGCCTTCAATCTGGCGGCCGACACCGCGCACGTGGCGCTGCCCGCCGGCAGCTGGCAGCCGATGCACGTACCGGGCCCGGACGTGGGCCAGGCCGACAACGGCACGCTGGTACTGCCGGCGCAGTCGATGTATTGCGCGCGCCTGGGCTGATTCGATTTCCGGTGGTATTGAGAGGGCGGGGCTTGATGGCCTCGCCCTTTTTTTTGTCTTCTCCCCGGTCCAGGGGCAATGTGGATCTGGTGGTGTCTTCGCTCGGGCGTGCCGCGATCCGAAGGGCTCCGTAGCCGCCGGCAGGCCCCTGGCGCAAATGTCCCCCGGCCGCGTGGCGGCCTCCTCCTTTATTTTGCCCAGGGGCCTACCGGCGGCCACGGAGCTCGGCGTGCGGTGCGCAGCAGGAAGCGCGGCTTTTCTGGCGCTGGTCGGTGGGTCGGGCGTTGGGTCCCGATGCCCTTGGAGGCGAAATAAAGGGGGAGGGGGCGGCCGCAGGCCGACGCCGGAGGACATTCGCCGGAAAGGGTATCGGGGCCCAGCGCCCGACCCGCCGACCGCCGCCGCCGTTCATGGCACAACAAAAAACCCCGCTGCCGAAGCAGCGGGGTTTCTGTTGGTGCAGCTACCGCTGGATCAGAACTTGTAGTTCACGCCCAGCATGTAGGTGCGGCCCCACTCGATGTATTCCAGCGGGCGGTCCTTGGTGCCGGCATAGGTGCGGTACGGCTCGTTGGTCAGGTTGCTTCCCTGCAGCAGCAACGTCAGCCCGTGCAGGCTGCTGTCGTCGGCGAAGGTGTAGCTGATCTGCGCGTCGGTCACGTTCTCGCCCACCACGTAGCGCAGCGTGCGGTTGCCGTTGAAGTTGCCGATCTCGCCAATGAAGTCCGACCGACGACGCTGGCTCACGCGGGCCTCGAACCCACTCCGCTCGTAGTACGCAGTGAAGTTGTACACGCGCTTGGACAGCCCCGGCAGACTGATCGGATCGCTGCCCACGCTGGACGCGCTTTCCGGGTCCAGGATCTCGATGTTGCTGTCATTGAACGTCGCACTGGCCTGCACGCCGAACCCGCGCAGGCTGTCGGTGAACATGTCCAGCGGGAACGACGCCGTCAGCTCCAGGCCCTTCAGCTTGCCACCCTTGCCGTTCTCCGGCGAGGAGAAGGTGCCCGTGGTCAGCAGCGGGGCGGTCATGCCCGGCGGAATCACGTAGCTGGCCAGCAGGTCGCTGAAATCGTAGTCGTCGCGCGACTGCGTGTAGACGTACGACTTCAGATCCTTGTAGAAGATCGCCGCCGCGACATAGGCCTTCTCGCCGAAGTACTTTTCATACGACAGATCCAACGCATTGGCGCGCCACGGATCCAGCAGCGGATTGCCGCCGCTGCCGCCCGGCTTGCCGGTGGCCGTATCCACGCCGAACTCCAGGCCGGCGCGCATCTGGTCCACGCGCGGACGTGCCACCTGCTTGGCCGCGGCGAAGCGCAGCGTCTGCTGGTGCGGGAACATGAACACCAGGTTCAAGCTTGGCAGCCAGTCGGTGTAGGTCTTGCCCGCATCGATCGGCAGCACTTCCTGGCCCGCGGGGCGCGACCGGTCGAAATAGTTGGACTGCGAACTCTGGTCCGTGCGCACCATCTGCACGCCGATGTTGCCGCGCACGCCCACCGCGCCGATGTCGGTATTGATGTTGGCGCGCACCCAGGCCGTGCTGGTCTTCTCCTGCACCGTCCACGCCTTGGGAATCAGGTAGTCCAGGTTGGTGACCGGGTTGAACACCATGTAGCGGTCCACCGCGCCCGGCACGTTCCAGGCCGGAATGCTGCCCAGCCCGGCAAAGCCCAGGTTGACCGGACGGTACTGCAGGTCGCCGGCGATGTTGGCATCGCCCTGGTCGCCAAGCAGGATGTTGCCCTCGGCCTGGGTCTTGTCCTTGCGGCGGTCGGCGTAGTTGACGCCCACGTCCACGTCGGCAAACCACTTCATCGCCTCGGGCAGCGCGAAGGTAGCCTGCAGGCGCGCGGCCTTCAGGCGGTCTTCCACCTGCGGCACCTTGCCGTAGCCGGAGCCGTAGATGGTGTTGGTCAGGAACAGCGCATCGGGGTTGGAATAGTCCAGGCCCGGGCGGATCTGCGAGAACCCGTTCGGGTTCACCACCACGCCCACCGTATCCAGCTGCGGCATCGGCGTGAGCTGCAGGTTGTTTTCCAGATTCAGTTCGTCGCGGGTGGCCTTGGAGTAGTTGACGTCCGCCACCACCTTGACCGATTCGAAGTTGAACTCGTTGTTCCAGCCAAACGCATCGATCTTGTCCTTGCGCTTGTTGTACATGCCGCGCACCAGCGGATACACGCCGCTGGCCACGCCACCGGTGAAGGTGCCATCGGCGTTGACCTGCGGGTTGCTGATCAGCAGGCCCGGGGTGTAGTTGCCGTTGTAGTTGCTGAGATTGAGCTCGAACTGGTTGGCGGTGTCGATCTGCTCGGCTTCGGTGTGGAACGCATCCAGGGTGCTGGTCCACACGTTGGACGGGCGGAACTGCACGGTGGCCATCACGCCGTCGCGCTTGGTGTTGCCGGTGCGGCGCAGGGCCTTGATGCCGTCGGAGAACACCGTGCCCGGGGCCAGTCCAGGGCGGTTGCCGTTGTCGGTATTTTCAGTGGTCCACGGCTCGTACAGGCCCACCTGGTTTTCCTGGATCGGCATGTCGCTGTGCGCGTAGCCGATCGCAACACCCCAGGTGTTGTCCATGAACTGGTCGATGTAGCTGGCGCTGAAGCGGTTGCCGTAGGGGTCCACGTTGGCCGCCTTGCCCAGCGAACTCTTCTGGTAGCGGCCGCTGACGGCGATGACGCGCTCGGCGAAGCTGAGCGGGCGCGCGGTCTGCATGTCGATGGTGCCCGACAGGCCCTGGCCGACCAGCGCCGCATCTGGCGTCTTGTAGACCACCACGCCGTTGACCAGTTCCGAGGGGTACTGGTCGAATTCGACGCTGCGGTTGTCGCCGGTGCTGACCACTTCACGCCCGTTGAGCAGGGTGGTGGCGAAGTCCGGCGACAGGCCGCGCACGCTGATCACCTGGGCACGGCCGGCCACGCGCTGGGCAGCCAGGCCGGGCAGGCGCGAGATGGATTCGCCGATGCTCACATCGGGCAGCTTGCCGATGTCTTCGGCCGAAATCGCCTCGACCACCGAGGTGGCGTCCTGCTTGATCGCAATGGCGTTCTCGATGCCGCGGCGGATGCCGGTGACCTGCACGGTGTCCAGGTTGGTGGCCGCGGTCCCGGTCGGCGGGGTGGCGGTAGTGGGTTCGGCGGTCTGCGCCGACGCCATCAACGGCGTCAGGGCGACGGCCAGCGCGATACTCAGCGCGCTGCGCTTGCGGTTCAACATTTTCCCCTCCCAGGCAATGTTGCCAATCGATTTTTTGGTTGCCCGGAGAACCGGGAGCGTCACGGCACGGTGGCCGTTGACTGCGTGGCTATGGTAGGCAGCGGGTCGGCTGCGGGAACCACCCTGCATACGTATTCAATGGCATTTGCAGCGTTGGAATCGGTTACAGGTGCGTCATCACAGCCGCACCGACACACACGCGCCCGGTAGGTGCCGACCGTTGGTCGGCACGCCGTATCCACGCACGGATGGGCCGGCGCCGCGTGCGTCGCCCGACCAACGGTCGGGCGCTACCCGGGGCTGGCGTAGCCACCTACAACGGGGTGAAACGGATCGCCTGGCCGCCGCCGGGGGCCAGCGTCAGCACCAGTGCGTCGGCGCTGGTGACCTCGCGGGTTTCGCGCACGAACGCGAACGGATTGCTGCGGAAGTCCGCGCCGTCGCCGTCCCGGTAGATCTCGGCGCGGTAGCGCACGCCCGGTTCCAGGAAGCCCAGCGCTACCGGCAGCACGCGGCCGTGTTCGTCGGTGATGCTGCCCAGGAACCAGTCGCGGCTGTTGCGGTCCTTGCGCACGAGGGTCACGTAGTCGCCCACCTCGCCATTGAGCACGCGGCTGTCCTCCCAATCCACCGCCACGTCCTCGATGAAGCGGAACGCCTGCCGGTGCTGCAGGTAGTGTTCGGGCAGGTCGGCGGCCATCTGGATCGGGCTGTAGATCGCCACGTACAGCGCCAGCTGCCGCGCCAGCGTGCTGGGAATGGCCTGCCCGCCGCGGCCCTTCAGGCTCAGGATGCCGGGCGTGTAATCCATCGGCCCGGACAGCATGCGCGTGAACACCAGGTTGACCTCGTGCTCGGGCGGGTTCGGGGGCTGGCCCCAGGCGTTGTATTCCATGCCGCGCGCGCCTTCGCGCGAGATCCAGTTGGGGTAGGTGCGGCGCAGCCCGGTGTCCTTGATCGGCTCGTGCGGGTTTACCGCGATGTGGCGTTTGGCCGCTTCCTGCACCACCTTCAGGTGGTGGCGGGCCATGAACTGGCCGTCGTGCCACTCGCGCCACAGCGGGCCGCCGGCCGGGTTGCGCCGGTCCACCTGGCCGTCGTCGCAGACATAGCCGCTCTTGAACGCATCCACGCCCAGCCGCGCATACAGGTCCAGCGCGGCGCCCAGCTGGTCTTCGTAGTGCTCGATGGCGCAGCCGGTTTCATGGTGGCCGATCAGATGCACGCCCTTCTTCGCGCCGTAGGCCGACAGCGCTTCGATATCGAAGTCGGCGGTGGGCCGGGTGAAATCGAAGTCGTAGCCATTGCCCACCCAGTTGCCGTCCCAGCCCGGGTTCCAGCCTTCCACCAGCACACCGCGGAAGCCATGTGCGGCGGCGAAGTCGATCACCTTCTTGGTCTTGGCAGTGGTGGCCGCATGCCTGGGCCCGGTGGCCCAGCTTTCGTGGTCCAGGTGCATCGACCACCACACGCCCAGGTACTTGGACGGCTTCACCCAGCTCACATCGCCCAGCGCGTTGGGTTCATTGAGGTTGAGGATCAGGTCCGATTCCACCAGTCCACCGGCGCGGTCGCTGATCTGCAGGGTGCGCCACGGGGTATCGAAGGGCACGCTGCGGCGTACCTTCCAGCCTTCGGCCGACGGCGACAGCTGCGCGCGCAGGCGCTGGCCGTCGGTGCGGCGCAGCCACATGCCTGCGTAGTCGACCAGGGCGGCTTCATGGATGGCGATGTGCAGGCCGTCTTTGCTGCGCAGGGTGATCGGGGTATGCACCAACGGCACCTGGTCCAGCGGCGTGCGCTGGTACAGGTATTCGTAGTGGATCGGCTCGCCGGCCGGGATCCACCAGGCGGTGGCGGCCGGAGCGATCGCAAATTCGGTCAGTTCGTCGTCGATGATCGCCTCGCGCAGGCCCGGCTGCGCGGGGAAGCGGTAGCGGAAGCCCACGCCGTCATCGAAGGCGCGGAACACCACTTCAAAGCGGCGCTTTGCCCCACTGCGCTCGCCCAGCTGCACCACCACTTCGTTGTAGTGGTTGCGCACCCGGCGGCGCTCGCCCCAGGGCTGTTCCCAGGTCTCGTCGAACGCACGCGTGTGCTGGCCGAGCACCTCCAGGTCGCGGTCGAGCCGGCCGTCGCGCAGCTGGAAGCCCAGCCGCGACGGCGCCACCACCGTGTCGCCGAAGCGTTCCACCTGGTAGCTGGGCGTGCCGCCATCCAGCTGCACCGACACCCGCAGCACCTTGCCCGGCGACGCCACGCTGGCCACCGTGACCGGTTCGGCGGCAGCGCCGAAGGCCAGCAGGAGCGCGGCGGCAGCCAGCCAGGGCAGGCCGGTGGTAGTGCGTGATCCACGCGGTGAATGCGGCTGTTTCGTCGGCATTTTCCCCTCCCAAGGCGGCCGTTGTCTGGCTCGGACTATAGCCACGCCGTCCCGGTCGTCCCGCCGCTGCGCCATGAATACGTATGCAAGGCGGCGCGCACCGGAGCCTGCCGTCTACCATGGGGCCAGGCACCCTGGGAGGGGGCCGCGAGCGCAACGCCACACCGGTGCACAGACCGGGAGGTACCGACCTTGGCCGGCACCGTGCGTTGCGTAACCACAACGCGTGCAAAGAGGGAGGGAGGCGCCGGGCGCAAGCCGGGTAGCCGCTTCGATGCTGAAGATGATCTGCCTGACCGCTGCCCTTGGGCTGGCGCTGGGTTCGACCGCAACCGCGGCGGACCTGACCTTCGACGGCCGCACCGCGCGCGCCGACACGGCCGCCGATGGCGGCTTCCGCCTGCAGGCTGCCGGCCAGATGGTGGCCATTGCCGCCCAGCCGATGCGCAGCCGCACCGACAGCGTGTTGTTCGATGCCCTGTTCGCGCTGGCCCAGCAGGAGATGGACGCCGACCGCGTGGATGCGATCCGCGACCCGGCCTTCAACCAGGGCAACCCGGTGCCGTGCGACTGCTTCCAGACCGGCGAGCGCTGGCCCTACGTGTGGACCCGCGATGTCAGCTTCGCAGCCGACCTGGCGCTGGCCCGGCTGGACCCGCAACGTACCCGGCAGTCGCTGCAGTTCAAGCTGTCGCCTGCGCGCGACGGGCGCACCCCGGGGTTGTTCGTGGCCCAGGACACCGGCTCGGGCGGCAGCTGGCCGATCAGCAGTGATCGGGTGGTGTGGTTTCTGGCCGCGCGCCACCTGCAGGATGACCCGGCCTTCGCCGAGCAGACCTGGCAGGCGCTGCAGGCCACCCTGGCGCAGGACCGCGCGGCGGTGTTCGATGCGCGCATCGGCCTGTACCGCGGCGAGACCTCGTTCCTGGACTGGCGCGAACAGACGTACCCGGACTGGACCCGCCAGGACGTGCGCTTCATCGGCGACTCCTTCGCGTTGTCCACCAACGTTCTGCACTACCAGGCGCTGCGCCTGGCCGAGCAGCTGGCGCGCGCCCGCGGCGACGCCCGCGCCAGCCAGTACGCCGGCTGGGCCGCTGCGCTGGCCACGCAGATCGACGCGCGCTTCTGGCGCGATGATGCCGGTATGTACATGAGCTACATCGGCGAGGCGGCGCACCCGGTGCCCTATGCCAAGTACGACCTGCTGGCGCTCTCGCTGGGCGTGCTGGCCGACGTGTTTCCGGCCGACCGCGCGCGCCGCGCGCTGGCCGCTTACCCGGCGGTGGAGGGCGGCAGCCCGGTGGTGTGGCCGCAGGAAGCGCAGCAGCCGATCTACCACAACCGCGCGGTCTGGCCGTTCGTCAGCGCGTATTCGCTGCGCGCCGCGCGCCGGCTGGACGATGCCGCACGCATCCAGCTGGAGATCGAATCGCTGATGCGTGGCAGCGCGCTGGCCGGTTCCAACATGGAAAACTACGAGATGCGCAGCCTGGCCGTGCATGTCGACGAGGGCGCATTGAGCGGCCCGGTGGTCAATTCGCCGCGCCAGCTGTGGTCGGTGGCCGGTTACCTGTCGATGGTGTTGGAAGGCGTGTTCGGCGTGGAAGCCGACGGCACGGTGGCGCCCAAACTGCCGACCGCGCTGGTGCCGCAGTTGTTCGGCACGCGCCGCAGCATCGAACTGGACGACGGCCAGCGCCGCTACATCCTCACGCGCCCGCGCACGCTGGACGGCGACCTGCTGGTGGCAAAGAAGATCGTGCGCCAGGGCAACACGGTCACCGTGCATCTGGTGGCCCAGGCCGCCGCAGGCAGCGCCGAGCCACGCCCGGCTGCGTCTGGATCTGCAACCGCCTACGCCCCCGCCACGCCCGCCGCACCGACACCCACCGCGCGCGGCACCGCATGGTCGATCCCGATCCCGGCCAACCACGTGCTGTGGCGGGATGGTCGCGCCGTCAGCGCCGCCTCGCCGTTGCTGCTCACCGACGACGGCGACCAGCACTGCCTGAGCTTCACCCGCCGCGAGGGTGCGCTTGAATCGCTGCACAGCCCGACGACCTGCATCGGACCGCAGCAGCGTCTGCGCGGTGCCAGCACCTGGAACTGGACCGCCACCCAGGCCACCCGGGTGCGCGTGCGCCTGCGCTACGACAACCCCAATGGCCCGATCAACACCGGTGTGACCGCTGCGGTGAAGCAGCTGGTGGTGCAGTGCCCGGGCCAGCCGGCGCAGCGTGCCAGCGTGGTGATGCCGCATAGCGTGGGTCCGCAGGACTCCACCGCCGCCGAATTCGACCTGCCCGGCGGGCGCTGCCGCTTCGCGCTGGAAGACGGCGTCAACATGAGCGCACTGGCGCACTTTGCCACCTACAACGGCGGCAAGGGCGGGCGCGACGGCGTGCTCAACCAGGCCACGGTCAGCGCGCTGCTGATCGCGCCGATTGCCGCCACCGACGGGGATGCACGATGAGCCGCCCCGACAAGCCCACGCTGTCGTTCTGGCAGATCTGGAACATGTGCTTCGGCTTCATGGGCATCCAGTTCGGGTTCGCGCTGCAGAACGCCAATGCCAGCCGCATTTTCGAGACCCTCGGCGCGCCGATGGATGCCGTGCCCGGGCTGTGGATCGCCGCGCCGTTGACCGGGTTGCTGGTGCAGCCGGTGATCGGCTACTGGTCCGACCGCACCTGGACCCGCTGGGGCCGGCGTCGCCCCTACTTCATGATCGGCGCGGTGCTGACCACGCTGGCCCTGCTGGTGATGCCCAACTCGCCGACGCTGTGGATCGCCGCCGGCACTTTGTGGGTACTGGACGCGTCCATCAACGTGTCGATGGAGCCGTTCCGTGCCTTCGTCGGCGACCAGCTGGCGCCGCGGCAACGGCCGACCGGCTACGCGATGCAGAGTTTCTTCATCGGCATCGGCGCAATCGTGGCCAGCTTCCTGCCCTTCCTGCTGGCCCACTTCGGCGTGGCCAACACCGCCGGGGCAGGGCAGGTGCCCGACACCGTGCGCTACGCCTTCTACGTGGGCGCGGTGGTGCTGCTGGCGGCCATCTGCTGGACGGTGTTCAGCACCCGCGAGTACTCGCCGGCCGAGCTGGCCGGGTTCGCCGATGCCGAGCCGCCCGCGCACCAGGCCGGTGCCGCCCTGCGCGGGCCGGCACCGTGGTACCAGGCGGCGCTGTGGCTGGGAGTGGGCGTGGTACTGGCCGGGCTCATCGCCTGGTACCGGGGCGACAAGATGCTGTACGTGCTGGCCGGGCTGTGTGCCGCGTACGGCGTGCTGCTGGGCTTGGCGCGGGTAGTGCCCGGCACCCACATGCTGGCGCAGATCGTGGGCGACCTGCGCACCATGCCGACCACCATGCGGCGGCTGGCATGGGTGCAGTTCTTCTCGTGGTTCGCGCTGTTTGCGATGTGGATCTTCACCACGCGCGCCGTGGCCGGCGTCCACTTCGGTGCGACCGAGACCGAGTCGGCGGCCTATAACGAAGGCGCCAACTGGGTGGGCGTGCTGTTCGGGGCCTACAACGGCTTCGCCGCGCTGGCGGCGCTGTTGATCCCGCCGATGGTGCGCGCGCTCGGGCTGCGCTGGAGCCATCTGCTCAACCTGTGGCTGGGCGGCGCGGGGCTGATCTCGATGATGTTCATCGACGATCCGCGCTGGCTGCTGCTGTCGATGGTGGGCGTGGGCATAGCCTGGGCCTCGATCCTGTCGCTGCCGTATGCACTGCTGTCCGACAGCGTGCCGGCGGCGAAGATGGGCGTGTACATGGGCATATTCAATTTCTTCATCGTGATCCCGCAGCTGGTGGCCGCCAGCGCGCTCGGCTTCGCCCTGCGTGCCTGGCTGGGTGGCCAGCCCATGCATGTGCTGGTGCTGGGCGGCTGCAGTCTGCTGGTGGCCGGTCTGTGCGTGCTGCGGGTTCCGTCCCGTCCGGAGGTGGTGTGATGCGTGGTGCGTTGTCTGTTGCTGTCCTGCTTGTTCTGTCCGCCGGCCAGGCCATGGCTGCGCCGCGCCCGGACTACATCGGTACCACCGAGCCGTTCGCCAGCGATGCGGTGTACTTCGTGGTGACCGACCGCTTCGTCAATGGTGATCCGTCCAACGACCATCGCGACCAGGGCGGCAAACACCGCACCTTCGACATCCCGGTGCCGTGCCCGGACAAGGTGGACGGCAACATCGGCTACCTGGGCGGCGACTTCAAGGGCGTGCTGGACAATGCCGACTACATCCGCCGCCTCGGGTTCGGTGCGGTGTGGATCACGCCGATCGTGGACAACCCCGACGAGGCGTTCACCGGCAGCAAGCCGATCAGCTGCACCAGCACCCTGACCGACCGCGGCAAGACCGGCTACCACGGCTACTGGGGCGTCAATTTCTACACGCTGGACGAGCACCTGCCCAGCGCCGACCTGGACTTTGCCGGGCTCACCCGCGGCCTGCACGCGGCCAAGCTGAAGGTGGTGCTGGACATCGTGGGCAACCACGGTTCGCCGGCGTGGACCATGCCCACGCGCCAGCCGCAGTTCGGCCAGATCTTCGACAAGGACGGCACCCTGGTAGCCGACCACCAGAACCTGCCGCCGCAGCAGCTGGACCCGCAGCACAACCGGCTGCATGCGTTCTACAACAACACCGGCCCGGTCGACGGCAAGAACGGCTCGATCTTCGACGGCAACCTGGCCGAGCTGTCCGACTTCAACGAACACAACCCGGCGGTAATGGACTACCTGGTGGGCGCCTACCTGCAGTGGACCGCGCAGGGCGTGGATGCGCTGCGCATCGACACCATCGGCTGGCTGCCGCACCCGTGGTGGCACGAATTCGTGGGCCGCATCCGCGCCGCGCACCCGGGCATGTTCATGTTCGGCGAGGCATTTGATTACGACGCCCGCAAGATCGCCGAACACACCTGGCCGGCCAACGCCAACGTCAGCGTGCTGGATTTCCCGCTGCGCGGGGCGCTGTCGTCGGTATTCGGCAAGGAGCAGAAGGGCTTTGAAACGCTGGCCGAACCGCTGCACCTGGTGGGCGGGCCGTACGCCAACCCGTATGAGCTGATGAGCTTCTACGACAACCACGACATGGCGCGCCTGGACGCCACCGACGCCGGCTTCATCGATGCGCACAACTGGCTGTTCACCGCACGCGGCATTCCGGTGCTGTACTACGGCTCGGAAACCGGCTTCATGCGCAGCCGTGCCGAGCACGCCGGCAATCGCGCCTACTTCGGCCAGCCGCGCGTGGACGCCGCGCCGCAGAGCCCGATCTTCGGGCCGCTGCAGCGCATCGCCACCCTGCGCGAGGCGACCCCGGCGCTGCAGCGCGGCCTGCAGGTCAATGAGCGCCTGCGCGGCGACGAAGCGGTGTTCTTCCGCGTGCTCCAGCACGGCGACACCACCCAGACCGCACTGGTGCTGCTCAACAAGGGCGACACCGCGCGCAGCATGGAGGTCCGCCGCTATCTGCAGCCGGGCCAGTGGCGCGACGCGCTGGACGGGGGCAGCCAGCAGGTGGGCGGCAGCCTGAAGGCGACGGTGCCGGCGCACGGGGTCAAGGTGTATCTGCTGGATGCGCCGGTGAAGCAGAAGGACCTGCAGGCCGAACTGCAGCGCGCCATTGCTGACCAGCAGGCACGCAGCGCACGCCTGGCCCGCTGAGCGGTCCCGATGCTGTAGGGCCGGCCGCTGGCCGGCAACCCTGCAATGCAAAAAAATGCAGAGACCGCCGGCCGCTGGTCGGCTCGCGGGATACTGTGGTGCGATCGGCATGCCGGCCAGCGGCCGGCACTACCGGTACAATTCCGGCCCGCCACGCCCCGACAGGTTGCCCATGACCGAACTGCCCCCGCAAACGCCGATCGAAACCCTGCTGCAGTCCGCGATGGACGGCCAGTTGCCGATCGGGTTGTTCATGAAGGCCTTCGTGGCCTCCGAGGTGGTGCTGCTCACCGGTAGCCTGGTCACCGCGGATGGCAGCGGGTTTGACCCGTTGCTGTTCGACAAGCAGGGCGTCCTGCACGTGGCTGTGTTCACCGACATGTCGCGGGTGGGCTTCCACAGCCAGCAGGCGCCGCACACGATCCGGATGCAGATGATCGAGGTGTTGAAGCGGGTGCCCGGCGGCTACGGCGTGGTGGTCAACCCGGGGACGCGATTGGGGCTGGAACTGTCGGCGGCGGGGATCGGGGAGATTTTGAAGGATTTTGGGTGATCGACGGCCACCGGGCAGAGCCCGGCATTACGTGGGGGGCAGCCGGGCAGAGCCCGGCTCTACGCGCAGGGCACGGTTGCTTTTTACGCGGCATCGACATTACTTAATCGGTCCTCGTCGAGAGGTGCCGGTCACACAATATCTACACAGAAGCCGTTGCTAGACTCGCCGCGTCGAAATTGGCGAACCTATGCAGACACAAACTTCCCGCGTCACCACCGGCATCCAGGGCCTGGATCAGATCCTCCGCGGCGGCTTCCCGCAAGGGCGGCTGTACCTGCTGGAAGGCCCCCCAGGCTCCGGCAAGACCACGCTGTCGCTGCAGTTCCTGCTGCAGGGACTCAAGAAGGGCGAGCGCTGCCTGTACATCACCCTGTCCGAGACCGCCGAGGAGCTGCGCGAAGTCGCCAGCGCACACGGCTGGTCGCTGGAAGGGCTGCACCTGTTCGAACTGGGTTCGGCCGAGGACGCGCTGGGCAACGGCCGGCTGCAGTCGGTGCTGCACGCCTGGGAGGTCGAGCTGGATGAAACGGTCAACCTGATCCTTGGGGAAGTGGACCGCATCCGCCCCAGCCGGGTGGTGTTCGACTCGCTGTCCGAGCTGCGCCTGCTGGCGCAGGATTCGCTGCGCTACCGTCGCCAGATCCTGGCGCTGAAGCAGTTCTTCGCGCCCAAGAGTACGACCGTGTTTCTGGTCGATGACCTCACCTCCACCAGCGAAGACCGCGACGGGCAGCTGCACAGCCTGTGCCACGGCGTGCTGTCGCTGGAGCGGCTGACCCTGGACTTTGGCGCCGCACGTCGTCGGCTGCAGGTGCAGAAACTGCGCGGCGTGGATTTCGTCGCTGGCTACCATGACATGGTGATCCGCGAAGGTGGGCTGGAAGTGTTCCCGCGCCTGATCGCGTCCCAGCACCACGAGCAGTTCGTGGGAACCACGATCAGCAGCGGCGTGCCCGCGATCGACAACCTGCTCGGCGGGGGGCCGCTGCGCGGCACCTGCACGCTATTGACCGGCCCGGCCGGCAGCGGCAAGACCAACGTGGCCCTGCAGTACATCTGGGCCGCCTGCGAGCGGGGCGAGAAGTGCTGCATCTTCGAGTTCGATGAACGCGTGGGCACGCTGCTGATCCGGGCCAAGGCACTGGGCATGGACCTTGAGGCGCACCTGCAGGCCGGTCGTCTGGAGATCATGCAGATGGACCCGGCGGAGATCTCGCCGGGCGAGTTTTCCTGGAACATCCAGCGCGCGGTCGAGGAACGCGGCTGCAGCGTGCTGTTGATCGACAGCCTCAACGGGTATGTCGCGGCGATGCCGCAGGAAAAGCAGTTGATGCTGCAGCTGCACGAGATGCTCTCCTACCTCAACCAGAAGGGCGTGGTGACGTTCCTGATCAATCCGCAGCATGGACTGGTCGGCACCATGTCCACCGGCAACATCAACGTGTCCTACATCGCCGATGCGGTCATCCTGTTCCGCTTCTTCGAGGCACAGGGCCGCATCCGCAAGGCCGTCTCGGTGATCAAGAACCGGGGCGGTGGCCATGAAGACACCATCCGCGAACTCAAGATAGACGGCTGCGGGGTGTCGCTGAGCAGCCCGCTGAAGGAGTTCAAGGGCATCCTGACCGGCACCCCGGAGTTCGTAGGCGACAACGGCGCGTTGCTGGGCCATCCCTATGCCGGATGACAGCGGCGGGGCGGGCGTTGTCCACATCGTTGCCCCGTTTGGACGCGATGCCGAGAGCATCGCCGCGGTGCTGCACAGCGCTGGGCTGGCCACCGCGATAGCGCCGACCCTGGCCGCACTGGGCGACGCGTTGGACGCGTGCGCCGGGGCGGTGCTGGTCACCGAAGAGGCGGTCGCAAGCGGCACCGATGCGTTGGTGGAGGCGCTGGCGCAGCAACCGGCCTGGTCGGACCTGCCGTTCATCCTGCTACGCTCGCCGCGCGCGCACCGCCGGTCGCCGGCCGATGGCCTGCTGCCGCGCACGCTCAACGTGATCGAGCTGGACCGGCCGCTGGGCAGCATTTCGCTGCTCAGCGCGGTGCAGGGCGCGCTGCGTGCACGCGAGAAGCAATACGTGGTCCGCGATCAGATGCAGGCCCTGGCCGACAGCCGCGTGGCGCTGGTCCGCAGCGAAGCCGAGCTGCGCCTGATCGCCGACGCCATGCCGGTGCTGATCGCCTTCATCGACCGCTCGCTGCATTACCGGTTTGCCAACAAGGCCTACGAAGCCTGGTTCGACCTGCCGATCGGTGAAGTCATCGGCCAGCATGTAAGTACGGTGATCGGTGCCGAGGCCTGGGAGTCGCGCAAGCCGGCGATGGCGCGCGCGCTGGCCGGGCGCGAAGCGCTGTTCGAGACCAGCTGGCCGCGCCGGGATGGCCGCCGCCGCGATGTGGAGGTGCGCTATTCGCCGCGCTTCGGCGCCGATGGCAGCCCCGACGGCTTCCATGTGTTCGTCACAGACATCACCGCCTCCAAGGTGGCCCTGGAAGTCAGCCGGCAGCACGCCCAGCAGCTGGAGGTGATGGTTGCCCAGCGCACGCGTGAGCTGGAAGCGCAGATGGCCGCGCGCGAAGCCAGCGAGGCCGCGCTGCGCCAGTCGCAGAAGATGGAGGCCATCGGCCAGCTTACCGGCGGTATCGCGCACGACTTCAACAACATGCTCACCGGCATCCTCTCGGCGCTGGACATCGTACGGCTGCGGCTGGAAAAGGGCCGCTACGATGACCTGGAGCGCTTCCTGGATACCGCCACCGCGTCCAGCCAGCGTGCGGCCAGCCTCACCCAGCGCCTGCTGGCGTTCTCGCGCCGGCAGTCGCTGGACTCCAAGCCGGTGGAGCTCAATGAACTGGTGGGGTCGCTGCAGCACCTGCTGCGCAGCACGCTGGGCGAAACGGTGCACATCCAGACCCGGCTGGCGGACGATCCACTGCATGCCGCGCTGGACACCAACCAGTTCGAAAGCGCGGTGCTGAACCTGGCGATCAACGCACGCGATGCAATGCCCAATGGCGGCCAGCTTGAACTCAGCACATCGCTGGTGCGGGTGGGCGAGGGCGTGTCGGCCACGATACCGGCCGGCGTCTACGCGGTCGTCGGGGTCGCCGACACCGGCACCGGCATGCCGCCGGAGGTGGTGGAGCGCGCCTTCGAGCCGTTCTTCACCACCAAGCCGATCGGCAAGGGCACCGGCCTGGGCATGTCGATGGTGTATGGCTTCATGCAGCAGTCCGGTGGCCACATCGCCATCGACTCCGTGCCCGGCCAGGGCACCACCATTTCGCTTTACATCCCGCTGGCCGAGCCTGCGGCGGAGCCGGACGCGGTCGTCAGTGCGCCCGAGGTCTCGCTGGGCGCCGGCCAGTCCATCCTGGTGGTGGAAGACGACGAACAGGTGCGCATGCTGGTAACCGTGGTGCTGGAGGACCTCGGCTATCAGGTGGAGGTGGTGGGCGATGCCAATGGCGCGATCCCGATCCTGCAGTCCGCGCGCGGCATCGACCTGCTCATTACCGACGTCGGGCTACCCGGGCTCAACGGCCGCCAGTTGGCCGAGATCGCGCGGCAATCCCGGCCGGTGTTGCCGGTGCTGTTCATGACCGGCTATGCGGAAAAGGCACAGGAGCGCGCCGCGTTCCTGGAGACGGGCATGGCGATGATCGCCAAGCCGTTCCTGCTCGATGAGTTCAGTGCGGCAGTGAGGCACTCCCTCGCGTAGAGCGGGGCGTTGCCCCGCTGCTCCACTGCCGCTGTACCCGACACAGCCGGGTAGAACCCTGCGCTACAGGCTCACCTTGCGCCGGTTGTCATCGCTGACCCGGTCGATCAACTTGTTGTACGGATCAAACCCGGCCTCGTCCGGCTTGCCGTCCACCACCACGGTGATCGTCGGCGCCGCCTCGGTGACGTGGTGGCGCTGCAGGTACAGCACCTTCTGGTCGCGCTCCTTGCCCGAGGGGGCATTGGCGAATACGCCCACCTCGATCCAGTCGTCCATGGTGCCGGCCGTCTCCTTGCCGCCGCCGTCGGCGTAGCGCTTCTCGGCGTGCAGCTTCAGGGTGACCTCGTACTTGCCATCGGCACGCTTGCGCGCCTTGGCGTCCAGCAGGCGGTTGTCGTACAGGGTGATCTTCTCGAACAGGTCGGTGACCACCTGCTGGCGGTCGGCCGGCGTCTCGGCGCGGATGTAGCCCAGCAGCTCGCGTGAGGTGGTGTACGGCGGCTGCTGGTAGCCCTTGTCCTGCAGGAAGCGCTTGAGCGCGCGGTTGAGCGCGGCCTCGCCGATCTCCTCGCGCAGACGGTAGAACACCAGCGAACCCTTCTCGTAGTGGATGTACTGCTGGTTCTCCACCCGCTCCAGCGGCAGCTCCTCGATGCGCTCGCCGCCGCGCCCGGCCAGGTAGCGGTCCAGTTCGGTCTTGAGGAACTGGCGCATGTGCGCGCGGCCGTACGCCTTCTCCATCACCATCAGTGCCGAGTACTGGGACAGCGACTCGGACAGCACCGTGGCCCCCTGCACGTTGGCGCCGATCACCTGGTGCGCCCACCACTGGTGGGCGATCTCGTGCGCGGTCACATAGAACACGTAATCGATCTTGTCCGGATCACGCAGGTCGGCGATGAAGCCGATCGACTCGGAGTAGGGGATGGTGTTGGCGAAGGACTGCGCGAAGCTCTGGTAGCCGGGGAACTCGATGATGCGCACCTGGCGGTGCTGGTAGGGGGTGAAGTTGGCCTCGTAGTACGCCAGCGACTTCTGCACCGCCTCGATCATCCGGTCCACGTTGTAGCCGTGGCGCGGGTCGTAATACACCTCGATCGGGATGTCCTTGTACGTGCCGCGCTTGACCTCCCAACGCGCGGACAGGTACGCGTAGAAGTTGAGCATCGGCCGGTCCATGGCATAGCGGAAGCAGCGCCGCCCGTCCACCGTCTTCTCCTCCTGCAGGTAGCCGGGTGCCAGTGCGATCTGGTCCGGTGCGGTGCAGATGGTGGTGCGGAAGTCGAGCCAGTCGGCATCATCGGAAATGTAGGTGTTGGCGCGCGCGGCCTCGTCCTCCAGCTTGGGCATGCGGGTTGGCTCGCCCAGCCCGCGCTTGCGGCGCTCGTTGCGGTCCTCCAGCTCGTTGCCTGCGTCGTAGCCGAACGAGGGCAGCATGCGGCTGTTGAAGAAGCTGCCGTTGGCCACCAGGTTGGTCGGCGCCTGCCCGGCGGTGATGCCGTTCGGGTGCTGGTCCACGCGGAAGTGCACGCGGCGCTCTTCGCCCGGCTGCAGCGGCGTTGCCAGGCGGTAGATGCGGTAGCCCAGGTCCACGTCGTGGAAGGCCAGCGTCTGCCCGCCCAGGTCCACCGCCACCAGCTGGCGGTCATCGCCCATCGCGATATGGATATCGGTGATCGGCGCGGCGTGGGTGTTGCGCACGGTCCAATCCGCATCAATGGTGACCGACTGGGTTTCCGGGTGCAGGTCCACGCGGTTGTCCACCGCGGTGATGCGCGGCTGCGGCAGGTGGCGGTACTTGGACAGCTCGCGCTCGTAGCGCACCTGCAGGTCGCGTTGCTGGTCCGGGGAAAGGAACGGATTGCGGATGTTGGTATTCCAGTACAGCCAGCCGCCCACCGCGACGAAGGCCAGCAACGCTGCCACCGCGCCCACGCCGGCGGGGCCGCGCAGGCGGCGGCCGGCCAGGGCGAGGCGTTGGCGCAGGCCCATGCCCACCCCGCGTACCCAGAACGCCGACGCCAGGCACAGCAGCGCCACCAACAACAGCCCCCAGTAGCCCTGGAAGGCCAGCTGCCCGGTCAGGAAGTGGCCGAAGCCGTTCATGTCCGAATACGGTGCGTTGGGCCAGTTGCCGAAGTTGTAGAGGTTCTGGGTGTAGTCCAGCAGCCCCAGCGCCACCTGGCCGATCATCACCACGATCAGCAGCGCATAGCCGAGGAACTTGTTGTTGGTCAGCACCTGCAGCACCAGCGCCATGCCGCCCATCAGCACGTAGAACACCGAGCCCAGCGCCAGCGTTTTGAGGTACACCAACGGCTCAAGGTGGGTGTAGCCCTGGCCCAGCTGCAACGCCATCGAGGCCAGCGCGCCAATCGCCTGGAAGCACACGATCACCATCACCAGCACGCTGAACTTGGCCAGCAATGGCACCCAGTTGGGCACCGGCATGGCGTCGTTGACTTCATTGAGCCGCGCGGTGCGCTCCTTCCACACCAGCTCGCCGGCGTAGAACAGCACGATGATCACCAGCAGCCAGCTGTAGGCGCCCTGCAGCGCGCCGAGCATTTCGGCGGTGACCGGGTAGATCGGCGTGCCGTACAGCGTCTCCTGCGACAGCGCGCCCGGGATGAAGTTGGCCAAGCCCAGCACCAGCAGCACCAGGAACGGCACGCTGCGCAGCACGCCGGCGGTGTCGAAGCGGACCTGGCGCAGGTACTGCCGCCAGCCGGTAGCGGCGCCGAAGGTCGGGTGGATGCGCGGCACGGTGAGCTGCGTGGGGCGGGTGGCGGCGGCGACCAGCGCGACGGGCTTGCGGCCCCAGCGCCGGCGCCCACTGCCGCTGCGCTCGGTGCGGAACAGCGCGAAGGTCGCCGCGAACAGCGCCACCGCCACGCCCAGCCACAGCGCGCGGTTGGCCAGCACATAGCCGGCCAGCTGCGGCAGCTGGGTGTTGCTCTGCTCGGTCGCCCAGTAGCGCACGGTGCGGCCCAGCGCACGCATGCCGAGCGGTTCGGCCAGCGTGGCGATCCAGGTGTTGTCGATGTCGCGCAGCAGCGAGGCGCTCACCCCGTACAGCACGAAGTAGCCCACCAGGCCGATGTACACCCACAGGATCGAGCGGGTCAGCGCGGCCAGCATGGCCAGCAGCGCGGTGGTGAACACCAGGTTGGGCAGCACGATCACCGCGAACGTCCACGCGTAGGCGCGCAGCGGGGTGGGGCCTATCCGTGCCGGGTCCACCCACGGCATGAACGGGGCCAGCAGCAGGCCCAGCGCGATGATCAGGTAGAACAGCAGACCGGCACACAGCGCGGCCAGGATGCGCCCCGCCAGGTAGTCACGGCGTTTGATCGGGCTGGCGAAGATCAGCTCGGCGGTGCCCAGCTCGAAGTCGCGCAGCAGCGCGTTGCTCACCAGCAGCGCGGACACCAGCATGCCCATCATGGTGAAGATGCCCATGAAGCGGGCAATCACGATCGGGGCGTTGCTGTGCACGTTGCCGGCACCCCCGCCGATCTGCACGGCATCGCTGGAGGCCGCCGCGAAGGCCAGCGCGGCAAACAGCACCGACAGCAGCCACAGCAGCGGGGAACGGAGCTGCTCGCGCAGCTCGAAGCGGAAGAAGGCAGTGATCATGGGCGCGCTCCGGTCAGGCGGCCCGCGACTGCAGGCGCAGTCGCTGGAAATACACATCCTCAAGGTCCGGGGCCACCGGCTGGAACCCGTCGCCGGGGTCGCTGGCGCTGTGCACGTGGATCACCGGGCGGCCGCCCACCAGGCGGGTGGAGAGCACCACATGGTTGGCTTCGTAGGTGGCCAGTTCGGCGCTGTCCACCTGCTTGCGCCAGACCTGCTGCTGCAACGCGTCGATGGCATCGCTCGGCTTGCCGGTCAGCAGTACCTGGCCCTTGTTCATGATGGCCATGCTCGGGCACAGGTCGGTGACGTCTTCGACGATATGGGTGGACAGGATCACCGCCACGTTCTCGCCGATGGCGGCCAGCAGGTTGAGGAACCGGTTGCGCTCTTCCGGGTCCAGCCCGGCGGTGGGTTCATCGACGATCACCAGCCGCGGGTCGCCCAGCAACGCCTGGGCAATGCCGAAGCGCTGGCGCATGCCGCCCGAATACGTGCCCAGCTTGCGCTTGCGGGCATCCCACAGATTGACCTGCTGCAGCAGGGCTTCCACCACTTCGCGGCGCTGGGCCTTGTTGGTGAGGCCCTTCAGGACCGCGAAATGATCAAGCAGATCCAGCGCGCTGACCTTGGGGTACACGCCGAAGTCCTGCGGCAGGTAGCCCAGCCGACGGCGCACCGCGTCCTTGTCGCGCAGCACGTCGATGGCCGGCTCGCCGGGAATCTCCAGGGTCACGCTGCCGCTGTCGGCTTCCTGCAGCGTGGAGAGGGTGCGCATCAGCGAGGATTTGCCGGCACCGTTGGGGCCGAGCAGCCCGAACATGCCGCGCGGAATGTCGAGGGTGACGCCGTTGAGTGCGTGCACGCCGTTGGCGTAGGTCTTGGACAGCGAGCGGATCTGCAGCATGCGTCGGACACCTTCCCCTGAATGGTGAACGACTTATCCCGGCAAAGCGGCGCGGCCACATCCGCCGTAAGTCATGGGTGCGGTCGGGAGCGGCGGGCCTCTGCTCCCGGCACGACGGGCTTTATCGCGACCAGGTCGGTTTCATCGCACCGCGCTGGCGCCTGGCCAGGCGGGCAGGCAGGCTGGGCCATCCACTGCAGGAGCGCGCCATGCCCATCCACCTCCGCCTGACCCGCACGGCCCTGCGCGGGAGCGCGTTGTTGGCGCTGCTGGCCAGCAGCGCACTGGCTAGCGCCGCGCCGGCGCCCGATGTCGCCACCGCCGCGCAGTGCGCGGTCGGCAGCTACCGCATGGCCGATGGCGGCAGTCTGGACATCGGGCCGGGAGCAACGGCCGAACAGCTGCGCTGGCGGTTCCCGGACGGACGCACCGGGCAGCTGCATGCGCGCGGCCACCGTCGCTGGGCCAGTACGCTGGGCTGGACTGACCGCGCCGATGGCCACACGGTCGTGCTGCCTGCATGCGGCAGCAAGGCCATCCGCTTCGACGGCCAGCCCGGTGAGCGCATCGCACTGGTACAGACCGACACCCGCTTCGTGTCCGGCGGCGTCACGCTGGCCGGGCGGCTGACCTTGCCGCCGGGCAACAGCCAGGTGCCGATCGTGGTGCTGGTGCATGGCGCCGAGCACGATGCCGCGTTGCCGGCCTATTCGCTGCAGCGCGAATTCGCCGCCGCCGGCATCGGCGTGTTCGCCTACGACAAGCGCGGCACCGGTGACTCGGGCGGGCGCTACACCCAGAACTACCTGACCCTGGCCAACGACGCCATCCACGCCGCACGCCAGGCCCGCCGCCTGGCGGGTGCGCGGGCCGGCCGGCTCGGCTACCAGGGCGGCAGCCAGGGCGGGTGGGTGGCGCCGCTGGCCGCACGCATTGAGCCGGTCGACTTCGTCATTGTCAGTTTCGGGCTGGCGGTATCGCCGCTGGACGAGGATCGCGAAGCCATCGCCTATGACATGGCACGCGCAGGCGTAAGCGCCGATGACACCGCCAAGGCGATGGAGGTGGCCGACGCGTCGGCGGCCATTGTCGGCAGCGGCTTCACCGACGGATTCACGCAGATGGCGTCGGTCAAAGCCCGCTACGGCCACCTGCCGTGGTTCAAGGCGGTGCGCGGCAACATCAGTGGCTACCTGTTGGCGACCCCGGAAGCGACCGTGCGCGTCGACGGCCCGCGCTTGCTTGAGGGCGTGCCGGCCGACTACGACCCGCTGCCGGTGCTGGAGCACCTGGGCGTGCCGCAGTTGTGGCTGCTGGCCGGGCAGGACCGCGATGCGCCGCCCGGCCAAACCCTGCAGCGGCTGGCCCGGCTGCAACGCGATGGCCGCCCGATCCAGACCGCGGTGTTTCCCGATGCCGACCACGGCATGTACGACTTCGAACGGGATGCGGCCGGCGAGCGCGTCTCCACCCGCCAGCCCGACGGCTACCTGCGGCTGATGCAGGACTTCATCCTGGCGCGGCCGTTGGCGGCGTCCTACGGTGCGGCAAAGCTTGCGGCGGGGCCGCGCTCAACGCCGCCGTGACGACTCGCGCAGCACCTGCTTCACCGGAATGGTCTGCCCGTCCACCGGCGCGCCGCTGATCAGCGCCAGCAGCTTTTCCACCAGCAGCTGCCCGGCCTGTTTGGTGTCCTGCTGCACGGTGGTGAGCGGCGGCGACACCGATGCGGCCAGCGGGATATCGTCGAAGCCGGCCAGCGCCACATCCTGCGGCACGCGCAGACCGTGCTCGCGCAGCGCCCGCATGGCGCCGATCGCGATCAGGTCGCTGGCCGCGAACACGCCATCCACTGTCTCGCCGCGTGCCAGCAACGCCTGGCAGGCGTCGAACCCGTCCTGCTCGGTGGTGATCGCGTCGTGCTGCAGGCCCGGTTCGGCGCGGATGCCGCGTGCCGCCATCGCCGCCACATGCCCGCGGTAGCGCTCCTCGAACTCGGGGTAGTGGCTGGACGCGTGGCCGATGAAGGCGATGCGCTGGCAGCCCTGGTCGAGCAGGTGGGCGGTGATGTCGAAACCGCCCTGGAAATTGTCGCTGCCGATCGAGACCCCCGGCTGGTCGGGCAGGGCCGCGCCCCAGCGCACGAAGTGGGTGCCCTGTTCAACCAGCCGCTGCAGCCGCTCGCGTGACTCGTGGTAGTCGCCATAGCCGAGCAGGATGATGCCGTCGGCCTTGTTGCTGTCTTCGTAGTCGGCCTGCCAGTCGGTGGACAGCTGCTGAAAGGACACCAGCAGGTCGTAGCCGCGCAGCGCGCAGGCACGGGTGATCGAGCCCAGCATGGCGTGGAAGAACGGGTTGATCAGCGAGTCGTCGTTGGTGGGGTCTTCGAAGAACAGCAGGGCCAGCGTGCCGGCATTGCGCAGGCGCAGGCTGGAGGCGTTCTTGTCCACCTTGTAGTTCAGCTCCCGGGCGATGCGCAGGATGCGCTCGCGGGTTTCGGGGTTGACCATCGGGCTGCCGCGCAGGGCGCGCGAGACGGTCGGCTGCGACACCCCGGCCAGGTGGGCGATGTCCAGGGAGGTGGCTTTGCCGCGGATGGTCATTGCTGGGAACGGCGGGAACGACGACCTGCATGATGCCATGCGGCCGCGCGGGTGGGCGCGGCCGGGCGGGAGGCGGCCTGGCTGGACCGGCGCGGGCCTTGCCGGCCTTGGGCTGCGGGGGAATCCGACGGGTTCTGGCCGGAATCCTGACGGGGGCGGGCGGGGCGGCGATGGTAAGATGGGGCATTCTGGACCCCACCCCATTCTCCCGTGGGTGGCCCTGCGTATCTGCAGCCCGCACGGCGCTGTGTTATGACTGCGGCCTGCCCTCGGACAACGGAAGAGCAACCCTATGGCGCGCGGCATCAATAAAGTCATCCTGGTCGGCAACCTCGGCAACGACCCGGACGTGAAGTACACCCAAGGCGGCATGGCGATCACCCGCATCAGCCTGGCCACCACCAGCGTCCGCAAGGACAAGGATGGCAACCAGCAGGAGCGCACCGAATGGCACCGCGTGGTGTTCTTCGGCAAGCTCGGTGAAATCGCCGGCGAATACCTGCGCAAGGGCAGCTCGGTCTACGTCGAAGGCAGCCTGCGGTACGACAAGTACACCGGCCAGGATGGCGTGGAGAAGTACTCCACCGACATCATCGCCGACGAAATGCAGATGCTGGGCGGCCGCGGTGAAGGCGGCGGTGGCGGCGGTGCAGGCGCCGGTGCCGGTGGCAACTACGGCGGCGGCGAGCGTCCGCAGCGCCAGCAGGCCCCGCGCCAGGAGTACGGTGGTGGTGGTGGTGGCGGTGGTCAGCGCCAGGGCGGGCAGGGCGGTGGTTACGGCCAGCAGCGCCCGCAGCAGCAGCCGCAGCAGCCGGCGCCGCCGATGGACGACTTCGCTGACGACGATATTCCGTTCTAAGCAAAACTCACCGGTACATCCCGGCAGAGTTTCAAGAAAAGCCCCGTTCTTACGGGGCTTTTTTGTGGGTCTTCGCCTGTTCACGGTGAGCAACGCAGACCGATCAACGGTTCGGGCAACGCAGGCGCCCGTGAAAGCGGATCTGTGTCCACGGAAGGATCGCACGCGCACCGGTAGAGCCGACCGTTGGTCGGCTTCTCCCAGCGCCCGACGCTACCGACGTAAGCCCCAAGGTCGAGCCAAACGTACGCGCGCTTTGTGCTCTGCAGCATAGGTTTTAGTGCACTGCGTCTTGCAAAAAAAAGACGCGCTCCTCTATGGTGCAATCGATTGCATTAAACCGAATCGTCAGCGTGTGATACCGGTTGGGAGGCCGGAAAGTGGATGCCTATCCATTCGATCGGACCCGACCCGGCCCCGGGGCTCACACGGCGCGATGCGCTGCGCATGGCGGTGGCCGGGAGCGTTGGCCTCGGCGCAGCGGCCGTTCTGCCCGCGTTCGCAGCCACCGCGCCGCTCAAGGGCAACCTGAAGCACTCCGTCGCCCGCTGGACGTTCCCGCAGCAATCGATCGCCCAGCTCTGCCAGACGGTGAAGGGCATCGGGTTCGCCGCCATCGATCTGGTGGGGCCGGCGGACTGGCACACGCTGAAGGCCCATGGCGTGGACAGCGCGATGTGCAACGGCGCGGAGCTGGGCCTGACCAAGGGCTTTGCCGGCCGCGAGTTCCACGAGGAGCTGGTCGAGCGCTATACCCGGCACATCGACCTGGTGGCCGACGCCGGCTATCGCAACCTCATCTGTTTCTCCGGCAACCGCAACGGCATGGACCCCCAGGAGGGCATGGCCCATGCCGAGGCAGGGCTCAAGCGCATCCTCGGGCATGCCGAGAGGCGCGGCGTGGTGCTGGTGATGGAGCTGCTGAACTCCCGGGTCGATCATCCCGACTACCTGTGCGACCACTCCGCATGGGGCGTCGAGTTGTGCCGACGGATCGGCTCGGATCATTTCGGCCTGCTATACGACATCTACCACATGCAGATCATGGAGGGCGACATCATCGCCACCATCGGCAGGCATCACGCGTACTTCAAGCATTACCACACCGCGGGCGTGCCTGGCCGACACGAGATCGGCGACCAGCAGGAGCTCCATTACCCCGCCATCTGTCGCGCGATCCGCGACACCGGTTTTGATGGGTATCTGGCGCAGGAGTTCATGCCTGTAGCGCCGGATCCCGTCGGCTCGCTGCGCGAGGCGATCCGCCTCTGCGACGTCTGAAACGCTATCCACCCAGGTGAAGTAGAACCCATGGCAGACAATCACTATGACGCAATCGTCGTTGGCTCCGGCATCAGCGGCGGTTGGGCGGCAAAGGAACTGACCGAGAAGGGCCTCAAGGTCCTGATGCTGGAACGCGGACGCAACATCGAGCACGTCAAGGACTACGTCAACGCGATGAAGGAGGCGTGGGATTTCCCGCACCGCAACCGGCCCACCCAGGCGATGAAGGCCGACTATCCGGTGTTGATGCGCGACTATGGCCTGGCCGAGAACCTTGAAGGCATGTGGGCCAACGAAAAGGAATCGCCTTACACCGAGACCAAACGATTCGATTGGTTCCGCGGCTATCACGTGGGCGGGCGGTCACTGATGTGGGGCCGCCAGAGCTATCGCTTCTCCGACCTGGATTTCGAGGCGAACCTCAAGGACGGCATCGCCACGGATTGGCCGATCCGGTATGCCGACATCGCACCGTGGTACGACCATGCGGAGAAGTTCGCGGGCATCGCCGGCACCCGGGAGGGGCTGGATGTGCTGCCCGATGGCGAGTTCCTGCCGCCGATCCCGTTGAACATCGTCGAGAAGGACGTGGCCGCGCGGATCCGGAAAGCCTTTGGCGGAACGCGCCATATGATCCACTCGCGCACTGCCAACATCACCCAGCCCATGCCCGAACAGGGCCGGGTCAACTGCCAGTACCGCAACAAGTGCATCCTGGGCTGCCCTTTTGGCGCCTATTTTTCGACCCAATCGGCGACGCTGCCGGCGGCGATGAAGACCGGCAACCTGACATTGCGGCCGTTTTCGATCGTCAAGGAAGTGCTCTATGACAAGGACCGCAAGCGTGCGCGCGGCGTGGAGATCATCGACGCCGAGACGGGCCAGACCTACCAATACACGGCCAAGGTCATCTTCCTCAATGCGTCGTCCTTCAATTCGACCTGGCTGCTGATGAACTCGGCGACCGATGTCTGGGACGGTGGGCTGGGCTCCTCGTCCGGGGAACTTGGGCACAACGTGATGGACCATCACTTCGGCGCGGGCGCCTCCGGCCGGGTCGAAGGGTACGAAGACAAGTACTACTTCGGCCGTCGCCCCTGCGGCTTCTACATTCCCCGTTTCCGCAACGTCGCTGCGGACAAGCGCGGTTACCTGCGTGGGTTTGGCTATCAGGGCGGTGCCAGCCGCAACGGGTGGTCACGCGAGATCGCCGAGCTGAACATCGGTGCCGACCTGAAGGAGGCGCTGACCGTCCCGGGTGACTGGCGCATCGGCATGACCGGCTTCGGCGAAATGCTGCCGCACCACGACAATACGATCCGCCTGGACGCCGAGCGCAAGGACAAGTGGGGCCTGCCGGTGTTGGCGATGGACGTGTCCATGCGCGCGAACGAAAAGGCGATGCGCAAGGACATGGCCGCCGATGCCGCCGAGATGCTGGAGGCTGCCGGTGTGAAGGACGTGGAGATGCACGACAACGACTACGCCCCGGGCAAGGGCATCCACGAAATGGGGACCGCGCGCATGGGCCGTGACCGCAGAACCTCCGTACTGAACCAGCACAACCAGGTCTGGGATGCGCCCAACGTCTATGTCACCGACGGTGCCTGCATGACCTCCAGCGCCTGCGTGAATCCTTCACTGACCTACATGGCACTCACCGCGCGCGCTGCCGACCACGCCGTGCGCGAACTGAAAGCGGGGAACCTCTGATGGATCGCCGCGAACTGCTGAAGATGATCGTCGCCGCCACCGGCGCGGCCATGATCGGCCTGCCCGCGCTCGTCCAGGGGCAGGCGTCCGCCGCAGGGATGAAGACGCCTTTCTCCGACGCCGATGTAGGCACGCTGGATGAGATCGCCGAGACCATCCTGCCGCGCACCGCAACGCCGGGCGCGAAGGACGCCGGTGCCGGTCTGTTCATGGCGCGGTTCGTCACCGACTGCTACACGGCCCGGCAGCAGGCGACGTTCCGGGCCGGCCTGGCCGATATCGACAAACGCGCGGGCGGCCGGTTCGTTTCGCTTGCGCCGCAGGCCCGCACCGAGCTCCTGCGCGCGCTGGATGCAGAGGCCAGGAAACACGCGGTCGACGTGACCGAGACCGGCACCGCCGAGGAAGGAGAACCGATGCCGCACTACTTCACGATGATCAAGCAGCTCGCCATCTTCGGCTTTTTCACCTCGAAGGTCGGCGCGACCGACGTGCTGCGCTACGTCGCGGTACCGGGTCGCTACGACGGCGATCTGGCCTATGTGCCTGGCACGCCCGCCTGGGGGACCAGCTGATGAACCGTACCCCGTTGATCAGGTCTCTCCACGTCGCAGCGGGCCTGCTGGCCACCGCATCCGTGTTTGCGCAGGCCGATACCGATCCCGCACGCGATCCAACCAGGACCGAGGTGTGGACGCCCGTGCCTGCCGTAGTGTCCGCGCCGCCGGGCAAGGCGCCTTCCGATGCGATCGTGCTGTTCGACGGCAAGGATGTGTCTGCCTGGGAGGCGGAGCAGGGCGGGCGCGTGCCCTGGCGCGTGGCCGATGGCGCGCTCACGGTGGTTCCGGGTAGCAAGGGCATCCGCACCCGGCAGCGCTTCTGCGACATCCAGCTGCATGTCGAGTGGCGCACGCCCACCGACACGAAGGGGTTCGACGGTCAGAACCGGGGCAACAGCGGCATCTTCCTGCAGGAGCTCTACGAACTGCAGGTGCTGGACAGCTACAACAACCCGACCTACGCCAATGGCCAGGCCGGCTCGATCTACAAGCAGGCCATGCCACGGGTGAATGCCTCACGTGCGCCGGGCCAGTGGCAGGCCTACGACATCCTCTGGAAGGCGCCGCGCTTCTCGCCGGGCGGCGGGCTCATCTCGCCCGCGCGCATCACCGTGCTGCACAACGGTGTCCTGGTGCAGGACGACACCGTGCTCTCGGGCAAGACCGAGTACATCGGCGCACCGTCGTACGCGCCACACGGGTGCGCGCCGCTCTACCTGCAGGAGCACGATGCCAAGGTCAGCTACCGCAACATCTGGGTACGCGAACTCTGACAGCGCAGGGCCGGCGCCAGTGCCGGCCTGCTACTTCGCCAGGTAACTGCTGATGTCGTCGATCTCCTGCTGTGACAGGTGGGAGAAGGGCGGCATCAGCCCGCCACCCTTGCTGATCTTCTCCTTGATCTGCACCGGCGTCATCCGCTTGCCGATATCGGTCAGCGCGGGGAACGCGCCGGGCATGCCCGCACGGTCCGCGCCATGGCAGGCCGTGCAGTGGCTCGCGTACAGCTTCGCGCCCGCCGCGGGGTCGTCCTTGGACCACGCCGCCGGCGCATGCGTTGCCGCCCACAGGGCCAGCGTCAGTATCAGGGTCGTTTTCAAGCAGGGCTCCTTTGCGGGCTAGCGCGGTGCGCGGGCGGGCAGGCTGACGGTCAGGTGGTCGCGCAGGTAATCGGCACCGGTCTTGATGACCTTGGCAGGATCACGGGGTTGGTCGTGTTCGATGATGTACCACTGCACACCCGAACCCGCCGCCGCCGGCAGGATCGCGTTCCAGTCGAGCACGCCCTGACCGATCGCGGCGAAACCGCCTTCGTCTTCGGCCTGGCCCTTCGGCGCATTGTCCTTGGCATGAACGGCGAACAGCCGGCCGCGGAACTTGCCCAGCATCACCGCCGGGTCGTAGCCGGCGCGTGCCACCCAGGCAAGATCCAGCTCGGTCTGCAGGTCAGGCCCGGCGGCGGCGAACAGCAGTTCCAGGCCGGTCCTGCCATTGAAGTCGACCAGCTCGAAGTCGTGATTGTGGTAGGCCAGGCGCATGCCCTCAGCCCGTACCTGTTTGGAGATCCGGCCCAGTTCCTGGCCCAGTGCGGTCCAGCCTGCAGCGTCTGTCGGCCGGTCCTTCGCATCCAGGTAAGGCACCACCAGCGTGGTGTTGCCGATCGACCGGTTGAAGGCCACCACGCCGGGCAGGTCCTTGCGCAGCTCGGCCAGGGGCACGTGCGACGAAATCGCCTTGATCGCGTATCGGTCCAGCAGCTGCTTGAGTTCGGGGGCGCTGACGCCCTGCGTGCCCACCGTTTCCACCGCACCCACGCCCGCGTCATGGACGATCTTCAACTGCTGGTCGAGCGAGCCGGCGTTGCGCAGCGAGTACATCTGCACTGCGATGGGCTTGTGCGGGGTGGCCATGTCGTGCGCGAAGGCGGGCAGGGCAGCGAGCAGCAGGGCGAGGATTGCAGTTCCGCGAACAGAGGTGTTCATCAAGAAGGTCTCCCGGGATTCAGCCGATGGTGGTCCAGGCACGTGTCCTGGCCGATGCAATGACGCGGTCGACGATCAGCGCCGAGCGCACGCCGTCTTCGAAGGTGGGCAGACCTTGCGGCTGCTCGCCTTCGATGGCGCGATAGGTGTCGGCGACAAACGCCTCGAAACACTGGGCGTAACCCTGCGCATGCCCGGCGGGCAACACCGACAGCCGGCGTTGCTCGGCACTGCCGGCGCCCGGCCCACGCACGAAGACTTCCTCGCGCTGGTCGGGTCGGCCGATCCACAGCCGTTCGGCGTCTTCCTGGTTGAACGCCACGCTGGCCCTGGCGCCATCGATCTCGAACCAGAGGCGATTGTGGCGTCCGGCCGATACCTGGCTGACCGTGAGCGACGCCAATGTGCCTGCACCGGTCCGGAACATCGCTGCCGCCACGTCCTCGCTCGCAACCGCCTGCATCGCGCCGCCGGCCACCGCCGTGGTGAAGCTCTGCCCGGTGTCGGTGCTGCGTTCGGCGATCACCGTGGCGAACGCCGCGCTGACCTCGGCGAAGCGCTCGCCGCTGACCCATTCCACCAGGTCGCACCAGTGCGAGCCGATATCGGCGAATACGCGCGACACGCCGCCCAGTGCCGGGTCCACGCGCCAGTTGTTGCTGGCCGGGTCCAGCAGCCAGTCCTGCAGGTAGCTGCCGTGGATGAGGTGCAGCGGCCCCAGTTCACCCTGTGCGATGCGGGCGCGGGCCTCGCGGATCACCGGGTGGTAGCGGTAGACGAAGGGCACCGTGGCGACCAACGCGTTCGAGGCAGCCAGGGCAGCCAGGGCCTGGGCGTCTTCCAGCGTCGTCGCCAGCGGCTTCTCGCAAATCACGTGCTTGCCCGCTTCCAGCGCGGCCTGCGCCATGCCGCGGTGCAGATGGTTGGGCGTGCAGACGTGCACCACCTGCACCTGTGGGTCGGCGACCACGTCCTCGATGTCCCGATAGGCACGCGGCACGCCCCACGCCTGCGCCACGTCGCGGGCGCGTTGCGGTGACGAGGCGGCCACGCCACGGATCTCCGCACCGGCCAGCAGCGCCGCGCGACGGTGCACGGCGCCGATCATGCCGGTACCGACGATGGCAATTCCAAGCTTGGGCATCGGGTGCGGTCCTCAGGGGGTGGAAGGGGCGACCGCGACCACCGGCCGGTCGCGGAACAGCAGCAGGAAGGCGATCAGCACGACCAGCGCCACACCTGCCGGGAACAGCCAGATCTTCTGCCAGTCCGGGCCAGCTGCGGTGGTGTAGTGCTCCACCACCGCGCCGGACAGGAACGTGCCGATCAGCATGCCCACGCCATACGTGGCAAGGGTGATGAAGCCCTGCGCGCTGCTGCGCGCGGCCGGGCCAGCATGCGCATCGGTGTAGATCTGCCCGGTGACGAAGAAGAAGTCGTAGCAGATGCCGTGCAGCACGATGCCGATCACCAGCAGGGAGAAGCCGCCGCCTGCATCGCCAAAGGCAAACAGGACGTAGCGCACTACCCACGCGGCCATGCCCACCGCCAGCATCGTCTTGACCCCCAGCCGCACGAACAGGAACGGCATGGCCAGCATCAACAGGACCTCGGACACCTGGCCCAGCGATTGCAGGCCGGCGGCGCTGCGCACACCCAGATCGTTGAGATACGGGTTGGTGAAGTTGTAGTAGAACGCCAGCGGGACGCAGATGGCGATGGAGGACAGGAAAAAGACCAGGTAGGCGCGCGACTTCAGCAGCCGCAGCGAATCCAGCCCCAGGATCTGCCCCAGACCGGCATCGCGCTGTTGGGCCAGCGGCGGCGTGTGCGGCAGGGTGAATGCATACAGGCCCAGGGCCAGCGACGCCATCGCCGCCATCTGGAACGTCAGCTCCAGCCGGTGTGCCTGTTCCCAGCCCAGCCAGCCGATCAGCACGCCCGCCACGATCCAGCCGACGCTGCCGGCCACCCGCACCAGCGGGAATTGTTTCTCAGGCGATTGCATGTGCCGCATCGCCACGCTGTTGGCCAATGCCAGCGTCGGCATGAACAGCAGCATGTAGCCCATGACGCAGGCGAAGAACATGCGGAAGTCGGTTGCCGTGGACGCCAGCCACATCAGCACCGCACCGGCCAGGTGCAGCACCGCGAGGATGCGCTGCGCCGCGAAGTAGCGGTCGGCGATCAGGCCAACCAGGAACGGCGCGACGATGGCGCCGATGGACTGGCTGAGGAAGGCCGTCGCCACCTGGCTCGCACTGGCCTGCAACGGCCCCTGCACCAGGTACGTTCCCAGGGTCACGAACCACGCGCCCCAGATGAAGAACTGCAGAAACATCATCGCGCCCAAGCGCGACATGGTGTGCGTCATGGCTTGCCCTCCCAGGCAGTGATGGCTCAGATCCCCAGCATGCGGCGTAGTGATCCAGGATCGGTGCCGCTGTCGGCAAAGTCGTCGAAGGCGCGCTCGGTCACGTGGATGATGTGGTCGCGGATGAAGGCGGCGCCCTCCCGCGCACCGTCTTCCGGGTGCTTCAGGCAGCACTCCCACTCCAGCACCGCCCAGCCGGGGAAGTCGTACTGCGCGAATTTCGAGAAGATCGCCTTGAAGTCGATCTGCCCATCGCCGAGCGAGCGGAACCGGCCCGGACGATCGATCCAGTCCTGGTAGCCGCCATACACCCCACTGCGCGCGCTGGGGTGATACTCCGCGTCCTTGACGTGGAAGATGCCGATGCGCGCGTGGTAGCGGTCGATGAAGCCGAGGTAGTCCATCTGCTGCAGCAGCAGATGGCTGGGGTCGTACAGGATCTTTGCGCGGGGATGGTGGTCCACCACGTCGAGAAAGCGCTCGAAGGTCGCGCCGTCATGCAGGTCCTCGCCCGGGTGAATCTCGAAACACAGATCCACACCGCAGGCGTCGAACGCATCCAGGATGGGGCGCCAGCGGCGGCCGAGTTCGACGAAGGCTTCTTCCACCAGTCCGGACGGGCGTTGCGGCCAGGGATAGAAGTAGGGCCACGCCAGTGCGCCGGAGAAGGTGGCATGCGCCGTCAGGCCCAGGCGCTGGCTGGCCTTGGCCGCCAGCAGCAGCTGTTCCACCGCCCAGGCCTGGCGGGCGGCCGGATCGCCGCGCTTGTCCGGCGGCGCGAAGCCGTCGAACAGGCTGTCATAGGCCGGATGGACGGCAACCAGCTGCCCCTGCAGGTGGGTGGACAGCTCGGTGATCTGCAGGCCATGCCCGGCCAGCATGCCGGCGACGTCGTCGCAGTAGGCCTGGCTGCGCGCCGCCTCGGCCAGATCGAACAGGTGGGGCGCGCTGGTCGGTACTTGTACGCCAGAATAGCCCAGCCCCGCGGCCCAGCCGGCCAGCGTGTCCAGCCGATCAAAAGGAGGTGTGTCGCCGATGAACTGCGCCAGGAACAGCGCTGGACCCTTGAGCGTTTTCAAGAGGATTCGCCCTCGATGCAATCGATTGCATTATCCTAGCAGGGGCATTCGAAAGAGCCGTTGTGCACTGCACAGCGGAAGGAAGAGGTAACCCCATGGCCACCATCTACGACATTGCAAAGCACGTCGGCGTCTCGGCCGGCACGGTGTCGCGGGCGCTGTCCCGGCCGGAGAAAGTGCTGCCGGCCACGCGCGCGCGCATCGAGCAGGCGGCCGCCGCGCTGGGCTATGTCCCCAACACGGTGGCCAGAACGCTCAAGACCCAGCGCAGCGGCAAGATACTGGTCACCGTGCCGGACATCGCCAACCCGTTCTTCGCCCAGATCCTGCAGGGCGCGGAGGACGCGGCGCAGGCCGTTGGCTACGCCGTGCTGTTGGGCGATACCCAGAACCTGCCCGAGCGCGAGGAACGCTACGCGCAGATGCTCCGGCGCAACGAGGCCGACGGTCTGATCGTGCTGGGGCATCGCCTCCCGCCTACGGCACGTGACATCGTCCAGCAGCAGGGCAGTGCCGCGCCGGTGGTCAACGGCTGCGAGTTCGATCCCGCGCTGGGCATTCCCAGCGTCCACATCGACAACGCGGCTGCCGCGCGCGCGGTGATGGACCACTTGTATGGCCTGGGACACGAACGCATCGCCGTGGTCGGCGGGCCGCCGGACAATCCCCTGCACCAGCAACGGCTGGAAGGGGTTCGGGCCGCCGGCAAGGCGCGCGGTCGCCTGCGTCACCTGAGCGTTGTGCCGGGTGACTTCTCGGTGGAGTCCGGCCATGCGGCCGGGATGGAACTGCTGGCCCGCGCGTCGGTGCCGACGGCGGTGTTCTGCTTCAGCGACCAGATGGCGCTGGGCGTGCTGGCGGCCTGCCGGGATCTGGGCATCGGCGTGCCCGATGACCTGTCCGTCGTCGGCTTCGACGACCTGGCGTCGTCGCGTTACCTCACGCCCCCGTTGACGACCATCCGGCAACCCATGCGGGAGATCGGCGCCCGCGCGGTCCACCTGCTGCTTGCCATCATCGAACGTGTTGATGTGCCGCTTCAGCAGACCCTGGAATTCAGCTTGATGGTGCGGGGCTCGACGGCTGCGCCGGTGAGCAGGTAATGGCAGGGGCCCAGGCGCGGTAGAGCCACCCCATGGGTGGCTGCTGTTCCGACCTGCACCACGTGGAGCTACCCGTGGGGCGGGGGCAGCACGATAAGATCACTCGAACAGCCACTACGGAACGGTGTGCAATCCCATGGAGAGGAGCGCAGAGCGATGGCACGACAGGTTGCTGCTTTCCTGACCCTGCTGGCCCTGTCACTGGCGGCCGCGTATTTTCTGCAGATTGCGATAGTGGCCAAGGGCCGGTTCGAATTCGGCGTGGCGGACATCGTCTCGTGCGAATCCGGACTGCTGTTCGCAGTGGCGGCAGGCTTGATTTCCAGGCGCTATGGTTTCGCCGTGGTGGTCGGCGTGACGTACGCGGCCTTCTGGGCATCGGCGATCTACCACCTGAATACATCCACCGGCGGCGGTTGGGTCTTGGAAATTCTTTCGGTGAACGCAGTGAACATTGCCGCATCGGTGCTCGCCGGTATCGCGGGCGCGTGCCTCGGGGTATTCCTTCGCAACCGCAACCGGGCGCGACCGTGAGTAGCCTGAAGCGACGCAGCGCTGCGCTTGGATGGAGCCTGCTGCTGGGTTGGATCGCCCTGCCGTGGCTACTGGCGCGGGCGGACCACCTGGCGTTGTTTGCGCTCCATCAGCTGTACCACCTTCCGCTCGCGGCGTGGATCGGCGCACCTTTCTTCCGTGCCGACAGCGAGGTGATGTTCGTTGTGCAGCCTGCGGGTCGGGTGTTGATAGGCCTGTTCTACCTGGCGATCGGCGGTGCAATCGCGCTGGTCGGCCAACGACGGAAAAAGCGCACCGGGTGACCACCTCGCAGGTAGCCTTGGCCGCCGGCGGGCAAGCGCGCTGCGCATGCCGGGTGGTGGGTCACGTGCGGGTCACCCGCCCTGCCATCGGCATCCACTACCATGGGCCGACCCCGCCGGATGCTCCCCCATGTCCCTTGTGATCCCCACGTTACCCAGGCCCCCCACCGCCCGCATCGCCGCCTGGTTGCTGATGCTGCTGGGCATGTGGCTGGCGTTGAAGCTGGGCCTGGTGGTGACGCTGCTGTCGGGCCTGCTGGTGTTCCAGCTGACCCACGTGCTGGCATCGGTGGTGGAAGGGCGGCTGCGGCCGGGGCGGGCGCGGGCCATCGCGGTGATCGTGCTGGCGGCGGTGATCATCGGCGTGCTGGTGTTGGCCGGCATCGGCGTGGCGGCGTTCTTCCGCAACGAGACCGGCGGCCCGGACGTGCTGCTGGCGCGCCTGATGGACATTCTCAATACCTCGCGCCACCAGGTGCCGGCGCTGCTGCAGCCCTATATTCCGGAAGACCTGACGGCGCTGCGCGCGGCACTGAACGACTGGGCCGCCGAGCACCAGCGCCAGTTGGGCGTGGCCGGCACGTCGGTGGTGCAGGTGAGCGTGCGGGTGCTGATCGGCATGGTGCTGGGCGCGATGATCGCGCTGTACGACGAACTGCCGCTGCCGAAGATGGGGCCGCTGGCGCAGGAACTGATCGGCCGCACCTCGCGGCTGGCTACTGCGTTCCGCCAGGTGGTGTTCGCGCAGGTGAAGATTTCCCTGCTCAACACATTGTTCACCGCGATCTTCCTGCTCGGCGTGCTGCCGCTTTTCGGGGTGCACGTGCCCCTGTCCAAGACCTTGGTGCTGATCACCTTCCTGGCCGGTCTGTTGCCGGTGGTGGGCAACATCATCTCCAACACCGTCATCACCATCGTGGCGCTGTCGGTGTCGTTCTACGTGGCCGTGGTCGCGCTGCTGTACCTGGTGGTGATCCACAAGCTGGAGTACTTCCTCAACGCGCGCATCGTCGGCGGCGAGATCCAGGCACGGGCCTGGGAGCTGCTGCTGGCGATGCTGGTGATGGAGGCGGCGTTCGGGTTGCCCGGGTTGGTGGCCGCGCCGGTGTTCTATGCGTACATCAAGCGCGAACTGCTGGACCAGCGCTGGATCTGAGCGCGACCGCGCAAACCCTGGGCGGCGCTACCGCCGGGTGATTTTGCTGCGGCGGTAGTCGGTGCGGTTGGCCTGGAAGCGGGCGATGCTCTGGCCCAGTTCGTCCAGCGCCCCGGCCGGCAGCCACAGCTGCTGGGTGCCGCGCGTCATCGCCGTGTACGCCGCACGCACCGGGTTGTGCGCGTAGCCCCGGCCGAAACCGGTGCGGAAGCAGCACATCGACATCGCCACCACCGCGAACTCGGTGTTCTTGGCATGCTCCACCAGCAGCAGTTGCAGCGTGGCGTCGTGGAACTCGGCCAGGCGCTGGCCCAGTTCGATGAAGCGGTCGCGGTTGTAGCCGCGCATGAACATGCGTGGGATCTGCGGCATGTCCTGCTCGTTGCATTCGGCCAGCAGCGCTTCCCAGCGCTGGCTGCTGCCGCCATGCGAGGTCATTTCGCGGTAGGCCTCTTCGCCGCGGTTCACCTCGCGGCCCACGCTGGTCAGCGTGTCGGGGTGGATGCCGAACGGGATGCCGGCGGCAGCCAGGCGCTGGGCTTCTTCCAGCAGCCGCCATGGGTTGCCGTAGACGCGCGCACCGTTGCCGGGAACCTCGTCCCAGCGGGTGTAGGTTCGGGTCAGCGTGGGCTGGTCGGCCGAGCCTTCGAACGGCCCGTCGAAGAAGCCGGTGGCGTCCAGCGCCACGGTCTCGTTGACCAGTTGCTCCACCAGCCGACCCTGGCGCACGGACTGGGCGATCTCCAGCTTCATGCCGGTGGCAAAGCGCGGCGCACGTCCCACCAGGCGCTGATTGGGGTCGCCCAGGCTGATCACCGACCCTTCGTAGCCGGACAGCAGGCCTTTCCAGGCCGGGCTCATGTCGTGGCCTTCATCGATCAGCAGCGTGCCCCACAGCGTCGGAATGCGCGCGCGATGGAGCGCCAGCCACTTGCCGATGTGGTCGACGTTGAGGCTGAGCAGGGGGGTCTTCTGCACGGCCGGGTCGAACATGCAGCGCCACACGTGCTCGGCGGCGGCGATGTAGGGGCCGGCATCGATCATCGCCCACGGCAACGCGCGGGCGAAGTGGCGCGGCTCCAGCCGCTCGGCGGGGGAGCGGCACCATGCGGCGATGCCGTCGAAGGCCACGCGCAGCACGCTGGTGGGGGCATGGTTGCCGATCGGCTGCAGGCCGATGCGCTGGGCGATATCCCGGAACGAGGCCTTGCTGATCTGGAAGGTCGGGCGGAACGCGGTGCCCAGAATGCCCTGGCGGAACGCGGCGCCGGCGATCTGGTTGGCGAAGCTGATCTGCGACAGGATCTCGATCGGCAGCGCGCCACTCAGCCGGCGCCGGAATGCCTGCACCTGGCTGGGGCGTGGCGCGATGTAGGTGTAACGCCGGGTCGCGCTGTCCAGCAGCTGCAGGATCAGGTGGGTCTTGCCCGCGCCTGCATAGGCGTCCAGGTCGATGTGTTCGTCATCGTTGGCCACGATCGCGCGCAGTGCACGGGCCTGCTCGGCGGTGTAATCGTGGGTGCGCTCGACATAGGCCGGTGCCTGCGCACTATCGATTCCGACGTCGTCGGGTTCTTCACCGGCGGCGTCGGTATAGAAACGGATGGTGTGCGGCTCCAGGGTCGTGCGGCAGGCCGCCTGGAACGGGTCGACCGGGTAGTCCGTCGGCGACATCCGGCAGAACTCGGCCACCACCGCGTCCGGGCCCAGCACCACGCTCTGTGCGGCCAACGCCTGCAACGCGTCGTTGAGCTGGCCAGGCATGCCGGCGGCCACGGCCTTGAACTGGGCATCGGCATCGTCGGGCTGCGCGGCAAACAGCGCGCAGGCCTGGTCGATCAGGCGGGTCAGCGCGGCGCTGTGATGGGCGCGCCCCTGGCACAGCGCTGCGGCGAACAGGCCGGCACGCTCCAGCGCGCTGGCCGGGATCTGCCCCACATCAAGGAACGCGGCAAGCGCTGTTTCGCTCAGCGGCAGGAAATACACGGGTTGGGTCGGCAGGGGCATTGCAGGGGCAGTCGGACGGCTGCCGGCACGGTAGCAGATGCACCCCGGCTGCGCGTGCAACCGGGGTGCGTTGGCTTATGCTGCGGCAGTGCCCGGCACCTGCCCGGGTCGCCGTGCCCCTTCCAGCATCACCCGGATCAAGGACCTGTCCATGTTGTTCTTCCTGCTGTTGCTGGCCATCACTGCGGTGAGTTTCTGGATCGTCTTCCTGGGCGGCGCCGAGCGCGTGCAGGGGCTGTTTTCGCTGCTCAGCTTCGACCTGGTCGACCTGTTCACCGAACCCCTGACCGTGCAGCAGGTGCGCCTGTGCACGGCGATCACCTGGTGCATCGCGGTGGTCATCATTGCGGTGGTCGGCCTGCGCTGATCACATCGCGCTGCCCACCGGGGTGATCCGGCGCGCGTCCTGTTCGGCCTTCACCTGGCGCCACCACGGCGTGCCGGGCTGCGGGGCGTCCAGGTCCAGGCGTTCGCCCATGCCCGGCGTTGCCAGCGGAATGGCGCGCTGCCGCGCCAGGGCGCTGACCCGTTCAAACGGCTCGTCCCACTGGTGCAGGGCCAGGTCGAAGGTGCCGTTGTGGATCGGCAGCAGCCAGCGGCCCCGCAGGTCCTGGTGGGCCTGCACGGTCTGCTCGGGCTGCATGTGCACGAACGGCCACTTGGCGTCGTAGGCACCGGTTTCGATGAAGGTGACGTCGAACGGCCCGTAGCGCTCGCCAATCTGGCGGAAGCCGTCGAAGTAGCCGGTGTCGCCGCTGAAGAACAGGCGCAGGCCGTCATCCAGGATCACCCACGACGCCCACAGCGTGCGGTTGCCGTCGCGCAGCCCGCGGCCGGAGAAGTGCTGGGCAGGGGTGGCCGCGAAGCGCACGCCGTCCACCTCGGTTTCCTGCCACCAGTCCAGCTGGCGCACGCGGTCGCGCGGCACGCCCCAGGCGATCAGCCGGTCGCCCACGCCCAGCGGGGTCAGGAACACATCGGCGCGGCTGGCCAGGTACTTGATGGTGGCGCGGTCGAGGTGGTCGTAGTGGTCGTGCGAGAGCAGCACGCCACGGATGGGCGGCAGGTCGTGCAGCGCGATCGGCGGGGCGTGGAAGCGCTTGGGGCCCATCCACTGCACCGGCGAGGCACGCTTGGAGAACACCGGGTCGGTCAGCCACCAACCGCCGCGCAGCTTCACCAGCAGGGTCGAATGGCCCAACCGGTACAGGCTGTGCTCGGGGGCACTGGCCAGCTCGGCGGCGGTGATCGCGCGCACCGGTGGGGGCGCGGGTGGCGTGGTGCCTGCGGGGCGGTCGAACAGGAATTCCCACAGCAGCTTGAGCGTACCGGTCACGGTTTCCTTGGGCTTGGGGGCAACGTTGGTGAAGTGGCCGTCGTGCATCTGCGGCGACTGGTCATTGGGGGCGATAGGCACGGTCAGGGTCATCCCGATAAGTACGGTGAGGGAGAAGGCAAGGGCAAGCAGGGGGAGGGTTCTCATGCGGTGCCTTCTGGTTTATGAGTGTGTACGCACTCATTTAATGGAGGAAAAAACGGGTTCATCGTTGGATGCCTTTCCAGAACATGTCGAACCCGGCCTGCTGCAGCGTGGCGGCGTGTGCGGGGTCGGCCGCCATCGCCTCCAGCGTGGTTTCCAGCAGGTTGATCAGCACCCGGCCCAGGTAGAACGGCAGCCGTTCGGGATCGATGTGGCTGGCCAGGCTGGTTTCCAGCGCCTGCAGCATGCTGCCGAACAGGCCCGCGCATTCGCTGCGGGTGTGCGCGCTGATGCGCTCGGACACCTTGAGCTGGCGCAGCGCCATGCGATCGATGGGGTAGGTCGAGCCCCATGCGATCAACGCATTCCAGGCATGCAGCACCAGGTCGCGGGCGTCGGCCTGGTCCGGGAAGTCCGCGCCGAGCACCATGGCCAGCCGGGTTTCCAGACGCACGAACAGCGCGTTGAGCAGCGCGTCCTTGGTCTCGAAGTAGGTGAACACCGTGCCTTCGGCCACCTTGGCCGCCCGTGCGATCTGCGCCGTGGACGCGCCAATGCCCTGCGCGGCCACCAGTTTGGCGGTAGCGTCGAGGATAGCGTCGCGTTTCTGTTCGCTGAGCGGGCGGGCCATGGGATTGAGTAAATGAGTGCTTGCTCATTTATAGGCGCGCGACCTTCCCGGCGCAAGTGCTGGCGGCCGCGCTGGCGGGTTTTGTTCAGCCACGCCGGTCCGGGAGCTTGATCGGCCGGTGGCCCCCGCGTGACCATGCCGGCCTGTTCACCTTGGGACCCTGAAATGGCGCCCGCCGCCCCGATCACCTTGCGCACCCCGCGCCTGCTGCTGCGCGCGCAGGCCATCGCCGATTTTCCCGCGTATGCCGCGTTCCTGGCGTCGCCGCGCGCAAGCGGGCTGGGCGGTCCGTTCGACCTGCGCGCGGCGTGGGGCATGTTCTGCCATGACCAGGCCTGCTGGCACTTCTTCGGCCACGGTGCGCTGATGATCGAGCACGCCGACACCGGCACCTGCCTGGGGCAGATCGGCATCAACGACGGCCCGCTGTTTCCGGAAAAGGAGCTGGGCTGGCTGCTGTATGCCGGCCACGAGGGGCGCGGCTATGCCACCGAGGCGGCGCAGGCCATGCGCGACTGGGCCTTCGGCACGTTGGGCGTGGCCACGTTGGTCAGCTACGTGGGGGCTGACAACCCCGGTTCGGCGCGGGTGGCCCAGCGGCTGGGCGGAACGCTGGATGCCGGCGCCCCGCGCAGCGATCCGCACGATCGGGTGTACCGCTACGCGCGCTGAGCCCTGCCCGCGTTGCCATCCCATGCGCTGGGGTCTATAAGGCGGTTCTGGTCTGCTTCCGGAAGGCGTCCACCATGCCAACGCGATCGACACCGTCTGCCACCACCCCGCCCGCCAACGCCGCGCCGCGCCTGTTGGCCGGCGGCAATCCGCAGATTGCCAAAGGCGAGGGCGACGCGCCCGTGCAGGCCTACATCGCGGCGATGCCCGGCTGGAAACGCGCCGTGGGTGAACGCCTGGATGCCCTGATCAGCGCGGCGGTGCCGGGCGTGCGCAAGGCGGTGAAGTGGAATTCACCGCTGTATGCCGCCGACGATGACGGCTGGTTCCTGAGCCTGCATTGCTTCACCGGGTACATCAAGGTGGCCTTCTTCCGCGGCACCGCGCTGAAACCGGTGCCGCCGGAGCCGTCGAAGAGCCAGGACACGCGCTACCTGCATATCCGCGAAACGGTGCCGTTGGATGAGGCACAGTTCAGCGCCTGGGTCCGCCAGGCCAGCCGCCTGCCCGGCGAGCGCATGTAACCGGCCCGCGTGCCGGTGGTGTCTTCCAACCGTCATCCCTGCCAGGACATTCCCATGACCACGGCCACCTCCAGCGTTACCCCGAGCGCATCGGCCGACCCGGAGGGTCCTTCGGCCGCGCAGCGGATCGACGCGAAGACTGCCGGCCTCGACGACTGGCGCGGCACCACTCTGGCACGCGTGCGCCGCATCATCCAGCAGGCCGACCCGGCCGTGGTGGAAACGGTGAAGTGGCGCGGCGTGCCGGTCTGGGAGCACGACGGCATCCTGTGCACCGCCGAAATCTATGCGCGCGCGGTCAAGATGACCTTCGCCAAGGGCGCCGCACTGGCGGACCCGGCCGGGCTGTTCAACGCGAGCCTGACGGGCACCACGCGCCGGGCGATCGATCTGCATGAAGGCGAGACCATCAACGCGACGGCCTTGAAGGCGTTGATCCGTGCGGCGGTGGCAGCGAACGTGGCGGCCACGACAGCGAAAACGCCGTCAGCGCGCAGACGTGCCGCAATAAAGACGCCAGCGGACACGCGTGCAGCGGCGCCCACCAGCAGGTCACGCACTCCGCGGCGATAGGGGGTCGCACGCCGGTCGCGAGGCGCATCGCGGCCCACATGACAGTGGCGCGGTGGCAGCCACCGGCGGATTCGGCAAAGATGGGGGCTGCCTTGTCGCCGTGTAGCGGCGATGTCGGCTCTCCCCCATTGAAACTGGATCTGCCTGTGCTGAGTGTTGTTGGTGTGTTGCTTGCGCTGTACGTGGTGTGGCGTGTGGTGTGGCCGTTGCGGGTGTCGCTGTCGCTGCGCGGCCCGCTTGGATTGCTGGTGGTGTCGCTGGCCCTGCATCACCGCATCGTGGCCCGGTTCGCCGGCACCATGGCCTCGCCGGAACTTCCCAAGCCGGTCATCGCGGTGCTGGCCACCGGCTTCACCGCGCTGCTGATCGGCGCGCTGGCGGTACTGCTGCTGGATATCCTGCTGCTGGGCGCGCGCCTGTTGCGCCGCCCCCGTGCCACCGCCGCACTGCGCACCCCATGGCTGCGGCCAGCCGCGATGGGCGCTGCACTGGTGGTATCGGCCTATGGCATCTGGCAGGGTATGGCCGTGCCGCAGACGCGGCAGATCGAGGTGACCCTCGATGGCCTGCCGGCACAGTTCGACGGCTACCGCGTGCTGCAGCTCACCGACATCCACGCCAGCCGCCTGCTCACCGGTGGCTGGGTGGCCCAGGTGGTGGCCAACAGCAATGCGCTGTCGCCGGACCTGGTGGTGATCACCGGTGACCTGATCGACGGCACGGTGGCGGCACGTGCCGCCGACTTTGCCCCGCTGGCCGGGCTGCGCGCCCCTGATGGTGTCATCGCCATCACCGGCAACCACGAGTACTACGCGCAGTACGCCGACTGGATGCAGGCGTTCCGCGCGCAGGGCATGCAGGTGCTGGAGAACTCCCACACCGAGGTCCGCCGCGACGGCGCCGTGCTGACCATTGCCGGTGTCACCGACCCGGTGGCCGTGCGCTATGGCCTGCCCATGCCGAACCTGGCCGCCGCACTGGCCGGCGCCGATCCGCGCGCCCCGGTGATCCTGCTCGACCACCGCCCGGGTGCGGCGCGCGCGAACGCCGCGCACGGCGTTGCACTGCAGTTGTCCGGGCATACCCACGGCGGTCACATCCTGGGCATGGACCAGCTGGTCAAGCACGCCAACGGTGGCTACGTGTCCGGGCGCTACACGGTGGACGGCATGACCCTGTATGTCAGCAACGGCGCCGGTTTGTGGGCCGGATTCGCGGCGCGCATCGGCGTACCGTCGGAGATCACGCTGATTACGCTGCGCCAGGGCGCGGCCGGCCGCACCGCAGCTGAACGCCCCGGCTTGGCAAGCCCGCAGGGAATTGCGACGCTTGCGCGCTGATACGGCGGAAGAACGCGGATGAAAGCAATGCGCAACGTGCTGGGAACGATGATGGTGCTGGCCACCACCGGTGGCTGTGCGCTGCACGGCGATGCGCTGCGCAGTGCACCTGCGGCGGCGGTGCCGGCGGCAGGCGTGGTCCTGCCCGATACCGAGAGCTGGAGCGTGCATGATCCGGCCGGGCGCGACTACCCGATCTGGGTGGCGCTGCCGGCCAGTTACGCGCAGCACCCGGAGCGGCGCTACCCGGTGCTGTTCGTCACCGACGCGCTGTACAGCTTTCCGCTGGTGCGCAGCGTGCGCAACCTGGTGGGGCAGGGCGGCGCCAACCTGGAAGATTTCATCCTGGTCGGGCTGCCGCCGCAGCAGGGGCTGACCTCCAAGCAGAGCCGCTCGCGCGACTACACGCCCACCCAGCCGCAGCGCACTGCCGACGACGACTACAGCAACGACGTGGTCTACGGCGGTGCCGCGCACTACCGCGATTTCCTGGCCACGCACGTGTTGCCCGCGGTGGACGCGCGCTACCGCACCGATCCGGCACGGCGCAGTTTCGCCGGGCATTCCTACGGGGGTCTGTTCGGCACCTATGTGCTGCTCACACGCCCGCAGATGTTCCAGACCTACATCCTGTCCAGCCCCTCGCTGTGGTTCGACGGGCACTATATCGACCGCCTTGAACAGGACTACGCGCAGCAGCACCGCGCACTGCCGGCCCGGGTACTGCTGGCGATCGGTAGTGAAGAGACGCCCACGCCCGATACGGTAGATGGCCCGCGCAACGACATGGTGCGCGATACGCAGGCCTTCGCCGATCGCCTGCGCCAGCGCGGCTATCAAGGCTTGCAGGTGGACAACCGGGTGGTCCCGGCCGAAGACCACCTCACCGTGTACCCCAGCACGCTGACCCGCGCGCTGCTGCAGGTTTACCCGGGCACCGGACCGTACAACGGCGGCTGAGCATGCAGACCGTGCGCACCGTGCCGTTGTTTGATGCCCGCTGCAGCCACTGCGGTGAGGCGTTTGCCCATCCCAGCCTGGGCGATGCGGTGTACGGCGCGCTGATGCTGTGCAGTGTGGACGGACGCCAGCACGCGATCGTGGACGGCTTCAGCGCGGTGCCGGCGCAGGTCGCCGCGTTGCTCGCGGACGATCAGGACACCGCGCTGTGGCCGGTGCTGGCCGCGTTGGCCGATCCCCCCGCAGGCTCGTCCTGGTCGGTGGAACTGCATTGCCCGCACTGCGGTCAGCCTGATCCGGCCTTCCAGGAAGGCACGCGCCGCGGCATGGCGGACATTCCGCTGGCCCGCTTCGGCCAGTGGGCAGCGGGCGACCTGGCCGCGCAGGTCGCACGGCTCGCGGATCACCAGCGCTGAGCCCACCCGATCAGGCCAGGGCGGTGTCCTGCAGCGATATCGCGGTAGCCAGTTCCGGTGCCAGCGCGTGTGCCACGGCCATGCGCAGCATCGCCGGGCTGACGTGGCGGCGGTGCACCCGGTTGATCGCCGCCATGTACAGGCGGCCGAACGCGTTGAGCGTGCGCACCCGGGTGCCCAATGCGATCACCGCCGCACCATCGTCGAGCACCTGCACGCGCACGCACGAGCGGAACTGCAGGTGGCGGTCGTCGGCACCGAGCAGGACTTCGGCGCTGCGATCGGCGGCGTCGGTGGCCTGGGCATGCACCGGGAAGCGACCGGCGAAACGCTCGCCGGGTCCGTCGGACAGCAGCGAGGACACCGGGCAGCCCAGCGGCGAGGTGCGCAGCCGCAAGGGGGTCACCAGCACATTGCGCAGGGCCATCAGCCGGCCCACGCCCGGCGGTGGGTTGCGGACGAATCCCTCCAGCACCGCTTCCAGCAGCGCACGCGCCGAGTGCCCGCCGAGGCTGTGGGCGGGCAGGGTGAGACAGGTGTAATCCTGGTGGTCGAAGCCCTGCGGCAACGCCTGCTGCAGCAGTGAATCGGCCGGCGCTGCAGGTTGCGTGGCCAGCCTGCCGCATGCCGCGCGCTGCCCGATGTAGCCATGGGCAGGGCGCAACCATGCCAGGCTGCTGCGCACCCGGCCGACCAGGTTGCGGCTGCCGGCGCACCAGCGGGCCAGCACCGACGCGGCCGGTGCGCGCAGCGACAGCGTCACCCGCGGAAGCTGGTCCAGGTCGGTCTGGTCAAGCAGCTGCTGCAACGCCGGCGGCAGGGTGTCGGTCAGCGAAGGAATGTCGGCGGCGCCTGCATCGATGCGCGCACGTTGCGCCTCGCTCAATGCGCCACTGCGCTCATCGGCATGGCAGGACAGCGCGAACAGCGCCGGGTGCCGGGGATGACGCGACACGAACTGGTGCCAGGTACCGCTGCCGAAGCGCACGGTGAACAGGCAGTCGGGCGGCACGTCGATGCAGCGCAGGGCGCGCACGAAGGCGGCCGGGTCCTGCTGCAGCTGTGCATCGGACACGGTGGAAAAACGCAGCTGGGCGCCGCCGCTGCCGGCAATGGCGGTGAACATGCGCGGGCCGGCATGGCGATGGAACGGATGCCCCTTGCGGCCTACCGAGAACGAGTACAGCGACGAGGCATCGCCGTGCGCCAGGTGCATGCCGCCCAGTCGCGCAGAGGGTTCATCCAATGCGTCGACGAAGCGCGGATGCTGCGCCTGGCGCAGGCCCGCATCGCGCAGCAGCGCATCGCCGGCACCGATCCCAAGCTGGGCGATCAACGCCACCTCAACCGGGCTGCCATCGCCGCAGGAGGGCAGGCTGATGCTGGGAAACGAACGACTCACGTGGGCGGTGTCCAGCATGCCGATCTCCTTGTCGTTGGGTCGCTCAGCTCACGCGGTGGGTTTGCGGCGGGCACGGGCGCGGCTTTCTCGCTGCAGCGGGCCGCCCACCGGACAGACCTCGGCGGCCCACGCGAACAGGGTATTGGCCAGCGTGTCGGGCACCTGCCGGAAATACACGAACTGGCCGCGCTTCTCGCGCTCGATCAGCCCGGCGTCTTCCAGGATGCGCAGGTGGCTGGACAGCGCCGGCTTGCTGAAATCGAAGCGCTCGCCCAGCTCGCCCGCGCTCAACTCGCCGCCATTGAGGTAGGCCAGGATCTGCCGGCGTGCGGTGGAGGCGAGGGCTTCGAAGATGCGGTCCATGGGTGGTAATTAACTAATTCGTTAACTGATGGTGTTCCGCCAGCGCACTGATGTCAAGCGCCTTTTCAAGCGCGACCTGGGCGTTACCTGTCCCTGCCAGCGGAGTCTTGTGCGCGCCCGCGGCAGCAACACGGGCGTGCCTACCTCGCTGGCCGACCTCAAGGGCGAAGACCCGTGGCAGGACCTGTGGTTCCACTCCAACCCGTGTTCATCGACGCGCGCCCCCGGTAGGGCCACGCCATGCGTGGCTGTGGGACCATTCGCGCATAATCAGCCCGACGCATGCGCGAAGAGGTGCGTGCGCAGGCCAATGGCGTGATGCCCTGCGGTTCTCGGCCTGGCGTTGTGCGTCGCCTGCCCGGTGAATGTAGCGCAGGCGTTCTCTCCCGATCCTCGTCCAACCAGGAATCAGACATGAAATACCTGTGGAGCCTGATCATCGCACTGTGCGCATTTCCAGCCTCGGCGACCTCCATAGTGCCGAAGTCCCTGGAGGAGATGGTCGCAGAGTCGGATCACATCGTGGTGGCCACCATCCGCGCGGTGGACATGGTCAATGCGCGTGGAGTGCCCGTCCTTGCCCCTGACGCGCGTACCGGTCCCGGCGAATCCAACCAGATGCGCCTGCAGCTGGAGATCAGTGAAGTATTGTCGCCGCGCGACGGTGCCATACCCGTTGCGGTGACCGTGCCGCTATGGAAGATGTGGCACTACCGTCTGGGCACGATGCAGGAAGAACTGGTGGGATCACGCGGCATCTTTCTGCTGGTCGGCCCGCAGCATGCGCCGGTGTATCCGATCGGTTTCCAGCGCTCACCGGAGGAGCGTCAGGCCATTCTCGCCTTGCTCCGGAACTGAGCGCCCGCGCCCGCGCGTGAAGGGTATGACAGGAACCGTGCACGGCGCGGTCACCGTGGCGCGCCGACGCTGGCACCCTGTCCCCAACCCGGATCCGCCATGACCACGCTGACCCTGCCCGAACTGGCCAAGAAGATGGCCAACATCGACTTCACCATGCTGCAGACCCATGCCGACAGCGGCGAGATCGCGGCGCGGCCGATGAGCAACAACGGTGATGTGGACTATGACGGCGACAGCTGGTTCTTCACCACCGAAGACACCGACATGGTCCGCGAGATCACGCACGACCCGAAGGTGGCGCTGAGCTTCACCGGCAGCAAGTCGCTGCTGGGCAAGCCGCCGCTGTTCGTGGCAGTGCAGGGCAGGGCGACCCTGATCCGTGACAAGGCGGTGATGCAGCAGCACTGGGTGAAAGACCTGGAGCGCTGGTTCGAGCAGGGCGTGGACAGTCCTGGGCTGGTCCTGATCCAGGTGGCTGCGGCGCGCATCCACTACTGGGATGGGGAAGACCAGGGCGAAATTCTGCGCTGAAGGAGGCCCGCATGGCCGCGTCGCGTATGCCGAAGATCGGGTGTGCCGGCTGGTCGATCCCCAGCCGCTACGCCACGCACTTCGGGCCCGGCGACAGCCTGCTGGCGCGCTATGCCACGCGCTTCGACGTGGTGGAGATCAACTCCTCGTTCTACCGGCCGCACCAACGCACGACCTACGCGCGCTGGGCGGCCACCGTACCGGCCAACTTTCGCTTCTCGGTAAAGTTGCCCCGGACCATCTCGCACGATTCCGGGCTGGTCGGCGTCGGCCCATTGCTGGACCGCTTCCTCGACGAGGTGGGCGGACTGGGGCGCACGCTGGGCGCCTTGCTGCTGCAGTTGCCGCCATCGCTGGTACTGGACACGCGCCGCGCCGGGAGCTTTTTCCGCGCGCTGCGTCGACGCACCCCGGCGCCCGTGGTCTGCGAGCCCCGTCATGCCAGCTGGTTCAGCACGCAGGCCGATGCGCTGTTGCAGCGGCACGCGATTTCCCGGGCCGCAGTGGATCCGGCGCGCGTTGCCGCCGGCGCGCTTCCGGGTGGCGCGCGGGGATGGCACTACTGGCGCTGGCACGGTTCGCCGCGCATGTATTACAGCGATTACTCCGATGCCGCATTGGCCCAACTGGCGACACAGGTCGTGCAGCAGCCCGGGCAGGCGCAGGCACCGTGGGTGATCTTCGACAACACCGCCCATGGCTATGCGATCGCCAATGCCCTGCGCCTGAAGGAGATCGCCACGCATGCCTGAAGGTCCCTCCATCGTCATTCTGCGCGAAGCCACCGCCAAGTTCCGCGGCAAGACCGTGCGCCGCGCACTGGGCAACAGCAGCCTGGACCTCACCCGCATGGAAGGGCGGCGGGTGCTGGCGCTGCGCAGCTGGGGCAAGCATTTTCTGATCCAGTTCAGCGGCTTCAGCCTGCGCGTGCACATGCTGATGTTCGGCAGCTACCGCATCGACGAACGCAAGCCCTCACCGCCGCGCGTGTCGCTGCAGTTCGACAACGGCGAATTGAATATCTACGCCTCGTCGCTGAAGTACATCGAAGGGCCGCTGGAGGACACCTACGACTGGCGTGGCGACGTGCTCTCGCCGGACTGGGATCCGCGCCTGGCCCGGCGCCGGCTCAAGCAGCAGCCGGACACCCTGATCTGCGATGCGCTGCTGGACCAGGCGCTCTTTGCCGGGGTCGGCAACATCATCAAGAACGAAGTGATGTTCCGCACCCGCGTGCATCCAGAATCGACGGTGGGCAGCATCCCGCCGCGCACGTTGGGCAAGGTGATCGCCGACGCGCGCACCTACAGCGAGGCCTTCCTGGCCTGGAAGAAGGCCGGCACGCTGCGCCAGCACTGGCAGGTGCACACCAGACGGACGTGTCCGTGCTGTGGCGGGCCGCTATCCAAGACCTACCCGGGGCGCAGCAAGCGGCGGACCTTCTTCTGCCCCAACTGCCAGGTGGAGTACTGACACAACGGGCGTATGGGCCGCCGTAGAAGGCATCAGACGGGTGAAACTGCCGGTGGGCAGGCTGCTGTAGGATGGCTGCGTCACACGCCATTACGCGCGTCCTGCGCGGTCCGCACCTGACCGCCCGCTTCGCTCCATTTTCCGGGTACGGCGTCCAACAGGGCCGCCGTGCTCCCCGTGTCCAACGGAGCGCACATGCCGGGCTATACCACCCGCATTCTCACCATCCCGGTCGGGGGTCACGACTTCCGTATCCGCGCGCTCAGTGATCTGCAACAGTTCGCCGATCCCACCGGTCGCGCCCAGCGCGCCGGCATCCATTCCTCGTTGTGGAGCCTGTTCGGCCAGATCTGGCCGGCCGGTCGCGTGCTGGCCGAAACGATGCACAGCTTCGACGTGGCCGGCAAACGCGTGCTGGAACTGGGCTGCGGGCTCGGTCTGGCCAGCCTGGTGCTGGCCCATCGCGGCGCCGACGTGGTGGCGAGCGACCACCATCCGCTGGCCGAATCGTTCCTGGCCTACAACGCCGGGCTCAATGACCTGCCCGCGCTGCACTACCGCGATCTGCCGTGGGAACTGCCAGATACGACACTCGGTCGCTTCGATCTGATCATCGGCAGCGACGTGCTGTACGAGCGCGGCCACGCGCTGCAGATCGCCCGCATGATGGAGCGCCACGCACGGCCCACCGCCGAACTGCTGCTCACCGATCCGGGGCGCGGCAACGTGGGGTCGTTCTCGCGTGCCATGGCCGCGCAGGGCTACACCGTGGACGAGGCCTACGGCTTGTTTGATGACGAAGGCGATGCGCCGGGGCGCGGGCGGCTGCTGCGCTACACGCGCGAGGCGGCCTCCCAGGCGGCGTGAGGCAATCCGGCGGCTTCTGCGCGGTCGCGATGTGGTGACTGCGTGAGCCTGCTGCGCGGTCGCATATCGTAGGCTCGGCGGCATTCCAGTGCAGGTGGGAGTCGTGATGCCGTTGAGTCTGTCCCGCTGTCGTGTCGACAGCGCACCCGCGCGTTGGCGGTGCCGGTGAGCGCGCCGTCGCCGGCACCGGCGCGTACCCGTTCGATGATCGTGGCCGGGTTGTCGACCGTGGTGGAGTGGTACGACTTCACCTTGTACCTGTACCTGGCCACGGTTCTGTCGCGGGTGTTTTTTGGCGGCGGCGACAACGCCCTGCTGGCCACGCTGGCGGGGTTTGCGGTGTCCTACCTGATGCGCCCACTGGGCGCGCTGTGCTTTGGCCACCTCGGCGACCGCTTCGGGCGGCGCTACATGCTGTTGGCCTCGATGCTGCTGATGACCCTGGCGATGCTGGCCACCGCGCTGCTGCCCACCTTCGACAGCATCGGCGCCAGCGCCGGGGTGCTGCTGTTGCTGCTGCGCTGCCTGATGGCGTTTTCGGTAGGCGGCGAATACACCGGCGTGGTGGCCTACCTGCTGGAGACCGCGCCCGCCCGCCGGCGCGGCCTGGTCACCTCGTTGGCCTCGGCGGCCAGTGAGGTCGGCGCGCTGCTGGCGGTGGCGCTGTCGGCGTTGACCGTGGCGGTGTTGAGCACCGCGCAGCTGGACGGGTGGGGCTGGCGCATTCCGTTCTTCGTCGGCGCGGCGTTGGCCGGGGCGATCCTGCTGGCACGCTCGACCATGCACGAATCGCCCGAGTTCGAGCGGCAGCAGGCGGCCGGCACCGTGCCCACCTCGCCGATCCGCGACACCTGGCGCTACCACCGGGGCGCGGTGGCCCGCACCTTCGCGATCTCCGCACTCGGTTCGATCACCTATTACGTGGGCATCACCTACGTGCCGGCCTTCCTGGGATCGGCCGGTGAGGTGGGGGAATCGGAGGCGCTGTGGCTGTCCACGGTGGCCGCGGTGGCGGTGATCGTGGTGACCCCGCTGGCCGGCGCATTGTCTGATCGGATCGGGCGGCGACCGGTATTGATCGCCCTGGCGCTGTTGTCGGCGTTGCTGCCGTTGAGCATGTTCAGCCTGATGGCCGGGGGTAATACCTGGTTGATTGGCGGCGCGGCGGTGGTGCTGGCCTGTCTGGCCGGTGGCGTGAGCGCGGTGGCTGCACCGGCCACCGCCGAACAGTTTCCCGGCGAAGGCCGCCTCAGCGGTTTGGCGCTGGGGGTCACCATGGCCACCGCGTTCTTCGGCGGCGCCACCCCGCTGCTGGCCGAGCTGCTGGTGCGCCACACCGGCTGGGCCGCCGTGCCCGGCGCGATGATCGCCGTGGTGGCGCTGCTGGTGTTGCCGGTGATGTGGACCCTGCGCGAAACCCGTCCGCCGCGCACACCCGAGTAGGTACCGACCGTTGGTCGGTACACCGCAATGCACCCTGGAACATCGCGCGCACCTCGGAACATCGCGCGCACCCCGGAACATCGCGCGCACCCCCGAACATCGCGCGCACTGGTAGTGCCGGCCGCTGGCCGGCTCTGCACCATGTTGGATCGTGAGGAGCCGGCCAGCGGCCGGCACTACCGGGGAGGCGGGTCTGCGAGGAGCCGGCCAGCGGCCGGCACTACCGGGGAGGCGGGTCTGCGGGGAGCCGGCCAGCGGCCGGCACTACCGGGGGGTCAGGTCCCACCCTCGGTGGGCAACGGCGCGGGCACGTTCAGCAGGCCGCCCGAGGCGACGTAGGCGGCCAGCGCCTGGCCCTGGCTGAGCAGGTGGCGTTCCATGGTGCGTTCGGCCGCCTCGGCATCGCGCTCACGGAAGCACGCCAGCAATTCACGGTGTTCGGCCAGTGATTGCGCGGTGCGACCCGGTGCCAGCAGCTGGCGGCCGCGGTGCATCTTCAGGATGCGGTGCAGGTCATGGGTGATGCGGATCAGCCACGGGTTGCCGGCGTAGTGCTGCACGGTCTCGTGGATGCGGTAGTTGTTGCGGTAGTACTCGGCAATGTTGCCCTCGGCGGCCGCGGCCTCCATGGCTGCATGCAGCTCTTCCAGCAGTTGCACGCCCGCATCGTCGATATGTTTGACGGCCTCGTGGGCGCAGCGGCCTTCCAGCATCGCCATCACCGGGAACAGCTGGTTCAGGTCTTCCAGGGTCAACCGGGTCACCCGGCACCCACGCCCGGCATCGATCTGCACCAGGCCTTCGGCGGCCAGCAGCTTCAGCGCCTCGCGCAGGGGAGTGCGGCTGATGCCCAGCTCCTCGCACAGCGCCGGCTCGTCGATCCACTCGCCCGGGGGCAGGCGGTAGTCGTAGATGCGCTCGCGCACGTGCTCGGCCACCTCTTCGTACAGCGGGGCGCGTTTCTTGGTCGAGCGTGGTGCGGGAGCAATGGCCATGCGGAATTGTAATCCCTCCGTTCGTTGACCGGCCCTGACAGCATGCTTCCGGGCGGAAAGCCCCCTGAGTCAGGGGGCGACAGCACGTGCCCTTACATCCAGCCCGGCACCACGAACACCAGCCAGGCCAGCAGCGGGCCGAAGGCGACCACCAGGCCGCTGTAGATGAGGAACTGGCGGAACAGCGATTCACGCTCTTCCTTGGCGGCCGAGGCCACCACCAGCGCACCGTTGGTCGAGAACGGGCTGACATCCACGATGGTCGAGGAGACCGCCAGCGCGCAGATCACGCCCGCCGCGCCCAGGTGCCCCTGCATCAGGAACGGCACCGCCAGCGGGATGGTGGCGCCCAGCACGGCCGCCGACGAGGCGAACGCCGAGACGATGCCGCCCACGTAGCAGACCAGCAGCGCGCCCAGCAGCGGAATGCCGATCTGCGATACGCCGTTGCCGATGAAGTCGACCGCGCCGGCTTCCTGCAGCACGCCGATGTATGTGACCACGCCGCAGATCAGCAGCACCGTGGACCAGCTGATGCCGTCCACCGCGCCCTTCTGGCTCTTCGGCGACAGCAGCGCCAGCGCCACCGCAACGGTGATCGACACCAGGCCAACGTTGAGGTTGTAGATCAGCGCGGCCACGCCCAGCCCGAGCAGGCCGATCAGGGTGAACACACGCTCGCGGGTGATGCCCACCGCCTCCAGTGCATCGGGGTCGTTGGACAGCGTGCCGCCACCGGCCGACACCAGCGCACCGTGGCCTTCGATCGCGAACTGCCGCGACGACGCCTGCGGCCCGCCGGCCATCGCCAGCTCGGCCGTACCCACGCCACCGCCCACCGACACCGCACCGCGCCGCAGCAGCGCCACGCCGCCGAAAGCGAAGAAGCAGATCGTGGCCATCATGAAGTTGAAGCCCAGGCTGGTCAGGAACACCGCCATCTCGGTCACTTCCAGCCCGGCCTTCTGCACCACGCCGTTGGTGATGCTGCCGTACACGCTGATCGGCGAGAAACCGCCGGCCTGCGCGCCATGGATGACCAGCAGGCCCATCAGCAGCGGATTGATCTTGTACTGCTTGGCAAACCGCAGCGCCACCGGACCGATGATTGCCACCGCGGCCGGTCCCAGCGCACCGAATGCGGTGAGCACAGCGGTCACCACGAACATCACCCACGGAATGGCCACGATGCGCCCACGCACCGCACGGACCGCCCAATGCACCAGCAGGTCGATGGTGCCGTTCTTCTGGGCGATGGAGAACAGGTAGGTGATGCCGACCAGGGTCAGGAACAGGTCCCCGGGGAATCCGCCCAGCACCTCTTTGCCTTCCATGCCGACGAACACACCGCCGATGATGAAGGCCAATGCAAACGCGACCGCACCCATGTTGATCGGCAAGGCGGTGGCGACGATGAACATGATCACCAGGCCGATGATCGTTGCGACTTGTGGACTCATGCGCCCTCCCAGACACTTGACTCGCATACAGCAAGGATGGAAACCCGCCATCCCGGGTTACGGCGTGCTACAGGCAACTCCCACCTTCATTGCTGCCGGCCCAGCGCGGCATGTACCCACGCCGCCGCGCCCTCCAGCTGCTGGAACTCTTCCACCGCGCGCACTTCGCAGCACGGGTACGCGCTGGCCACCATGCGCGCCAGCGCCGTGCCGGGACCCAGCTGCAGGAACACCCGCGCGCCGCGCTCGAATGCCTGGCGCATCAGCTGCGCCCACTCGATGGTCTGCGCCAGTTGCGCGGCCAGACTGTGTTCCAACGCGGCACGCGTGCGCACCGGACGTGCATCGATGCCCGCCAGTACCTGCAGCTGCGGCGCCTGCAAGGGCGCCTGCGCGAGTACCTGGGCGAAGCCGTCCGCGGCGCTGGCCAGCAGCGGGGTATGGGCCGGCACATGCACCGGCAGCACGCGCACGTCGGCACCCTGCTGCACGGCGGCAGCGGCCAGCGCATGCAGCGCGAGCAGACGCCCGCCCAGGATGAAATGATCAGCGCCGTTGGCAATGGCGATGTACGCGCCGTGTGTCTCGCACAGCGCCTGGACAGCGGCACGCGGCAGGCCCAGCACCGCCTGCATGCCCGCGTCGGGCGGGCTGGCGGCATCCATCAGCTGCGCGCGTTGGGACGCCAGCGCCAGGCAGGTGGCCGCACTGAAGCTGCCGGCAATCGACTGCGCCGCCAGTTCACCGATGCTGTAGCCGGCCACCAGCGCAGGCGGCGGCAACCGCTCGCGCAGGCCCTGCCAGTGCGCCAGGCTGGCCGCGCAGAGCAGCGGCTGGGCCACCGCGTTGTCGAACCGATCGTCTGCCGCCGCCGCTGCGGTGACATCGCGGCCCAGCAGTGCGGAGGCGGTGTCGAGCACCTCGCATGCGGCGGGCAGGTCGCGCACCCGGTCGAACATCGCCGGATGCTGCGCACCTTGGCCGGGGCAGAGCAGGGCCAGGCTCATACGCGCTCCTGCTGCAGCAGGAACCAGCTGCAGGCCAGCAGATCTGCGCTGCCACCGGGGCTGAGCCGGCGCGCCACGAAGGCATCGCCAAGCTGCTGCAGGCGGATACGCCAGTGCGGTGCAAAGGCGCCGCCGTCGGCGATGAAGCTCGCCGCCTGCGCACGTGCCCACGCCAGTCCCTGCGCACCGCCGCGATGCAGCAGGTTGAGGTCATCGGTGTGGGCCAGCAGGTGCATCAAGGTGTGGCACAGCGCGGCCTCACGCGGCAGCCCGGCCGCCAGCGCGTTCCGCAGCACGGGCACGCCGATGTCACGCAGCAGCGGATAGCCGGCGATGGCCTGCTCACGGACCCCGGCGATGCCGTGCTGTGCACGTGCGCGTTGGCCGGGGCTGTTTGGATCCAGCGGGGCCACGGCCAGCGCCCGCGCCCAGCGCTGCACCGCCACGCACACGGCGTCGGCGGTGATCACGCCGCGGCGCTCGCGCCGGCAGGCGGCCGCCGCGGACACCAGCAGGCCCAGGCTGAAGATCGCGCCGCGATGGGTATTGATGCCGCCGGTGGCGCGCAGCATCGCCGCTTCGGCGGCGATGCCATGGCCGCGCAACACGGAGAAGGGAGCGCTGTCAGCGCCGGCCTGGGCCACGTGGCGGAAATAGTGGCGCAGCGCGAACAGGCTGCGCAGGAAGCTGCCGGCATCCATGTCGGTGTGGCTGCCGCAGTCGAACGGCGTCACCAGCCCCGGCTTGGGCGCGCAGGCCAGTTCGGCGTGCAGGCTGACGATGGCCAGCCGTCCCAGGCGCGCGCAGTCGACCTGTGCAGCCGCCGGGGGATGCGCCTGTACCACGGCGTTCATGCGGCAACACCGGAGGGCACGAACAAGGTGTCGCGCGGGGCCAGCATGGCGCCGTCGATGCGCTTGACCAGCACCTCCCGCGCGCTGCCGGCATACTCGCGCCAGTTCACCGCCGCGCCGCCGGGCAGGCACAGCTCGCCATCCACGCGCCGACCCTCGCGCACTTCCCACGCCTGCAGCCGCTGCACCAGGCGGTCGGCCACTTCCGGCGTGTGCACCTGCCACAGCAGATCAATGTCCGACTGGGCGTGCACATAGGGCAGCCCGGTGAGGGCCTGCCAGGCAAACGCGCCAAACACCCGTGCCGGTGCGATCGCGTCCAGTCCCTGCAGCGCCATGTACCACTCGGCGCTGATCAGGCGGTCGGGGCGGGCGATCAGCGCGTGCAACGCCAGCGGCGGCTGCTGCCGCGCGATGTCCTGCAGCGGCACGCGCAACGCCAGCCGCTGCTTGCCTTCGTTCGGCGGCAGCGGCACGCCCAGGCGCACGCGCGGATCGGGATCGTCGGCGGCGCGGCGCGCCACCACCGCCGGCCAGCCCTGGGCGAACCAGGTGGCCAGGCGCGGGTCCTGTGCGGGCACGTCGGCGCGCCAGTGGGCCTGCGCGGACATCCACACCAGCGTGTGGCGGGCAGGCTGCTCAGGCATCGCCGGCCACCACCGCCGCAGCGACCGACGCGGCCAGGGTACGACCGCCGCGTTGCGCGCCGAGGACCGCGCGGCGATCCCCGTCGGCCGGCGTGCGCAGTGCCTCCAGCAGGGCCTGGGCCAGGTCGTGCTCCCACACCGTGTGCACCGCGCCCATGGCCACGTAGTTCTCCACGCCGGGCGCGAACACCGGTGAGCTCTGGCTCAGCGCCTGCAGCTTTTCCAGGGGTTGTTTGGTGACGCGCGCCATGGCGCGCAGGTCCATCACCCGCACCTGCGCGTCGGGAAGGGCGTGGATGTGGTCGGCCATCAGGCCGAAGGACAGGAACCCACCGCTCACCGATTCGCCGTACACCAGGGTGACCAGCGGCGCGCCGCGGCGGCGGGCCAGGTCCAGCGTCTGCGCCAGGTGGGCGAAGTAGCCGTTGATGCCCAGCAGTTCATCGCGGCGGGCCAGGCGCTGGCCGGCGGTGTCGACCAGCATCACGATCGGCCGCCGGGGATGGGCGGCGGTGCTGGCGAGCACGGCGGCGGCCAAGGTGAGCGCATGGTCCACGCCGACCTCAAGCTTGTCGGTGGTGCCGATCACGGTCACCTCGCCCTCGTCGGTGCTGGCGCTGCCGGTCAGCACCGCATCGTTCACCGCGACGGCGTGCCCGCGCGGGAACAGCGCATCCAGCAGCGTGTTCAAGGGCATGCTCATGGCAGTCTCCGGGCGGCGGTGGCGGCAAGGAAGGCGTCGGTTTCCAGCAGCGGCAGCTGCTGCGGATCGGCAATGCCCTGCAACGCCCAGATGTCCAGCCCATCCCGGCAGCCGCCCCAGGCCTGCACCCGTGCCTGCAATGCGGCATGGCGGGCCTGCAAGGCGGCCAGTGCCGCATCGGTGTCGGTGCTGTCGGTATCGGGCACCAGTGCATCGAAGGCGGCCTGCGCGAAGGCGTTGATCGCATCGGTCACCAGCACCTGGGCCTGGTCGATCAGGTAGCGGTGCTTGCCGCCGGTGACGCGCCACACCAGGGCGCGGTCGCGGGCGTCGAACTCTTCCACGCCCCGCACCGTTTCGATCACCTCCGGCCCGGACAGCGACAAACGCCCCTCTTCGGACATGATCACCGTGGTGCAGCAGCGCGCCACGATGCCCATGCCGCCGAATGCGCCGTTGCCGCTGCCGATCAGGGCAACCACCGGCACCCCGGCGGCACGCGCGGCCAGGGTGGCGCGCATGATCTCGGAAATGGCGATCAGCCCGGCATTGGCTTCGTGCAGTCGCACGCCGCCGGTATCCAGCAGCAGCAGCACGCCGTCGGGGCGCTGTTCGGCGGCACGGCGCAGCAGGCCGGTGAGCTTGGCGCCGTGCACCTCGCCCACGCCGCCGCCCATGAAGTGGCCTTGCTGTGCGGCCACCAGCACGTGCTTGCCGCGCAGCAGGCCTTCGCCCACCACGATGCCGTCGTCGAACGCGGCGGGCTGGTCCAGCTGCGCCAGGTGCGGGCTCATCGCGCGCCGGGCCGGGCCCAGCAGTTCCTTGAACGAGCCTGCATCGAGCAGGCCGGCGATGCGCTCGCGCGCATCGGCTTCGTAATAGCTGTGGCGGTGGGCGATGCTCATGGCTGGGCTCCACTGCGCAGGGTCTGCACCGCCTGGTCCAGGCGCAGGCTGACCACGGCCGGGGTGGCGCCGGCATCGTTGATCGATACCTGCACGTCACGCAGCGGATGGCGCTGTGCGAAGTCGCCGATCACCGCGGCCCAGATGGTGCCGAAGCCCTTGGCGGCGGTGACGATGTGGACCGCCATCGCGCCGTCCAGCGCGGCCGGTTCCAGCAGCACTTCGAGGTTGCCCGACGCCAGCACGCCGACCAGTACCGCCTCGGTGGGAAAGCGCACGGCGGTGGTGCCGTCGAATCGATATGTGAGGGTTTCCATGGGCCTGTCCCTTACCAGTTGCGGAAGCGCTTGGGCGGGTCGTACAGGCCGCCGGACCAGCGCACCAGGTCTTTCACCGAGCGCGCGGCCAGCAGGTCGCGGCTGGCATCGCGTACGTTGATGCCCAGGTCGTCGGGGCGTTGGATCACGCCGCGGTCGCGCAGGTTCTCGACCATGGCGCGGTCGCGGCCCAGGCCCACCGCGGTGTAACCGGCCACGCCACGGATGGCCTGTTCGCGCTCTTCGGGGGTGCGGCACAACAGCAGATTGGCGATGCCTTCTTCGGTGAGCACGTGGCTCACGTCGTCGCCGTAGATCATCACCGGCGGCAGGGGCATCGCGGCGCGTTCGGCCAGCTCCCACGCATCCAGGCGATCGACGAACGCCGGCGCCATGTGCTCGCGGAAGGTTTCCACCATCTGCACCACCAGCTTGCGCCCGCGCGGCATGTCGCCAGGGCGTGCGGCCTGCTGGCCGGCCTTGAGCCAGGCATCGCTGGCATGGCGGCGACCGCGTGCATCCGAGCCCATGTTGGGCGCGCCACCGAAGCCGGCGATACGGTCGCGGGTGGCGGTGGAACTGTTGCCCTGCAGGTCGATCTGCAACGTGGAGCCGATGAACATGTCGCAGGCATACAGGCCGGCGGTCTGCGAGAACGCGCGGTTGGAACGCATCGACCCATCGGCACCGGTGAAGAACACATCGCCGCGCGCAGCGATGTACTTCTCCATGCCCAGTTCGGAGCCGAACGAATGCACCGATTTGACGAAGCCCGACTCGATGGCCGGGATCAGCGCCGGGTGCGGATTGAGCGCCCAGTGCTGGCAGATCCTGCCCTTCAGCCCCAGCGATTCGGCATAGGTGGGCAGCAGCAGTTCGATCGCCGCCGTGTCGAAGCCGATGCCATGGTTGAGGCGGTTGACCCCGTACTCGGCGTAGATGCCCTTGATGGCCATCATCGCCATCAGCACCTGGATCTCGGAGATCTGTGCCGGGTCGCGGGTGAACAGCGGTTCGATGTGGTTCGGGCGCGGCGCCTGCACCACGAAGTTGACCCAGTCGGCGGGGATGTCGACGCGGGGCAGGGTATCGACGATCTCGTTGACCTGCGCGATGACGATGCCGCCCCCGAAGGCGGTCGCTTCGACGATCACCGGGGTGTCTTCGGTATTCGGGCCGGTGTAGAGATTGCCGTGCCGGTCCGCCGCCTGCGCGGCCACCAGCGCCACCCGCGGGGTGAGGTCGATGAAGTAGCGGCCGAACAGTTCCAGGTAAGTGTGGATGGCGCCGATCTGGATGCGCCCTTCGGCGACCAGGTTGGCCAGCCGCACCGACTGCGGCCCGGAGAAGGAGAAATCCAGCTTCGAGGCGATGCCGCGCTCGAACACGTCCAGGTGCGCGGGCAGCGACAGCACCGACTGCACCATGTGCAGGTCGTGCACCCGCGCCGGGTCGAGGTCGGCCAGGGCCTGGGCGAGGAAGTCGGCCTGCTTCTGGTTGTTGCCCTCCAGGCAGACCTTGTCGCCCGGTTCGAGCAGGGCATGCAGCAGCGCGGCGACATCGCCGGCCGCCACCTCACGGCCCCTGGCCCATGGCGCGGCGCGTTCCAGCCGCACCTGGCGGCCGCGCTCCAGTGTGTCCCAGCTCGGGTTCATCGACGGACTTCCGATTGGCGTTGAGATAATTACGCCATAATTATGGAGCCGTGCGCAACCCGCAGCGCAGCAAAAAAAAGGCCCGCCGAGCGGCGGGCCTGTTCAGGTTGATGGCGTGGCACGCCGTAGCGCCGGGCTCTGCCCGGCCGGTGTCCGCAGCCGGGCAGAGCCCGGCTCTACGTGTGTGGTCCGCAGCCGGGCAGAGCCCGGCTCTACGTGCGTGGTCCGGGTAGTGCCGGCCGCTGGCCGGCAACCGGGCAGAGCCCGGCTCTACGCGGGTGGTGCGGGTAGTGCCGGCCGCTGGCCGGCAACCCCATGACCCCCGGCAGCCTCAGAACGTCCAGCGCAGGCTGGCCGCCACGAAGCGCGGTTCGCCGTAGTTGTTGTAGTCCAGGTTGGCCCAGTAGGTCTTGTCCAGCGCGTTGCGCACGCTCAGGGTGGCCGTCCAGTTGTCGGTGAGGCGGTAGTTGGCGTTGAACTGCACCAGCGCATACGCCGGCTGGTTCACCGTCACCGTGCCACCCAGCGGGTAGGGGATGTTGTAGCCCTGCACCTTGCTCTGCCACTGCACGCCGCCGCCCACGCTCAGGCGCGACAGCGCGCCGCGCAGCTGCACCTGCGTGTTGAGCTGCAGCAGGTCTTCGGCCGGGTTGGCGTACAGCTGGTCGGTGGCCGCGCGGGTCACCTTGACGTGGGTGAAGCCGGCATTGACCGTCCAGCCCGGCAGGATCTCGCCGTTGATGTCCACTTCCCAGCCGCGCGCCTTGGTGCCGTTGACGCCGATGTAGGCCGAGCTGCCGTCGCTGAGCGAGCCGTCCGGCACGCTCATGTCGCGCATCGCGTAGTTGTCCTGCTTGGCCTCGAACACCGCCGCGTTGGCGGTCAGGCGGCCGTCGAACCACTGGCTCTTGATGCCCGCTTCCAGGTTGGAGCCCTGCACCGGCGCCAGCAGGTTCTCGTTCTTGTCCTTGAAGTTCTGCGGATTGAAGATTTCGGTGTAGCTGCCGTAGACCGAGAACTGCGGGGTGATGTCATACACCAGGCCCACGTACGGCGTCACTTCGTCCTTCACCTTGTAGGCGCCGCTGGTGGCGGTATACGCACCGGCCACGTTGTAGGCGCGGGTCAGCGTCTCCCAGCGGCTCAGGCGCGCGCCGGCGATCAGCGACAGCGGATCGGCCAGGCGCAGGCGGGTGGCCAGGTACACGCCGCTCTGCCGGGTGCGCGCCACGCGGCGGGCACCGGTACGGGTGTAGGTCACTTCGGAAATGTCGCCGTCCCACGACCGGATGTTGGGGATGTAGTAGCAGCGCTCGGTGCCGCAGCGCGCCCAGTAGGTGGGGTAGTTCAGGGCGAGGGTGTTGGTGGTGCTTTCCAGGTCGGACCACTGCCCGCCCAGGGTCACGTCATGCTCGCGGCCGAACAGATTGAAGGTGCCGCTCAGGTAGGCATCCACGTTGCGCCGGGTGTCTTCCGAATCGCCGGCGGCCGTACGCAGGTAGATGCCCGCGCCGGTGGTCGGGTCCGGGTAGCCGGTGCCATACAGGCGCACGTTCTGCACGTTGCCACGGGTGTAGGCGGTGTTGACCTTGAGCAGCCAGTTCTCGCCGAAATGCTGTTCCAGGTTGGCGAACACGGTACTGGTTTCGCGCTGCCAGTAGCTCCACTTCGGGGCCACGTTGGTCGAGCGCGGCAGGTGCGCGAAGTTGCCCTGGCTGTCGAAGAACGGCACGGTGCCCCAGGTCGAGCCGACCGGGTTGTTGTCCTGGGTCTGGTAGCCCACGGTCACGGTGGTGCTGTCGGTGAGATCACCTTCGAGCACGGCCATGCCGGCCATCTTGTTTTCCTTGTAGCGGTCGTAATAGAAATCACGATCGGTGTAGGCGGCCACCACGCGGCTGCGGAAGCGGCCGTCGGCGGTCAGCGGCGCGGTCACGTCCGCTTCCATGCGGCGATAGTCCCAGCTGCCGGCGCTGACCGAGAAGGACGCGTCGAACTCCTTGCCCGGGCGCTTGCGCAGCAGGTTGACCGTGGCCGAGGGCACGCCGGCGCCGCTGAGCAGGCCGTTGGCGCCGCGGATCACTTCCACGCTGTCGTAGAAAGCGGTGTCGTATTCCTGGTTGGTCGAGCCGCTGTAGGTGGGAATGCCATCCACCTGGAAGTCGGTGATGGCAAAGCCGCGCGCGTAGTACAGCGGGCGCTGGGTGTCATAGAAGGACACGCTGACGCCGGTGACGTTGCGCATCACGTCGTTGAGGCTGAACAGCGATTCGTCCTGCAGCCGCTGCAGGCCGATCACGCTGGACGACTGCGGGGTTTCCTGCAGGCTGATGGGCAGGCGCGTGGTGCTGGACGGCGCAGCGCGCTCGCCCAGCACGCTGACCTTGTCCAGGGTTTTGGCATCGCTGGCGTCGGCGGCGGTGTCGGCCTGGGCCAGGGGCGAGGCCAGCGACAGCACGGAGAGCAGGGCCAGGCCCAGCGGGGCGCGGCGGAGGGGGCGGGGCGAAAGATCGCGGAGGGACATGCGCAGGTCTCGAATCGGTCTCGGGAGGGAAACAGCGGGCGGCAGGCACAGCACGCCGGGCGCTCGGGGCGCCAGGCGGTAGATCCTTCTGGGGTGGGAGCCAGCGGGTGGCGCCATTGCGGCCGTGGGGCGTGCAGCAGGCCCGGCGGCAGTCCATTGAGGCCGTCCCGGCCCGCGCCGGCAGCGCAGGGGTACGTAAATGTAAAGCGTTCTCATTCGCTTTACAAATACTGAATGCGGCTGGAGCCCCTCTGAGGGGAGCGTGGTGTTGCAAGAGCCGCCGCGGAGTGAGCACGACGCTACGCGGGTGGCCGGGTGTGCCAGGTGACGTTTGGATCGGCGTCTCCGATCGGGGCGGTCGCGAGCGTGAGGGCCCCGTAGTGGCCGGTAGGCCCCTGGTGCAAATGTCCCCCGGCCGCGGTCGCGGCCTCCTCCTTTATTTTGCCCAGGAGCCTACCGGCCACTACGGGGCTCGGCTTGCGGTGCGCAGGTGGACGCCACGCTTTTGGGAGGTGGTCGGCGGGTCGGGCGCTGGGCCCCGATGCGCTTGGAGGCGAAATAAAGGGGGAGGGGGCGGCCGCAGGCCGACGCCGGAGGACATTCGCCGGAAAAAGTATCGGGGCCCAGCGCCCGATCCGCCACCAACCGCGCCCGCAAAAATTCAAAGCACGCTTCTACTTACCCCGCTTGATCAGGGGCGAAGAACGCAAAAAAAATCCGGCCCACGATGGGGCCGGATCTGATTCACGCACGCGGCAGGTGTTACAGCGCCTGCAGCTCCTCGTTGGCGTTGCGGCTCTTCTGCTTCTGCGCCGGCGCGTTGGCCGGCGGCGGGGTCAGCATCACCGCCGGCGAGGTCTCCACCGGCACGTCCAGGTAGGGCAGTTTCAGCGTATCGCTGGTCTGGCGGCGGATCTCGTTGGTCAGCGCCGCGCTCTCGTTGAGCTTGCGCCCATAGGACGGCACGATCTGCTGCAGGCGCGCTTCCCAGCCGGCAGCCATCTGCTGCGGGAACGCCTTCTTCAGCAGGTCCAGCATGATCGGCGGCGAGGTCGAGGCACCCGGCGAGGCACCCAGCAGCGCGGCCAGCGTGTGGTCCTTGTCGGTCACGATCTCGGTGCCGAACTGCAGCACCGGACCCTTCTCCGGATCGCGCTTGATGATCTGCACGCGCTGGCCGGCGGTGACCAGCTTCCAGTCCTCGCGCTTGGCGTTGGGGAAGTACTTCACCAGTTCGGCCTGGCGGTCGGCATCGTTCAAGCGCGCCTGGCCCATCAGGTACTTCACCAGGTCCAGGTTCTCCGCGCCCACGTCCAGCATGCCGGCCACGTTGTTGTGGTTCACCGACGAATACAGGTCGAACCACGAACCGTGCTTGAGGAACTTGGTGCTGTACAGGGCGAACGGACCAAACAGCACCACCGGCTTGCCGTCCAGCTTGCGCGCATCCAGGTGCGGCACCGACATCGGCGGCGACCCGGTTTCGGCCATGCCGTAGGCCTTTACCGAATGGCGTCCGGCAACGGCCGGGTTCTGGAAGGCCAGGAACTGGCCGCCCACCGGGAAGCCGGCGTAATCCTTCGATTCGGGAATGCCCGACAGCTGCAGCAGCTTCAGCGCCGCACCACCGGCACCGATGAACACGAAGCGCGACTTGATCGTGGACTCGGTGCCGGACGTCAGGTCCTTCACGGTCACGTTCCAGGTCTTGTCATCGTTCTGGCGCAGCGCGCCCACTTCGTGCTGCAGGTGCAGCTGGAAGTTCGGGCTGCGCTGCAGGCCGGCGGTGAGCTGGCGGGTGATCACGCCGAAGTTGACGTCGGTGCCCAGCGGCATCCACGTCGCGGCCACCTTCTGCTTCGGGTCGCGGCCTTCCATCAGCAGCGGCGCCCACTGCTTGATCTGCGCGGCGTCTTCGGAGTACTGCATGCCGTAGAACAGCGGGTTCTTCACCAGCGCCTGCTGGCGCTTGTGCAGGTAGGCAATGTTGTCATCGCCCCAGACGAAGCTCATGTGCGGGGTAGGGTTGATGAAGTCCGACGGCTGGCTGAGCCGGCCCGCCTTCACCTGGTGCGACCAGAACTGGCGCGAGATCTCGAACTGCTCGGCGATGCCCACCGCGCGCTTGGTCTCGATGCTGCCGTCGGGCAGTTCCGGGGTGTAGTTCAGCTCGGCGAAGGCCGAGTGGCCGGTGCCGGCGTTGTTCCAGCCGTCCGAGCTCTCCAGCGCCACGCCGTCCAGGCGCTCATACACCTGGATGTTCCAGTCCGGCTGCAGCTCCTGCAGGAACGTGGCCAGGGTGATGCTCATGATGCCGCCACCGACCAGCACGACGTCTACCGGCTTGTCGTTGCCGGCGGCCGGGACCGAGCGCTGATGCAGCGGCCAGTACAGGAACACGGCCGCCACCAATAGCAGCAGCACGAACAGGCCGAGGACGACCTTCGCGAGTTTTTTCATGGGAATCTCAAAGGGGGGAGATATGGAAAGGATGCCGCCGTTGGCGCGCAAGCCTGTGAAGACGGGCTCAAAGCGGCTTCCTGGCACGGATTTTAGCCCTTTCTGGTACGGATTTGGTGCAACGCAGCATCCGACGGGGTGCCGGTGGCAGGGAGTCTCCGGTTAAACTGACAAGGCTGAATACGTCGAAATAAAGATAGGTACGCAATGGCAAGGATGCTGGTCGTGGTCGGTGACCACCTCCATCTGGGCGGTACGGTAGTAGCCGGTTCCCCGTTCACGGATATCGACGGGCGCGCCGTCGCCCGGGTCAACGACCCGGTGGTCTGCAAGGTGCATGGCCCCGGGGTGATCGCCAGCGGCGACGCCACTCTCATCATTGACGGCAACCCGGTGGCCCGCCACGGCGACAAGGCCAGCTGCGGCTGTACGCTGCTGGCTGGCCAGCAGGCGATGGTCAGCGTGGATGCCGGTGGCAGCGGCGGGGCCAAGGGCAGCAGTGGCGGCGCAGGCAAGGCGGCGGTGATCGCTGCGGCGGTGTCGCTGGCCGGGGCGGTGCTGAAACAGACGGCCACCGCGTCGCCGCCGTCGCAGACCCCGCCGCCGCCGCAGTGCTGGCTGCGCGACCATGAAGCGCAGATCGCAGTGGATGCCGATGGCCGCTACTTCGAAACCCTCGACCCGCAGGGCACCAAGTACGAAGGCCCGTTCCCGGTGTCCTACCACATTGCCGTGCCGGCCAAGTCCGGTGGCGATGTGGTGGTGTCGATCAAGGCACGCGTGACCGCGCTGGCCGGGGTTACGCCGGGCGATGTCACCACCGCCAAACTGCGCATGATGGAAGGTGTGGCCAGCCACTGGAACGGCAAGTTCACCCTGGCGGTGAACGACCCGCAGTGCGGCACGCGGTCCTTCCCGATCCGCTACGAGATCCACTGGGTCGATGCAGGGCAGGATTACACGCTGCTGCTGCACAAGGACTACGATCGCGAGATGGTCGATCCGCCCACGGTCTACGTTGCCACCACCACGGATGGGTGGACCTACGCGCACGAGTTCGCCCACTGCCTGGGCCTGCCCGACGAGTACTCGGAGAACGAGGACGACGCCCCGGACACCGTGCGCTACATACGCCCGGATGGCAGTGTCGATCCGGCCACGGTGGAGGCGCTGGCGTTCCGCGACAGCACCGATGCGCTGGCCACCATCATGTCCACCTACCATGCCACCCGTACCCACCCCAGGCACGCCTGGAACATAGGTCGCGAGGTGCAGGAACTACTCCGCCGCGACCTTGGCCGGGAGATAACATGCACCGTTTCCTGATTCCGCTGATTGCCCTGTTTGCCGCCTCACCCACGTTTGCCCAGACCCCGGAACCCGCCCCCATGATCGAACTCCACGCCCGCTGCATCGATGATGCCCAGTGCCGTTTCCTTGGCGATGACGTGCGTGTCGAGCTGGAGCTGCGCAACAGCGGCCGCAACAACGTGTCGCTGCCCGTGGCCTTCCTGCGCAAGCGCGGCCCGGCCGTGCGCCTGGTGGACCGCCATTCGGGCAAGGAAAAGCAGTTGCGGCGCAATCCTGTCGACGGCCTGATGCTCAAGGACCTGGAGACGCTGGCCCCGGGCCAGTCGGTGCGCTTCACCTGGCCGATCACCCCGAAGGAAATCACCGACTTCGCACTGCGCCCGATCGATCTGGACGCGGTGTTCGGTTTGAACATCACGCCCGAGCGCAAGGGCGCAGACGCCACCATCATCCGCGCCAAACTGCACATCGTGGACGGCCGGGTGGGCGAGGGCGCGCGCTGAGGCGCCGCTCCCTGTAAACATGCGGCGGCATGCACCGCATGCCGCGCACGAATGGCCGATGGCGTCATCCCGCCATACGCCTGAAAGGCTGCGGACGCCCGCCAGGGCTGCAAGGCAGCTGCGCACCCGCGTCCAGCGCGTCAGCGCTGCCTAGACTTTTTCCCCTTCAACGTTGGATGGGGGGAGTGCATGGCGAGGATGCTCGTGGTGGCCGGCGACCGGCTTCATCTTGGCGGAGCCGTGGTGTCAGGCTCGCCATACACCGATATCGACGGAAAGGCAGTGGCCCGGGTGAATGACCCGGTGGTGTGCGCGGTCCATGGACCAGGCGTCATCGCCAGCGGTGATGTGACCCTGATCATCGATGGCCAGCCGGTCGCCCGCGAGGGGGACAAGGCGAGTTGCGGCTGCATGCTCCTGGCGGGGAAGCAGTGGCTGGTCTCAGTGGAACATGGTGCCGCAGATGCCAACCCGGGCGTCCAGCCTGCGCCACACGCGCACATGGACGTCGCCAGCGGAGCCGCCGCGGGTCACTACTCCTCCACGCTGACGCCAGCGGCGCCTGATACGACGCCGCTGTCGGATCCCCGGTGCTGGATGCGGGACTACCGCAGGCACATCTCAGAAAATGCCGAGGGGCGGTACTACCAGACGTATGACCCCACCGGCAGGAAAGTGAGCAAGCCTTACTACGTCAAGTTCCATGTCGAGGTTCCCGCAAAACGGGGCGGCGATTTAGTGGTCACGGTGAAGATGTTGGTGATCCGACAGGCCGGAGTGGAGGCAGTGCATGCACAAACTGCCCGTGAGCGCATGGACGCAGGCGTGGATACTTACTGGAATCGTCGGTACGCCCTCGAGGTGAATGATCCGCTCTGTGGCGTTCGCTCCTTCCCGCTGAGGTATCAGGTGGAATGGGTGGCGCATGGACAGGATTGTGTCGTTGCACTGCATGGGGCGCTCGAGCGCGAGAATGTGGATGCTTCCGTCCTCAGTGCGTCCACGACCACCGACGCATTTACCTATGCCCATGAATTCGCCCACTGCATCGGCATTCCGGACGAATACGGCTACATTGTCGATAATGACTATTACGTCCACTATTTTCGTCCGGATGGAACGGTCGATGGCGAGGTGATCCAGGCAGGAGAGCCCCGCGAGATGGACGATCCGCTCGCCACGCTCCTGTCGGGCTATGAGGCCTTCAGGTATGAAGCCGTTCCGAGGCACGCCTGGAACGTCGCCCGGGAAGTTCAGGAGCTGCTACGCGATGAGACCGGACGGGAAATAGCATGCGAGATACGATTGCGGCGTTGATTCTATTGGGGGCGTCTCCTGCGGTAGCGGGCGAGACGGCTCGGCTGTCGGATGGCGTCGCGCTGAGCGTGCGGTGTCTTGATGACGCCGCCTGCCGCTTCCACGGCAGCGACCTGAGGGTGGAACTGACACTGCGCAATACCAGGGATGCCCCGGTCGAATTGCCCATCGCGCACTTCCGCCGGCGCGGCCCAAGTGTGCTGCTGACCGATGTGCAGAGCGGCAGAACGCTGCAGCTGAGAACCAACCTGGCGGGCGCGCGCCAACGCCAGAACCCTCAAACGCTGGCCCCCGCCGAATCGGTGGCGTATACGTGGCGGATATTTGCCACCGAGATCAACAGCATGGCGTCGCGTCCGGTTGACCTCATCGCCGAATTCTCGGTGAATCTCGCCGCGGGCGCCCCTGGGAAAAGCGCAGACGTTGTCCGGCATGAGATCCATGTCCACGGGGACGATGGTGGAGCGTTACCCCTATCTGATCGGTAGCCGCATGCCGCCGAGAGCCGGGCGCTGGCTCAATCGCTCCCCAGCGTGAAGTACTCCGCTGCGAAATACCCGCACTGGTAGCCCAGCGCCGCCAGTGCCAGCCACAGGTGGCCCCGCCGGGTTTTCATCGTCATGCCCAACGCGGCAATGGCCAGCATCAGCACGGTATGCACCCAGTACGCCTGGCCCAGCATCTGCCAGCGGCTGTGGCCTTTGATCGCGGTGTCCACCAGGTCCAGCACGGTGATCAGCGCCAGCACCCCGAAGAATCCGCCGCGCCGCTGCAGCAGGTAGTTTTCCAGGCTGCCGAACTCGCGCACGTCGTCGGGGAACAGCAGGGTGCACAACATGAACCACGAGGCGCAGTAGCCGATGACGAACAGGTAGGTCTCGACGTTCCAGTGCCGCACCTCGCCCAGGCGGAACTCCCACCACCAGAAGGTGACCACCGACACCAGCGCCCACACTACCCAGCACAGGTGGATCCACGACCAGCCACGTCGTTTCGGGTGCTCGATGATCGAGGCCAGCCCGCGCAGCAGGGTGGTGATGCTCAGGCCCAGGATGATGCTGAGCACCACCCGGATATGCAGGTAGACCAGATCGCTGTCCATTGAGGCCCCCGTGGCTGGATTGCGCTGATGCTGCGCTGGGCGGGGTGGTCGGGTCGTGTAGGGCTTGGGTACGGCCCTGGTCAGGCAGCCGACCAACGGTCGGCTCTACCGGGGTGTGAACGGTGGATTTGTGCAGCCGACCAACGGTCGGCTCTACCGCGGGGTGTGAACGGTGGATTTGTGCAGCCGACCAACGGTCGGCTCTACCGGGGGTGTGAACGGTGATTTGTGCAGCCGACCAGCGGTCGGCGTTGCACGGGGGCGTTGGATTTCTGCAGCCGACCCGCGGTCGGCGTTACGGGCTGGGGGTCATCGCTTCTTTCTTACCAGCGCCGCCGAGGCGGCCAGCACGGCCCGGGTGAGCAGGGCCATTGTCTGCACATCGCCCTTCCAGTGCTGCCAGTACAGCGGCACGTCTTCCCACGCGCGCTGCTTCATGTAGACCAGCCGGCCAGCTTCCAGGTGGCGCTTGACCAGCGGCAGCGGGTTCATGGTCCAGCCCAGCCCGCCCAGGTTGGCCTGCACGAAGGCGCGGGTGGAGGGAATCCACCAGGTCGGGGCGGTCAGCGGCAGGTCCTCGCCGGCCAGGCGCCGGGCGAAGCGCGCCTGCAGGTCGTCCTTTCGGTTGAACACCAGCACCGGGGCCTGTGCCAGCGACTGCGCGTTGACCCCCTTGGAGAAGTGCTTTTCGTGGAAGGCCGGGGTGCAGGTGGCGGCATAGCGGATGCTGCCCAGCGCGTGGATCTGGCAGCCCTGCACCGGCTCATCCAGCGTGGTAACCGCGCCCAGCACCGCGCCCTGGCGCAGCAGCGCCACGGTGTGGTCCTGGTCTTCCAGGCGCAGGTCCAGGGTGGTCCCGGTCTGCGAGGCGAAGCTGCGCGCCGCCTCGGGGAACCAGGTTTCCAGGCTGTCGTGGTTCACCGCCACCGGGATGCTGGCCTGCGGCAGGTCTTCGTCGGCCAGGCCCATCCGGTGCAGGGCGTCGTGCTCGAGCAGGGCGGTCTGCTCGGCCAGCTGCACCAGCACCTGGCCCTCGGGGGTGGCCACGGCCGGCGAAGACCGCTTGACCAGCAGCCGTCCCACCCGGTCTTCCAGCGCCTTGATCCGCTGCGACACCGCCGAGGAGGTGACATTGAGCGACTGCGCGGCGCGCTCGAAGCTGCCCTCGCGGACCACGGCGGCAAGGGCGCGAAGCTGGGCGTGGTCGATCCGCATGGTCTTAAGCCTGGCTAATGGTGGTTAAGCAAGTTTAGCTCTACTTTTCCATGTTGCGGCGCGACAATATGCGCCATCCGGTGCTGTACGCCTTGGCGAGGCACCGCCCCCACAAGCAAGACAAGGCGGTATCCCATGTTCTCCTTCATCTCCGGCGGCCCCGGTCTGGCCGCGTGGTTCAGTGGTGCGGCAACCGGCATCGGCCTGTTCGCGGTGGTGGGTGCACAGAGCGCCTTCATCCTGCGCCAGGGCATCCTGCGCAAGCACATCGTGCCGGTGGTGGCCACCTGTGCGGCCATCGATGGCATCTTCATCTTCGCCAGCGTGGCCGGCCTGCGCACGCTGACCCAGGCGCTGCCGTGGCTGACCACCGTGGTGCTGTGGGGCGGCGTGGCCTTCCTGGCGTGGTACGCCTGGCAGTCGGCGCGGCGCGCGCTGGCCGGTGGCGGCGGCATGCACGTGGACGACGGCGACAGCACCTCGCGCCGCGCGGTGCTGATGTCGGCGGTCGGCTTCTCGCTGATCAACCCGCATTTCTGGCTCGACATGATGGTCATTGGCGGCATCGCCGAAAACTTCGGCAATGCGCGCATGGCCTTCGCGGCCGGCGTGTTCACCGCCAGTTGCCTGTGGCTGACCGCCCAGGGCCTGGGCGCGCGCCTGCTGGCCCCGCTGTTCACCAAGCCGAAGACCTGGCGCATCCTCGACGGCACCATCGCAGTGATCCTGTCGATCCTCGCCTTGACCCTCGCGTTCCGCGGCATGCATTGAACTCTCTCCTCAATGTATTCCTGGAGTGGCACCGCTTGCGGTGCCATTTTTTTTTCTCCCATCTGAGGGGAGCGTCTTGCAGCAAGGGCCGTCGCAGAGTGCGCACGACGCGACGCGGGTGGCCGGGTATGCAGGCGCCTATTGGATCGGCTGGCGTCTTCGATCAGGCTGGTCGCGAACGTGAGGACCCCGTAGCAGCCGGTAGGCCCCAGGTGCAAATGTCCCCCGGCCGCGGGGCGGCCTCCTCCTTTATTTCGCCCAGGGGCCTACCGGCTGTTACGGGGCTCAGCTTGCGGTGAGCAGGGGAAGCCAGGCTTTTCTGGCGCTGTCGGTGGGTCGGGCGCTGGGGTCCCATGCCCTTGGAGGCGAAATAAAGGGGGAGGGGGCGGCCGCAGGCCGACGCCGGAGGACATTCGCCGGAAAGGGCATGGGACCCCAGCGCCCGACCCACCGACGGCTGCGCCTGGAAAGCGTCAATGTACGCTTCTGCTTGCCCTAAGACGGGCGAAGAACCGTTTTTTGTCCCCATTCGAAGGGAGAAGCACCATCCTCCCAGGGCAAGAGCGACACCGCCTGCCGGAATTGACGCTCACTGGCACCCGCGCGGCGCTTACGCCTAGAATCGGCCACCCGGACAGGGTGTCCGGACGTACAGGGGATAAGGATGCGCACGACGACGTGGGTGGCGTTGATCGCCATGGGGATGCTGGCCGGGCAGGCCAGCGCAGTGGATCTGGAGCACTACCTCAAGCGTGACCAGTTCACCGATATCAAGATCTCGCCCGATGGCGAGTACTACGCGGCCACCGTGCCGATGGAAGACCGCACCGCACTGGCCATCCTGCGCCGCACCGACGGCAAGATCGTCGGCTCGTTCGTGCCGCCGCCCAAGAACCATGCCACCGCGTTCGACTGGGTCAACCGCGAGCGCGTCCTGATCGGCCTGGCCGAGAAAATGGGCTCGCTGGACCAGCCGCGCCTCACCGGCGAGCTGTACGCCATGAACGCCGACGGTGGCCGTGGCGAACTGCTGGTCGGCTATCGCGTGGAAGGCAGCGGTCCCGGCACGCGCATCCAGCCCAAGAAAGTCGAAACCGTGGCCGCCTTCATGTTCGATGAGCTGGCCCAGGACGACCGCAACGTGCTGGTCTCGATCTGGCCGTTCGCCGAAGACCCCTTCACCCGCGTTGATCGCCTCGACGTACAGAGCGGGCGTCGCACCACCATCGCCCGCTCGCCGGTGCGGCGCGCCGACTTCACCAGCGACAACGCTGGCCAGGTGCGGTTCGCCCACGGCGCCGGTGCCGACAACGTCAACAAGCTGTACTACCGCGAAGCCAGTGGCGACACCTGGAAGCTGGTCAACGACGAAGCGGTCAATGGCCGGATCGAACAGGCGATCGGCTTCTCGGCCGACAACAGCCTGGCCTACTTCACCAGCGAACAGGACAAGGGCCCCGACGTGATCGTGTCGTGGGACCCGGCCACCGGCAAGCGCACCCCGCTGCTGCGCGACCCGCAGGTGGACCCGAGCCGGATCATCCGCCGCCCCGGCACCTCGATTCCAGTGGGCGCGCTGTACCTGGGCGACAAGCCGCGCACCCGCTTCTTCGATGAAACCTCGGCCGACGCGCGCCTGTACCGCAGCCTCGAAGCGGCGTTCGGTGGCGATGCCATCTACATCACCTCCAGCACCCGCGACGGCAAGCAGCTGCTGGTCCAAGCGTGGTCCGGACAGAACCCCGGCGACTTCTACATCTTCAACACCGACGCCAAGAAGGCCGAGCACCTGATCAGCCGTAGCAGCTGGGTCGACGCTACGATGTCGGCCAAGGTCACCCCGGTGGCATTCAAGGCGCGCGATGGCTTGGACATCAACGGGTTCCTCACCGTGCCCGCTGGCAAGGCCGGCGCCAAGCTGCCGCTGGTGGTGCTGCCGCATGGCGGCCCGTTCGGCATCTTCGATGACGGCAGCTATGACATCGAACCGCAGCTGCTGGCCGCGGCCGGGTATGCGGTGCTGCAGGTGAACTTCCGCGGCTCGGGCAACTTCGGGCGTGCGTACCGCTCGGCCGGTGCGCGCCAGTGGGGCGGGGCCATGCAGGACGATGTCACCGACGCCACCCGCTGGGCGATCGCCCAGGGCCATGCCGACCCCGCGCGCATCTGCATCTACGGCGCCAGCTACGGCGGCTACGCCGCGTTGATGGGGGCGGCCAAGGAGCCGGCGCTGTACAAGTGCGCGGCCGGCTATGTGGGCGTATACGACCTGCCGATGATGTTCACCAATGGCGACATCCAGAGCCAGGGCTCGGGCGAAACCTACCTGAAGGAATGGCTGGGCAACCCGCAGCAGCTGGGCGCGATGTCACCGGTCAACCTGGCCGCGCAGATCAAGGTGCCGGTGTTCCTGGCGGCCGGCGGCGAAGACAAGCGCGCGCCGATCCAGCACACCAAGCGCATGGAAGCGGCCTTGAACAAGGCTGGTGTGCCGGTGGAATCGCTGTACTACCCGACCGAGGGTCATGGCTTCTACACCGACCCGCACCGCCGCGAGTACTACACCAAACTGCTGGCGTTCCTGTCCCGGCACCTGGGCGGAGAAACCGCCGCTGCCAGCAAGCCGGCCCAGCCCTGAGCCGACGCACAGCGCAGACACAACAACGGCACCGCGAGGTGCCGTTGTTGTTGATGGCCCCGCACGCGGCTTACTTCACCCCGTGCATCATCTTCTTCAGCAGCGGCGAACAGGCCAGCGCCACGGCCGCGCAGCCCAGGCCGATCCACATCAGCAGCCAGAACAGGTGTTCGTAGCTGGCGGCGGCGCTGGCGATGTTCATCGTCTGGCCTTCGGGCACTTCGATCGCGGCCAGCTTGCCGAACAGCGCGGCCAGCGTTTCGGAGAACGCCGTGGCCAGGAACCACGTGCCCATCATCAGGCTGACCACGCGCGGCGCAGCCAGCTGGGTCACCGCCGACAGGCCCACCGGCGACAGGCACATCTCGCCGATCTCCAGGATCAGGTAGGCCAGTACCAGCCACCACACGCTGGCCATCTGCCCGGTCGCGCCCACCTGCTGCGCAGCCAGTGCCAGCGGCACGAACGACAGCGCGGCGAAGATCAGCCCGAACGACGACTTCACCGGCTTGGACGGGTCCAGCCGACGCCGGTCCAGCCAGGCCCACAACGTGGCGAACAAGGGCGCCAACACCACCAGGAACAACCCGCCCAGGTAGGTCAGCGAACCGGCGGTCTGCGGAATCACCAGGCAGTCGCGGACCAGCATCACCAGCATCAGCACGACGATGCCGACGAACAGGTTGCGCGGTGCCGTCGAGCCGGGGTTGCGCTCGGACAGCCGTGCCGCCACCACGAAGCCCAGCGGCGCCAGCAGCAGCGAGGCGATCGACCACGGCAGCGGCGTGCCGCCCTGGATCACCAGCGACGGCACCAGGTCCTTGGTCAGCAGGCGGTCGGTGAAGGTCACCCACGAACCGTAGGTCTGCTCGTACAGGGTGAAGAACACCAGCGCCATGAAGATCAGCGCCATCAGCGCGATCATCTGCTGGCGCTGCACCGGCGTGCAGCGGGTGCCGGTGAACCAGGCGAACCACACCAGCACGCCGCCCAGCACCACGATCATCAACATCAGCGCCAGGCTGATTTCACCGCCCAGCGCGAACGCGCCATTGGCCGCGGCCCACATCAGCGCTGCCACCGGCACCACCCCGAGCACGGCCACCGCATAGATCAGCCATTCGCGGCGGATGCCCAGCACGCGCTGGCGCAGGGCGGGCACGTCGGTGGGCTCGGCGTGGCCCTGCAGGTACTTCTGGCCCCACAGGAACATGCCCAGGCCGATCACCATGCCGATCCCGGCGGCACCGAAGCCGTACTTCCAGCCGTAGGCCTCGCCAAGGAAGCCACACACCAGCGAGGCGAACAGCGCACCCAGGTTGATGCCGGCGTAGAACAGCGAGAAGCCCGAATCGCGGCGCGGATCGTTTTCCGGGTACAGCTTGCCGACGATGGTGGAGATGTTGGGCTTGAGGAAGCCTACACCCATGATGATCAGCGCCAGCGACAGATAGGTGATGCCCAGCGCGGCGTCATCGCGGACCACCGCGCCATCGACGCGGACGGCGGCATGCCCTTCGAACGCCATGCCCAGGTGCCCCAGCACCAGCAGCACGCCGCCGAACACCACCGCCTTGCGCATGCCCAGCCAGCGGTCGGCCAGCAGGCCGCCGAACACCGGAATGCAGTACACCAGCCCGCCATACGCCCCCAGCAGGTCCAGCCCGGCCTTGTCGCCGAACAGGTGGTACTTGGTGAGGTACAGCAGCAGCAGCGCCTTCATGCCGTAGAACGAGAACCGCTCCCACATCTCGGTGAAGAAGCAGACGTAGACGCCCTTGGGATGGCCGAGGAAGTCGTCGGTAGCGGTGGACGTGGCGGAGGCGGGCAGGGCGGCTGCGGTCATCGAGGGATCGGGCAGGGCGGACAAGGGGGCGAGTATAGGCCGGGGGCGAAGGGACAGCCGTGCCGCGTCTGGCCGCTCCGCCGTGGTGGTGTCGGCCGCTCCGCTCCCGTAGTGCCGGGCGCTCCGCTCTCGTACTGCCGCCCGCTCCGCTCTCGTAGTGCCGGCCGCTCCATTGTCGTAGTGCCGGCCGCTGGCCGGCAGCCTCACCATCCCGGCATCGCGCGCTTACAGATAGCGAAGCCAGGCCAGATCCCGCCGCCGCGCCTTGAACCGCGCGAATGTTCTGGTCGGCCAGTACAGCGCCAGTGCCAGCACCGCGGTGATCACCCACAGGCTCGCTACGTGGTCCACGGCGAAATACGCGCCGTGGGTGTGCCCCCAGCGGGCTTCGGCCAGCACATACAGCAGCTTCAGCACGTACAGGTGCAGCAGGTAGAAGAACATCGGGGCCGCGCCGATGTCGGCCAGCGGCGCCAGCGCCCGGGCCACGCGCGGCTGCTCGTACAGGCGCAGTAACAGCAGGCCGATGCCCAGGGTCAGCAGCAGGAACAGCAGCGACGGCGGGTACTTGGTGACATTGAAGACGCTCATCAGCGTGCTGCCAAATGTGGCGAAGGACTGCCACGGGCTGTCGCCGTAAAGGTTCACCGCCCGCAGGATGACGAACGCCAGCAGCGCACCGGCGCCGGCCATCCACAGGCGACGCTGGCGCAGGAGGGCATCGCCGCCGCGCGCGAACCACGGCCCGATCACCCAGCCCAGGGCAATGACGCCGATCCACGGCAGCACCGGGTAGGAGGTGCGCAGGCGCAGCCCGTCGGTCACAGCGATCCAGTCGCGCTGGTGCAGCACCTTCCACAGCACGGCCAGCGCCCCGTCGCCCTGCACGCGGACGCCATCGAGCAGGTTGTGCCCGGCAATCACGGCCAGCGCCAGCACCGCCAGCAGCCCGCGTGGCAGCCACAGCAGCCCGGCCAGCGCGATCATGCTGATACCGATCGCCCAGATCACCTGCAGGTACATCACGCTGGGCGGAAACTGCAGCGTCCACGCGAAGTTGACCACCAGCAGTTCCAACACCACCAGGAACAGGCCGCGCTTGAGCAGGAAGGACGACGCGGCCCGGCGCCCATCCGGCTTGCCACTGGCGTACAACCAGGCCGACAGGCCGGTGAGCAGCACGAACACCGGCGCACACAGATGCGCCAACAACCGGCTGACGAACAGCGCCGGCTCGACCTGGTCCACCGCCATCGGGTCGCCGACCTGCTGGTGCATATGGAAGGTTTCGCGCACGTGGTCGAGCAGCATCAGCACGATGACGGTGCCACGCAGCTGGTCGATGGAGGTCAGGCGGGAGGTGGGGGGATACGTCACAGCAGCGCCAGTTGCTCGGTGCGATAGGATATAACATAACTAAAGTGGACGGGCCCGGCCTTGGACGTTGCCGAGTCCGGCGTGTCGCGGCTGCGGCGGCACGCGTAGGTCAACAGGGGCCTCGATCGGGTGGTGCAAGGTTGCCGGCCAGCGGCCGGCACTACTGGACTTGCCCGTACATGAACGCTAGCGTGGCAGGGATTTTTTGCCATCAGGGGCATCCATGAACAACGACGCTGCGCCCAAGCAGCTCACCCTCCGCGCGGTGGTGCTTGCCATCGTGCTGGCGGTGGTGCTGTCGGCCGCCAACGCCTATCTCGGTCTGTTCGCAGGCCTGACTATCGCCACCGCGATTCCCGCGGCCGTCATCTCCATGGGCGTGCTGCGCCTGCTGGGCGGTGGCACCATCCTTGAAAACAACATCGTCCAGACCGGCGCTTCGGCCGGCTCGTCGATCGCCGCCGGTGTCATCTTCACCATCCCCGCGCTGGTGATCATGGGCTACTGGCCGGACTTCAAGTATTGGTGGGTGCTGGGCATCGCCGGCCTCGGTGGCCTTCTGGGCGTGCTGTTCTCGGTGCCGCTGCGGCGTTCGATGATCGTCGAAGACCCGCTGCCCTTCCCGGAAGGCAAGGCGGCCGCCGAAGTGCTCAAGGCCGGTGAAAACCCCGGCCCGGGCCTGAAGATCCTGGCCGTGTCGGCCGTGATCGGTGCGTTCGTGAAGGTCGCTGCCGCCAGCGGCATGCGCCTGATTCCCGATGCCTGGGCGCAGTCGGCCTACATCGGCAGTTCCAAGATCACCGCCTTCATCGGCACCAACCTGTCGCCGGCGCTGCTGGGCGTGGGCTACATCGTCGGCCTCAACGTCGGCATCGTGGTGGTGTCCGGCTCGATCCTGTCCTGGCACATCGCCATTCCGCTGTACCAGGCGTTCTTCATGGACAGCGACCCGGCGCTGGCCGCCTCGATCGTCAGTGCGTCCTCCACCGATGCGGCCTTTGCGATCTGGAGCGCCAAGATGCGTTACCTCGGCGTCGGCGCGATGCTGATCGGCGGCGTGTGGACCCTGATTTCGCTGCGCAAGTCACTGCTCAGCGGCGTCAAGAGCGGCTTTGCCGCCGCGCGCAAGAGTGGCGGTCCGGCCCTGGCCGAGACCGAGCGCGACCTGCCCATGAAGTGGATGCTGGTGGCGCTGGTGGTGTTCACCCTGCCGCTGCTGGCGCTGTATCAGGCCATCGTGGGCCAGTGGCACGTGTCGATCCCGATGACCATCATCATGATCGTCGCCGGCTTCCTGTTCGTCTCGGTGTCGGCCTACCTGGCCGGCCTGATCGGCTCGTCCAACAACCCGGTCTCGGGCATCACCATCTCCACCATCCTGTTTGCCTCGGCCGTGCTGGTAGTGCTGCTGGGCAAGAGCGGCCTGACCCCGGTCGGCGTGGGCGGTGCCCCGCTGGGTGCGGTGGCGGCCATCATGATCGGCGCGGTGGTGTGCTGCGCCGCCGCGGTCGGCGGTGACAACCTGCAGGACCTCAAGGCCGGCTACATCGTCGGTGCGACCCCGTGGAAGCAGCAGTTGATGCTGGGCATCGGTGCGTTCTCGTGCGCATTGATCATGGCGCCGGTGCTGAACCTGCTGGCCACCGCGTACGGCATCGGTGCGCCGACCGCCGCGCACCCCAACGCGCTGGCGGCGCCGCAGGCCAACCTGATGGCCTCGGTGGCCAAGGGTCTGTTCGGTGGCCAGTTGCCGTGGACCTTCATCGCCATCGGTGCGGGCATCGGTGCGCTGATCATCGCCTTCGATGGCTGGCTGAAGTCGCGCGGTTCCCGTTTCCGCGTGCCGGTGCTGGCCGCAGCGATCGGCATCTACCTGCCGCTGGAGCTGATGGTGCCGATCTTCCTGGGCGGCCTGATCTCCTACCTGGTCGAGCGCTTCCACAAGGTGCGTGCCGAGGACGAAGAAGGCCGCGACCGCGTGCACAAGCCGGGCGTGCTGTTCGCCGCCGGCCTGATCACCGGTGAAGCGCTGATGGGTATCGCCATTGCGATCCCGATCGTGCTCAGCGGCCGCGCCGATGTGCTGGCCTTGCCGTTCGCCCTGCCGGGTGCCGACTGGATCGGCCTGGCCGTGCTGTTCCTGGTGGGCTGGCTGATCTACCGCACCGGCAAGCGGTCCGGCGGCAAGGTCTGACCGACTGGTGTGATGCCCGACAAACCCCGCCCCGGCGGGGTTTGTCGTTTCCGGGCGGCGCCATGACCGATGGCCTTTGCAACGGCTACCCCCTCGGCCCTACCATCGGCGTTTTGCCGTTCCGCGGAGAACCCGATGAAACTTCGTTACGCCCTGCTGCCGTTGTGCCTGCTGACCGCACTGCCGTCGCTGGCCGCCACGCGTGGCCTGGATGTGCGCGACATGATCGCGCTGGATCGGGTTTCGGCCCCGCTGCTCACCGCCGACGGTGGCAACGTGGTGTTCGCCAAGCGCGTGGTCGGCGCCGACAGCAAGGCCAGCACCGGCCTGTTCATCCGCAACCTGCGCACCCGCGACGCCGCCCCGCCCAAGCCGCTCACCCCGGCCGGCTGGAACGTCAACTCGGCCGCGCTGTCGGCCGACGGCCAGAGCGTGTACTTCCTGAGTGCCAAGGGCGGCAGCCAGCAGCTGTACGTGCAGCCGATCAGCGGCGGCACCCCGCGCCAGCTGACCGATTTCCCGGTCGACGTGGACGGCTTCCACATCTCCCCGCAGGGCGACCGCGTGGTGTTCAGCAGTGGCGTGTTCCAGGCCTGTGGTTCGGACCTGGCCTGCACCAGCAAGAAGCTGGACGCGCACAAGGCGCGCAAGAACACCGGCGAAGTGTTCGACAACCTGTTCGTGCGCCATTGGGACACCTGGAACGATGGCCGCCGCAACACCCTGTTCGTCGCCCCGCTGCCGGCGGCCAAGGGCGCGGCGGTGAAGGGCGCCTCGGCGATCAGTGCGACCCTGGATGGCGATGCGCCGTCCAAGCCGTTCGGCGGCAATGACGACTTTGCCTGGGCACCGGACGGCAAGACCGTGGTGGCGTCCATCCGCGTGGCCGGTAAGCAGGAACCGTGGTCGACCAACTTCGACCTGTACCAGCTGGACGTGGACGGCAAGCAGGCGCCGGTCAACCTGACCGCCGCCAACCCGGCCTGGGATGCCGGCCCGGTGTTCAGCGCCGACGGCAAGACCCTGTACTACCGCGCCATGAAGCGCCCGGGCTTCGAAGCCGACCGCTTCGGTGTGATGGCGCTGGACCTGGCCACCGGCAAGACCCGCGACATTGCCCCGACCTGGGACCGCTCGGCCGGCGAGATCGTGCTGAGCGCCGACGGCAGCAGCTTCTACACCGCCGCCGATGACCTCGGCGAGCATCGCCTGTTCAACATCGACATCGCCAGCGGCAAGGCCACGGTCGTCGCCGAGGGCGGCAGCATCGGCTCGCCGGTGATCGCCGGCACCACCCTGGCGTACACGAAGAACAGCCTCAAGAGCGGTGACCAGATCGTGGTGGCCGGCGCCGACGGCAGCAGCCCGCGCGAGATCACCCCGAGCGCGGCGCAGATGCTGCCCGACGTGGCCTTCGGCGATTACGAGCAGTTCCAGTTCAAGGGCTGGAACAACGAAACCGTGCACGGTTACGTGGTCAAGCCGTACAACTACCAGGAAGGCAAAACCTACCCGGTGGCCTTCCTGATCCACGGCGGCCCGCAGGGCAGCTTCGGCAATGGCTGGAGCTATCGCTGGAACCCGCAGACCTATGCGGGCCAGGGCTACGCGGTGGTGATGATCGACTTCCACGGGTCCACCGGCTACGGCCAGGCGTTCACCGACGCGATCAGCCAGCACTGGGGCGACCGCCCGCTGGAAGACCTGCAGAAGGGCTGGGCCGCGGCGCAGAAGCAGTACGCCTTCCTCAACGGCGACAAGGCCTGTGCGCTCGGCGCCAGCTACGGCGGCTTCATGGTCAACTGGATCGCCGGTAACTGGAATGCGCCGTGGAAGTGCCTGGTCAACCATGACGGCGTGTTCGACCAGCGCATGATGGGCTACGCCACCGAAGAGCTGTGGTTCACCGAGTGGGAGCAGGGCGGCACGCCGTACCAGAAGGCGGCCAACTACGAGAAGTTCAATCCGGTCAACCACGTGTCCGACTGGAAGAAGCCGATCCTGATCATCCACGGCCAGCTCGACTACCGCATTCCGGTCGAACAGGGCCTGGCCGCGTTCACCGCCGCACAGCGCCAGGGCATCGAGTCCAAGTTCCTGTACTTCCCGGACGAGAACCACTGGGTGCTCAAGCCGCAGAACAGCGTGCAGTGGCACGACACCGTCAACGGCTGGCTGAAGCAGCACATCGGCGAATAAGCCGGATGGACGCGCCGCCCCATGGGGCGGCGCTTCTTCATGGCACCGGGTCTCGTTGGCCGCGGTATCACCGGTGATCGGCCGCGGTGTAGCCGGTGATCGGCCGCGGTATCACCGGTGATCGGCGGCTGTGTAGCCGGTGATCGGCCGCGGTGTAACCGGCCATCGTCGGCGGTGTAACCGGTAGAGCCGACCGTAGGTCGGCTGCCGTAAAAGAGCAGCCGACCAACGGTCGGCTCTACCGGTGATTGTTTTCCCGAAACGTGTGGAATCGCACGCCCCTCCTCCAGGTACTCCACACCCGTGAAAGCTCCCGCCCTGATCCAGAACGACATCGTCGTCTTCGGCCTGATCGCCGCCACCCTCGGGGCCGTGTTCTGGACCGCCTCGCGCGAGCAGGGGCTGTGGAAGCGCTTCTATACCGTCGTGCCGGCGTTGCTGCTGTGCTACCTGATCCCGGGCATCTACAACACGTTCGGGCTGATCGACGGCCAGAACACGCACCTGTACAACCCGATCGCCCGCGACATCCTGTTGCCGGCGGCGCTGGTGCTGCTCACCCTGGCGGTGGACATCAAGGGCATCCTGCGGCTCGGGCCGAAACTGATCGTGATGTACCTGGGCGCGTCCTTCAGCATCATGCTGGGCGCGGTGGTGGCGTTCCAGTTGATGAAGTGGCTGCACCCGGACACGGTGGCCGGCGACACGTGGGCCGGCATGGCGGCGCTGGCCGGCAGTTGGATCGGCGGCGGCGCGAACATGCTGGCGATGCGCGAGGTGTTCGACGTCAACGCCACCACGTTCGGCCAGTTCGCGGTGGTGGACGTGGGCGTGGGCTATGTGTGGATGGCGGCGCTGATTTTCCTGGCCGGGCGGTCGGCGAAAATCGATGCGCGCAGCGGGGCCGATACGTCGGGCATCGACGAGCTGAAGCTGCGTATCGAGAAGTTCCGCAGCGAGCATGAGCGGGTGGCGAGCCTGACCGATCTGATGCTGATCGTGGCAGTGGCCTTCGGCACGGTGGGGCTGTCGCACGCGATCGCGGGGCCGCTGTCGGCGTGGTTCAAGGGCCATGTGTCCTGGGCGTCGCAGTTCAGCCTGGACGCGCCGTTCGTGTGGGTGGTGGTGATTTCCACGACGTGCGGGTTGGCGTTGAGTTTCACGCGCGCGCGCAACCTGGAAGGGGCGGGGGCGTCGAAGCTGGGCTCGCTGCTGCTGTACTTCCTGATTGCCTGCATCGGGATGCAGATGGATCTGCTGGCGCTGCTGGACCGGCCGTGGCTGTTCCTGCTCGGCATCATCTGGATCGCGGTGCACATCGTGTTGCTGTGGGCATTGGCGCGGGTGCTGAAGGTGCCGTTCTTCTACTTCGCCATTGGTTCGCAGTCCAACATCGGCGGGCCGGCGTCTGCGCCTGTTGTTGCGGCGGCCTTCCATCCTTCGCTTGCGCCTGTTGGGGTGCTGCTGGGGACGATGGGGTATGCCACTGGGACGTATCTGGCGTACATCGTGGGCATCACCCTGCGCGCGATGGCGGGGCAGGGCTGATCCGGGTAGTGCCGGCCGCTGGCCGGCAATCTCCTGGACAAGTGACGCATCGCCTGGTTGCCGGCCAGCGGCCGGCACTACCGGGGATCAAGGCCGCCAGGAATGACCGCGCGTGCGGATTTACGCAGGAAGAAGGCCGCGTTCGAGCAACCACGCTTTGGCATCTTCCGCATCCTGCTCGAACCGCTGCGCCTGTTGTTGCGGCGACCTTCCATCCGTCGCTCGCCCCGGTTGGGGTGCTGCTGGGGACGATGGGGTATGCCACTGGGACGTATCTGGCGTACATCGTGGGCATCACCCTGCGCGCGATGGCGGGGCAGGGCTGATCCGGGTAGTGCCGGCCGCTGGCCGGCAATCTCCTGGACAAGTGACGCATAGCCTGGTTGCCGGCCAGCGGCCGGCACTACCGGGGATCAAGGCCGCCAGGAATGACCGCGCGTGCGGATTTACGCAGGAAGAAGGCCGCGTTCGATCAACCACGCTTTGGCATCTTCCGCATCCTGCTCGAACCGCGCCGAGTGAACACCTTGGCGCCTACAGGGTTGGCGCGTCGCCACGCGCCCAGGACTAACCGCGCGTGCGGATTTACGCAGGAAGAAGGCCGCGTTCGATCAACCACGCTTTGGCATCTTCCGCATCCTGCTCGAACCACGCCCGGGTGGAACCGAGGCGGTACGTATACCCCCACGCGTCCATGTCCAGCATCAGGCGGTCGCTACCCACGCCGGGCAGTTGCCCGGCCAGCACGATCTGCAGGTAACAGGTGGCGTCTTCTTCGGGGACCGAATCGGTGGCGTCGGTGTGCACCAGCGCGCGTCGCTCCGGTGGCAGCACGATCAGGTGGCAGGCCTCGTGCAGCATCGAGTGCACCGGCGTGTCGTCGCGCACGTACACATCGCTGCCGATGATGCCCGCCTCCGGCTCGCCCCAGTAACTGCCTGGAATCGGCGCGGCGGCGGCTACCCGGTGCAGCCGCAGGTCGTGCGCGGCAAGCAGGGCAACGGCATCATCAAAGTGGATATCGCCGACGCAGGTAACCTGCACATCGGCGGCGGCAACGTCGGTCGTCATGGCATGCATTCAACCGCCCCTCCCGTCCGGAAGGGGCGACAAGGCTCAGGGCTGCTGCGGGCCTTCCGGCAAGGCGACGGAAATATCGAGCACATCGTGCTCCCCGTCCTTCACCAGATCGACCTTCACCGCATCCGCGTCGATGTTCACGTACTTCTTGATCACTTCCAGCAGCTCACGCTGCAGAAGCGGCAGGTAGTCTGGGCCACCGCGATGGCTGCGCTCCTGCGCAATGATGATCTGCAGGCGGTTCTTCGCCGTTTCGGCCGTCGTCTTCTTCCGGTTCAGGAAATCGAACAGTCCCATGCTTACCCTCCGAACAGCTTGCTGAAGAAGCCTTTCTTCTCCACGGTGGTGAAGCGCATCGGACGCTCTTCGCCAAGAATGCGGCCAACCGCATCTTCATACGCCTGGCCCGCCGCCGATTCGGGGTCCAGGATCACCGGCTCGCCCTTGTTGGACGCATTGAGCACGTCGCCCGACTCGGGCACCACGCCAATGGCCTTCAGGCCCAGCACTTCCTCAACGTCGGTGATGCTCAGCATCTCGCCACTTTCCACCCGGGCCGGGCTGTAGCGCGTGAGCAACAGGAACGCCGGCACGTTCTGGCCCGACTCGGCCTTGTGCGTCTTCGAGTCCAGCAGCCCGATGATCCGGTCCGAGTCGCGTACCGACGACACTTCCGGGTTCACCACCACCACCGCACGGTCGGCGTAGTACATCGCCAGGAACGCACCCTTCTCGATACCGGCCGGCGAGTCGCAGATGATGTACTCGAAACCGTCCGCGGCCAGGTCCTTCAGCACCTTGCCCACGCCTTCCTGGGTAAGCGCATCCTTGTCGCGCGTCTGCGAGGCTGCCAGCACGTACAGGTTGTCGAAGCGCTTGTCCTTGATCAGCGACTGCTTGAGTGTCGCTTCGCCGTGCACCACGTTCACGAAGTCGTACACCACCCGGCGCTCGCACCCCATGATCAGATCCAGGTTGCGCAGGCCGACGTCGAAGTCGATCACCGCCACCTTCTTGCCGCGCCGCGCCAGGCCGCATGCCAGGCTGGCGCTGCTGGTGGTCTTGCCCACGCCGCCCTTGCCGGAAGTGACTACGATGATTTCAGCCAAAGGACTTCTCCTGATTCATATGGTTGGGCGCCGGATCAGTCCAGCGCCGCGATCTTGATCTGGTCCTGCTCCAGCCACACCTGCACGGCCTTGCCGCGCAGCGTGTCCGGAACATCGTCCAGTACCTTGTAATGGCCGGCAATGGCGACCAGTTCAGCATGGAATTCACGGCAGAAGATACGTGCCGTGGTGTTGCCTTGGGCACCGGCCAGGGCACGGCCCCGCAGCGTACCGTAGATATGGATGCTGCCATCGGCGATCACCTCGGCCCCGGCGCCCACCGTGGCCATCACCGTCAGGTCGCAGTTCTCTGCGTACAGCTGCTGGCCCGAGCGCACGTTGCTGGTCTGCATGCGGCCCGGCTGCGGTGCCTTGGCCGGGGTGGCAGGTACGGCGGCCGGCGTGGCCGCGCGTGCACGCCGTGCCGGTTCCGGCGCAGGCGCAGGCGCAGGCGCAGGGGCGGGCGGCGGCGGGGCGACCGGGACCGCGTCCAGCTCGGCGCGTTCGTACTGCGCGCGGAACTTGGCCAGCAACGGCAGCCCCAGCTGCTGCGAGAGCAGCTCGGTCTCGGTGGTGCCGTAGGCCAGCGCCACCGGCAGCACGCCGGCGCTGCGCAGCCCATCCAGCAGTGCCTTGGCCGTGGCCACGTCCGGGATCTGGCTGAGCCCGCCGAAATCCAGGATCACCGCGGCGCGCCCGAACAGCTTCGGCGCACGCGCCACGCGGTCGTGCATCTCGCGGGTGAGGCGTTCCACATCCAGGGTGCGGATGCGCAGGTTGGCAATCCCCACCTGGCCGATCTTCAGTTCACCGGCCTGTTCAAAATCCATGTTCGCCGCCACCTCAGGTCCCCGTCGGCCGGTGCGCACGCAGCGGCTCGCGACGATGGCCCACCCAGGGCACGTCGGGCAGCTGGTCGCCGTAGGTAGCGTGTACCCACTGGTAACTGCACAGGTCCTTGAGCAGCATGCTGGCGCGCACGTCGACGTGGGCCATGTTGTTCTGCCCGACCTCGCGGAAGCCGAAGCTGCCATGGAACAGCAGCGCCGCGTCGGCGCCGTGGTCCAGGAACACCTCGCAGGTCATCTGCGGGTAGCGCAGCTCGGCGTAGCTCTGTGCATCGGCATAGAACGCACGGCCGACGCCACCGCCGCGACGGCGGCTGGCGACCACGATGCGGTCGATATAGAAGAATTTGCTGTCCAGCTGCTGCTGGAACCAGGCGAAGTTGCTGCTGTCGTGCTGGCTGTCGCTGCCGAAGCCGATCAAAAAGCCGGCCAGGTTGCCGTCGCGCTCGGCGACGCGGAAATACTCAGCGGTTTCATAGAACAGGCGCAGGCGGGCGGCATCCAGCGGCAGGATGGCCAGGCCGGCGTTGTTGTTCAGGGCCAGGACGGAATCGAGCTCGTGCTCGCGCACGTCGCGGATGACAATCGACATTGTGACTCCGTGGGGTAACGCGGTTGGTCCATCAAGGGACCCTCATCGGATTATTGCACGGGTGGCGGGCCCGGGCGAATCGCCGCCCATGACTTATGTGGGAGTGCAGGGGCGCAGGTTCAGCCTAAGATGCGTCCATGTTGGGATACCTGAGCCAAACCCGAGTACTGCGACTGGCCGGCCTGTTCACCTGGGTCATGGTCGGCCTGCCCGTGGTCTATTCCCAATACGAGTCGCTGCTGCGCCACCGCGGCGACGGCCTGGACAGCTGGGCGGTCTGGCTGTTCACCGCCTACCTCACCTTCGGTGCCTGCTACTTCTGGCTGACCCGCGGCCTGCGCGATGGCGGCGGCCATTCGGCCTGGTACGACCGGGTGGTGCTGCTGCTGCTCACCACCTCGGCGCTGGGCGTGAGCTACCTGAGCGGGTCGGGCCTGGGCAGCATCCTGATGATGGTGGCCGCCGGGGTCATCCCCTGGATGCTGCAGGTGCGCGGCGGGGTCCTGTGGCTGTTGCTCAGCCAGCTGGCGGTGCTGCCGGTGTACTACCTGATCCTGCGCATGCCGCTGTTCGAGGCGCTGATGCAGTCGCTGCTGTATGGCGGGTTCTCCATGTTCATCTTCGTGACCAGCCTGGTCGCGCGGCAGCAGACCGACGCCCGTGAAGAACAGCGCCGGCTCAACACGGAGCTGCGCGCCACCCGCGTGCTGCTGGCCGAGAGCGCCCGGGTCAACGAGCGCACCCGCATCTCGCGGGAACTGCACGACCTGCTGGGCCACCACCTCACCGCGCTCAGCCTGAACCTGGAAGTGGCCGGCCACCTCACCGACGGCCAGGCCCAGGAGCATGTGCACCAGGCCCATACCCTGGCCAAGCTGCTGCTCACCGACGTGCGCGAGGCGGTCAGCCAGATCCGCGACAGTGGCGCCATCGACCTGGCCGCCGCGCTGCGCCCGCTCACCGAACAGGTGCCGTCGCTGGCCATCCACCTGGACATCGCCGAACCGCTGAACGTCGAAGACCCCGAGCGCGCCCATGTGCTGCTGCGCTGCACCCAGGAAATCATCACCAACGCGGTGCGCCACGCCAACGCGCGCAACCTGTGGATCCAGGTCCGGCGCGAAAGTGGCGGCGAAGTGGTCATTCAGGCGCATGATGACGGGGTGGGCGCGGACGGCATCGTGGTCGGCAATGGCCTGCGCGGCATGCGTGAACGCTTGTATCAATGTGGCGGTGAGCTGCAGATTGAAACCCGCCGGGGTCAGGGCTTCCGCCTGCGCGCCTCGGTTCCCGGCGCGCCAGTGCTGATGCTGGCCCCCGTTACTTGAGGAGTTCGTTGATGATTCGCGTCTGCCTGGTCGACGACCAAACCCTGGTGCGGCAGGGGATCCGCTCGCTGTTGGCGCTCGACGACGGGATAGAAGTGGTCGCCGAGGCCGCCGACGGCCGCCAGGCGGTCGAGGTGGTCCCGCAGATCCGTCCGGACGTGGTGCTGATGGACATGCGCATGCCGGTGATGTCCGGGCTGGAGGCGCTGCAGATGCTGTCCCGGCTGGGCCAGCTGCCCCCGACCATCATCCTGACCACCTTCGACGACGACCAGCTGGTGCTGGCCGGGCTCAAGGCCGGTGCCAAGGGCTACCTGCTCAAGGACGTCACCCTGGAACAGCTGGTGGGCGCGATCCGCACCGTGGCAGACGGCGGTTCGCTGGTGCAGCCGGCGGTGACCCAGCGGCTGCTGTCCGGGCTGGAACACATGCGCAATGAATTCGTCAGCCTGGACCGGCCGGACCCGCTGACCGACCGCGAGACCGAGATCCTGCGGCTGATGGCCAGCGGTTTCTCCAACAAGGAGATCGCCAATTCACTGGGCGTGGCCGAGGGCACGATCAAGAACCACGTGTCCAACATCCTGTCCAAGCTGGGCGTCCGCGACCGCACCCGCGCGGTATTGAAGGCCTTCGAGCTGCAACTGGTCTGAGACCGCGCCAGGGCCACCGGCGAGCCGTTGCCGGTGGTCTTTGTGCAATATCCTGAATATGCGCCGGATCCCTTGTGCCACAAGGGCTGCGCGCCGAGAAACGGCCCATTCGGCCGAATCCGGCAAAGAAATATTCCCGAACCGCTACGTGCTGACACGCGCGATACGTTATCGTTCCGCTCCTTGTCTATGCAAAACCGCTGCCGGCATGGAAACCGGTGCGCCAATCCTGATCTACAACACCCGCGAAGCCTGCTAGGATTGGCGCTTCGCTTCAATCAACCCGGCCGTGGGATCGGCCCCGGAGACTTCTGAATGACCCGTATTATCGAGTTCCTGATCGCCTTGGGGATCGTGGCTGGCCTGTTCGTCATCATTGGCGTATGTCTGCCGGGCGAGCGCCATATTTCCGAAAGCATCGAGACCAACCGCAAGATGACGATCGTGTTCGACACGGTCAACAGCCTGCGCCGCTTCAAGGACTGGAACCCGCTCGTACTGCGCGATCCCGCCGTTGAACTGAAGCTCTCCGGCCCTGCTGCCGGCGTTGGCGCACGTCTGGATTATTCTTCCAAGGAAAGCTCGTTGGGCCAGGGCAGCTGGGAGATCACCGAGTCGGAGAAGAACAAGCTGGTGTCCATCGCCATCGAGGACCCGACCAAGGGCCACGACAAGAAGACCAGCTTCACCCTGGAGCCGACCGGCAAGGGTGGCCGCAACGTCAAGATCACCCAGGACTACAGCATCAAGTACGGCTTCAACCTGTTTGGCCGTTACGCGGGTCTGTATGTCAGCCGTCACGTCGGTGACGACCTGAAGCTGGGTCTGTCGCGCATGGCCAACATGCTGGCCACCGTGCCCAACATCGACTACCGCACCGCCGAAGCCCCGCTGACCGATCTGGCCATCGTGGACGTCCCGGTTGAAGACCTGCTGGTGGTCACCGCCGGCAACGTCGATCGCGGCCAAGAGACCATCACCAAGTCCATCAAGGACAACCAGGAGTGGATCAAGCGCGTGATGGAGGCCAATGACCTCGAAGCCGCCGGTCCGTTCCGCATCATCACCACCGATTTCGGCGCCGAGAAGTACGCCTTCGACGTGGCCCAGCCGGTCAAGAAGAAGGGCACCCAGGGTGCTGCTGCTGATGCCCTGACCGTCAAGATCGACGCCGGTGCCCCGGTGAAGTACGTGCACGTCGCTCCGCACCGTTCGGCCCACGCGGCCTACACCGGCCACATGGCTGGCCTGGACATCGCCCGCAACGCCCTGCGTGCGTGGTCAGTGACCAACGGCAACGAAGTGATCGACCGTCCGTACGAGTCCTGGAAGGACGGCGTGGACAAGTCGTTCACGCCGGAAGGCACGTACGACATCTACTGGGCCGTCAAGTAATCCGACGGTCACCGGTGATGTAACGCACGACGAAAAACGCGCCGCTCCTTGCGGCGCGTTTTTTTTTGCTCCGCCCGCGGAGCATTCATCGAAGGATGCCCGCATGCTCAACCTGGAACGACGCGCACGCAAACCCTCCCTGCTGGCCTGCTTCGGCGGCCTGCTGGCCGCCACCGCCGTGGGCCTGTCGGCCTACGCCTCACATGGCATCGCCGACCCGTTGGCACAGTCGCACGTGACCACCGCCGCGCTGTACGCGTTCGGCCACGGGGTGGCCCTGGCGGTGCTCGGGCCCACCCAGCAGAACAGCCTCGGCAAGCTGGCGCTGTATGTGCTGCTGATCGGCACGCTGCTGTTCTCCGGCAGTCTGGTGGCCGGGGCGTTGTGGAAGCTCAGTACGCAGTTGGCGCCGGTCGGCGGCACCGCACTGATGCTGGGCTGGCTGGCGTACGGCCTGAACGCGCTGCGCCGCTGACATGCCACGCTTCGCTCGCGGCTTCGACGTAGCGGAGGCACACGCCTGGCTGAGCCGGCGCGACCGCCGCCTGGGCACGTGGATGAAACGGCTGGGTCCGATTGATGCCCAGCCCGGCTGGGCCAAGCGCTTCGACCCGGTCGATGCGCTGGCGCGCGCGATCCTGTTCCAGCAGCTCAGCGGCAAGGCGGCCTCGACCATCGTAGGGCGGGTAGAGGTGGCCATTGGCAGCCAGCGCCTGCATGCCGATACGCTGGGCCGCATCGACGACGCCGCGTTGCGCATCTGCGGGGTGTCGGGCAACAAGGCACTGGCGCTGCGCGACCTGGCCCGGCGCGAAGCCGACGGCCAGATTCCCGACCTGCGCCGGATGTCGGTGATGGGGCACGACGCGATCATCGACGCGCTGGTGCCGATCCGCGGCATCGGCCGCTGGACCGTGGAGATGATGCTGATGTTCCGCCTGGGCCGCCCGGACATCCTGCCCATCGACGACCTGGGCATCCGCAAGGGCGCCCAGCGCGTGGACAAGGCCGAGACCATGCCCACCCCGAAGGAACTGCAGGCGCGCGGCGAGAAGTGGGGCCCGTACCGCACCTACGCCAGCCTGTACCTGTGGCGCATCGCCGATTTCAGCGCGGACGCCAAAGAAGCAACCAACCGCTCGCAGGACTAGACCAACCGGTAGTGCCGGGCTCTGCCCGGCAACGCAACCTCGTAGCGCCGGGCGCTGCCCGGCAACGCAACCCCGTAGCGCCGGGCGCTGCCCGGCAACGCAACCTCGTAGTGCCGGGCGCTGCCCGGCAACGCAACCTCGTAGTGCCGGGCGCTGCCCGGCAACGCCACGCCAGCAAAAAAGCAGCCGGGCAGAGCCCGGCTCTACGCGGCAACGCCATGCCAGGCCAAGAGCAGCCGGGCAGAGCCCGGCTCTACGCGGCCATGCCAGCCCAGCGCAGCCGGGCATACGACTCAGCCCACCGGGCTTCAAGCACGCCAGCACCAATGCCAAGGCTCGTAAACGATGCCGTGCGGGTTGTCGCGCGGGTAGCTCAGCTGGAAGCCGAACCGCCCCGCGTTGTCCTGCAGCCACGCAAACGCGGCGGTGTGTTCGAAACTCTCTTCGGCCGGCGGTTCGTCGGGGGTGCCGATATCCAGCGCGAAACCGCTGTGGTGTTCGCTGTAGCCGGGGGCGGCATTGACCTGCAGGATGTCGGCCACGGCCAGCCCGCGCGCGCGCTTGCGCTCGAAAATGCCCAGCTGATAGGCATGGCTGCGGTAACCGGAGATCGCATCCAGCGCGACGCCCTCGGCGGCGGCCGCCAACCGCAGCCGCTGCCAGCCGCGTGCGGCAGATCGGCGCAACCACAGCGGCCGCCGGTAGCGATCAAACCCGGCCAGGTGCAGTTGCGCCGGCTCGGCCTCCAGCGCCAGCCCGGTAGCGGCTTCATAGCCGTCTGCATCAATGTCCAGCTGCGCCAGCCGTTGCTGCAGGCCGCTCAGTGGCAGCAGCGTGCTGTCGGCCACCGCGCGGCGGCCAGAGGCCAGCGCCTGCTGGTCCAGCGCGTCGAGCGCGGCTTCAATGCCGTCCTCGCGCATCAGGCGCGGCACCAGGGGCAGCACGCCGTGCGCGGTGGCAACGGCCAGGTAGCGGCCATCGCGCTTGCGCCGCAATACCCAGCGCGCCTGGGCCAGCGCGCGCGCGTCGGCGTTGCTGCGTGCACGCAGCAGGCCGCCGGGCCACAGTTCGATGTCGGCGGTGTTGATCAGCAGGGCAGGGGGGCGGCGCATGCGACCAGCTTAGTGCGTGCGCCCAGGCGCGGCCAGCGCCTGCAGGGCCGCCAGCAGCTCGCGGGGCTTTTCCGGGCTGAGCACCAGCACGCTGCCATCGCGCAGCGGCAGATACAGCACGCGGCTGGCATCGGTGAGCAGGCAGAACGCCTTGCGCCGGTCACGCATGCGGTAGTGCCCGGACAGGAAGCCAGGCATGCCGTAGCCGTTGGTCTTCACCATCGGCTTGAGGCTGCCATGCTCGGCCAGGTCCACCACCCGGGCCTGGTCCAGCTGCAGGGCGTCCACCGCCACCCGCTTGCGATAGAACGTGGACACCACCTCCAGTTCGCGACCCTGCAGGTGGATGCGGCGGCGGAAGAACGCCGCGCTCAGCACCGCCGTGAGCACCGCCAGGAACGGCAGCGTCAGGCCCAGTTCGTGCGGGGTGCGTTGGGCCGACTGCAGCGTGGTGGCCACGATCACCGCCGCCACGGCCAGCATCGGCACCCACAGCCACAGCAGGCGCCAGACAGGCGCCGGGGCCACGGCAAAGGCGGCGTCGGTCGCGCGCGCCACACTCATGGCTGCGCCGCTATCCACGCGGCGACATCGTCGATCAGCGCCGGCAGCACGTGGCCCGGCCGGCTGTACTCCTGCAGCGACCCCGGTCCTTCGCCGGCGATGCCGAGGTGGTTCAACGGCGGGTAGTGCTTGAAGCTGACCTGGCGCTGGCGGGCCAGGCCGCGCTGCCACAGCTGCCAATCGGTCTCCACCACCTGGAAGTCACGGCCGCCCTGCAGCAACAGCATCGGCAGCGTCGACGCCCGGGCATCGGCGACCGGATCGATCGCCTCGAATGTGCGCCAGTAGTGGGCCGGCATGCGCAGCGGCAGGTCGGCCGGGGCCACGTCGGCATCACTGCGGGCCGCGGCGATCTGGCGGTCCAGCGTGTCCAGGAACACGTGTTCGTCGGCGCTGATCTGGCCGTCCAGCCCGAGCAGATAGCGGTTCTGTTCGGGCAGCAGGGTCAGCAGCGACCGGGCCGGTGCCGCCCACAGGATCAGCCCGGCCACCTTGCCCGATTGCGCGGCGATGCGCGGCGCCAGCATCCCGCCCTGGCTGTGCCCCATGACGTAGACATGGCGCGGATCGATCCCGCGCTGGGCGGCCAGCGTCGCTACGGCGGCGACGGCGTCGTGGGTGGTCTCATCGTCCACGGTGTAGCGGTTGCCGCTGAAATCCTGCGGCCGCACGCGGCTGCGCTTTTCGTAGCGCAGTACCGCGATGCCCTGGGCGGCCAGGCCGCGCGCCACGTCCAGGAACGGGCGGTTGGCACCGATGGTTTCATCCCGGTCCTGTGGTCCGGAGCCGTGTACCAGCACCACCGCGCGCACCGGGTCGTCGCCCTGCGGCCGGGCCAGCGTGCCGGGCAGGGTGCCCGTGGCGGTCACCACGTCCAGCGGCACTTCGGTGTAGGGGGCATCGGCCGGTACCGGTGGCGCGGCGGCAGGCTCGGCGGGCTTGAAAAACAGCCCGGCGATACGGCCCTGGTCGTCTACCACCACGGTGGCCGCAATGGTGCCGGCGGCAAACTGCAGCGGTTGCGTCACCACGTCGGGGCGGTGACTTGTGGAGATGACCTCCGCTGCGCCGCGGCCACGGGGTTCGCCGAACGATTGCCACAGGGCCAGCAAGCCGGGCGCGGGGGCGGCTTTGGCCATTTCCGGGGTGAACATCGCCACGGCGGCGGCACCGTCACCGGCTTGCAGATGGTCGAGCAGCCGGGTAGCCACCTCCTGGGGTGGCGTGGCGGCCGAGGCGGCAAAGGCCAGCGTGGACAACAGCAGTGCAGCACCGCGCCAAAGCAGGGCGACCACCTCAGGCCTCCTTCTTGAACATCAGCACCGCCACGCCCATCGGCTGGGTCTGCAGCACGTTCACCAGCTCCCAGCCGAGTTGGCCGTGGCGGTTGAGTTCGGTCTGCAGCTCATCGGACTTCACCCCGGTCCACGACGGCTTTACTTCGACAGTCAGGTAGCTCCAGCGCTTGCTCATTCCTTGCTCTCCTTGCTCGACTCGGGTTTGGGAAGGCGTCCAGCCTTGCGCAGTGCATCGCGCAGGACGTACTCGATCTGCGCGTTGGCGCTGCGCAGTTCGTCATCGGCCCAGCGCTGCAACGCCGCCAGGATGTCGGCGTTGATCCGCAGCGGGTAGGCTTTCTTCTCGCTCATGGCTCAGTACAACGAGCCGGCGTTGACCACGGGCTGGGTGCCGCGGTCCGAGCACAGCACCACCAGCAGGTTGCTGACCATGTGCGCCTTGCGCTCTTCATCCAGCTGCACCACGCCGTTCTTCTGCAGCTCGGCCAGCGCCATTTCCACCATGCCCACTGCGCCGGCGACGATCCGCGTGCGCGCGGCGATCACCGCGTTGGCCTGCTGGCGCTGCAACATCGCCTGCGCGATTTCCGGTGCGTAGGCCAGGTGGCTGATGCGCGCATCGATGACCTGCACACCGGCATCGGCCAGGCGCTCGGCCAGTTCGTCCTTGAGGTGCTGGGAGATCTCGGCGGCGTGGCTGCGCAGCGACAGCTGGCCTTCCTCGTGCTGGTCATAGGGATAGCTGGTGGCCATCGCCCGCAGCGCCGATTCGGACTGGATGTGCACGAAGCTCTCGTAGTCATCCACGTTGTAGACCGCCTCGGAGGCGTCCACTACCTGCCAGACGATCACCGCGGCGATTTCGATCGGGCTGCCGTCCAGTTCGTTGACCTTGAGCTTGCCGCTTTCGAAGTTGCGCACGCGCTGGCTGACCTTCTTCTTGCTGAAGAACGGGTTGTTCCAGCGCAGGCCGTTGTCCTTGACCGTGCCCACGTACTTGCCGAACAGGCTCAGCACCACCGCCTGGTTGGGCTGCACCGTGTACAGGCCGGTCAGGCTGAGCATGGCCACGATCGCCAGCGCGACGCCGCCCAACATCAGGCCGGGCGACACCGGAAGCGTGCGCGCGCCTGCGATGAACAGCCACGCGGACAGCCCCAGCAGGACCAGTACCCCGAGCAGGAACGGCAGGCCGGACAGGGAACGGGTGGGCATCTCTTTCATGGCGGGGCGTCCTTGGGTGGTTGACTGAAACGATATCAAATTGATATCAGGTTGCAAGTGCCCGGTTTCGCCCGCGAGGAAGCCTTAAAATGCGCTCCCACCCTGTTGCCCGGAATACCGCCATGTCCACGCTCGGCACGCCGTTGTCTCCCTCCGCCACCCGCGTCCTGCTGCTGGGCTCCGGTGAACTGGGCAAGGAGGTCGCCATCGAGCTGCAGCGCCTGGGCGTGGAGGTGATTGCCGCCGACCGCTATGCCGATGCGCCGGCCATGCAGGTGGCGCACCGCTCGCACGTGATCGACATGCTGGACGCGATGGCGCTGCGCGCGCTGATCGCCCTGGAGCAGCCCCACCTGGTGGTGCCGGAGATCGAAGCCATCCACACCGAAACCCTGGTCCAGCTGGAGCAGGAAAGTGGCCTGCGGGTGATTCCGACCGCGCGCGCCGCCCGCCTCACGATGGACCGCGAAGGCATCCGCCGGCTGGCCGCTGAAACCCTGGGCCTGCCCACCTCGCCGTATCGGTTCGTGGATACCGAAGCGGAGTACCGCGCCGCGGTGGCCGCGATCGGCCTGCCGTGCGTGGTCAAGCCGGTGATGTCGTCCTCGGGCAAGGGCCAGAGCACGCTGCGCAGCGAGGCCGACATCGCCCCGGCCTGGGAGTACGCGCAGACCGGCGGCCGTGCCGGTGCCGGGCGCTGCATCGTGGAAGGCTTCATCGACTTCGAGTACGAAATCACCCTGCTGACCGTGCGGCATGCGGGCGGGACGTCGTTCTGCGCACCGATCGGGCACTGGCAGAAGGACGGCGACTACCGCGAAAGCTGGCAGCCGCAGCCGATGTCGCCGCGTGCGCTGGCGCGTGCCGAGGAAATCTCGCAGGCGATCACCGACGACCTCGGTGGCTGGGGCCTGTTCGGCGTGGAGCTGTTCGTGAAGGGCGACGAGGTGTGGTTCAGCGAAGTGTCGCCGCGCCCGCATGACACCGGGCTGGTGACGCTGGCATCGCAGGAGCTGAGCGAATTTGCCCTGCATGCACGCGCGATCCTGGGCCTGCCGATCCCGCTGATCCGCCAGAACGGTCCGTCGGCCTCGTGCGCGATGCTGGCCCACGGCGAAGGCGTGCCGTTCTTCAGCAACGTGGCCGAAGCGCTGGTGCAGCCGGATTCGGCGCTGCGCCTGTTCGGCAAGCCGAGCGTGCATGGGCACCGCCGCGTGGGCGTGACCCTGGCGCGTGGCGAAGACATCGATACCGCGCGGAAGATCGCGCGTGAGGCGGCCGAAGCGATCGGGATCGAATTGCGGTGATGGACCGGGGCGACGATCAACCGTCGCCGTCCACCAACCCCGGCGCGACGACCAACGGTCGTCGCCTACCGCGGGGGATTGATTACCGGTAGGTACCGACCGTTGGTCGGTACGCTTTCGTGGGTCGGTACGCTGCGATCAACGCACGTCCACCCACACCAGATGGTGGTCGCTGCCATCGGCGATCTTCGCTTCCGGGGTTTCGTTGGCCGGCCAGAAAACGCCGCTGCCGATGTAGTTGAAGCCGACCGAGGGCAGGACGTAGTCCAGCCGCATCGTGCCCGACTTCGGGCCGAAATCACCGGTGGCATGGAACGGCGCGCCCTTGCGGACGATGCCCTTCTCCGCATACGCCAGGCTGGTCTGCTCGGCGCCGACGCTGCGCGGGGTGGGGTAGCGCAGGACGCGGGGGTTTTCGATCAGTTCGACGATCGCGTCGTGGCGGCCATCGCCATCGACCGGGTCGTTGTTGAGGTCGCCGAGGATCACGAAGCGCGCGTCCTGCGGGAGGCCGCCGCAGTGGCCACGGTCATCGCACAGCCACGAGGTGTCGCGGTCCTTGAGGTAGTCCTGCCACAGCCGTAGTTCGTCGTGGTTGCGCGCCGCGTTGCGCTTCTCCGGGCCGTCGAACACCGGCGGGGTGGGGTGGGACACCAGCGCATGCACCACGCCGTTGGGCGTGGTCACCGGGACGTCCCAATGCGACTTGGACGACAGCCGCAGCTGCGACCAGACATGGTCGTTGTAGAAGGATTTGCCGGTGCGCGGGTCGATCGGGCGCAGCGCGCCGGGCATCGTGCTCCACTTCAGCAGCTGGAAGCTGCGCACCTTGGCCTCGTCGATCGGGTAGCGCGACAGCACCAGCATGCCGTACTGGCCCGGGTGCAGTCCGTAGCCCCAGGCGTCGTTGCCACGGGCGCGGCCATCGCCGCCGATCTGGCCGTTGTTGTCCAGGTCCAGCCCGCTCTGCACGCCGGTGTTGACCGGCGCCAAGTAGCGGTAGGCGTAGTGCAGCGGCTTGCCGCCGCCGGGCTGGGCGGTTTCCAGGTAGCGCTGCTGGAACAGGTCGGCGGCGCGGTGCGCGTCGTCGTAGTCGAACTCGTTGAGCAGCACCAGGTCCGGGCGGACCTGCTGCAGCACCGCGGCGATCTTGCGGGCGTGCTCGCTGTCGCCTTCCAGCTCGGCGATCAGCCCGCCGGTCTCGTCGCTGTACAGCGAGGTGTTGTAGGTGGCAATCCGCAGCGGTTCGGTGGCGGCTTCCTGCATGGCGGTCTTGGCGGGTGTCTGGGCGCAGGCGCTGCACAGCAGGGCCAGGGCAAGGATCAGGGGATGGGCTTTCATGCGCCTATTCTGCACCGGCGCGCATTGCATTGCTGGGTCAGTCAGCGCCCTTCCCGGGCGTCGTCGAATTCGTGCCAGCGGCGCCCGTCGTAGGCTTCCAGCGGACGGAAGCGGCGCTTGTAATCCATCTTGCGGTGGTCGCGGATCCAGTAGCCCAGGTACAGGTGGGGCAGCTGCTCGCGACGGGCCCAGGCAATCTGTTGCAGGATCGCGAACGTGCCCAAGCTGCGGTGCGCATGCTCGGGGTCGAAGAAGGTGTACACCGCCGACAGCCCCTGCGGGGTGACATCGGTGACCGCCACGCCCAGCAGATCGCCGCGCCTGCCGGGCTGGCCGGGCGCGCGCAGTTCCATGAAGCGGCCCTGTGCCCATTGCCCGATCAGGAACTGGTCGAACTCGTGCGGGCCGTGCCCGTCCATGCCGCCCTGCGCGTGGCGGTGGGTGAGGTAGCGGTGGTAGAGCGCGAACTGCTCTTCGGTCTGCTCGGCCGCCACGATCCGCACCTCCAGGTCCGCGTTGCGGGCCAGGCAGCGGCGCTGGCTGCGGTCCGGGGCGAAGCGGGCCACCGGAATGCGCACCGACACGCAGGCGTGGCAGTTGGCGCAGTGCGGCCGGTACACCAGGTCGCCGGAGCGCCGGAAACCCCAGCTCAGCGCCATCGGGTACAGCGTGCCCAGTCGCGCATCGTGCGGGTCCAGCACTAGGTCGCGCGCGGCCCGTTCCGGCCAGTATCCACAGGGGTGGTCACCGGTCTGGAACAGTCGCAGCTCGTCGTCGCGGTCGCCATGCATTGCCATGCCCACAGCATAGCGCCGGGGCGTCGCAGGCGGCGCGACTGTCCGCCAGATGAACATGACCGGCACGGCTGTCAACGGCGCCGGCGGCCACGCGTTGTTGTAGGCGTGGGTGCCGATGCACCGCACGCCGATTTCCCCTACCGGAGTGACCCATGCGCAATCGCAAACCCCTTCTGCTGCTGGCCCTGCTGCTGTCCACCGGCGCCGCCGGCCTGGCCATGGCTGCTGATGTTCCGCCCCCGGCCGGTGCGCCGCCGCGCGCCAAGCTGGACACCAATGGCGATGGCGTCATCGACCGTGCCGAAGCCGCCAAGGCGCCGCGTCTGGCCGCGCAGTTCGACACGCTGGACAAGAACAAGGACGGCAAGCTCTCGCGCGACGAACTGCCGCGTTGGCACGGCAAGCGGCATGGCCGCGGCCCGGGTGGCCGTGGCGAGATGATGGCCAAGCTGGACACCAACAAGGACGGCCGCATCAGCCGCGAGGAAGCCAAGGCCGATCCGCGCCTGGTCGCGCGCTTCGATCAGATGGACGTCAACAAGGACGGCTACCTGGACAAGGCCGACCGCGAGCTGGGCCGGAAGCAGCACCGCGATGCGTGGTTCGCTGCCGCCGACACCAACAAGGACGGGCAGCTGAGCAAGGCCGAGTTCGACGCGGCCAAGGGCCCGATGGGTGGCCCGCGTGGCGGCCACCGCGATGGCAAGCCGCCGATGCCGCCGAAGGCGCCGGCGGCCAAGTAAGCCCCCGCCGTACTACGCACGGGCGCCGGTCATCGACCGGCGCCCGTTTTTCGTTCAGAGCCGCCCGGTGCGCACCAGGCTGTACAGCACCAGTGCGGCCACGCCCAGGGTGACCAGCACGATCGCCCAGCGGCCATACATCAGCTGATAGGCCCAGCTTGGCCCGTTGCGGCCGTGGCGCGCCGCATCGCGCGCCAGCATGGGCGCCATCACCTTCTGCAGCGGGTACAGGCACTGGTAGTTGACCGCGGCCATGCCAAGCGCCATCGCCGACAACAGCATCCAGACCGGCGCTTCCAGCACGCTCAGCATCAACACCGACAGGCACATCACCATCGCGGTGACGCTGCTGAGCACCACGAACCGGCGGATCTGTTCGCGTTCGCCGGACGATTCGGCATACGACAGCAGGTAGCGCCCGCCGAGATAGCTGCCCAGCATGCCGCCGACCAGGCCGCCGATGGCCGCCCCCAGGCTCAGCATCTCGCCCGGTGCCGCATTCTGGCTGAACGCCGCGCTGAGCGAGCCCAGGGCCGTGCCGCCGGAGACCGTGGCCCCGCCCAGGCCGAGCTTGCCGGTGCCCAGCCCGGTGCCGAGCAGGATCGCGGCACTGGCGGTGCCGGGCGCGGCGATCATCAGCGCCGAGGCCAGGGTGGTGGCGAACGCGGCGCTGGGAGCGCTGCTGCGCGCGAAATCGCCGAAACGGCGCAGCATCTCTTCGCGCACGCTGGCACGGGCGCGCGACAGGCGCTTGCGCACGGCGGCATCGCTGAGCCCCAGCAGGTCGGCCACCTGCTGCGAACGCTGGCCCTCGCGGTAGTACAGCAGCAGGGTTTCGCGGGCGTCTTCGGGCAGCGCCGAAATGATCTCTTCGGCCGCCAGTTCCTCTTCCACCCGCTGCAGACGCTCCGGTGCGGTCGGGCCGGGGTCGGCGGCCATGCTGATCGCGATCTCGGCCGCTTCGCCGGACAGCGGGCGGCCGCGGTTGGCGCGCAGCCAGTCGCGGGCCAGGTTGCGGGTGATCTGGCGCAGCCACGGCAGGAAACTGGACGGATTGCTCAGCTGGTTGAGCTGCTGCCAGGCCTTGATGAAGGCCTCCTGCGCGATGTCCTCGCTGGCCTGCACGTCGCGGGTGATCGCCAGGGCGATCGCGGTGACGGTGTTCTGGCAGGCCAGCACGATGCGCCCGTACGACTGGGTGCAGCCGGAGGCGGCCGCGGGCAGTTCGCGTTCCAGGGTGGCGGTCAGCAGGGGCGTCATGGCGGAATTTCCGGAGGTGATCCGAGTATGACGATGGCCGCGAAAGAATGTGACGGGGTAGGGCCGGTTGCCTGTGACCGGTAGTGCCGGCCGCTGGCCGGCTCTGCATGGGGCCGGCCGTACGGGCAGCCGGGCAGAGCCCGGCTCTACGGGGATCGGGCTGTGCGGGAAGCCGGGCAGAGCCCGGCTCTACGTGGGCGGCCGGGCAGCGCCCGGCATTGCCGGTTACTTCGCCGGTTGGATCCGTACCCGCACTTCCTCTTCTTCCGGGGGCGCGGGCTGGGCCGGGGCTGCGGCCGGGGCCTGCTGTACGGCGGGGGTCGGGGCCACCGGTGGGGCGTTGCGGTGGCGCATCACCACCACCATCGCCACGGCGGCAATCACCAGCAGCAGGCCGATGCGGATGCGCCAGGCCCAGTTGCGGCGCGGGGCTACCTCGCCCACCTGGTCGCGGAAGGCGAACTCGGCGGTGGGGTGGTCGCGCCGCGTGGTTTCCAGCAGGCGCGCGTCGCGCAGGATCTCGCGCGCACGCGGCTGGTCATTGGCATGCACCACCCACAGCGTGGGATGGGTGGTGGCCTTGCTGGTATCCAGATAGCTGAACTGGCTGCCGCGCTTGCTGTGGTACGAACGGCCGTTGGTGATGCGCACCTCGATGCCGGCATCGCGCAGCAGCTGGGCCACGCCTTCCACGGTTTCCACGCGCTGGCTGTTGAAAATCTGTCTCATGTCAGTCCTTGGCCGGAACGGCGGCCGCCGCGGCGCTGTCGGGTACCACGCGGATCAGGCCTTCCTGCGCGGTGCTTGCGACCAGCAGACCATCGCGGGTGAAGAACTGGCCACGGGCCAGTCCGCGTGAATCCTGCGCGCTGGGGCTGTCCAGCGAGTACAGCAGCCAGTCGTCGGCGCGGAACGGGCGGTGGAACCAGATCGCGTGGTCCAGCGAGGCCATCTGTACGTGCGGCTGGTAGTAGCTGATGCCGTGCGGGAAGGTCGCCGTGCCCAGCAGGTGGAAGTCCGAGGCATAGGCCAGCAGCGCCTGGTGCAGCTCCGGCGCATCGCCCACTTTTTCATTCAGGCGCAGCCAGACCTGGTGGTAGGGCGGGCGCTTGGGCGGGTTGAGTTCGTCGCGCGGGTACACGTGGCGGAACTCGAACGGGCCGCCGCGCGACAGCCAGCGCTGCACCTTGATCGGCAGGCGTTCGAGCACCTCCGGCGGCAGCGGGCGGTTGGGTTCGATGTCTTCCGGCTGCGGCACTTCGGGCATCTTGTGCTGGTGCTCAGCGCCCTGTTCGGCCTGCTGGAAGGAGGCCGCGCAGAAGAAGATCACCTTGCCGTGCTGGATCGCGGTGACCCGGCGCACCGAAAAACTGCCGCCGTCGCGGGTGCGGTCCACGTCATAGACGATGGGGTGGTCGATGTTGCCCGCGCGCAGGAAGTAGGCATGCAGCGAATGCACGTGGCGACCGTTGTCCACGGTGGCCTGCGCGGCCGACAGCGCCTGGCCCAGCACCTGGCCGCCAAACACGTACTTGGTCCCGATGTCGCGGCTCTGGCCGCGGAACAGGTTGTCTTCCAGGCGCTCGAGCGTGAGCAGGTCGATCAGCTCGGAGACGACGGGTTCGTGCGTGTCGGACAAGGGAAGCAACCTGGGGTGGGCGAACGCAAATTATAGGGTAGTGCCGGCCGCTGGCCGCATGACGGCAACGCATTCGCGCTGCCGCCCCCACGGTTCGCCTTGCAAACCGCGGGCCCCTCTCATTGCCCTCCAAACCCCCGCCGCTTCGCGGCCGCCCCCTGACTCAGGGGGGGCACTCCAGCCATATCATGCAGTGCCGGACCGGGAGGTGCCTGGTTGCCGGCCAGCGGCCGGCACTACCGGCGTTTGCCGGGCTTCAGGCCTTGCCGAGTCTGGCCGCCAGCTGCTGCAGTGCCTGCTGGGCGTCCGGGGCGTACCAGGCCTCGACGAAGCGGTCGAGCTGGATCAGGTCGGCGTGCAGGGCTTCGTGCAGGTCGGCGCGGGCGATGGCGCGGGTCAGCAGCATCGGCTGGCGGGGCAGCTTGAGCAGGCGCTGCAGCCACGCCACCGCGCGCGGCACCACCTGGGCGGCGTCGGCCAGTTCGTCCACCAGCCCGATTTCCAGCGCACGCTCAGCCGGCACCATCTCCCCGCCCACCAGCAGCTGGGTGGCGCGGTGATGGCCGACCACGCGGCGCATCAGGCGCTGAATGCCTTCGGGGGCCACCAGCCCCACCTGGACCTCGTTCAGGCCGATTACGGTTGGCTGGGCCGGGTCCGGGCTGCGCGCCAGGATCCTGTAATCGCAGCACAGCGCCAGCACGCAGCCGCCGGCCGGCGCATGCCCGGTCAGCGCGGCCACCACCGGTACCCGGCATTCGGCCAGGGTGCGCACTGCGCCGAAGAAGGCCTGCCAGCTGTCGAGCAGCTTGTACCTGTCCTCGCCATGGCCGAGCAGGTGCGGCACGTCCATGCCGGCGCTGAAGATGCGCGCGCTGCCCGACAGCACGATGCCGTGCGCGTCATCGGCCATGGCCTGGTTGATCGCGTGGATCAGGTGGCGGCACAACTCGGTGTCCAGCGCGTTGACCGGCGGCCGCGCCAGCCGCAGTTCGCGGATGGGGCCATGGTTGATCACCTCGATGAGCGTCGTCATGCTGCAGTCTCGTTGCGGACAGGGAACGAAGCCGATGATAACCAAACCATTCGTGTGCGTATTGTTGGGACTGTGTGCGATCGCAGCATCGGCGCCGACAGTGGCCGCAGAACCTTCCTGTGTGTCACTGCGCGACGGCTGGCTGCGGTTGCCGCCGGCCGCGATGCCGATGGCCGCCGGTTACGGGCGGATCCGCAACGACTGCCGCGAGGCGGTCGTGGTGATCGCTGCCGGCAGCAAGGCGTTCGGCGATGTGTCCCTGCACGAAACCACGCTGGTCGACGGGGTCAGCCGGATGCGCGCGGTGGACCGATTGCCGATCGCGGCCGGTGCGACCGTCGAGCTGAAGCCGGGGAGCTTGCACCTGATGCTCATGCAGCCGGAGGTGCCGCTGAAGGAGGGGGCACAGCTGCCGCTGCGGCTGAGCCTGGAAGACGGGCGCAAGGTGGATGGACAGCTGCAGGTGCGCGGCGCGCGTTGAGCGCGTGTTGGCCGGCAGGCGCGCGCTCAGCTCCAGTCGTAGGAGAACAACACGGTGCGACTGTCCGGTTCGTACAGCATCACGATGGCATCGGCACCCGCGGCGCACCAGTTGTAACCGGCCACCTCGGCGACCGCGAAGAACGGTTTGCCATCACGGGTGATGCGCACGTTCTCGGCATCGTCAGGTCGGTCGCGGTCATACATCGCCGGATCCAGTGCGATCTCGAATGCCGGCGGGATCTCGGCGGTTTCGGTCCAGTTGCCGCCGGAAATCTGCCCGCCGAGCCTGTCCAGATACGCCTGTTCGCCCGGCTCGCCATCGCCATAGCGCATGTAGCTGGCCAGGGAGCCGTGGGTCTGGAAATAGGCGTGTGCCTTGGCATGACTGTCGCGCATCTCGGCGATGTGCTCGACCGCGTCGCTGTCCTGCTCCTGGTCGCCGACGAAGTAGCCCGCGTTGCCAAGGAAGCGCATGCGGTTGTCGGTGGTCAGTTCGAATGCGATCCAGTTGGTGCCGGTGAACGCGTTGTGGTGCTCTTCGGTGTCTTCGCCGATGCAGCCTTCATACGGCTCTATCGGGCACAGCATCGTGGCCACGGTGCCGGCCAGTTCCGGACGCAGGATGCCCAGGTCGATGCCGATCAGCGGCAGCAGGTGTTGGGCCAGCCACGGTTGTTCCTGGGAAAAAACGTCGGCGGGGAACGGCGTCATTCCGGGAAGAAGTGTGCGGATGTCGGTCTGGTGGAACATGGCATTCCTTTGAATGAATGGCGGTAGTGCCGGCCGCTGGCCGGCATCCATGCACATCCTTCCGGCGTCATGGGGGTGCCGGCCAGCGGCCGGCACTACCCTCAGGTGGACGCGGTGCGGATCGCGTCGGGCAGCGGCGCGCTCTTGCCGGTCTGCGTGTCCATCCACACCACCACCACGTTGCCGTCCGAGTACAGCCTGGCGTCGTCGTTCTGGTCCACGATGCGATGGCCGATCGTCACGCTGCTGTTGCCCAGCCGCTCCACGAACAGTTCCACCACGATGTCATTGGGCCACACGATCGGCAGGCGGTAGTTGACGTTGGTGGCCGCCACTACCGGGGCGATGCGGTCGGTCATCGACACCCCGTCCACGCCCAGCATCCAGCGCACGCGCGCCTCTTCCAGGTAGGAGATGTACTTGGCGTTGTTGACGTGGCCCATGCTGTCCATGTCGCGCCAGCGCACGCTGATCGGTACGCGGGCCAGGATCTTGTGTTCGCTGCTCATCAGGCGTCCTTCTTCTTGCTGGCGGTGCTGGTCTTGCTGGCCTTGCCGGTGCTCTTTGCCGCGGCCGCCTTCTTGGCCGGCTTCTCCGGCTTGACCTTGCGGGGCGGGCGCGCATCGGGCTTGTTGGCCATCGCGGCGGGCTGCTGCGGGCGGGCGCTGATCGAGGGCAGCATCTTGGCCAGGAACTGGCCGGTGTACGAGGTCGGGCAGGCCGCCACGTCTTCCGGCGTACCGGTGACCAGGATGGTGCCACCGCGGTGGCCGCCTTCCGGACCCAGATCGACGATCCAGTCGGCGGTCTTGATCACGTCCAGGTTGTGCTCGATCACCACCACCGTGTTGCCTTCGTCGCGCAGCTTGTGCAGCACGCCGAGCAGCGCTTCGATGTCGTGGAAATGCAGGCCGGTGGTCGGCTCATCCAGGATGTACAGCGTGCGGCCGGTATCGCGCCGCGACAGTTCCTTGGACAGCTTCACGCGCTGGGCTTCACCACCGGACAGCGTGGTCGCGCTCTGGCCCAGCTTGATGTAGCTCAGGCCCACGTCGACCAGCGTTTCCAGCTTGCGCGCGATGCTCGGCACCGGCTCGAACAGCTTCAGCGCATCTTCGACGGTCATCTGCAGCACGTCGTTGATGTTGAAGCCCTTGTACAGGATCTCCAGCGTTTCGCGGTTGTAGCGCTTGCCATGGCACACGTCGCAGGGCACGTACACGTCCGGCAGGAAGTGCATTTCCACCTTGATCAGGCCATCGCCCTGGCACGCTTCGCAGCGGCCACCGCGCACGTTGAAGCTGAAGCGCCCCGGCGAATAGCCGCGCGCACGCGCTTCGGGCACCTGTGCGTACAGCTCGCGCAGCGGCGTGAACAGACCGGTGTAGGTGGCCGGGTTCGAGCGCGGGGTGCGGCCGATCGGCGACTGGTCGATGTCCACCACCTTGTCGAACAGGTCCAGCCCGTCCACTTCCTTGTACGGCGCGATCGGGTGCGAGGCGCCGTTGATCTCGTTGGCGGCCAGCGAGAACAGGGTGTCGTTGATCAGGGTCGACTTGCCCGAGCCGGACACGCCGGTGATGCAGGTCAGCAGGCCCGACGGAATGTCCAGGTCCACGCCCTTGAGGTTGTTGCCGCTGGCACCGCGCAGGTGCAGCGTCATCTTCGGGTTCGGCTTGTGCCGGCGCGCCGGAATCTCGATGGCACGCTTGCCCGACAGGTACTGACCGGTCAGCGAACGCGGCGCATCCAGGATGTCCTGCAGGGTGCCCTGGCCGACGATCTCGCCGCCATGCACGCCCGCGCCCGGACCGATGTCCAGCACGTAATCAGCCAGCCGGATCGCGTCTTCGTCGTGCTCGACCACGATCACCGTGTTGCCCAGGTCGCGCAGGCGGGTGAGGGTGCCGAGCAGGCGTTCGTTGTCGCGCTGGTGCAGGCCGATGGACGGCTCATCGAGCACGTACATCACCCCGACCAGGCCGGCGCCGATCTGGCTGGCCAGGCGGATGCGCTGGGCTTCGCCACCGGACAGGGTGTCGGCCTTGCGCTCCAGGGTGAGGTAATCCAGGCCCACATCGACCAGGAATCCGAGGCGCTCGCCGATCTCCTTGACGATCTTGCCGGCAATCTCGCCGCGCCAGCCGGGCAGGGTCATGCCGCTGAAGAACTTCAGCGCTTCATCAATCGGCAGCACCACCAGTTCCGGCAGTGCACGGTCGGCCACGAACACGTTGCGCGCGGCCTTGTTCAAGCGCTGGCCCTGGCACTCGGGGCAGTTGCGCTCGCTGATGTACTTGGCCAGTTCTTCGCGCACCGCCGCCGATTCGGTTTCCTTGTAGCGGCGTTCCAGGTTCGGAATGATGCCCTCGAAGCGGTGCTTGCGCTGGGTGCGGCCACCGGCTTCAGTGAAGTAGGTGAAGGTGATGGTCTCTTCGCCGCTGCCGTACAGCACCGCCTGGCGCACGTCCTCGGGCAGGGTCTGCCAGGCCGCATCGACGTCGAACTTGTAGTGCTTGGCCAGCGAAGCGATCAGCTGGAAGTAGTACGCGTTGCGGCGGTCCCAGCCGCGCACGGCACCGGCCGACAGCGACAGCTCCGGGTGTACCACCACGCGCGAGGGGTCGAAGAACTCGGCCATGCCCAGCCCGTCGCAGCCCGGGCAGGCGCCGACCGGCGAGTTGAACGAGAACAGGCGCGGTTCAAGCTCCGGCAGCGAGTAGTCGCAGACCGGGCAGCTGTACTTGGACGAGAACAGGTGGGCCGGCGCGTCTTCGACGTCCAGCGACTGCACCGAGACCATGCCGTCGCCCAGCTTCAGCGCGGTTTCAAAGCTCTCGGCCAGGCGCTGCTTGATGTCTTCGCGCGGGCGGAAGCGGTCGATCACCGCCTCGATGGTGTGCTTCTGGCGTAGTGCCAGCGGCGGCACCGCGTCGATTTCATGCAGGATGCCGTCCACGCGCACGCGCACGAAGCCCTGCGCGCGCAGCTGGTCGAACACCTGGGCGTGCTCGCCCTTGCGCTCGCGGATCACCGGGGCCAGCAGCATGTAGCGCTGCTCGGCATCCAGGCTGAGCACGTGGTCGACCATCTGGCTGACCGTCTGCGCCTCCAGCGGGTAGCCGTGGTCGGGGCAGCGCGGGCTGCCGACGCGGGCGTACAGCAGGCGCAGGTAGTCGTAGATCTCGGTGATGGTGCCCACGGTGGAACGCGGGTTGTGCGAGGTCGACTTCTGCTCGATCGAGATCGCCGGGGACAGGCCCTCGATGTGGTCCAGGTCCGGCTTTTCCATCACGCTGAGGAACTGGCGGGCATAGGCCGACAGCGATTCCACGTAGCGGCGCTGGCCTTCCGCGTAGATGGTGTCGAACGCCAACGAGGACTTGCCCGAGCCGGACAGGCCGGTGATGACAATCAGCTTGTCGCGCGGCAGGTCGAGATCGATGTTCTTGAGATTGTGCGTCCGCGCGCCGCGGATGCGGATGAAATCCATCGCCATGGGGGATCCGTTGTGGGGCTCTGGCCCGGAGGGCCGGCAAGCGGGTGGGGCAAGCGGAGACGGCAATCGGTCAGCCTACCGAGCTTGGGATTTGGGGGCAATCGCGCACATTGCCAGCCCCGGGTCTCACCGCCTGAGACCTGCCGGGGCGTTACCTGAACAGGATTCAGCCCCAGACAGGGCAAGGCGGGGGGTGACTTGACCCGACCCACTACCAGTCATTAAAATCCCGCTTCTGTCTGCCCTCGATGGCAGCAGTCCATAGACCACAATAACTACAGAGGAAGTCTGGTCATGTACGCAGTACTGGTAACCGGCGGTAAGCAATACCGCGTGGCGCAGGGCGAAACGCTCCGCGTCGAAAAACTCGAAGTCGAAGTCGGCAACGAGATCACGTTCGACACCATCCTGATGCTGGGTGACAGCGATGGCATCAAGCTGGGCGACGCTCTGAGCGGCGCTTCGGTCACTGCCAAGGTCGTGTCCCAGGGTCGTGCTGACAAGGTCCGGATCATCAAGTTCCGTCGCCGTAAGCACCACATGAAGCGCCAGGGTCACCGTCAGTACTACACCGAAATCGAGATCACCGGCATTGCCGGTGGCAGCAAGTAATAAGGAGAACCAGTCATGGCACATAAAAAAGGCGTAGGCTCTTCGCGCAACGGTCGCGACTCCAACCCGAAGTACCTCGGCGTCAAGATCTTCGGTGGCCAGGCCATCGATGCCGGCAACATCATCGTGCGTCAGCGCGGCACCCAGTTCCACCCGGGTAGCGGCGTTGGCCTCGGCCGTGACCACACCCTGTTCGCGCTCGTCGACGGCAAGGTGGAGTTCTCGGTCAAGGGCCCGAAGAAGCGTCGTACCGTCAGCGTCGTCGCCGAAGCCTGATCTTCGCGATACGCAGGCGCCCACGCCTAGCGCGTGGGGCCGCTGACGAAAGCCCCGCTTCGGCGGGGTTTTTGTTTTTTGTTTTTGTTCGAACATGGGCGGGGATCCTTCCCGCCACCGTCCACGGATCGTACCGGGGACGTTAGACTCTGCGGTCGGGTGCATCCGCTGCCCGCCGCCTCCAGTTGGCATCCAGAATCATGAAACTTGTAGACGAAGCAGAAATCCAGGTCACCGCCGGCAATGGCGGCAACGGCTGCGTCGGTTTCCGTCGCGAGAAGTTCATTCCGCTGGGCGGCCCGGACGGTGGCGATGGTGGCAATGGCGGCAACGTCTGGATCCGCGCCGACGCCAACCTGAACACCCTGGTCGACTTCCGCCACGAGCGCATCTTCAAGGCGCAGCGCGGTGAGAACGGCATGGGCCGCCAGGCCTACGGCAAGGGCGGCGAAGACCTGGTCATCACCGTGCCGGTTGGCACCGTGGTCATGAACGTGGCCACCGATGAAATCATCGGCGACCTGACCCAGCACGACGACCGCCTGCTGGTAGCCAAGGGCGGCCGCGGCGGCCTGGGCAACATGCATTTCAAGAGCTCCACCAACCGTTCGCCGCGCCAGGCGCTGCCGGGCGAAGAGGGTGAAGAGCGCCTGCTCAAGCTGGAGCTGAAGCTGCTGGCCGACGTGGGCCTGCTGGGCTTCCCCAATGCCGGCAAGAGCACCCTGATCCGCGCGGTGTCTGCCGCCACCCCGAAGGTGGCCGATTACCCGTTCACCACGCTGTACCCGAACCTGGGTGTGGTGCGCGTTGAGAATTACCGCAGCTTCGTCATCGCCGACATTCCCGGCCTGATCGAAGGTGCCGCCGACGGTGCCGGCCTGGGCGCGCAGTTCCTGCGCCACCTGCAGCGCACCCGCCTGCTGCTGCACCTGGTGGACATCTCCCCGATGGAAGGTGGCGTGGAAGGTGTCTCGCCGATCGAGCAGGTCCGTGCGATCGAGCGCGAGCTGGAAAAGCACGATCCGGAGCTGCTGGACAAGCCGCGTTGGCTGGTGCTGAACAAGGCCGACCTGATGTTCGAGGACGAGGCCAAGGCCGCCGCCGAGAAGATCGTCGCCGAGCTGGGCTGGACCCAGCCGTGGTACCTGGTCTCGGCGCTGGGCCGTGAAGGCACCTGGCCGATCATGACCAACATCATGGCCTTCTTCGATCGCCAGAAGGAAGACGAGGCGCAAGCGCGCGATGCGTACTGAGCGCCTCCGCGCGCCCCTGAACAACCCGGCTGCGGCCGGGTTTTTCTGTGGTGCGCCCGCACCGCGTGTGCAGGGCCTCGTCTTGCGGACGCTGCGTTTGAATGGCCTCGTAGAGCCGGGCTCTGCCCGGCTGGCGTCCGACGTTCACGATATTGCCGCGCAGGGCAGCCGGGCAGAGCCCGGCTCTACGGTTCTGCGGGCAACAAAAAACCCGGCCGGGGCCGGGTCTTTTTCTGCGGTTGGGTCGAAGCCACGCGGGGCGTGGCTCTACGACACCCGCAGCGCCGTATCAGGCGGCCTTGATGGCCTTGATGCGCGCGGTCAGGCGGCTCTTGTGGCGAGCAGCCTTGTTCTTGTGGATCAGACCACGCGAGCTGAAACGGTCGAGGATCGGCTGGGCAACAGCAAAGGCTGCCTCGGCGCCGGCGGCGTCATTGGCATCCAGAGCCTTGATCACCTTCTTGACAGCGGTGCGCAGCATCGAACGCTGAGCCGTATTGCGCGCGTTGCGCACGACGGTCTGCTTGGCGCGCTTCTTGGCGGACTTGATATTGGCCACAGTGGTGGTTTCCTGAAAAATCGGTGTAATGGGAACAGCAAGCTGGAAAGTATGATGGCTCGAAAAATGTACGTCAAGTCAATTGTCAAGAGGGAACACGGGTGAGTTCACCAAGGATGTTGCGGGGTCTGCTGTCTTTCAGCAGCATGACCATGATTTCGCGGGTGTTGGGGCTGGTTCGCGACCAGGTCATCACCACCACGTTCGGCACCAATGCGGTGACCGATGCCTTCTGGGTGGCCTTCCGGGTGCCCAACTTCCTGCGCCGGCTGTTCGCGGAGGGCTCCTTCGCCACCGCCTTCGTGCCGGTGTTCACGGAAGTGAAGGAAACCCGCCCCCATGCCGAGCTGCGCGAGTTGATGTCGCGGGTGGCCGGCACCCTGGGCGGCGTGTTGATGCTGGTCACCGCGCTGGCGCTGATCTTCGCGCCGCAGCTGGCGACCCTGTTCTCCAGCGGGGTGGACACCGACCCGGCCAAGCACGGCCTGCTGGTCGACCTGTTCCGGCTGACCTTCCCGTTCCTGCTGTTCGTGTCGTTGACCGCGCTGGCGGGCGGCGCCCTGAACAGCTTCCAGCGCTTTGCGATGCCGGCGCTGACCCCGGTCATCCTCAACCTGTGCATGATCGCCGGCGCGGTGTGGCTGGCCCCGCGGCTGGGCGGCACCCCGGAGAAGCAGATCCTGGCCCTGGGCTGGGCGGTGCTGGCAGCGGGCCTGCTGCAGCTGCTGTTCCAGCTGCCCTCGCTGAAGGGCATCAACCTGCTGACCCTGCCGCGCTGGGGCTGGCGGCATCCGGGCGTGCGCAAGGTGCTCACCCTGATGGTGCCGACCCTGTTCGGCTCCTCGGTGGCCCAGATCAATCTGCTGCTGGATACGGTGATCGCGGCCAAGCTGACCGACGGCTCGCAGTCCTGGCTGTCGCTGGCCGACCGCTTCCTGGAGCTGCCGCTCGGTGTGTTCGGCGTCGCGCTGGGCACGGTGATCCTGCCGGCGCTGGCCCGCCATCACGTCAGCACCGACAAGGCCGGCTTCTCCAGCGCGCTGGACTGGGGCCTGCGCACGACCCTGCTGATCTCGGTGCCGGCCATGCTGGGCCTGGTGCTGCTGGCCGAGCCGCTGATCGCCACGCTGTTCCAGTACAAGGAATTCACCGCCTTCGACACCCGCATGACCGCGCTGTCGGTGTACGGCCTGAGCTTCGGGCTGCCGGCGTTCGCGCTGCTCAAGGTGGTACTGCCGGCGTTCTACGCGCGCCAGGACACCCGCACCCCGGTCCGGGCCGGTATCGCCGCGCTGGTGGCCAACATGGTCTTCAACTTCATCCTGCTGGCCGTGCTGTACCAGGTGATGGTGCCGGATGAACTGAAATCGCAGGGCGTGTGGGTCGCGCTGGGCAAGCAGCCGGGCCTGCATCTGGCGCTGGGCATCGCCAGCGCGCTGTCCAGTTACCTGAACCTTGGCCTGCTCTGGTACTGGCTCGGCAAGACCGATGTGTACCAGCGCAAGCCGGGCTGGGGCGGCTATGTGACCCGTTTGGCCCTGGCCTGCGTGGCCATGGTGGCGGTGCTGCTGGGCCTGCTGCACGGGATGTCCGGCTTCACCGAGATGGACAAGTGGCACCGGATGGGCAACCTCGCGCTGCTGGTCGGCGGCGGCGGCCTGACCTACCTGGTGGCCCTGGTGGCGATGGGGTTCCGCCCGCGGCACCTGCGCGAGCATTGATCCGTGGACACCCCGGCTATACTTCATGGCTATCCCTTGCACTCTATCGGCCCTGGTGGGCCGGATTCCCAGTTGATGAGCAGGTTGTTCAGAAGCATTGAAGGCGGGCAGTTGTTCCCGCACGGAAGCGTGGTCTGCATCGGCGCATTCGACGGCCTGCACCTCGGCCATCGTGCGTTGGTGCGGCATGCGGTGGCGCGTGCGCGCGCGTTGGGCGTGGCCGCCGTGGCGGTGGCGTTCGAACCGTTGCCGCGCGAGTACTTCGCCCAGGGCGAGCCGCCGCCGCGGCTGACCCTGGCCCGCGACAAAGTGGCCATGCTCAACGAACTGGGTGTGGATGCGGTGGGCCTGCTGCGCTTCGATGCGCGCATGGCCGCCATGCAGCCCGAAGACTTCGTCCAGCAGCTGCTGGTGCAGCGCCTGAGTGCGCGTGAAGTCTGGATCGGCCCGGAGTTCTGCTTCGGCAACCGCCGTCGCGGCGACCTGGCGCTGCTGCAGGCCATGGGCGCGGAGCAGGGCTTTACGGCGGGCGAAATCGACCCGGTGGACCTGCACGGCGAGCGCATTTCCAGCACCCGCATCCGCCAGCTGCTGCGCGAAGGCAACTTCACCCACGCCAACGATCTGCTGGGCCGCCCGTACTCGATCGGCGGCCGGGTGGTGCGTGGGCGCCAGCTGGGCCGTACGCTGGGCTTCCCGACGGCGAACCTGCGCTTCCCCAAGACCCCGGCGTTGTCGGGCATCTACGCTACGTGGGTGCACGGCGTGTTCGACCAGCCGTGGCCGTCGGTGTCCAGCTTCGGCACCCGTCCCACCGTGGACGGCGTGGAGCCGCTGCTGGAAGCCCACCTGTTCGATTTCCAAGGCGACCTGTACGGTCGTCATATTGAAGTGGAATTCGTCGCCAAGCTGCGCGATGAAGAGAAGTTCCAAGATCTGGCTGCGTTGACCGACCAGATGCACCGTGACGCCGAACAGGCGCGTCACATCCTTTCCGAACACAGATTGCGAGCCACTGCGTGAGCCAGGACTACAAAGCCACCCTTCATCTGCCGGCAACCGAATTCCCGATGCGCGGCGACCTGCCCAAGCGCGAGCCGGGCATTCTGTCGCGCTGGGAAGACGAGGGCCTGTACGCCCGCCTGCGCGAGAACGCGCAGGGTCGCCCGCTGTTCGTGCTGCACGACGGCCCGCCCTACGCCAACGGCCAGATCCACCTGGGCCATGCGGTCAACAAGATCCTCAAGGACATCATCGTCAAGTCGCGCTACCTGGCCGGCTTCGATGCGCCCTACGTGCCGGGCTGGGATTGCCACGGCCTGCCGATCGAGATCGCGGTCGAGAAGAAGTGGGGCAAGGTCGGGGTCAAGCTGGATGCCGCGCAGTTCCGCCAGAAGTGCCGCGAGTTCGCCGAAGAGCAGATCGAGCTGCAGCGCCGCGACTTCAAGCGCCTGGGCGTGATCGGCGATTGGGACAACCCGTACAAGACGCTGAGCTTCGATTTCGAGGCCAACGAAATCCGCGCGCTGTCCAAGGTGTTCGCCAACGGCCACATCGTGCGCGGCGCCAAGCCGGTGCATTGGTGCTTCGACTGCGGCTCGGCCCTGGCGGAAGCGGAAATCGAATACCAGGACAAGACCTCGCCGGCAATCGACGTGGCCTACGCCGCGCGTGATGGCGCGCAGCTGGCCGCGCGCTTCGGCGCGACCGTGCCGGCCGATGTCGAGGTGGCCGTGCCGATCTGGACGACCACCCCGTGGACGCTGCCGGCCTCGCTGGCGGTGTCCCTCGGTGCGGAGATCGAGTACGTGCTGGCCGAAGGCCCGGCCCACAACGGCAAGCGCCGTTGGCTGGTGCTGGCGGCCGCGCTGGCCGAGCGTTCGCTGCAGCGCTACGGCGTCGATGGGCTGGTCGTGCACGGCCACGCCACCGGTGCGGCGCTGGAAAACCTGCTGCTGGCCCACCCGTTCTATCCCACCCGCGACATCCCGCTGCTCAACGGCGAGCACGTCTCGGCCGAAGACGGTACCGGTGCGGTGCACACCGCTCCGGGCCATGGCCAGGAAGACTTCGTGGTCAGCCAGCAGTACGGGCTGATGGAGCAGTACAACGCAGGCCAGATCAACCCGGTCGACGGCCGCGGCGTGTACCTGCCCTCGACCCCGCCGGCCGGCGATGTCGAGCTGGCCGGTGTGCACCTGTGGAAGGCGCAGCCGCTGATCGTGGACGTGCTGCGCGCCTCTGGTGCGCTGCTGGCCGACGTCGAGATCGTGCACAGCTACCCGCACTGCTGGCGTCACAAGACCCCGGTGGTGTTCCGCGCCACCCCGCAGTGGTTCATCTCGATGGACAAGGCCAACCTGCGCAGCGATGCGATGGCCGCCATCGACAACGTCGGCTGGTTCCCGAGCTGGGGCAAGGCGCGCATCGGCGGCATGGTCGAAGGGCGCCCGGACTGGTGCATCAGCCGCCAGCGCACCTGGGGCGTGCCGATCGCGATGTTCACCCACCGCGAAACCGGCGAGCCGCACCCGCGCACCGTTGAACTGATGCAGCAGGTGGCCGACCGCGTGGAGCAGGGCGGCATCGACGTCTGGTATTCGCTGGACAGCGCCGAGCTGCTCGGTGACGACGCCGCGCAGTACGAGAAGGTCACCGACATCCTGGATGTGTGGTTCGATTCCGGCGTCACCCACGAAGGCGTGCTGCTGGCACGTGGCTTCGGCAAGCCGGCCGACCTGTACCTGGAAGGGTCGGACCAGCACCGCGGCTGGTTCCAGTCCTCGCTGCTGACCGGCGTGGCCATCGACAAGCATGCCCCGTACAAGCAGTGCCTCACCCATGGCTTCACCGTGGATGAGAAGGGCCGCAAGATGTCCAAGTCGCTGGGCAACGGCATCGAGCCGCAGGACATCATGAAGACGCTGGGTGCGGACATCCTGCGCCTGTGGATCGCCTCGGCCGACTACAGCAATGAAATGTCGCTGTCGCAGGAGATCCTCAAGCGCAATGCCGACGCCTACCGGCGCCTGCGCAACACCGCGCGCTTCCTGCTGGGCAACCTGGACGGCTTCGATCCGGCCCGGCACCTGGTGGCGCCGGCCGACATGGTCGCGCTGGACCGCTGGATCGTGCATCGCGCCTTCGAGGTGCAGGAGAAGATCAAGGCCGCCTACACCAGCTACACCATGGCCGAGATCGTCCAGCTGCTGCTGAACTTCTGCAGCGTCGACCTGGGTTCGCTGTACCTGGACGTCACCAAGGACCGGCTGTACACCATGCCGGTGGACTCGCGCGGCCGCCGCTCGGCGCAGAGCGCGATGTACCACATCGCCGAAGCGTTCACCCGCTGGATCGCCCCGATCCTGAGCTTCACCGCCGACGAGCTGTGGGGCTACCTGCCGGGCGAACGCAAGGACAACGTGCTGTTTGCCACCTGGTACGAAGGTTTGGCGCCGCTGCCGGCCGACGCGCCGCTCACCGCCGCCGATTTCGACCAGCTGCTGGCCCTGCGCGAGCAGGTGTCCAAGGTGCTCGAGCCGATGCGTGCCAACGGTGCCATCGGTGCGGCGCTGGAAGCGGAGATCACCGTGGCCGCCGACGCGGACACCGCCGCCCGCTGGCAGCCGCTGGCTGACGAACTGCGCTTCCTGCTGATCAGTGGCGATGTGCAGGTGCGCCCGGCGACCACCGATGAGGTGTTTGTCAGTGCGCAGCCGACCGAAAAAACCAAGTGCGTGCGCTGTTGGCATTACCGTGCCGATGTAGGCACGGTGGCGGGCCATCCGGAACTGTGCGGTCGCTGCGTGACCAACATCGACGGTGCCGGCGAAGATCGGCGGTGGTTCTGATGAGCGCCGTCCGTCCGCGTCCCAATGCGTTGGTGTGGTTGCTGCTGTCGGTGGCGATCATCGGTCTGGACCAGTGGAGCAAGGCCTGGGTGCTGTCCAGCCTGCCCGAGTACCAGCCGGTGGTGGTCATCGAGGGCTTCTGGAACTGGTTCCGCACCTATAACACCGGTGCGGCGTTCAGCTTCCTGAGCGATGCCGGTGGCTGGCAGTTGTGGTTCTTCACCGCGCTGGCGGTGGGCATCAGCGGCCTGATGGCGTTCTGGCTGTCGCGCACCGCCCGCGCCCATTGGCGCAGTGCGGTGCCTTATGCGCTGGTCATCGGCGGGGCGATCGGCAACGTCATCGACCGGCTGATGCACGGCCACGTGGTGGACTTCATCCAGTGGCATATCGGCGACCATTACTGGCCCTCGTTCAACATCGCCGACGCGGCGATCGTGGTCGGGGCGGTCGGGATCGCTGTGTTTGGCCTGTTCGACGGCAAGTCCGAGAAAAAAGCGGGATAATTCCCTCCTGTTTCCTGCAATCAACCGGCCGCGTGCCGGCCGGAGTATCTGACCGATGGACGTGTTGCTCGCCAATCCGCGTGGTTTCTGTGCCGGTGTCGATCGTGCGATCGAGATCGTCAAGCGCGCGATCGAGACCCTTGGGGCGCCGATCTACGTGCGCCACGAGGTCGTGCACAACCGTTTCGTGGTGGATGACCTGAAGGCGCGCGGCGCGATCTTCGTCGAGGAGCTCGACGAAGTGCCCGACGACAACACGGTCATCTTCAGCGCCCACGGCGTCTCCCAGGCCGTGCGCCAGGAAGCCGAGCGCCGTGGCCTGAAGGTGTTCGATGCGACCTGCCCGCTGGTCACCAAGGTGCACCTGGAAGTGGCGCGGCATTGCCGCGCCGGCCGCGACGTGGTGCTGATCGGCCACGCCGGCCACCCGGAAGTGGAAGGCACCATGGGCCAGTGGAACCGCGAGCGCGGCACCGGCCGCATCTACCTGGTGGAAGACGTCGAAGACGTGGCCACGCTGGAAATCGAGCAGCCGGAAAACTTCGCCTATACCACCCAGACCACGCTGTCGGTGGACGACACGCGCGGCATCATCGAGGCCATGCGTGCGCGCTTCCCGGCGATGCAGGGGCCGAAGAACGACGACATCTGCTACGCCACCCAGAACCGCCAGGACGCCGTGCGCGACCTGGCCCAGCGCTGCGACCTGGTGCTGGTGGTGGGCTCGCCCAACAGCTCCAACTCCAACCGCCTCAGTGAACTGGCGCGCCGTGAAGGCGTGGAGTCGTACCTGATCGACGGCGCCCACGAGATCGACCCGGCGTGGGTGGTGGGCAAGAAGCACATCGGCCTGACCGCCGGCGCATCGGCACCGCAGGTGCTCGTGGACGGCGTGATCGCACGCTTGAAGGAGCTCGGTGCCACCGGCATCGGCGAACTCGACGGCGAACCGGAATCGATGGTGTTTGCGCTGCCCAAGGAACTGCGGCTGCGGTTGATCAGCTGACGCGGCGCAGCCAAGCATGGCGTGGCGCTACCCACGCGCGACGCCCGTGCTTTGCATAGTCTGGCCGCTGCCCCACGCATGACCTTTGGCCATGGGGCAGGGCAGTGACGAGGGCTAGGATCGGCTCTATCACCGCCGGAGCATTGCCGATGAACATGCGTACCACCGTCCTGTCCGTGCTGCTGGCACTCACCGCCACCGGCGTACAGGCGCAGACGCCGCCCCCGCAGGATGTTGCCTGGCCGGGTGTGCTCCGCATCGAGGTGGACGCGCGCGACATCGGCCGGCGCATCTTCAAGGTCAAGGCGACCATTCCGGCCAAGCCCGGCCCGCTCACCCTGCTGTATCCGCAGTGGCTGCCCGGTGCGCATTCGCCCAGTGGCCCGATCGACAAGGTGGCCGGGCTGGTGGTCACCGCCAACGGCAAGCCGCTGCAATGGACGCGCGATCAGTACGACGTGTACGCCTTCAAGGTGAATGTGCCCGACGGTGCCAGCGAAGTGGTGGCCGAGTTCAAGTTCCTGTCCTCGCAGGGCGGCAGCCAGGGCCGGGTGGTGATGACCCCGGAAATGCTCAACCTGCAGTGGAACGCCAACTCGCTGTATCCGGCCGGCGTGATCACCCGCAACCTGCAGGCGCAGGCCAGCGTGACCCTGCCCAAGGGCTGGAACTACGCCACTGCGCTGGAAACCGAGCGCCGCGACGGCGATACCGTGGTGTTCAAGCCGATCAGCTACGATCACCTGGTCGATTCGCCGCTGTTTGCCGGCCGCTACTACCAGCAGTTCGACCTGGATCCGGGTGCCAAGGTGCCGGTGCGCCTGAACGTGTTTGCCGACGATGCCAAATCGCTGGTCGCCAAGCCCGAACAGCTGCAGGCGCACCGCGCGCTGGTGCAGCAGATCTACAAGCTGTACGGCGCACGCCACTTTGATCATTACGACTTCCTGCTGGCGCTGACCAGCAAGCTTGGCGGCATCGGCCTGGAGCACCAGCGCTCCAGCGAGAACAGCGCCGAACCGGGCTATTTCACCGAGTGGGACAAGAACTGGCTGGGCCGCGACCTGCTGCCGCACGAGTTCAACCACTCCTGGAATGGCAAGTACCGGCGCGGTGCGGATCTGTCCACGCCCAACTTCAACGTGCCGATGGGCGACAGCCTGCTGTGGCTGTATGAAGGCCAGACCCAGTTCTGGGGCCAGGTGCTGGCCGCGCGCTCGGGGTTGTGGAGCGTGCAGCAGACCCGCGAAACCCTGGCCAACGTGGCGGCCACCTACGATCGCGGCCGACCGGGCCTGGCGTGGCGCGCGCTGCAGGACACCACCAACGATCCCACCATCGCCCAGCGTCGCGCGCTGGCCTTCCGCAATTACCAGCTGAGCGAGGACTACTACTCCGGTGGCCAGATGGTGTGGCTGGAAGTGGAAGGCAAGCTGCGCGCGCTGACCGGCAACAAGCGCAGCCTCGACGATTTCGCCAAGGCGTTCTTCGGCGTGAACGATGGCGACTGGAACGTCCATCCCTACACCTTCGATGACGTGGTGCGCACCTTGAACGGGATCGCGCCGTTTGACTGGGCCAGCTTCCTGCGCGAGCGCTTGGACGGGCATGGATCGCTGACCGGCGGGTTGGAGGCGGCCGGCTGGAAACTGGTCTACACCGATACCCCGAGCGATGCGGTCAAGGCGCAGGAAACCCGCGCCGCCGGTATAAACCTGACCTACTCGCTCGGCGTCAGCGTGGCCAACAGCGGGGCGCTGACCGACGTGCTGTGGGACAGCCCGGCGTTCAACGCCGGCCTGGCGCCGGGCATGACGGTGTTGGCCGTCAACGGGCGCGTGTTCAAGGGCGATGTACTGAAAGACGCAGTGACGGCCGCCAAGACCGACAAGGCGCCGATCACCCTGCTGGTGCGCAGTTTCGACCGCATCGACACGGTGAGCCTGGACTACCACGGTGGCCTGCTGTACCCGTCGCTGCAGCGCATCGCCGGCAAGCCTGATCGCCTGGCCGAGCTGTGGAGAGCCCGATGACCTCGCGCGGCCGCGATCTACTCATCGTGGCCGTGGCCATCGCGGCCATTGTCGGCGCGGGCCTGGACGGCGATGGACGTTGGGTGCACTGGTTGGCCAAACCACTGGCGACCTTGTTGATCGCTTCGATCGCATGGCAGGCCGGTGGGGTCGGCCGCGTGTCGGCCACCTCTATAACGTTGCCCCCATCCGGCTACCGCCGTGCTGTGCTGGCCGGTATGGGCCTTTCCTGCCTCGGCGACATCGCGCTGATGCTGCCGATGGACGCCTTCGTGCCGGGCCTGGTGGCGTTCCTGCTGGCGCATGTCTGCTACATCGTCGCGTTCCGCGCCGGCATCCACGCCGGGCGCGGACTGGGCGTGGCGGTCGTGCTGCTGGGCGCGTTCGCCGCGGGCAACCTGATCGCGTTGTGGCCGCACCTGCCGGCCGACATGCGCGTGCCGGTCCTGGCCTACGTGGTGGTGCTGGCGGTCATGGCGATCCTCGCGCTGGCCCGGCATTGGCGCGCGCCGGCACCGCACGGCATCGATCGGCGCAGCACGGCGTGGGCGGCGGGCGGCGCGGTGTTGTTCGTGGCCAGCGATTGCCTGCTGGCCTGGGACCGTTTCGGCGGTGGGTTGCCGATGGCCAGCCTGCTGGTGTTGAGTACGTATTACGCCGCGCAATACGGCATTGCGCGGTCGGTTCCGGGCGCACACGGCACGCGCGGAAGTTGATCGCCGCTGCGCCGCAGCTCAGTCTGCGGCGCCCACATCCTGTGCACTGACGCACGTACGTCGCGGCGGACACAGCCGGTCCAGCAGCGCCAAGGTCACCCCGTTACTCCAGCCGAAGCCATCCTGCAGCGGGTACTCACCGCCACCGCCGCCGCCGGCCGAGCCGTCCACCACGTACTTCTCCACCAACTTGCCTTCGCTGTCGTACACGGCCTGCACGGTGTGCAGGAAGCGCGTGCCGATGCGACGCGCCAGTGTGTTCTCGCCATAGCGCTGCAGCCCATCCACGGCGATCCACTGCAGCGGCGCCCAGCCGTTGGGCGCGTCCCACTGCTGCCCGGTGCGCTCCGTGGTGGTGAGCAGGCCGCCCTGGCGCAGCAACTGCGCATCCACCGCCGCTGCCGTCTGCCGGGCCTGCGCGCGGGTGGCCACCTGCAGCCAGAGCGGAAACAGGGCCGCTGCCGTGAGGGCAGGGCGGGTTTGACCGCGCTCGATATCGCGATCCACATACCAGCCTTGGGTAGCGTCCCAGAGCAGCGTATTGATCGCCTTCTGGCGCGCCTGCGCCCGCTGCTCGTAATCGCGTGCAGCAGCGCGGTCACCGGCCGCCTTGCTCGCGCGGGCCACGGTTTTTTCCAGATGGAACAGCAGGCTGTTCAAGTCCACCGGCACGATGGCAGTGATGTGGATGCTGCCCAGCGCGGCCGGATCGGCCAGCCAGCGGGAGCTGAAATCCCAGCCCGACTCCGCCCCCGCGCGGAGATCACGATAGATCTGCGATGGCGCGCGCTGTGGCGCCTGCGCCGCAGTGGCCAGATCGTCGGTCCACGATTCTGTGCGCGGCACCGCACGTGCATCCCAGTAGCGGTTGAGCAGTTGGCCGTCGGCCAGACGCACCACGCGCTCGCTGGCTGCACCCGGTGGCAGGCCGTCGGCACCGCGCATCCAGAACGCATGCTCGGTACGCAGTTGTGGCAGGTAGCGGCGGTAGGCGTCATCGCCTTCGTGGGTGGCCAGTAGATCCACCATCACGCTGAAGAACGGCGGCTGCGAGCGGCTCAGGTAGTAGCTGCGGTTGCCGTTGGGGATGTGCCCGTACTGGTCCAGCTGCCAGGCGAAGTTGTCGACCATGTCGCGCACCTGCTGCCAGCGCCCGCTGGACGCCAGCCCGAGCATCGTGAAGTAGCTGTCCCAGTAGTAGACCTCGCGGAAACGCCCGCCCGGCACCACGTAGGGCTTGGGCAGCGGCAGCAGTGAGCCGTGCGGGTCGACAGTGCGGGTGGTGCGGGTCAGCACCGGCCACAGGCCATCGATGTGGGCCCGCAGGCTTTCGCCGGCCGGCGGCACGTAGGCGGCCGTATCGCCGGGTACCGTGAACTGGGCGGCGACGAAGGCGGGCAGGGTGTAGCCCGGCTGCGTCTGGGCCTGCTGCCAGTGATCGAGCAGCGCATGGGCGTCCTGGCGCGGGATGGCGTCGGCGAAGGTCTTCTGGTCCTTGAACAGGTGAGCACCCTGGACCTGCTGGAACAGCGGCTGCCATTGCTGGTCGGGTGGCTGGGGCGCTTGGCGGGCGGGTTCGGCGGCGGCGCTGCCGGTGCAGAGCAGGGCGGCCAGCATGAGGCCGGTCAGTCGGGAACGGGCGGGCATCGGGGGCTTCCAAGCGGGACAGGGCCACTGTAGGCGGCCTTGCGTCAACGCCTGGTGGGGTGGGGCGTGTGTGCGTGCCCCTTGATGGCGGGCCGGGGCGGTGCCAATTGACCGCTTGGGGGCCTCCACCGTAGAATTACCTGCTCAGCCGGAATAGCTCAGTTGGTAGAGCGGCGCATTCGTAATGCGTAGGTCGTAGGTTCGATTCCTATTTCCGGCACCAGATACAGCAGAAAGCCCCGGCCTTGGTCGGGGCTTTTTGTTTGGGGCGATACGGCCGTTGGTAGCGCCGGCCGCTGGCCGGCAACCCGGTAGTGCCAGCCCATGGCTGGCAGCCCAGAATTTCCGAGCCGCGCGACTCGCCCCAGCGGCTTCCCAGGCGCTTAGGTCCTGGCACCGTTCCTGACCTCGAAACCGCAACCGGCCATTGCTGTGCTATGAATACCCGGCCTTGCTTCAAGGCTCTTTCAGGGATTGGAAGGATGGGGAGTTTCGGGGGAACTGCAAGCGGTGTGTTGACCCGCTTCAGAGGATTTGAAGATCGAATTCGGAAGTTGGGGGCATTAGGTGCCTGGCTGAGCTGCGTGCTGTTGCTGGGTGTGGCTGCTGTGCCGACCGCAAGCGCACAAACGGTCACCTACATTCACACCGATGCACTGGGCTCCGTTGTGGCCGAGAGCGATGCCAACGGCAACGTGACCAAACGCTATGACTACGAACCTTACGGGGCAGTCGTAGGTGGTCAGGTCGCGGATGGGCCGGGATACACCGGGCACGTAAGCGACTCGGCCACTGGCCTGAGCTACATGCAGCAGCGCTACATGGATCCGAAGTTGGGGATGTTCCTGTCGGTGGATCCGGTGACTGCGTATGAGCAGCCTGTGGAGCAGTTCAATCGGTACCGGTATGCAAACGGGAATCCGTACAAGTTCACGGACCCGGATGGGCGGAATGCCACGATGGTGGCGCCGTTGGTTCTCGTACCCATCGTCGTTGGTGTTACTTACTACGCCACTACGACGCCAGCGCAGCGAGCTGAGACTGCGAAGGCGATCGATAGGGGCGTCAAACGCCTGTTCCAAAATGCAGAGGTCGGTGACCCAAGTGGTGGGGGCGCTGATGCAGGCAAACCAAAGGTGCCAGCGTTGCCTAACGGCTTGGTTGGAGACCAAAGTAGCCCGCTCGCCGGACCTAACAAGGCAGGTACAAGAAACACAAGTGGAAATTTGACACCTGAGAATGGTGGGACAGGCAACTACGACGATGACCTCAAGACACTTGCCGGAGATACGAGGCCTGCAGTGAAGGGAGACAGCGCTCCGCCAGGAGCTAAAATCGGAGAGAACGGCGTATTCGGTCGCGACACCAACAGTTCAGGTGGGAAGAGCATAGACATTCCCGCTAACGGAAATAAACCACATGAAACCCTTCACTACGATTGATTCTCTAGCTGATGGATCGCTCTACCTTCCAGCGCAGCTTAAGGGGCTGGATTCTTTCGATCAACTTGATTTGTTGCGTGGGGCGGAAGTAACGCGTTGCTGCATTCCTGCTGCTCAGCGCTCGGATCTTGCGTGGTGGGCCTGTCTGGAGTTCAGTTCTGGGTACTCACTTGAAATTACTTCATCCAGCACCCTGGTTCGTGGCTGGGATGAGTATGGGACGATCAATCTTGCTTTGGCACCAAGTGCCGTCAGCGATGGGGATCAGGTTGGCCTCTCAGAACCGGTGGGCTTTGTGGTAGGCCAGATCAGCATCCTCCGGTGGCAACGTGATGGCATCCTTGTCGATGCGGGAATAGAGTTCCGTTCAAAGGATGGCGGAGAGGTATTCAGTGCAGTAGCTGTCGACATTCCCGGTGCCTTTTCGATGTCGTTTCCTGGAGGAGCCCCCAAAAATTGGCAGTTCCCTGCGGACGAGTACGCGCGGGTAGATGTATGAATGCGTAGGTCGTGGGTTCGATTCCTATTTCCGGCACCAGATACGGCAGAAAGCCCCGGCCTTTGTCGGGGCTTTTTGTTTGTGGCGATACGGCCGTTGGTAGCGCCGGCCGCTGGCCGGCGCCCAGTAGTGCCAGCCCATGGCTGGCAGCCCAGAATTTCCGAGCCGCGCGACCCACTCGCCCCAGCGGCTTCCCAGGCGCTTAGGTCCTGGCACCGTTCCTGACCTGGAAATCGCAACCGGCCATTCCTGTGCTATGACTACCCGGCCTTGCTTGAAGGCTCTTTCAGGGATTGGAAGGATGCGCAAGTCAGGGGGAGCTGTACGCGGTGTGTCGACCCGCTTCAGGGAAATTGAAGGTCGAATTCGGAAGCTGGGAGCATTAGGCGCCTGGCTGTGCTGCGTGCTGCTGATCGGCCCTGGCCTGTCGCCAGCCGCAACTGCCCAGACGACGGTCACGTACATCCACACTGACGCACTGGGCTCCGTTGTGGCTGAGAGCTATGCCAGTGGCAACGTAATCAAGCGCTATGACTACGAGCCGTATGGAGCGGTGGTTGGTGGCCAAGTTGAAGATGGCCCGGGGTACACAGGGCATGTGAGCGATGCGGCAACTGGGCTGAGCTACATGCAGCAGCGGTACATGGATCCGCAGTTGGGGGTGTTCCTGTCTGTGGACCCGGTGACACCACACGACAATCCTGGATCGTCCTTCAACCGATACAAATACGCTGCAAACAATCCTTACCGGTTTAATGACCCTGACGGTCGTCAGGAGCGTGCAGCCGAGCGACACGCTGATTCGGTAGCAAGCGATCCTGCCGCGTACAACACATTTGGTCCCGCGGCCCTTGTGTTGACCTACGCGATAATTCGAGCAACTCCCGTCGTTGGTCCTGCTGACGCCTCGTTGATGACAGGCGCGATCGACATCCAATATGAGAACGCAGGTAAGCAAGGTGTTGATCCATATTCAGGAAAGACCCTGCCCAATTCAAAGTCGCATTTTCCAATCAAGTAGAGTGAGATACGTCACATGAACGAGCATCGATCAGACACTTTTCAACATCTCAAGGGCAAGTATGTAACGTTGACCGTCGAGGATGAGCAGCTTCAGGTTGGAACCGATGATGGATGGTCGCTTCATATTTATAACGGATACACGCTCTCCTGCGGCGAGCGGGTGGGCGCACTGACAGATGCGTCGCTCCGATTGAAGTTGGTCGATTGCCTGGTCGATGACGTCAAAATGATCATGGTGTTTTCGGGCGATAAATTTCTCACCGTCGACTTGACAGACGACGGATACTCCGGGCCGGAAGCCATGCAGCTGAACGGGCCCGACGGCAGCATCGTTATCTGGAGCTGAGCCTGTTTATTCATATAATGATTAATGGCGCATGTCTGAAGATAATGAAATGGCAAGGACTAACTCATCCCAGCCGCATGCGGTGTCAGTGCACTTGCCCGTGCGTGGCCTCGGATATCTCATTGACCGCGACCGTGAGCTGCTACATGTAGCAGCGGTACATGGATCCGAACTTGGGCGTGTTCCTGTCGGTGGATCCGGTCACGGCGTATGAGCAGCCTTTAAGGAAGTTCAATCGATACCTGTACGCGAACGGGAATCCTTACAGGCTCAAAGACCCTGACGGTCGCATCGTCGAGGCCGTATGGACTGTTGCCAACATCGCGATGGGTGCGACCAGCGCCTATTCGAACTTCAGTCAAGGCAATGTAGGTGCCAGCATCGTCGATTCTATTGGTGTAGCGATAGATGCAACTGCGGCGGCCCTGCCATTCGTTCCCGGCGGAGCTGGAATGGCGATCAAGGCAGCGAGAGGACTTGAGAAGGCTGTTGAAGATGCACGTACGGCAGAAGAAGCGGGAGACGGCTTCGACTCCGCGAGACGTGGTGTTTGAGAGCGCTGGGATGAATGATCCCAGCAAGGTTGCCTTCTCAAAGGCTGATGAGAAGACCGATACAGTTGTGGAATTCAAGGGGGAGGGTGGGGCGAAGATTGGATACGATGGACCACATGCCAGTCCGTGACCTCACCATGACACCCAGCATGTAAGCTGGCAGTCTGCGGGAAAGAGAGGCGACGGTGGTGCACAGCGGGGAAATATCCCATATTCCGGAGATCGCCATCCATCAAGGCCGGATAGGAAAGAGCAATGAGCACGAAAGATAGTGGTGCTGTGGCGGCATCTAAACAAGTTTGCTCTCTTGGGTATGGCAGTGTTTCAGTAGCATCTGATGCGGATGTGCTGCTTCGAAGGCTGGTCGAGATACATGGGATTGATTCAACCAGGCACTATTGGTGGGAGTCTTTGGAGACGTCCCGTTTCGTTCGCTACAGCACATCAGGCCATGGTTGGAGGGAGCAGATTGCGGTGTTTCTGGCTGACATGGAAGATCCCGTATTTCTTGCCATCACCGATGATGAGCCACCGCCGTGGCCGGTGTTGAGAATTGAGCATGGTTCGGAAGTTGCAACTTTGCTCAGCGAAATGCACTTTTTTGAGTATTTCGTATTCTCGCAAGACTGCGCGCGAGTCTTCTTTGATACACACCATAACGTTTTGATCTCCTCGCCATAAGGGTAGTGGTCGTAGGTTCGGTCCCTATTTCCGGCACCAGATACAGCAGAAAGCGCCGGCCTTGGTCGGGGCTTCATGTTTGGTATCGCTTGCGGGTGGTGCCGGCCGATGGCCGGCCACCTCAGGTCCGTTCGACGCACCCCGGACTGACATCGCCACCACGACCCGATCCGGCTTCGCTGGCGCATAGCGCCAAGAGCGCTGCTCCCGTCAGGATGGCGTGATTGGCCTCAATGGCACCGTTGGATTCCTGGCCGATCGTTCCTGTGCTATCAATACCAAGCCTTGCTTCAAGGCTCTTTCAGGGATCGGAAGGATGCGCAGGTTCGGGGGAGCTGCAGGCAGTGTGTCGACCCGCTCCAGGGGAGTTGAAGATCGAGTTCGGAAGCTGGGTGCGGTAGGCGCTTGGCTATGCTTTGTGCTGTCGCTGGGTCTGGCTGCGGTCCCGACCGCAAGCGCGCAAACGGTCACCTACATCCATACCGATGCCTTGGGCTCAGTTGTGGCTGAGAGTGATGCCAACGGCAACGTGACCAAGCGCTATGAATACGAACCCTACGGTGCCGTTGTAGGTGATCAGGTCACGGATGGGCCGGGGTACACAGGGCATGTGAGCGACTCGGCCACCGGGCTGAGCTACATGCAGCAGCGGTACATGGATCCGCAACTGGGAACGTTCCTCTCGGTGGATCCGGTGACGGCAGATGGTGGCGATTGGAGACACTTCAATCGGTACGCGTACGCGTACAACAATCCTTACCGCTTCACGGATCCGGATGGACGTTGCCCTGTCTGTCCCGTTCCCGTGGTCATCTTTTTCGTAATGGCATTAACGCACTCGGACCCTGCCAATGCTCCCGCCCAAGGCGAACAAATTCAAAGTGGATCTGTGGGAGATGCCATTGCAGATGCCGTGCCCGGTGGACGAATTCTCTCTCCCCTGAAGGGTGCCGTTGGATCGGCGGAAAGACTTAGCCAGCGTGCGTCGACCAGAGAGGCCAAGCGACAGGGAAAAATTCCAACGAGCCAGCAACCTGTGAGTCAAACAAATGGACGGGCGCGTGACGGTACACAAGTTGGCCGTCAACAAAGCTACGAAGTCGCGAAGCCTGGTGGGGAGGTTGAGACGAAGTCGGTACAAGTATCTCGAGACATCAGGGGAGAGCATGCGGGGATGCCACAGATTGAGGTGGGTACAGTGAAAGCTAACGGGCAGATGGACAGCGCAGGACGGCCAAGAATTCAAAATGAGGGAAAAATTCGAGTGGACTATAAGCGGAGAGGAGAGTAGCCATGTCGGAGGAAAGGACTCGCAGGGCTAAGGCGGTAAGGCTGAATGCCATACTTCAGCGGGAAAACGTAGAGAAGCGGGACAGGTATGCTCCTCGTTTGGTCAGGTCGGTCAATGAGTGCATGGGTACTAGTCTCAACCTGGCGGATTTCTGCAATATCCCTGGAGTCGCTAATGTTGAATGGCCCTCCAACCTGCACGACGCTCCAGGGCTTGTCGCGGCATCTGTTGATCGAGAGAGTGCCCGCAGAATAATGGACTGCATTAGTAACAATATTGGTCCCGTTGACGGTGTAATCTCTTTTCATGAGAAGGATTTCCTTGGAGGTGCGCCGGTCCGAGGGGTGCGCGTGGCGGGGCTGCTTCCGCTTTCAGCGCAGACTGAGGATTCTGTTGTTCTATCTCTCGATGCTCCAAGGGGAGTAATACTGGTTGACTGCTATTTGGTTGCCTGTTCGCCCGAGTTCAGTGTCGTTGTACAAGGCGATGATCTGGTAGCGAAACTTCACGCTTGCTTTGGTTCTGGATAGGTTGTTTCTCTGGTTAAGTTGGTTGCTTGTTTTATCTATCTTTGTCCGCGGTCTGTCGCCACTTACGGACCGTCCGGACTATGTCATCCGCCCTCAGGGACACCTGAGCAGCAGGTGGCAAAGCGTACAGCTCAGCCAGATCATCAAGCCAAAACTGCAGATGGGTACGCTCCTGCCAGGGTGGACAAGAGCTCTTCAAATCCTGATGCAATCGCTGGATGCGAGCAGCGCCTTATTGAAAGTAATGGTGGGGCTCAGTCCCAAGGATGGACATCAGCCAACAATATCAATGCAAGCTCTCCCAGTAATCCAAGACACGACGCCCGAATGGAGGCGTGCAAGAGTGAGTTCGGTGAGGGGCCGCTGACGGACAGATTGCTTGCTCGGCGTCTCTGCTGCTAGTTGCGGATGGTTGTTGTCCGCGCGGATGGGGCGCGTTGGCTTGATAAGTTGGCTTCATTCCAACTTATAGGAAAGTGTCCAATGGCCTCGCTGATCGAGGCTGCCCCGATGTCTTCGGAAAAATTTGGATGGTAGTAGCACAGTAGGCTCTGATGGGTTACGTTCCGCTGTTGCCGGTGCGGGAACCGCATGATGGGTAGTGGAAATGACACCTTCATTCAAACTGGGAAGTTGAACCTACGGGAGTAGTTGACGTTGAACGGATTCAACTTGAAGTTTGTCGTGGGCGCACTTGTACTGGGAACGCTGGCTTCATCCTACGGCCTGCACGCACAGGAGCGGAGGGTCTGGGAGGAGTACGGAAGCCGGGTAGGGCGTGCCACGCAGCCGACACAGGTAGGGAGTGCTGCGTTCGGGGAAGAGGTTGACACGTATATGGGTGGCATATCCTTCAAGATGACGGATGTGGATCTCCCGGGGAACAACGACTTGCCCGTCAGGTTCGAGCGGTCCTTCCGGGTGAGAAACAACCCCATCCCAGGTGTGTTCTACCGCAGCTTCGCGATGGCGGACTGGGAGGTGCAGCTGCCTTCGTTGTCGGCCGACTTTGCACCGAACTGGGAAGTTTCGCTTCTGGAAGAGCCCAACCGGCGCTGCTCAGTGCCGAACGTCTCTGACGCACGGCCCCTCCCGATCCGGGTGGGCACCGAATACGTCAGGCCGGATGAGTACTGGGATGGCGTCAACCTGCAGATTCCCGAAGGCGGCGGGGAGTTGCTCTACATCGCCGGGAACGTGCCTGTTCCGGGCGATGCGGCCACCTACTACTGGACCGCCGGCGACAATATCCGCATTTCCTGCCTGCCTTCGCTGGCCAATGGCAGTGGCGAGGGCTTTCTGGCGGTGGCGCCGAACGGGAACCGGTATCGGTTCGACTGGATGGCACAGGACGTCGAGCCTTCGCTCGTGTCGCAGACAGCAGAGTCGGTGTCCAATATCTCCCACACCGTCGAGCGCCGCATTCCGCGTAGCAGGAATTCCATCTACCCAACGCGCGTAGAGGACAAATACGGGAACTGGGTCGCCTACACATATGCAAATACGTGGAACCAAGTCGTCAAGCTGACCCGCATCGAGAGCAGCGATGGTCGGTGGATTGCGGTGCGGTATGACACGTCGGGAAACATCAGCCAGGTCGAAGCTAACGGACGGGTCTGGAACTACGGCTACGTCAGTGACAGCGGAAAGCGCTCCTTGAGCAGCGTTCGTCTGCCGGACCAGACGCAATGGCAGATCGATCTGCGCGGACTGGGGAGGGCGCACATCGCGTACGCAGTGGTAGAGCCGGGCGATCAGGTCACGCGCAACTGCACGCGCCAGGGAACGTTGATGGAGCCCAGCCAGTTCTCGGGAAGCATGGTGCACCCTTCCGGGCTTCTCGCACAGTTCACGGTGGGCATCGTGCTGCATGGACGCAGCAATGTTCCGCTGTACTGCAAGAACGTGACGCGGCCATTCAACGACCGCAGTGACGACATTGCGTGGATTCCTCCGGCCCACCACGGCCTTTCCCTGCTTCGCAAAGAGCTGAGCGGTGTGGGCATTGCGCCGATGCTGTGGACCTATGAGTACTCCACGGGGAGCAGCTACAAATATCTGAGCACTGACAGCAAGTTTCCGATCTGCCCGCCCGAGGTGCTCGACTGCACCGCGCCGCTCTGCACGTCCGACGATTGTGCGGGAGCGAAGGGTACAACCATCACGGCTCCGGACGGCTCCTCCGTTCAGTATCGCTATGGAAACTCCTATCGCTACAACGAAGGAAAGTTGCTGGGCACCGTTCACAAGGGCAGCAACGGGGAAACGTTGCGCAGTGAGCAGCTGCGCTACGACTTCAGCCTGGCCGACGGGGTCTATCCCGCGCGATGGGGCGTCAGTCCCCGGTACCGGCAAGCAGGATTTCCCTCGGAGCTGCACCGGCCGCTGGTGTCCAAGACCATTACCCAGGACGGCGTCAACTTCGCCCTCAGCGTCCAACAGTTCGACTCGTTGGCGCGCCCGGTCATTGTTCGCAAGCAAAGTAGCGTGCCTGGGGCTGCGGCGCGCAGCGAGTCGACGCAGTACCATGACAATGTAGGGAAATGGGTGATGGGTCAGGCTAAAAGCCTGTCTGTGAATGGTGTGCTGGCCTATGAAACGCAGTACAACGCCCAGGCTGCGCCGGAAGTTCAAAAGGAGTTCGGGCGTGTCGCGCAGACGATTGGCTATGGACCGGACGGTACGGTCAGCTCGGTGCGTGACGGTAATGGAAACCTGACCGCCCTCGGTGCCTGGAAGCTCGGCGTGCCGCAGCGCGTCACGTTTGCAGATGGGGCATCCGTGTCCGCTGTTGTGGATGACAACGGTTGGATCACCCAGGCGGTCGACGAAGGTGGCTACGCCACGAGCTATCAGTACGATGTCATGGGCAGGATTGTGCGCACCGCCTATGCGGCAGGTGACTCGGTGGCGTGGAATCCTGTCGTGCAGACCTTCGAACGGGTTGCAGGTGCGGAGTACGGACTGCCCGCCGGGCACTGGCGGCACACGGTAGAGACAGGGGCTGCGCGCAAGATCAGCTATCTCGACGCGATGTGGCGTCCCCTTCTGGTTCGCGAGTTTGACGCCAATAACGTTGCAGCGACGGAGCGGTTCAGCGGCATCGAGTATGACCACGAGGGTCGCAAGCTGTTTGCGTCGTATCCCTCCACGTCGAGCAATTCCGATGTGGGTGTCTGGACGCGTTACGACGCTCTGGGTCGGGTGACGGGCGTATCGCAGAACAGTGAGTTGGGCCTGCTGACCACCACCACGGTCTATGCGTCTGATGGTGAGGGGGCCTACTCCAAGGTCACACGCGCCGATGGCCGATCGGTGCTTACTCGCTTCCAGGCATTCGACGAACCCGCGTACGAATCTGCCCTGGTGGTATCCGAGCCGGAGGGCGTCGTCACCCGGATTGCCCGCGACGTCTTCGCTCGCCCGCTGACGATTTCAAGAGGCAGCGCGGACGGTACCACCCAGCTGACCCGCAGCTACGCCTACGATGCCCAGGGCCGGCTGTGTCGCCAGATCGAACCAGAAACCGGGGCAACCCTGACCGGCTATGACGGCGCTGGCAATGTCACATGGTCGGCAGCCGGCCTGGCAGCCAATAGCGCGTGCAGTGCCAGCGGTGACGGGGCGGGTACGGCCGCCGTCCGGGTCACCCGCACATATGACTCACGCAACAGGTTGAGAACGCTGGTCTTCCCTGACGGGAATGGCGACCAGCTCTGGCGTTACACGAGCGCTGGGAAGCCGGACCAGATCGTGACCAAGGCTGCGGGTTCACCCGACGTGATAAATGTCTATGCCTACAACCGTCGCGGGCTGCTGACAGGGGAATCGGGCGGCGAGCTGGGGGCACACAACTGGTCGGTGGGCTATGCATACGACAGCAACGCCACATTGTCTGGTGTGCGCTACCCCAGCGGCCTGTTCGTGGACTACGCACCAAACGCACTGGGCCAGGCAACACGTGCGGGGACCTATGCGCAAGCGGTCAGCTATCACCCCAATGGTGGGATGAAGGGCTTCGCGTACGGAAACGGTATTCAGCACACCATGCAACAGAACGCGCGCCAACTTCCCGCGCGCGTGCAGGACGGGGCAGTGCTGGACAATGGTTACACCTACGACAGCGCCGGCAACGTCATGGCTATACAGGACGGACACGATGCGACCCGAACCCGGACGATGCAGTACGACGGCCTTGACCGACTGGTACGGGCGGTCTCTCCCTCCTTCGGTGGCGATGGTATCGCCAGGTTTTCCTACGATGCCATCGACAACCTTCGGTCCTCGCATCTCGGAGGCAAACGTCAGTTCAACTATCTGTATGACGTCAGCAATCGCCTCACCAACATCCGGGATGACGCGGGGGCAACCACTATTGGGCTGTCCTATGACGCAAAGGGCAACCTGAAGAGCAAGAACGGAATGCAGTTTGCCTTCGACCATGGCAATCGCCTGCGGCAGGTAGCGGGCGTGGAGTCCTACCGCTATGACGGGCATGGCCGTCGCGTGGCCAATATTCGTCCCGGCGGTGCTTCACGTCTTTCCTTCTATGGCTTTGACGGAGTGCTGAGGCGGCAGCAGGATGCGGCGGGGAAGGGGGACGAGTACGTCTACCTCAACGGCAGCCTGGTTGCCCAGGTCGAGACAGGAGAAGTGATGTCCAGCCCTGTATTGACGCTGCCGTCCTTCAGTCCTGGCGGCGCCTACGCCGTCGCATGGACCAGCGTTGCATCAGCAAGTACTTATGAACTCCAGATGCGAGTGGGGGGCGGTGCCTGGAGCGCGCTCTACTCGGGTGCCGCGACGGCCTGGAATGCCACGGGACATAGCTCTGGAACCTATTCTTATCGGGTCCGCTCATGCAAGAACGGTGCTTGCGGCGAATGGAGTGCCGAGGCAAGCGTGCGCGTTCAGCTTCCGCCCTCCGGCGTACCAACGGCCAGTGTGCCCGCACTTTCCACCGACGGTCGTTTTACGGTCAGTTGGACGCAGGCCAATGGCGCGACGGATTACCGCCTGGAGGAGAACGTCAACGGCGGTGGTTGGTCCACTATCGCCACTACATCGGCCGCCTCGCACGCACTGGCAGGGAAATCAGCCGGTAGCTATGCCTACCGGGTGGCTGGATGTGCAGGGGGAGCCTGCGGTACCGCCAGTTCTGTTGTCACGGTGCTGGTGGCGTTTCCACCAAGCGGCGTGCCGGTGCTCAGTGCTCCTCCGCGAAGCCCAAATGGCGCCTACGTGGTTCAATGGGCTGCGGTGGCAGGTGCCAACCGCTACGTGCTTGAAGAAAGTGCCAACGGCGCAGGTTGGCAACAGGTGCACGCAGGAGCAGCGGCATCGCTCGCTGTCAGCGGAAAGATGGCGGGCACCTACAGTTACCGGGCATCGGCATGTAGCGCGGGGGGCTGTGGCAACGTAAGTGCCACGGTGGTGGTGGTGGTGCTGTACCCGCCTTCCGGGGCTGCCACGATCAGCGTTCCTTCGTTCTCGCCCGATGGCAGCTACACCGTCAGTTGGACGAGCGTGGCGACAGCTGGCAGCTATCTGCTTGAGGAGAGCGTCAATGGGGGTGCCTGGACCCCGGCACCTGAAAGTGGCGGTGTCGTCCGGACCTACTCAGGAAGGGCTATCGGGCAGTACAGCTACCGGGTGCGGGCAGCAAACGTATCCGGGATTGGGCCCTATTCGTCGGTCGTGTCAATCAATGTGCTGCGACGTCCATCGCCGCCCCAGCTCAGTGGCCCAACCTACAACGGTGAGAACGGCTATGTGATCAGCTGGAACGCAGGCGACGGCGGCGGATCGCACTCTTATCGGGTGGAGCTCTCCGCCAATGGAGGAGCGTGGGGGCAGGTGGCCATCGCTGACACGCTGTGGCACGTGATCAATCGCCCTGACACGGGTTCGTATGGAATACGCATCCAGGCATGCAATCTGGCTGGATGTAGCGACTACTCCAACGTGGTGGGGCTCAATATTGCGCCTGAGCCTATCCCGGCAACGCCATCGATCACCTATTCCGTGAAGACGCAGCGAAAGGTGGGGGCGACGCTGCAGGTCAGTTGTTCGGTGCGTTGGACGGTATCGCAGGGTACGACACGCTACGAGTTGGTATCGGTGCCCACGAGCCAGATCCAATATTCGGGTCCGTTGAACGACCTGACGCGGTCCGGCAGTTACTACTGTGCCTCTTCGCATGTCGTAAGGGCCTGCAACGCGACGGGTTGTTCGGCCAACTCTGTTCCGTTCCGGCAGGAGACAGTGAATATTGCGCAGTAAGTGTCACGACGTGGAGAGCTTGCCGACAGTGCACCGTCGGCAGTGCTCGCCGGTGCAGTGGAGCCTTTGGGTGGGCGCTGTAAATCGCAGATCGGCGAATGCGGGATCTGCGACCTCCCTTAAGAACTGACGAGGCGCCAGACTTTAAGGTCACGCGCTTAATGGCCTGAACAACCGGGCTCACGATTGAAGCGAGATTGACGGTGCGTCGAAACGGAGAGCATCTCATGGGCGTCAGAAAGCTGTTGGCTGTAGCTGCACTGGTGATATGTGCCACATCGTGCAGAACCCACCTCCCCGCTGTTCAGGGCGAAACAACGCTCCACGGGGTCATGACGGTGTACGTCGGTGGGCATGGATTGGGCTCACTCCAGACGCAGTCGGGCGAGTGCGTTGATCTCGCTCTACCCAAGAACGTCCTGCACAGATCTGATACGTGGGATGGAAAGGCCGTGGTACTCACCGGGACCATGGATTCTCGGCCGCGGTCTTTGAATCTACTGTGGTACGACATCAGAGACAGGCGCATTGAAGGCGGTGGATGCTCCGACGACGTCCTGTATGTTCAGACCATCGAGGCACTGCGGTGACAAGGGGGCGATCTTCAATAGCCATCTATCCAAGCGCCGATGGCGGCGCGCTGTTTTGCCTCGCTCCTGAGGTTTGGTGACGAACGCAACAGGCGTATGGCAATGCCGATGCCGCCAGGAAACGGGCATGACCTTCATCAGCGACGCACGTTCGGACACCGCCTGGTCATACGAGTACGAAGGCGATGGCCGGTTGTGCATGGTGTGGGTGGGGGATGACGGAAAGGTCGAGATCGATCCGCCCGGGAACTGAGGCCTGCGCCACCAGTGCCGTTGATGGTCGAGACCGATCAGCCTACGCCGCCATGCTCACCCGGTTACGCCCAGCTGTCTTCGCCTGGTACAACGCCTCATCCGCACGCGCCACCAGGTCCTCCAGCAGCGTCGCATCGCAGCCCGGCAGCGCTTCGCCCACCGCACCGCCCACGCTCACTGACACCGCAATGCGGGTGCCGCCCACGGTGATCGGCTCGGCGGCAATCGCATTGCGCAGGCGCTCGGCGGCGGCGGGTACTTCATCGATCACAGGCGCCGACAGCAGTGCAATGAACTCCTCACCGCCGAACCTCGCGAACAGGTCGCGGTCGCGCAGCGCGTCGCGGCAGCGCCGGGCCACTATCTTGAGCACTTCATCGCCCACCGGGTGGCCGTGCGTGTCGTTGATCGCCTTGAAATGATCCACGTCGACCATGAGCACCGCCACCGAATGTCCGCTGGCTTCGCGGGCGGCGATGATCTGTGCGGAACGCTCCTCGAAATGACGTCGGTTGGGAACGCCGGTCAACGGGTCCGACGACGCCAGACGGCGCAGTTCGGCGGCCATCAGCAGGTCGGCGGTGACGTCGGTGAACAGCCAGATGCGGCCGTGCTCGCCATTGCCGCGCACCGGGTGGGTGTCCACCTCGAAGGTGCGTTCGCCGAACGTCCAGTTCAACGTGGCGGCGAAGTTGACGTTGCCCATCTGCGCGGCATACGCCTGCTCCAGCTCGGCGTGATTGTCGCTGCGCAGGCGCAGCGCCCGCATCGGGCCGGCCAGGTCGGCGGCGCGGAGGTTGCCTGCGGCACAGCCCAGTAGTGCGGCAGCATGTTCGTTGATCACCGCGCCCACGCCATCGCCGTCGATCAGCACGATGCCGGCCGGCACGCTTTCCACCAGATCGATGAACTGATTGTGCGCGATGAGCTGGCGGGTGGCTTCGCGTCGCGCGGAGAGAAGTCCGGCCACGCTGCTGGACAGCAATGGCAGCTGGGCCGTGATCCCCTCGGCAGGCGCCTGGTGTTTCCAGAGCAGCAACAGGCCGCTGTGCGGGCTGTCGGCCGACGGGGCCGGCACATACAGCAGGTGGGTGGGGGCACCCTGCAGGGCATGCAGGATGGCCGTCGGCAGGCGGAAGCCGGCCGCGTCCACGGGTTGGCCCTGCCAGGCGCGCTCGAGAATGCCGCTGCGCGCCAGGTTGAACCCGGACAGTGGCAACGCGGGCGATCCGGTCGACCACGTCGAACGGCCCTGCGCATCCAGTTCAACGGCCAGGGCCAGGTCTGCGTGGGTGGTGAGCCGGGCGAAGCTGCACAGCGCCGCGAGTGCCTCGCTGCTGGGCGCGCTCAAGACACCGTCCCGAGCAATCGCCGTTCCAGGATTCGGGTCACCTCGTCGGCGGCGGTCATATGGGGCAGGTGCCCGGACGCATCGATGATGTCCAGTGTTGCCCCGTCGATCGTATCGGCCAGCCACTGGGCCACCTCGACCGGAACCGCCATGTCCACCGCGGTCTGGATCACGTGCACCGGCATGGACAACTGCGGCGCCAGCGTGCGCATGTCCGAGGTGAAAATGGTGCGCGAGGTGTTGAGCGCGATGTCCGGCTGCATCTGGAACAGCGTACGCGAGAAGTCCGCGAGAACGCGGTTGTCCTCGACGCCCACCACCATGGGCGCGAACCCGGCCACCCAGGCCTGGTAATTGGCCTGCATGCTCTCGAACAGGTTATCCAGGTCCTGCGGCTTGAAGCCGCCGGTGTAGCCGTCATCGTCGAGGTAGCGCGGCGAAGCGCCGATGGTCACGACGCGTTCGAACAGTTCCGGGCGTGCAACCGCGGCGGCCGCCCCGATCATGCCGCTCATCGAGTGCCCGACATACGTAAATCGGTGCAGGTCGAGCTCGTCGACGATATCGAGCAGATCGTCGGCATAGCCGAACATCGCGCCATGCCGGTCGAAATCGTAGGTGTCCGCGCCGTTGGGACCGCAGCCGGCGAGATCAAACGAGATCACGTCGAACCGTTGGTCGAACCAGGGCCGCAATGCCGTCCACGCGGTCTGGTCGGTGCCGAAGCCGTGGGAAAGGATGACGACGTCGTTGCCCTGACCGCTGCGGCGGCCGTTGAAGCGCTCAAAACTGCCCAAGTACGTTTACCCATGGCGTTTCCCAAGGGGCGAATACTAGGGCAGGTGGGCAGCCGGGTCCATGGTGGGGGCCGGTATCTGCCGCGTGTTTCCGTGTGTCATCGCAGCGCGGTATGGTGGGGCTGAAATTCCCGGAGAGCCCGTCATGCGAACTGCCGTCTTCAGCGCCCGGCCCTACGACCGCCGCTTCCTCGAGGAGGCCACCCAGCGTGCCGATGCGGCCCGCCCGGTGGAGTTCCTTTACTTCGACGCCACCCTCGACGTGCATACCGCAGCGTTGGCGCAGGACTGCGAGGCGGTCTGCGTCTTCGTCAACGACCGTCTGGACGCGCCGGTGCTGCAGGCCCTCCACGCCCTGGGCGTGCGCGCGCTCCTGCTGCGCTGCGCCGGCTTCAACAACGTGGACCTCGCCATGGCCGGGCAGCTGGGCTTCTTCGTGGCGCGGGTGCCGGCGTATTCGCCCGAGGCGGTGGCCGAGCACGCATTGGCGCTGGTCATGACGCTCAACCGGCACACCCACCGTGCCTACAACCGGGTACGCGAAGGCAACTTCATGCTCGACGGGCTGCTCGGGCGCACGCTCTACGGCAAGACGGTGGGCATCGTGGGCACCGGCAAGATCGGCCTGGCCACGGCGCGCATCTTCAAGGGGATGGGCTGCACCGTGCTCGGCCACGATCCGTACCCGTCGTCCGCGTTCGATGCGATCGGTACCTTCGTCGCGCTTGACGAGCTGCTGGCGCGCGCGGACATCGTGTCACTGCATTGCCCGCTGACCCCGGACACCCACCACCTGATCAACGCCACCTCGCTGGCGCGGATGAAGCCCGGCGCGATGCTGGTCAACACCTCGCGCGGTGGGCTGGTCGATACGCACGCGGTGATCGGTGCGCTCAAGGCGCGGCAGCTGGGGCACCTGGCCATCGACGTGTACGAGCAGGAAAGCGCGCTGTTCTTCCAGGACCGCTCCGGGGAGATCATCGATGACGACGCCTTCCAGCGCCTGATGACCTTCCCCAATGTGCTGGTCACCGGGCACCAGGGCTTCTTCACCGTGGAGGCGCTGCAGGAAATTTCCGAGATCACCCTGCGCAACCTGGGGGATTTCGCCGCTGGCCGGCCGTGTCCCAATGCGGTGCCGCTGCCCTGATCCACGCGTGATGCTGTTCTCCGTCCTTTCCCACCGCAGGGGCTGACCATGTGGCATCAGAACTACGATCCGCTCGGCAATGCGAATCTCTCGGCGCTGTTGGCCGCGCTGCCGGTGCTGGTGTTCCTGCTGGCGCTCACCGTGCTTCGCCTCAAGGGCCTCACCGCCGCGCTGCTGGCGGTGCTGGTCTCGGCACTGGTGTCGTCGCTGGTGTTCGGCATGCCGCTGGACACCCTGCTGGGGGCGGCGTTGCTCGGCATCGCCAACGGCGTATTCCCGATCAGCTTCATCGTGCTGATGGCGGTCTGGCTGTACAAACTGGCCATCCGCAGCGGTAAGTTCGAGGTGATCCGCGGCAGCATCGCGACCATTTCCGAGGACCAGCGCATCCAGGTGCTGCTGATCGCGTTCTGTTTTGGCGGCTTCCTCGAAGGCGCCGCCGGTTTCGGCGTGCCGATCGCGATCTGCGCCGCGCTGCTGGTTGAACTCGGCTTCCGCCCGTTGAAGGCGGCCATGCTGTGCCTGGTCGCCAACGGCGCGGCCGGTGCCTACGGCGCGATCGGCATTCCGGTGCTGGTGGGCGCGCAGCAGGGTGGGGTGGGGCTGGGCGAGATGTCGCAGATGCTGATCCCGCTGGTTCAGCTCTGCGCGCTGCTGCTGCCGGCGGTGCTGGTGCTGCTGCTGGACGGCTGGCGCGGGGTGCGCGAGACCTGGCCGGTGCTGCTGGTGGTCGGCGGCGTGTTCAGTGGCAGCCAGACGCTTGTGCTGTACCTGCTGGGGCCCGAACTGGTGGATATCATCGGGCCGCTGGCCGCGATGGGCAGCCTGGCCGCCTTCATGCAGGTCTGGCGCCCGCGCCGGATCTACCGCGAGGCGCAGGCGCCGCCGGTGTCCAGCCAGCGCTGGACGCTGCGGCAGGTGCTGCTGGCCTGGTCGCCGTTCTACATTCTTACCGCCACCATCCTGGTCTGGAGCCTGCCGGCGTTCAAGGCGTTGTTCGCCGCCGATGGCGCGCTCGGGTCCACGGTGCTGCACCTGCCGGTCAGCCTGCTCCACCAGCGCGTGCAGGAATTGCCGCCGCTGGTGGCCGCCGCGCACACGCTGCCGGCGGTCTGGACCGTGGGCTGGCTCAACGCCTCGGGCACCGCGATCCTGATCGCCGCGCTGCTTACGGTGGTGCTGTCGCCGAAGCTGGGCCTGCGCGCGGCCGGCGAGGAGCTGGCCCAGTCCGGCCGGGAGATGTGGAAGCCGCTGGCCACCGTGGCACTGGTGATGGCCGTGGCCTACATCACCAATTACTCGGGGGCCTCGTCCACGATCGGGCTGGCGCTGGCCCAGGCCGGCGGGGTGTTCCCGGCGCTGGCGCCGGTGATCGGCTGGACCGGCGTGTTCATCACCGGCTCGGTGGTCAACAGCAACACCCTGTTCGCCCACCTGCAGGCGGTCACTGCTGCGCAGATCGGGGTCAGCCCGGCGCTGCTGGTGGCCGCCAACACCGCCGGCGGGGTGATGGCCAAGCTGGTGTCGCCGCAGTCGATCGCCATCGCGGCCGCAGCAGTGAAGCTGGTGGGTCAGGAATCGGCGATCATGCGCACCAGCCTGGCGGTGAGCCTGGCGCTGCTCGGCTATGTCTGCCTGTGCACGCTGCTGCTGTCGTGGCTGCTCGGGTGACGGGCAGGGCATTCATGTCTATACATGAACGTGTTGGCGTGCTGAATCGGGCGTATTGGCCGCACTGCGACAACGTGTCGCAGCCAAAACGGGGCTTTCCTGCGCTGGATCATTGTCAATGCCTTTCTTAAATGATGCATGACGGCCTAAAATTAGAGGGCTGACATGATCGTCCCCTGTGCCTGTCCCCCTGGACCGGCACAACCGGCCTTTGGCCGGGACGGGGCGCGCTTGAGCTGGCATTCCCTACGCAATTGGATCGACCGATGATTCCGTTGAAACCCCTTGGACGCTATTTGCGTCCGGGCCTGCTGTTCGCGTTGTCCGTGTTCCTGACGGGCTGCAACTCGGCCATCCTCAACCCCAAGGGCCAGATCGGCCACGATGAGAAGACGCTGCTGATCACGGCTACCGTGCTGATGCTGCTGGTCGTCGTGCCGGTCATCATCATGACCCTGACCTTCGCCTGGAAGTACCGCGCGACCAACACCAAGGCCCGTTATGAGCCGAAGTGGTCGCACTCCACCGCGATCGAAGTGGTGGTGTGGTCGATCCCGTGCATGATCGTGCTGGTGCTGGCCGTGCTGACCTGGCGTTCCTCGCACGCGCTGGACCCGTACCGTCCGCTGGAGTCGGACAAGAAGCCGGTGGTGATCGAAGCCATCTCGCTCGACTGGAAGTGGCTGTTCATCTATCCGGAAGAGAAGATCGCCACGGTCAACGAGATCACGTTCCCGGTCGATACCCCGCTGAACTTCAAGATCACGTCCGATTCGGTGATGAATGCCTTCTTCATCCCGCACCTGGGCAGCATGATCTACTCGATGACGGCCATGGAGACCAAACTCCACCTGATCGCCAACGAGACCGGTGAGTTCCCGGGCATGTCCTCGCACTACAGCGGCGCGGGCTTCAGCAAGATGCATTTCAGCGCCCATTCGGTGACGGATGCGCAGTACCAGCAGTGGCTGGCCAAGGTCCGCGCCGACGCGGCGACCCTGGACAAGACCGCGTTCAATGCGCTGGTGGCCGAAAAGAACCACGACTGGCACCCGGTGACGTACTTCGGTACCGCCGAAGCCGGCCTGTTCGACTGGGTCATCGCCAAGCACATGGGCGACAACCAGCACTACGGCATGAAGCACGACCACAACGCGATGGGCCATGACGGCGCCGCGGGCGAAAGCCACGCCGGCCACGACATGCCTGCCGCTGCAGGTCCTGCCCCGGCGGACGTGCACGCCGACGACACGCACGCGGCGCACGCCGCGGGTGCTGACGCCGAGCACGCCGAACACACTGCAGACGAGCATGCCGCCGCCGGTCACACCGGCCACGCAGGCTCGGGAGAATAAGCATGAATCTGTTGGGTAAACTGACATTTGCCGACATCCCGCACGATCCGATCATCATCACCACGTTGATCGGTGCTGGTATCGGTGGCCTGCTGGTGCTGGCCCTGATCACCAAGTTCAAGCTGTGGGGCTATCTCTGGAAAGAGTGGTTCACCTCGGTGGACCACAAGAAGATCGGCGTGATGTACCTGGTCATCGCCTTCGTCATGCTGCTGCGCGGCTTCGCCGACGCGATCATGATGCGTGTCCAGCAGGCCATGGCCGCCGGCGGTAACGAAGGCATCCTGCCCCCGCATCACTACGACCAGATCTTCACCGCCCACGGCGTGATCATGATCTTCTTCGTGGCGATGCCGCTGATCACCGGCCTGATGAACGTTGTCGTGCCGCTGCAGATCGGCGCACGCGACGTGGCCTTCCCGTTCGTCAACTCGCTCAGCTTCTGGCTGTTCGTGGCGGGCGCGGGCCTGGTGATGATCTCGCTGGGCGTCGGTGAGTTCGCGCAGACCGGTTGGCTGGCCTTCCCGCCGTTGTCGGGCAAGGAATACAGTCCAGGGGTAGGTGTCGATTACTACATCTGGGGCCTGCAGGTAGCAGGCCTGGGGACCACGCTGAGCGGTATCAACTTCTTCATCACCATCTTGAAGATGCGTACCCCGGGCATGAAGCTGATGCACATGCCGGTGTTCACCTGGACCGCGCTGGTCACCAACGTACTGATCATCGCCGCCTTCCCGGTGCTGACCGTCACCCTGGTGCTGTTGACCCTGGACCGTTACCTGGGCACGCACTTCTTCACCAATGACGGTGGCGGCAACGCCATGCTGTACATCAACCTGATCTGGATCTGGGGTCACCCGGAAGTCTATATCCTGGTGCTGCCGGCCTTCGGCGTGTTCTCCGAGGTCATCGCCACGTTCTCGCGCAAGGCGCTGTTCGGCTACAAGGGCATGGTCTACGCCACCGCCTGCATCGGCGTTCTGTCGTTCATCGTGTGGCTGCACCACTTCTTCACCATGGGCTCGGGTGCCAACGTCAATGCCTTCTTCGGCATAACGACGATGATCATCTCCATTCCCACCGGCGTGAAGATCTTCAACTGGCTGTTCACCATGTTCCGCGGTCGCGTGCAGTTCACCACGCCCGTGCTGTGGACCATCGGCTTCATGGTCACCTTCACCATCGGCGGCATGACCGGCGTGATGCTGGCGATTCCGGCCATCGATTTCGTGCTGCACAACAGCCTGTTCCTGATCGCCCACTTCCACAACGTCATCATCGGCGGCGTGGTGTTCGGCATGTTTGCCGGTATCACCTACTGGTGGCCGAAGATGTTCGGCTTCCGCCTCAACGAAACCTGGGGCAAGCGCGCGTTCTGGTGCTGGTTCATCGGCTTCTACGTGGCCTTCATGCCGCTGTACATCCTGGGCTTCATGGGCATGACCCGCCGCATGCAGAGCTACCCGAACCCGGAATACCAGCCGCTGCTGGTGATTGCGATGTTCGGTGCGTTCATCATCGGCGCCGGCATCCTGTGCCAGGTGATCCAGATCGCCGTGTCGATCCGCGACCGCAAGAAGACCGCCGACCTGACCGGCGACCCGTGGGACGCACGTACGCTGGAGTGGGAAACCTCTTCGCCGCCGTCGTTCTACAACTTCGGCTCGCTGCCGCGCGTCACCGAACTGGACGAGTTCTGGGAGCGCAAGCAGCGTGGTGAAGCGTGGGAGCGCCCGGCCAAGTACACCGACATCCACATGCCGCGCAACACCGGCACGGGCGTGGTGATCGGTGCCTTCAGCCTGGTCCTGGGCTTTGCGATGATCTGGCACATCTGGTGGCTGGCCATCGTCGGCATCGTCGGCATGATCGGTACCTTCATCTGGCGCACCTTCGACAAGGACACGGACTACTACGTGCCCGCCGCCGAAGTGGAGCGCATCGAAAATGAGCACCGTCGCCACCTGGTGGCGCAGGGCCTGGTGAAAGCGGAGCTGAAGGCATGAGCAGCACTACCTCCAACGCCATGAACCATGGGCACGCCGCGCACGCGGCGGCCCACGGCCATGATGACCACGAGCACCACGACACCGGCGGCAATACCGTCTTCGGTTTCTGGGTGTACCTGATGAGCGACTGCCTCATCTTCGCCAGCCTGTTTGCCACCTACATCGTGTTGTCCGGTGGCACCAACGGTGGCCCGGGCCCGAAGGATCTGTTCGACCTGACCTTCGTTGCCTGGGAAACCACGCTGCTGCTGGTCTCTTCGCTGACCTTCGGCCTGGGCATGATTGCCCTGCACAAGCACAAGGTGGGCCAGATGTACCTCTGGCTGGGCCTGACCTGGCTGTTGGGCTTCGGCTTCATGGTCATGGAAGTGTGGGAGTTCAACCACCTCATCCATGAGGGCTTCGGTCCGGACCACAGTGCGTTCCTGTCGGCGTTCTTCGCGCTGGTGGGCACCCACGGCCTGCACGTCAGTGCCGGTCTGCTGTGGCTGCTGATCATGTTCATCCAGATCAAGCAGAACGGCCTGACCCCGACCAACAAGACCCGTATGGCGTGCCTGAGCCTGTTCTGGCACTTCCTGGACCTGATCTGGATCGGCGTGTTCTCCGTCGTCTACCTGAAGGGAGCGCTGTAATGTCCGCACACGACAACCACGCACACGACCATGGTGCCGGCGGCGAAAGCCACGGCAGCGTCAAGTCGTACCTGGTCGGCTTCGCGCTGGCCGCGATCCTGACGATCATCCCGTTCTGGCTGGTGATGCACGGCAACCTGCCGACCTTCACCACCGGCGTGATCATCGTGATCGCCGCGGTGCTGCAGATCCTGGTGCACCTGGTGTTCTTCCTGCACTTGAACCGCTCGTCGGAGCAGCGCTGGAACGTCAGCGCGGCGGCCTTCACCGTGGTGGTGATCGGCATCATCGTCGCCGGCTCGCTGTGGGTCATGCACAACATGAACGTGCACATGATGCACTGACGTCCTCGCGACGTTGCTGCATGCAGAAAGGCCGCCTTCGGGCGGCCTTTCTGCGTCTGGCACCCGCCGAGGTAGGGCCGGTTCCCAAACGAGTGCCGATATCCGTTCCGCGCCCGA